>NZ_JBWKIS010000017.1:60488-119691 GCF_056432625.1 Streptomyces sp. NPDC045026
GAGCGGCGCGGGGAGCGGCGCGGGGAGCGGCGCGGGGAGCGGCGCGGGGAGCGGCGCGGGGAGCGGCGCGGGGAGCGGCGCGGGGAGCGGCGCGGGGAGCGGCGCGGGCCGACGAAGCCCGCCCCGCTCGCACGCGACCCTCAGTCCCCGACCGCCTCGCCGCGCCCCCACGCCCAGGCGAGCCTGTCCGCACCCGACTGATTGGTGGTGGCCAGCCAGGGGCGGTCCTCGGTGCCGGTCAGGGTCTGCAGCGAGTACGTGTCGTCGCTGCGCAGGCCGGGCCAGTAGACGGAGCCCATCTTCAGCTCGCGGAAGGTGTCGGTGACGGCCTGGAGGTAGTTGACGAAGTTGTCGTCCGGGGTAGGCACGTTGTAGTCGAGGCCGGTGGTCATCGGGGAGCCGAACTCGTCCGCGACCGTCCGGCCGGCGCAGTCGCCGATGCGTTCCTTGAGGTCGGCGACCCACTGGTCGTAGGTGGCGTACGACTTCCAGAAGCCATAGTGGTGCAGCGACAGATAGGTGCCGGCCAGGCGCGGGTCGGCGCAGACGGAGGTGACGTGGTCGTTGTAGCCGGCGCCGCTGACGAAGACCCGGTCGCGCGGGACGGAGGAGTAGGTGTCCAGCCACCTCGCGGCCAGGTCGGCCCACTCGGTCTCGGTGTAGCCGTGCGGCTCGTTCATGGGCTCGAAGTAGACCCGCGAGTCGTTCTTATACGTGTCGACGACTCTGTTCCACATGGGCCAGTAGGTGGTGGTGTCGTCGATCAGGCCGTCCTTGCGCTCGCCCGTTCCCTCCCAGTAGGAAACGATCACCTTGAAGCCCTGGTCGGAGGCCGCGTCGATGACCCCCTGGTAGGAGTCCCAGTAACTGCCGTTCACCGTGTACGGGTTGATGGGAAGCCGGACGGTGTTGGCCCCGAGGTTGGCGCGGAAAGCCGAGATGATCCGCTTCGCCTTGCTGTACGTCTCGCGGTAGCTGTCGGTGGTCAACAGGCCGGAGAGCTGGAGCTCGTCGTCGGCGAAGTTGTCCCGGGGGTCGGCCCAGTTGACGCCCTTGAACCGGGTGGTGTCCGCTCGCGGGGCCGCGGTGGCGGGTCCGGCGGAGAGAGCGGCGACGCCGAGAGCGGCCGCCGCGACAGCCACGGCGGAGGAGATACGACGGGTTCGGGCCATGCGCACGGATATTCCCCTTCAGGAGAGAGCGACTCGGTGAACAGCGGTGCCGCATTGCCGGGTTGGGCGCGGGAAACGCGCGCACACACGCTGGGACAGGCGTGGGCCCGGCATTGCGGGCAGACCCGGCCGCTGCCGATGTTTACGCAAACATCGCAGCGCCGGAATCGTCACATCCGGCCTCTCTGTCGTCAAGGTCTCGCGCAAGGCGGACCGTTGAGAACCGCTCGTTACTCATGACGCGCGGGCGGCTTGGCGTCGCGCTGCTCGCCGGGGGACGGGACCGGGGGGGTGGCCCGGCTCGTAGTGAAGGTGCGGGCACTCGTGTCAGAGGGGCGCCAACTCGGGCTGAGCGGCAAGGAGATCATGGAGATGACGCGGGACGGGCCGACCCCGTAGACCCACCGGAAGGCGTCCCTTATCGATGACTTTCCACTGTTTGCCGTTCGGCATATCGATCGGCCTTCGAGTTTTCGGACCAATCCGTGTCCAGGACCTTGACCGGGCCTCTGGGGGCTTCTTCACTGGCCAACGCCGACACCACCGCCACCCCCACGAGCTCTGCCCCCACCGGCTCCCCCCGCACCCCGAGGACCAGTACGTATGCCCCGTAACGGAACATCCCGTCTGCCCGCTGCCAACCTGTCGCGGCGGCACCTTCTCGTCGCCGGAGCTCTCACTCTGGGGGCCGCGACGCTTGCCGCCCCGGCTCCCGCCCGTGCGGGGGACAAGAGCGCCGCCGCCTACGAGGGCTACCTCTTCGTCTACTTCACCGGTGAGGGCACCGCCGACGGCGAGCAGATCCGTTTCGCGCTCAGCCGCGGCGACGACCCGCTTCACTGGCGGGAGTTGAACGGTGGTGAGCCCGTGCTGACCTCCGCCCTCGGCGACAAGGGCGTACGCGATCCCTTCGTCATCCGGTCGCCCGAAGGGGACACGTTCTTTCTCATCGCCACCGACCTGAAGATCTACGGCGGGGCCGGCTGGGACTACGTCCAGCGGCACGGCTCCCGGTCGATCATGGTGTGGGAGTCGACGGACCTGGTGAACTGGTCCCAGGAGCGTTTGGTGCGGGTGTCTCCGGCGACGGCGGGCAACACCTGGGCGCCCGAGGCCTATTGGAGTGAGGAGGTCGGTGCGTACGTCGTCTTCTGGGCGTCGAAGCTGTACGCCGATGACGACACGGAGCACACCGGGGACACCTACAACCGGATGCTGTACGCGACGACCACGGACTTCGTGACGTTCAGCGAGGCCAAGGTGTGGAACGACCCCGGGTACTCGGTGATCGACTCGACGGTGATCGCGCACGACGGGACGTACTACCGGTTCACGAAGGATGAGCGGTCGGCGGAGCAGTCCTCGTGCGGGAAGTTCATCCTGGAGGAGAAAGCGACCGATCTGCTCGACACGGACTGGGACACGGTGTCCGAGTGCATCGGCAGCGGGGCCATGACGCAGGGCGAGGGGCCGCTCGTCTTCAAGTCCAACACGGAGGAGAAGTGGTACCTGTTCGTCGATGACTACACCGCGAGCGGCTACATGCCCTTCGAGTCGACGGACCTGGCCGGCGGGGTGTGGACCAAGTCGGCCGAGTACCGGCTGCCCTCGGCCCCTCGGCACGGCACCGTGCTTCCGGTGACGAAGGACGAGTTCGACCAGGTCAACGCCAAGTGGGGCGTCGCCCCTGTCCTGGCCGACGCGGACGGGCTCGTCGCCCACTGGCCGCTGGACACCAGCGCCGACGACACCTCCGGGCACGGCTGTCACGGCACCGCCACCGGGGACATCAGCTGGGCCGAGGGGGCTCTCGTACTCGGCGGCGCGAGCGGGCACATCAAGCTGCCCGACAACATGCTGTCCGGGGTGGACGCCGTCACTGTGGCCGCCGATGTGTGGGTGGACAGCGATCAGGCGACGCCCTACTTCCTCTACGGGTTCGGGAACACCGCCTCCGCCACCGGCTACGGCAACGGCTATCTCTTCGCGACCGGCGGCAGCACCAGCAGCGGGTTCCGGGCCGCCCTGTCCGACGGCAACTGGAGCAAGGAACAGGAGACGAACGCCAACAGCGGCCTGGAGCACGGGCGTTGGACCAACGTCACGTACACCGTCGACGGGGACACCGCTCTGCTGTACCTCGACGGCGTTGTCGTCGCGCGCAACACCGCGATCACCCTCATGCCCTCGGACATCGGCGGCGGTCGCACCACGGCCAACTACCTCGGCCGATCGCAGTACACCTCCGACCACACCCTCAAGGGGCGGCTGCGGGACGTCCGGCTGTACAACCGGGCCCTGTCGGACGACGAGATCGCCGCGCTGCCCGCCAACGCGACCCGCGTCCGTGGCGTGGAGGTGAAGGAGCTCAAGGTTCCCGCCGTCATCGAGGGGGAGGGCGCCACCGTCGTCCTGCCGGTCATGCCGGGGACTGACCGGCGGCGGCTGAGGCCCAAGTTCACGCTCGCGCCCGGTGCGCGGATCAGCCCGGCGAACGGGAAGCGGATGGATCTGCGCAAGCCGGTGACGTACACCGTCACCTCGGCGGCGGGCGCGCAGCGCGCGTGGAAGGTATCCGCGGTGGAGATGCGTACGCCGGTGCTGCCGGGGCTCTACGCCGATCCCAACATCGTCGCGTTCGGCGGGACGTACTACATCTACGCGACCACCGACGGGTTCGCCGGCTGGAGCGGCACTACCTTCAGCGTCTGGTCGTCGCAGAACCTCGTCGACTGGAAGGACGAGGGCGTCATTCTGGATCTCGGGAAGGACGTGGGCTGGGCGGATGCGCGCGCCTGGGCGCCCACCATCGCCGAGAAGGACGGGAAGTACTTCTTCTACTACTGTGCCGAGGCGAAGATCGGTGTCGCGACTGCCGACTCACCCACCGGGCCGTTCACGGACTCCGGCAAGGTCCTGATCGCGGCCAACCCGGACGGCGCCGGGCAGGCCATCGACCCGGCCGCCTTCACTGACGAGGACGGGCAGGCGTATCTGTACTGGGGTAACAGTTCGGCGTGGGTGGTCCCGCTCAATGACGACATGGTGTCCTTCGACTCGTCAAAGATGCAACAGATCAAGGGACTTGAGGATTTCCGCGAGGGCACATTCGTCGTCCGGCGGGGGGACGTGTACCACCTGACATACTCGATCGACGACACCGGAAGCGAGAACTACCGCGTGGGATACGCCACTTCCGACTCCCCGAACGGGCCATTCACCTACCACGGTGTGGTCTTGGAGAAGGACCCGGCCCAGGGGATCCTCGGCACCGGGCACAACTCCCTGCTCCAGGTACCCGGGACCGACGACTGGTACATCGCCTACCACCGCTTCGCGATCCCCGACGGTGACGGCACGCGCCGTGAGACGACCATCGACAAGGTGACGTTCGGGGCGGACGGGCTGATGCACCCCGTCACGCCCACGCTGGAAGGAGTGCGGCCGCAGCGTATCCCGTAAAGCCGGCCCCGGCGCCCGCCCCGAGGGGACGGTCGCCGGGGTGTGGGCTCATGCCTGGTCGCAAGGGGTCACCCTGAGGTGACCCCTTGCCGGTTGGCGCCCCCGAGGGGAGCAAGGGGGCGGAAGAGGGCTCCCTGGTTGCTCCCCGGCATGCAGAAGGGGCCATCCGTAGATACCCCCTGAGCTGCTCAAACTTCCGACATCTCTGTCGGGACGACAGGATTTGAACCTGCGACCCCTTGACCCCAGTTGTGGGACTTCTGCACTAATCACAGTGCATCTTGCGGAACTACGCGCCCGAACCGCGCAGTTCGAGGCTCCTGATCGAAGCCGCTTACGACTGCCCTGGTCCATCAAGGCGTCAATTCGCCTCTCCGGCAACGCGATCGCCGCGCCAGCAGATTACGCTGGGACTGGCCGACGGCCTTGCCTATGCGGAGATCGCCAGACGCCTCGACGGTCACGCGTGAGGTGATGCGCAACGGGGGCCCACCTCCTACCGCGCCCACCTGACCTACCGCGCCACCGAGCAACGCACCCACTTGGCGCAGACAGGCCACCTCCCGAGGAGCGCAGGGGCCCGAGCAGTCCCACGGACGCGACGCCGAGGCCGTACGCGAGTACGAGGAGGCGTTCACCACCCTGCTCATGCAACAGGGCCTGCCCAAGATGACGGCCCGGGTGCTGGTGTCCCTGTGGGGCTCGTAAAGTCATCGCCGCAGGTGAAGGCCGGTGTTCAAGGTCGTTGGTGGTGGCTGGAATGCTGCCGGGATGATCGTGCCGCTGCGCTACCGGGCCACCCGCGCGCTACTGCCCCTGCCTGCGGTGCTGCTTCGCCGAGACACTGCCAAGGATGCCGAACTTCTGGTGCTCCGGCACGAGAACGCGGTGCTGCGGCGGCAGCTCAGGGGTCCGGTCCGCTGCGAGCGGACCGACCGGTTCTGGCTCGCCGCGCTCTCGTCACTAATACCGCGCCGACGCTGGGCCAGCGTCTTCCCGGTCACACCGGGGACGCTGCTGGCCTGGCACCGACGGCTGATCGCGAGAAAGTGGGACTACTCCGCCCGCCGCGGCCGCACCGGACGCCCGCCGACCGCGGCCGCGCTCAAGAAGCTGGTGCTGCGCCTGGCCGGGGAGAACCCGCGCTGGGGCCATCGCAGGATCCAGGGCGAACTGGCTCGGTTGGGACACCCGATCGCCCACTCGACGGTTTGGCAGATCCTGCACGCGGCCGGCCTCGACCCGGCCCCGCGCCGCACCGGCCCGAGCTGGCGCGAATTCCTGACCGCGCAGGCCGAGAGGATCATCGCGGCGGACTTCTTCCACCTGGACACGGTGACCGGCAGGCGGCTGTACACGCTGGCGTTCCTCGAGCACGGCACCCGCAGGCTGCACATCACCGGCGTCACCGCCCAACCGACCGCGCAGTGGGCCACCCAGCAGGCCCGCAACCTCACCGACCAGCTCGACACCCGGGCGCGTCCTTGCGCTTCGTGCTCCGCGACCGCGACACCAAGTACACCGACTCCTTCGACGCCGTCTTCGAAGCCGAGGAGATACAGGTGCTGCTCAACGCGCCGCGGGCGCCGCGCATGAACGCCCACTGCGAACGCGTCATCGGCACCATCCGCCGCGAGGCCCTCGAAACCACATCCTGATCATGAACGAGTCCCACGCTCGGCACGTCCTCGCCGCATACCAGGACCACTACAACGGCCATCGGCACCACCGGTCCAGAGACCAACGGCCGCCCCGGGCGCACGACCAGCCCGCCACCGTGCGTGACCTCGACGCCCGCAGACTCCTGCGCACCCGCGTCCTCGGCGGCGTCGTCAACGAGTACCGGTACGCCGCCTGAGCTGCAGCGACGACTTTCCGAGCCCCCCAGGCGCTCGTTGCGAACAGCAGCCAGGCGGTGGCTGAATACACGGCGCAGGCCAGGACCGCCTGCGGAGTCGGGGCCAGGCAGATGAGTACGACGCCTGCGATCAGTGCGGCAGGGACCATTCCGGCATGAAGCCAGCCACGCAATCTCGGCTTGATCGGTTCGGCCAGGTCGGCCGCCTGCTCCACCAGAGCAGCAGCCGAGGGCGTCTTCCCCCCTGCATCTCCACCTGGTGATCCGCAGGGCAGCCGCTCTTCACGGCGTTCTTCACGCGCTGAGGCGACGTGACTGCATTCGACTTCAGCGGCGTCGCGGGACACGGCTTCCCGTCCTTGCCCGGTCTCTCGGGCGTCACTGGCAACCATGTGATCAGGCTAGGAGACCTCACCTCGACAGCGTGATGGGAGGTCGGTCAGCGGACACCGTGGACTTGGTCGTGTCCGAGCTCGTCACCAACGCCCATGCGCCACGGCGGGGGCCGCTGCACATGGGAACTGACTGCACACCCCGACACCATCGAGGTGGCCGTCCACGACCCCAGTCGGCATGCGCAAGCGCACCCCGACCTGAACGGCGGCACCACCGCGGTGGAGCGGGCGAGGCGGTTGACCATGGGGCAGCCGAAGCCCCGTCACTCGCCGGGCCTCAGGCGGTAAGACCGTGAGCGCACGCCCTGTAGCGCCGCCGCTCAATCAGCTGGATGACGTTGAATATAATCTGCCCCATGTCGAAGCCTGACGAGCTGCTCGTTGACGTCGCTGCCCTGGTGGAATCCGGGCAGAGCAACCAGATGTCCCTGACCGTGGTCACCGGTGGTGCTGTCATCACCGGTCGGCTGGCTCCCGAAGCAGTGTGGAGGCAGAGGGTGTCGGAGGTGCTGTCGGACTCGGACCGCTTGGGAGAGTTCTCCTCCGTCTTCGACACCCCCGCGAAGAAGGACGGGCCGCCTACGCATCTGCACTTCCATGTCGCCCGGATCCTGCAGGGCACGGTCGGGATTCCCGAGACAGGCGGGATGTACCGCGTGGCGATCGAGGACATCAGCACCTGGACCGTGGGCGACTTCAGCTATTCCGACCACTGAGCAATCACTGCGACAGGAACCCGCTAACAGCAGTGTGGGCCCGACCGGCGCGCGCCGGTCGGGCCCACACCGTTGTTCAGGTGTCGGCTCGTGCCTGTTACCTCGGTCAGACGGATACGGGGGTGCCGAGCATCGCGGAAGCTCGCTGGAGCGAGCTGAGGATGCGTACGGGTGCGGCCGTGGGGAGGCTACGGCAGGTGAAGCCGAGCTGAGTCATGGCCCGGAGGACTTCGGTGGCGCTGAAGTCACGTCGGTCCTGGCGGGTGATGACCTGGCCGACTTGTTTGACGGGGTAGTGGCGGCGGCCGATGATCACGGATTCGCCGGTGCCCGGTTCGGGCTTGACGCCCTTCATCGATTCCAGCACGCCGCTCTTGGTGAGCTCGAAGGGGAAGCGGGCGATGACGCAGCGCATGTGGCCTCACAAGGAGAAGGGGATAACGGTCCGACGAGGGGTGAGGCGGGTCAGCGGGAGAGGGCGAGGACGCCCAGGGCGCTGCCTTGCCCGTCGATGACCGGCAGTGCGCCGAGCCGGCGGGAGCGCAGCACGTGCTCGGATTCGGAGCCAATGGCTCCGGGCGAGGTGAACGACCCGTGATCGCCGATGATGTCGCGCAGGCGGACGCGGTCCGTGTAAGCGGAGCTGTCGCGGACGGCGGTGAGTTCGGTCTGGGTGACCAGGCCGGTGCGTTGGCCGTCCTGGTCGCAGACGACCAGCCGACCCGTGTGGGCTGCGGCCATGACGGACAGCGCCACCTCGACACTCATGTCGTCACAGACCTGCGGTCCGGCCGCGTCCCTGGCCTCAACCGTCTTCCTGTGCACGGGGTTGGTGCTCGCCAGGCGGAGCTGCATCTGAACCAGCGTCAAAAGGTGCCTCCTGCAGAGATGGGTCAGCTTCCTGATCACGAAGGTTCTAGGCCGCCGCACCGAAGACGGGCCGGCGTACGGGCGCGCGCCGGGTCGCCGACGAGGGGCGGCGTCGGCCTCGGGAGGAGGCGCTGCGCTTGGGGCGTTCGGCCACCGGTGCGGTGATGACGACCGGGATGCCGGACGGGGCCTGGGCGCCGGTGATTCGGCTCAGAGCCTCGTCGCCCGAGCGGATCTGGGTGGTCTGCGGCCGGATTCCGGCGTCCGACATGAGGCGGACCATGCCGCGGCGCTGGTGCGGTGTGACGAGGGTGACGACACTGCCTGACTCGCCGGCGCGGGCGGTACGGCCGCCGCGGTGGAGGTAGTCCTTGTGGTCGGTCGGCGGGTCGACGTTGACGACGAGGTCGAGGTTGTCGACGTGGATGCCGCGCGCCGCGACGTTGGTCGCTACCAGGACGGTGACGTGCCCCGTCTTGAACTGCGCCAGCGTGCGGGTGCGCTGTGGCTGTGACTTGCCGCCGTGCAGCGCGGCGGCCCGTACCCCGCTGTTGAGTAGGTCTTGGGTGAGCCGGTCGACCGCGTGCTTGGTGTCCAGGAACATGATCACGCGGCCGTCGCGGGCGGCGATCTCGGTTGTGGCGGCGTGCTTGTCGGCGCCGTGGACGTACAGCACGTGGTGCTCCATCGTCGTGACCGCACCCGCGGACGGGTCGACCGAATGCACGACGGGGTCGGTCAGATAGCGGCGCACCAGCAGGTCGACGTTACGGTCCAAGGTGGCGGAGAACAGCATCCGCTGCCCCTCCGGACGCACCTGGTCGAGCAGGGCGGTGACCTGCGGCATGAACCCCATGTCGGCCATCTGGTCGGCCTCGTCCAGCACCGTGACGCCCACCTGGCTCAGTCGGCAGTCGCCGCGGTCGATGAGGTCCTTGAGCCGGCCCGGGGTCGCGACGACGACCTCTGCGCCGCCTCGCAGCGCGCCGGCCTGCTTGCCGATCGACATCCCGCCGACGACCGTGGCCATCCGCAGCTTGACGGAGCGAGCGTATGGGGTGAGTGCGTCGGTCACCTGCTGCGCCAGCTCACGCGTCGGCACGAGGATCAGCCCCAGCGGCTGACGGGGCTCAGCACGCTGCCCGGCGGTGCGGGCGAGCAGGGCGAGGCCGAAGGCGAGGGTCTTGCCGGAACCGGTGCGCCCGCGGCCCAGGACGTCACGGCCCGCCAGGGAGTTCGGCAGCGTCGCGCCCTGGATCGGGAACGGCGCGGTCACGCCCTGCCTGCCGAGTTCGGCGAGCAACTGGGCGGGCATGCCCAGATCCTCGAAGCCTTCAACAGCGGGCAGCGCGGGGGTGATTGTCCTGGGGAGCGCGAACTCGCCTTGCACTGCGGCCGGCCGGCGGCCGTAGCCGCCGGAACGGGCCGGGCCGCCGGAACGGCGCGGTGCCTGCGAGCCGAAGCGGCTGCCGCCCGTGGCGCCGTCAGCAGTGCCGCTACGGGTGCGGGTGGAACGGTCGTTGGTGCGTGTGCGGTTCATGCAGGGAACCTTCCTCGATGTGGCACATATCAAGGAATCCCCGCAGCGATGAGCGGCATCGAGAATTACAAGTATGGACCGATGTCAAAGCAAATCCGGGCCGTCGGTAATCCGCGCGGGCGAAAATGCTGAAATAGGCGACGCAGTAGGGACGTAAAATCCGGGCGCCGAGGTGCGGTGTAGCTCTTCAGGATGCGCCTGCATTCCTGAAGGAGGAGCTGCGCGAGATTGCGGACTCCTCCGAGCCGTCCCGCAGGCGAAACCACTGCCAGAAATGCGTGTAGCTGGGGCCCGCACCCCTAAGGATGCGGGCCCCAGCTACAAGTGTGCGTCAGCGTCAGGCCGGAACGATGTTCTCGGCCGTCGGGCCCTTCTGGCCCTGCGCGATGTCGAAGGTCACCTTCTGGCCTTCGAGCAGCTCACGGAAGCCCTGGGCGGCGATGTTCGAGTAGTGGGCGAACACGTCAGCGCCGCCACCGTCCTGCTCGATGAAGCCGAAGCCCTTTTCCGCGTTGAACCACTTCACGGTACCAGCAGCCATGTCATATCTCCTTTGGGGCAGTGCATCGGAATCCACACTGTGTGGACACCGTGTCGCCGCGATGATTACCCCGCCCGGAAAATGACCGGAAATACAAAAGTGCTCCCACCGGCAGGAGCCGAGTGAGGGCACTTGAAGTTTCGGCAACCACAACTGCAACTGAGATCGACAGTAGCACGCCGGAACGGGCCTTCGTGTGTTGAATAATTCCACTCTGCTTATTGCGGCAAAAACTCTCACCGCGTGGTCCGTCAAATTCTGACCTCGCCGGCGCAGATATTGCCTCGAGTCGCTGCGGAGCCCGGCGGTTGGCCACAGATGCAGCCTCACTGCCGTTGTTGTGCCGCCATTTCCAGCCGCTTGTCATCCGCACGGAGCGTGACCTTGGGGCTCTGCTGCACCGCGTGCCGTATGGGGGGTACGGACTGCGCCGCGCTCGGGGCCCCGAGCGCCGAACCGCGAACCGCGGACCAGAGCCACGGTGGCCGCAGCATGCAATGAAGCCCTACGTCCTCGTACGTCCGGTGTCGGCGAGCGCGCCGAGCAGCAGATCGGCGGCCTCATCCAGGAGCACCACGGCCTCATCAACGCGCCGCAGCGCCCGGCCGACTTGCTCGAGGTTCACGCCAGTCTTGCGAGCGGTCCGCGTCGCCGTCGTCGTGAGCGAGTGCAACTCCAGCAGGAGACCGTCGATGGCCTGACGAGCCGCAGCAGGGTCACTCTCGATCAGATGGCGCAGTTGCGCCGGGAGCGGCGCAGCGGTGTCGGTCATGACCGGCAAACGACGCAAAGCCCGTCCGGACACCCCACCACACAAGCTACGAGGCGTCCTCGTTACAAGCCCTCTTCGCCCGGCCGTGACCGCCGTCCAATGCGGCTGCCTGCTCCACATCACAGTCACCACGGCGTGCCGGGTTGGCCCCGCCAGGACCTCGACGACGACCAGGCCGCGCCGTGGTGTACGAGTCGCCACCGGCGGTGTGAGTGCGACGGGGCGGACCGGAGTCGGCGAGCAGCGTCCCTGGGCCGCGGAAAACACATGACGCGTCGCCTCGCCCGGAGGAGTCGGCTGACCTATCGGCAGCCCTCCTTCGTTCCATCAGCTTGAACACCACTGCGGGGAGAGGACCTGGGGCAAGGAGTTTCGCCTCGGCCAGCGTGGGTCGACATGCCGCACATCGGTGTAGCCGTTCCCCGAAACTGGGCCACGGGGACCATGGCCCGGAGGACACCGCACATGAACGCGATCACCGACTGGCTCGGCGGCCTGTCCGGCCCACTGGTCTACGCGGCCGTCGGCGCCCTGGTGTTCGCCGAGGACGCGCTGTTCTTCGGCTTCGTCCTGCCGCGTAAGACAGCCGTCGTCCTGGGCGGCGTACTCGCCAATCAAGGCGCAGGTCTCGGTCTACTGGCTCGTTATGACCGTCGTGCCCGCCGCAATCGCCGGAGACACCGTGGGCCACTCCGTCGGCCACCACTTCGGCCCGAAAATCCTTACTACCCGACCGCTGCGCCGACACGAGCAACGCAGCGAGAAGGCACAGGACTTCATCCGCCGCCGAGGCCCTGAAGCGGGTCTTCCTGCGCCGCTTCATCGCCTTCTTCGCAGTATGATGCCGGCGCTCGCCGGTATCTCCCTCATGGACTACCGCCGCTTCCTCCTCTTCAATGCCCTCGGCGGCCTGGTCTGGGGAGTCGGCTTCACCCTGCTGGGCTACTTCGCAGGCTCCGCCTACCAGCGGGTCGAGGCGGTTGTCGGCCGCGTCGTTGCCATCGCCGTCGCAGTGATCGTGGTGGTGGGCGGGCTCATCGTGTGGCGCGTTCGGCGCCGCCGCCAGGCGGACAGTCCAGATCCGAAGAACCGGGCCGGCTGACACCTCAGGTCGGCCTCGCGGCCTTCTGGATCCGCGATGCCGGACCCTGGCTGCCCGGCTGTTTGCGCCCCGGTGTTTGCGCCCCAGTCTGCGGCCCCTACTCGACACTCGGCGATGACAGCCCTTGGGTCTGCCCTCACTGTTCGAGGCCGATTACCTCACCGTCGAACACGCGGAAATCTATGTCGGCCAGAGTAGACATTGGACGGCGGCGTGGTTATGGTTTCTCTCGCAGCCAGAAGTCAGCAGGGCCCGGCAGAAACGAACTGCCGGGCAGCATTACAGAAGTTGCAGTGCGCAGGACGGTGCGGTGGTGGAGTTCCGAAGCCAGAGCAGTCGCAGGACGGCGACGGAGCTGACGACCGGACCGGGTGGCCCGCAGTGATCAGGGGCCACCGCAGCGGGACCGCAGTCAACAGTGGCGGTACCCGTCAGTGCAGTTCGCGGTACCCAGCAGTGAAGTCAGTGAGCAGTACCTCGGTGAAGGCGTCGGCTGCGGGCGCGCGCACCGGGAGGTTCGGCAGTGGGGTTCTAAGCCAGAGCAGACGCACGATGGGCGACGGGGCTGGCTGCCGAACAGTGGCGCTGCCACAGGCCACTGAGCAGTACGCAGTAGAGCAGTGCCAGCAGTACGTAGTCCCCCGTTTAGTAAGTAGCTGATTACCGAGGGAAGAACGGAGGAACGAGCGCCATCAGGATCGCCCGGGCGGAGTGTTGAGCCCGGGTACCGCAGGACATCGATAGTGAGGTGGTCTCCGGTCAAGCAACCGCGATCCCCGCAACCCCGACAACTTCCAGGTCGGGTCAGCGGACACAGAAGGCCGGCGCAGTTCCAGGGCCGGCAGATGGTGTAAATGTTCCTTCGGGGCCCTGGTGCCATATGGCACCAGGGCCCCTCAAGCGTGTTCCACAGAGAGGTGCAAATGACAGCAGACGACTCGTTCGACCGTCTCGAAGACGAGGACTATCCCGCCTACACGATGGGCCGGGCCGCCGAAATGCTCGGCACCACTCAGGGCTTCCTCCGTGCCATCGGTGAAGCCCGTCTCATCACCCCGCTGCGCTCCGAGGGCGGACACCGCCGCTACTCCCGCTACCAGCTGCGCATCGCCGCCCGCGCCCGGGAACTCGTCGACCAGGGCACTCCCATCGAGGCCGCCTGCCGCATCATCGTCCTCGAGGACCAGCTCGAAGAGGCCCAGCGCATCAACGCCGAATACCGCCGCGCAACCGAATCGGGTACACCGCCCGCGGTCTGAGGCGGCAATGTGCCAGCGCGCACTCGTCGGGGGCGTGGTGCATGCGCCCAGTTCCGATGGTGACAGGGTGTGAGGGTGTGTAGCGTTTGGGTCAGATGTCGTGGTTCGGATGTTTCCCCTTTTTCCCGCGCTTCGGCGTGGGCGTTTTGCTGTGCTGTGTCGCAGGAACCAGGACGACCACCTCCGCCTTCCCATGGTGCGGGAGACGTTCGTGACTGGAAGGCATGAGACATGGCTACGGGAACTGTGAAGTGGTTCAACGCGGAGAAGGGCTTCGGTTTCATCGCCCAGGACGCCGGCGGGCCGGATGTCTTCGCCCATTACTCGGCGATCAACTCCACGGGCTTCCGTGAGCTCCAGGAGGGCCACAGCGTGACGTTCGACGTTACCCAGGGCCAGAAGGGCCCTCAGGCAGAGAACATCAACCTGGCCTGACCCTGTGGGTGCCGAATATTACGTCGGTGCAGTTCAACCCCGCTACCGCGCCGACGACAACGGTCGGCAATGATCACCGCTCATGCTCGTACGCCTGGCCTGCATTGCCGTCACTCACGCCTTCACCGCCCTGCGACTGATCCCTATGAGCGACCACGACAAGGACATCGAGATCCTCGCGCTGCGTCACCAGCTCGCCGTCCTGCAACGTCGGCCCGGCAACCAGCACCCCGGCTTTCAGGCGGCCGACCGCGCCTTCCTAGCTCGTGCCTGTCGGGCTCGGAAAGCCGTCGCCGCAGGTAGCAGCGGTCGGGCGATCTCAGCTGGCACCATGTCCGCGTGTTCGCTTCGATGCTGTACAAGCCGGCCCGCAAGCTGTTGTGCGTCCCCGGGGGGGCTGCTGCGCCGCGACACAGCAAAGGATGCCGAGTTGCTCGTGCTCCGGCATCAGAACGCAGTACTGCGCCGCCAGCTCGCCGGCCGGGTCCGCTACGAGCCCGCGGACCGGTTCTGGCTGGCGGCACTGTCCAGCCTGATACCCCGTCACCGCTGGCAGGCGGTCTTCCGCGTCATGCCCGGCACGCTCCTGGCCTGGCATCGCCGACTCATCGCAGCGAAGTGGGACTACAGCACACGGCGCGCCCGCACGGGGCGCCCTCCGACCAGAGCGGCGCTCAAGAGCCTCGTACTACGACTCGCTCGGGAAAACTCGAGGTGGGGCCACCGGCGGATCCAGGGCGAGCTCGCTCGTCTCGGGCACCCGATCGCCGCATCCACTGCTGTGGGAGATCCTGCATGCTGCCAGCATCGACCCCGCCCCGCGCCGCACCGGCCCAAGTTGGCGCGAGTTCCTGACCCACCAGCCGAGGGCATCGTGGCCGCGGACTTCTTCCATCTCGACACCGCTCTGGGCCACCGGTTGTACGCGCTGGCATTCCTCGAGCACGGCACCCGACGCCTGCACATCACCTGCTGCACCGCCCACCCCGGCCGGGAGTGGGTGGTGCAGCAGGCACGGACCTCGCCGCCTACCTGGGCGTCCGCATCGAGTCCCTGCGGTTCCTCCTGCGCGACCGCGACGGCAAGTACGAGCCTGCCTTCGACGCCGTCTTCCAGGCCGAAGACATGGACGTACTACTCAGCACACCCCGGGCTCCCCGGATGAACGCAC
The DNA here is from genome assembly GCF_056432625.1 of Streptomyces sp. NPDC045026. Lineage (NCBI taxonomy): Bacteria > Bacillati > Actinomycetota > Actinomycetes > Kitasatosporales > Streptomycetaceae > Streptomyces > Streptomyces sp. NPDC045026. The sequence continues at coordinate 75,782 of NZ_JBWKIS010000017.1, forward strand.
ACTGCGAGCGGGTGATCGGCACCATCCGGCGCGAAGCGCTGGATCACGTCCTGGTCATGAACGAGGCCCACGCCCGACACGTTCTCGCTGACATCCAACGGCACTACAACACGCATCGGCCCCATCGGTCCCGGAATCAACTGCCTCCCGATGCCCAGGACCAACCCGCCACTGTGCACAATCTGGGCAGCCGCAGGCTCCTGCGCACCCGCGTCCTCGGCGGCACCCTCAACGAGTACCACTACACCGCCTGACCAGCGGCGATGACTTTCCGAGCCCGACAGGTGTCTTCAAGCGCTCGAGAACTCTACGGATGGTCGAAGCAGCGACGCGGTGGCCTAGCTTGAGGAGTTCACCCTGGATGCGCTGGTATCCCCACGCGGTGTTTCCAGGGCGAGTTGTTCGATGAGCGCGGCGATCGGCGGGCGGCCGCTCCGGTTCGGGTAGGTCCATTTCTTCGTCACGTGTCGGCGGTGCCACCGCAGAATCGTGTCGGGCGTGACCAGGCGGTGTCGTCGCAGCGCCCTGGGTTGCTTTCGGATCAGGGCGGCGAGGTCGGCGCGGTCAGTCCAGGAAAGCGCGGCTGAGGACAGGGCGCACCACGCTTCCTCAGGGCTGCACCAGATGGTCGTCGCGATGCCCTGCCCTCGGATCGGACTCTCCGCCGGCCAGCGTCCTTCCGTCCCGTGAAGGGCGTCCCAGACCTCTTCCGCACGGATGCGGCGGCCTGCGGGAGTGAGCTTGATCCGCTCCGACTGGACGTCCGAGCTCAGGGCCCTGCCTTCGGGATGTCCAGTATGCAGAGGACGGGGCCGGAGCTTGGCTTCTCGATCCTGGGCTCCGCCACATCGCCTCGTCAACCGCTGTCGAGACCCCCATGGCCGACGAGACCGGGCCTACCGCTGCTCCGAGTCACCTGCCCTATCTGCCGCCACCCGCACCAGCGCAGCGTCTCCCAGCCGCGTTCAACTTCTCGATGCCGCCCACAACGGCCCGGACAAGCATCGGGCATATGGGGTCATGGAAATCGGACATGGGGCCAAGATTTCGCATGGCCCCATACCGTCGGTTCCCGTTATGGGGCCGCCGCTCCCAGCCCCGCTCCCACTGGGAGCGAGTGTGACCTGCTCGAAGAGCGCTAGCCCATACCCATAAGACTGCGGGTGCCGAATAATCATCCGGCCTGGTCGGAGGCGTGATCGCGATATCTTGTGCGGCCAGCGATCCGCCGGGGTGCGCGCTGGCATGATGATCAGTTGTGCTGCTGCGTCTGGCCTTGCGGGTGCCGATGAATCATCCGCGCAGGTGAAGGCCCTGATCATCGATCACAGTCGTGGGCGGTCACGCCGCCCACGACCGCGCTGTTCCAGCACATGGTGGACGGCGGCATCGTGGTCTGCCGTGCTGCTGCGCCTGGCCTACCTCGCCATGACGAACACCTTCTCGCTCATACGCCTGCTGCCGATGAGCGACCGCGACAAGGAAATCGAGATCCTGGTGCTGCGGCGCCAACTCACGGTCTTGCAACGCCAGGTCGACAAGCCAGCATTCACGCCGGGCGACCGGTTCCTGCTCGCCGGGCTGCTCCACCACCTGCCGATGGACAAGCTTCGACGGCTCCACCTGCTGGTGCGCCCAGACACCATCCTTTGCCGGCACCGCAACTTCCTAAAACGTCGTCACGATTCGACATGCCCGCCCCGACGGCGCGGACGCCCGTGCACTCTCCGCTCCATCCGCGCCCTGGTCCTGCGCCTGGCCCGCGAAAACAACGCCTGGGGATACCAGCGCATCCATGGCGAGCTGGCCGCCCTCGGCATCAAGGTCGCCGCCTCCACCGTCTGGGAGATACTCAAAGAGCACGGCATCGACCCCTCTCCCCAGCGCCAGTACACCACCTGGGCCGACTTCCTGCGCAGCCAGGCCGATACCCTGCTCGCCTGCGACTTCTTCGAGACCCGCACCCTGACCGGGGCGCGCCTGTACGTCTTCGCGGTCATCGAGCACGCCACCCGGCGCATCCGGATCCTGGGCGCCACCGCCCACCCCACCGCCGCCTGGGTCACGCAGCTCGGGCGCAACCTCGTCATGGACTTGGAGGATGTGGGCAGCAGGGCCAAGTTCCTGATCCGCGACCGAGATTCCAAGTTCCCGCGGCCTTCGATGCGGTCCTGATCGATGCCGGACTGGCGGTCATCAAGTGTGGCAATAGCGTGCCCCGCATGAGCTCGATCATGGAACGGTGGATACAGACCTGCTGGCGCGAGCTTCTTGACCGCACCCTGATCTGGAACCAGCGCCACCTCCTCCACGCGCTGCGCGAGTTCACGACGTTCTACAACGGGCACCGGCCGCACCCTGAAGCAAGCCGCGCCGCTTCGCCTACTACCCGAACCGATCAACGTGCCAGCGCACATCAGACACCTGGAAGTCCGTCGACGAGATCGGCTCGGCGGAACCCTCCGCGAGTACCGACATGCTGCTGACCAGGCCGGATGATTAATCGGCACCCGCAGTGTCTGACCAAACGGCATCACCGCAGCCCACAGACCGAAGTCGTATTTTCGAGCGACACACCTCGGCTCCTTCCCCCGGATCATGCGGCTCGCAGGCGAGTAGCCGTACCCAGGTCGTCAAACCTGCCGGGAACGAGCCTCCGGTCAGGCCTGTCGCTCCTGGTCCAGAAGATGGCGCAGCCACTTCTCCGAATGCGCGATGTGCGCCGCGGCGGCCGACGCGGTCGCCACCGGGTCGTGGCGACTGATCGCTCCGACGATCTCGCGGTGGCCCGCGTCGCTGACCCGCTTGATGTCCGGGCCCTCGGGCAACGTGAAGATCTGGTGGCGGCGCGAGCGGGTACGGAACACGGTGAGCAGTGAATCCAGCGCGGGGTTGCCCGCGACGCGCGCGACCTCCGAGTGGAACCGGTGGTCCAGGTCGGAGACTTCCGCCGGATCATCGGTGGCCTCCATTGCCGCGAGGTGGGCATGCATGCGCTCCAACGCTTCGGCGCCCACTCGCGCGGCGGCCTGCGAGGCGGCGTGCGCCTCCAGGACCCGGCGCAGCTCGTAGACCTCGAGCAGGCCGGGCAGCGGCAGCAGGTCCACGGTGAGGGAGAGGCTGCCGATGATGTCCTCGGGCCGCAGTGCCGAAACGTAGGTGCCCGAACCGTGGCGCGGTTCGACCACGCGCAGCGCGGCGAGCATCCGCACGGCCTCCCGCAACGGCCCGCGGGAGACTCCGAGTTCGGCGCACAGGTCCGCCTCGGGCGGCATGCGCGCACCGGCTGTCAGCCGCCCGTCGGCGATCATGTGCCGCAGGCCGTGAAAGGCCTTCTCCACTGCGGACATATCCCGCTCCCCCGATCCGTCCCGTGCCCCACGGCCCGTGCTCCGTCATGCGTGCTTCGACTGATGAGACCCTAGCAAGTCATCTGATGTCTTCAGGAGACTGAGATCGACTCGCGCTCCTGTCATCAGCCACCTTCCCTGAAAACTAGGGGAAGGAGCACTTTAATCGCAGCGATGCACATGCCAGGATGACGCATGTCATCATACGTCTTGGGTAGTTCCTCCTAGGAGTCGCATGAGTACGGGCCTGGCCGTCGCCCCGCCGAAACCCTTGTCCCTGCCCAACGGCCGACCCGCCGCGGATGCCTGGTCGCTCGACCCGGAGTTGCTGCATCTCAACCACGGTTCGTTCGGTGCGGTGCCGGTGGCGGCACAGCTTGAGCAGGACCGGCTGCGGGAGCGGGCCGAGAGGGCGCCGGTGGTATGGTTCCCGGCTCAGCCGCGGCGGATCTCCACGGCCCGCGCCGAACTCGCCGCGTTCTTGCGTGTGGACGCCGACGATCTGGCCCTCGTACCGAACGCGAGCGCCGGAGTCAGCACCGTCCTGGCCTCGCTCACCCTGCCACCCGAGGCCGAGATTCTGGTCACCGATCACGGATACGGCGCGGTCACCATGGCCGCGCAGCGTACGGCCCTGCGCTGCGGCGGGCGGGTGCGGACCGCGCACATCCCTCTCGCGGCCGACGCGGACGAGGCGTTTACGGCCGTGGCCGAACAGGTCGGCGATCGCACCGCGCTGATCCTGCTCGACCAGATCACGTCGTCGACCGGCCGACTGCTGCCGGTCGAGCGGATCGCACGGCTCGCCCGACGGCGCGGCATCCCGTTCCTGGTGGACGGCGCGCACGCCCCCGGCATGCTGGCCGCGCCGCTGGACGGTCTCGCCTGCGACTTCTGGACCGGCAATCTGCACAAGTTCGCCTGCACCCCGCGCGGCACCTCCGCCCTCGTCGCGCGCGGTCCACTGCGCGCGGCCCTGTACCCGCTGATCGACTCCTGGGGCACCCAACTGCCCTTCCCCGCACGCTTCGATCACACCGGGACCCAGGACACCTCCGCCTGGCTCGCGGCCCCGGCCGCGCTGTCCTTCGTCGAGCGGACGTGGGGGTGGGAGACGGTCCGCGGTTATCTGAGCGCGCTCGCCGACTACGGGCAGCACACCGTCGCGGACGCGTTCGCCCGGCACATCGGACAGGACGCCGTGCCGGCGGTTGGCACACCCGCGCCGGCGCTACGCCTGGTAAGACTGCCCGACGAGCTCGGCCCCGACCGGTTCGCGAGTGATGTGCTGCGTGACCGGGCCGCACAGGAACTCGGCGCGGAGACCGCGTTCACGTCCTTCGACGGGGTCGGCTATATCAGGCTCTCCGCGCACGTCTACAACACCCCCGCCGATTATGAGGAGTTCGCCGAGCGGTGCGTGCCTCGGCTGGTGGCGTGGAGCCGCGCCGCCTGAGCCCGCGCGCCCCCCGGCCCAGCAGCCCGCACGGCTCTCCGAACACGGCCCCGACGAGGAAGGTAACGACCCGTGGCCCCGAGCATCTCGACGGACCTCCCCCCACTCCCGCCCGCGTACGACAGCGCTCTGGTGCGGTACCGCCTCCTAGGCCAGGTACGCGCGGAGCGTGCCGGAGAGCCGCTACCGCCGGGCACCCCGAAACAGCAGGCGCTTCTCGCGGCGCTGCTGCTGCGCGGCGGTGAACAGGTCGAGCGCATCGAACTGGTGCGGGCCGTCTGGGGCGAGCACGCGCCGGACAGCGCGGCGGGCCTGCTCGCCACGTACACAGCACGCCTGCGCAAGGCGCTGGAGCCGGACCGAGCCCGCCGCGCCGCACCCCGGCTCCTGATCACGCGGGGCACCACCTACGGGCTGCATCTGCGGCGGGACGCACTGGACCTGTGGCGCTTCGAGGACGCGCTGTCCGAGGCGCGCCGGGAGCGCCGCGCGGGCCGGGCCGGCGCCGCCCGCACCTGTTACGAGCGGGCCCTCGCCCAGTGGCGGGGCGAGCAGGCGCTGAGCGGGGTGCCGGAACGCTGTGCGGCGGATGCCCGGCACCGGCTCGCCGGGCTGCGCCTCGACGCCCGCCTCGAACACGCCGAGGCACTGCTCGACCTCGGTGAACATGCCGAGGCCGCCGAGCGGATCGCCCCGCTGGTGCCGGGCAGACCGTACGACGAGCGGTTGCAGGCGCTGCTGATGCTGGCGCTGTACCGCAGCGGGCGCACGCCCGAGGCCCTCGCCCTGTTCCGCGGAGTGCGGCGCGCCCTCGTGCACGACCTGGGTGTCGAACCGCGCCCGGGACTGAGCCGGCTGCACGAGCGCATCCTGCACGCCGACCCCTCGCTGGCCGCGCCCCGGCAGCCGCCGCGGTCACCCACGCCCGCGTGTCCGGCACCGGCCCACCGCCTGCCCGTGCCCGCTCAACTGCCGCGCGACAGCGCCGACTTCACAGGTCGGGAGGAGGAGGTGCGGCAGCTGCGCGAACTGCTGCGGCGCCCCGACTCCCCCGCCGCCGTCTGCCCCACCGTGGTGATCTCCGGTGCGGCGGGCCTCGGCAAGAGCACGCTTGCCGTGCACGTCGCCCACCAGGTGCGGGACCGGTTCCCGGACGGCCAGCTCTACGCGGTGCTCGGCGGGCGCGCCCCTGCCGACGTGCTCGGCCGGTTCCTGGAGGACCTCGGGGTGGCGCCGCACGAGGTGCCCGACGGTCTGGAGCGGCGCGCCGTCCGGTTCCGTACGCTCACCGCCGAACGTCGGCTCCTCGTCCTGCTCGACGACGCCCAGTCCACGGACCAATTGCGGGAGTTGCTGCCCGCGGCGCCCGGCTGCGCGGTGCTGGTGACCAGCCGGGCCCCGCTGCGGGACCTGCCCGGCCGGGTGCCGCTCCGGCTCGGCCCGCTGGACGCGGCCCAGTCCCTGCGGCTGTTGCGCCGGTTCGCTTCGGGGGCGCCGCTGGCCTCGGTCGCGGCGCTGCCGTACCGTTCGGCGGCCACCGCGACGGCTGCGTCCGCTCTGCACAGCCTCGCGGACGGCTGCGCCGGGCATCCGCTGGCGCTGCGGCTCGCCGCCGCGCGGGCCGCCGACGAAGCGGCCCGGGTGGACGACATCGGCGGGCCGCCCGCTTCGCACCCGGGGTTCCCGGACGGCCCGCGCACCGCCAGAACCCGTATCGCATCGGCAGGTTGACACCCCGTCAGTCCACACTCCCGGCGAGCATCGCGTCCGTGAAGTGACAGGCGCCGGCCCGCTGTCCCCGCACCGTCAGCAGGGGCTCGGTGTCACGGCACAGGTCCTGTGCGCGCGGGCACCGGGTGTGGAACCGGCAGCCCGGCGGCGGTGCGGACGGCGACGGCGGATCGCCCGCGAGGACGATGCGGGTGCGGCGCGGGGCGTGCGAGTCGCGGATGCGGTCGAGGGAGGGTTCGGCCGACAGGAGCGCCTCGGTGTAGGGGTGGCCCGGGGCCGCGTAGAGGGCGTCCACCGGGGCCTGTTCGGCGACCTTGCCCAGGTACATCACGGTGACGTCGTCGCACACGTGGCGTACGACGCCGAGGTCGTGGGAGACGAAGACGAGCGCGAGACCCAATTCGCGACGGAGCTTCAGGAGCAGGTTGACGACCTGGGCCTGCACCGACAGGTCGAGCGCCGAGACGGGCTCGTCGCACAGCAGCACGTCGGGGCCGAGGGCGAGGCCGCGGGCGATGCCGATGCGCTGGCGCTGTCCGCCGGAGAACTGGTGCGGATAGCGGTCCGCGTGACGGGCGTCGAGGCCGACCAGTTCCAGGAGTTCGGCGATCCGGGCCCGCCTCCCGGCGCGCGGGACGACATCGGGATGGACGTCGAAGGCCTCCCCGATGATCTCGCCGACCCTCAGCCGTGGGTTGAGCGAGGCGTACGGGTCCTGGAAGACGACCTGGACGCGGCGGCGCCACCGCTTGAGGGCGGCGCCGCGCAGCCGCGCGACGTCCTCGCCCTCGAAGAGGAGCCGCCCGTCGGTCGGCCGCTCCAGCGCGCACAGCAGTCGCAGCAGGGTCGACTTGCCGCAGCCGGACTCGCCGACGATGCCGAGCGCCTGACCGCGCCGCAGCTCCAGGTCGACGCCATCGACGGCCCGGACCACGGCCGCGCCCCGGCCGCGCCGCCACGGCAGCGCGGGCCCGCCGCCGTAGTGCTTGACCAGCCCTTCGGCCCTGAGGATCACGTCGTCGGTCATCGTGCGGCGCCTTCCGGGCTGAGCGGCTGGTCGAGGAGATGGCAGGCGCCGAAGCGGAGCTCGCCGGGGGCGGGCTGCAGGGCGGGGCGTTCGGTGGCGCACCGGTCGTGGGCGTGCGGGCAGCGCGGCCGGAACGGGCAGCCGGACGGCAGCCGCATCAGGTCGGGCGGCGTGCCGGGGATGGCGGGCAGGTCCTGGCCGCGCCTCTCGGCGGACGGCACCGACTGCAACAGCCCCTGGGTGTACGGGTGTTGTGGATCACCCAGCACATCGGCCGTGGCCCCCGACTCCACGACCCGGCCCGCGTACATGACGACCAGGTCGTCGGCGATCTCCGCGGCGACGGCCAGGTCATGCGTGATGAGCACGACCCCCATGTCGGTGTCGGCCTGGATCTCCGCGAGGAGTTCGAGGATCTGGGCCTGCACGGTGACGTCGAGCGCGGTGGTCGGCTCGTCGGCGATGAGCACCTCGGGGCCGAGGGCGAGCGCCATGGCGATCATCACGCGCTGGCGCATGCCGCCGGAGAACTGGTGCGGGTAGTCGTGGACACGGGCCCGCGCGCCGGGGATGCCCACGCGGTCCAGCATCTCGGCCGCCCGCTTCATGGCGTCGGAGCGGCTCGTGCCCCGGTGTACCCGGTACAGCTCGGCGATCTGCCGACCGACCGTGTGCACGGGGTTGAGTGCGGACAGCGCGTCCTGGAAGACCAACGAGATCCGGCTGCCGACGACGCCGCGGCGTGCGCGCTCGGTCAGCGTCAGCAGGTCCATTCCGTCGAACAGGGCCTGGCCGCCGGTGACATGACCGGGCGGGCTGTCGAGGATGCCCGTGATGGCCTGGGTGGAGACGCTCTTGCCGGAGCCGGACTCGCCGAGGATGACGAGGGTGCGGCCGCGGTGCAGGGTCCAGGAAACGGAGTCCACGGCGCGCAGGCGGCCGGCGCGAGTGTCGAACTCGACGCTCAGGTCACGTACGTCGAGCAGAGGTTCAGCTGCCATGGGGCGGTTCACCGCTCACCTCTTCAGTTTCGGGTCGAGAGCGTCGCGGACCGTGTCGCCCATGATCATGAAGGCCATGACGGTGATGGTCAGGAGCAGGGCGGGGAAGAGGAAGAGGTGGACGTCGTCGCGGTAGGAGGCGGCGATGGCGATCTGAAGTCCCCAGGAAATGGTGGGGGGTTGGAGCCCGATGCCGAGGAAGGTGAGCGCGGCCTCGGTGCCGACCGCCGCGCCGACGGTGAGCGTGGTCAGGGCGAGCAGCGGCGCCACCGAGTTGGGCAGGATGTGCACCCGCAGGATGTGCGGGGCCCCGGCGCCGAGCGCGCGGGAGGCGAGGACGTACTCGCGCGTGCGCACGCTCAGAACGGTGGAGCGCATCAGCCGCATGCCCGCGGGCCAGCCGAGCAGCACGATCACGAAGGCGATGGTCCACACGGAGCGGGACGAGAAGGCCTGCAGGATGACGATCATCGCGACGAGGCCGGGCAGGGCGAACAGCACGTCGGCGGTGCGCGAGACGAGGCTGTCGACGAAGCCGGGGAAGTATCCGGCGAGCATGCCGAGGACGCAGGCGACAGCGAAGCCGACCACACACACGGAGACGCTGACCAGGACCGAGGGCCGGGCCCCGTAGATCACGTTGGCGTAGTAGTCGCAGCCCTGGATGTCGTAGCCGAACCAGTGCGCGGCGGACGGGGCGCCCTTGGAGAGCTTCAGGTCGCACACGGTGGGATCGGTGGCGGTGAACAGCCGGGGAAAGGCGGCCATCAGCGTGATGACCAGGATGGCGAGGGCGCTGAGGACGAAGCGTGGCTTGCGCAGCAGTTCGCGTAGGACGGCGGCGCCGCGCGGGCTGTCCTCGCCGACGGGCTCGAGTTCGGCGGCGGTCGCGGCGGTCGCCAGGGCGGTGTCAGACATGGCGCACCCTCGGGTCCAGGAGGCCGTAGAGCAGGTCGACGACCAGGTTGACGAGCATGTAGCCGAGCAGCAGCACCGTGGAGAGGGTGACGACCACTCCGCCTTCCTTCATGGCGATGGAGCGGAACATGAACTGGCCGATGCCGTTCAGGTTGTAGATGCCCTCGGTGATGATCGCGCCGCCGAGAATGCCGGCCAGGTCGAGCCCGATGTACGTGATCACGGGCAACATGGCGTTGCGCAGCACGTGCCCCCACAGGATGCGGTTCGGGGCGAGCCCCTTGGCGCGTGCGGTGCGGACGAAGTCGGCGCTCGCGACCTCGGCGATGCTGGTGCGGGTGACGCGGGCGAGTCCGGCGAAGCCGAGGACGCCGAGCACGGTGGCGGGCAGCAGATAGCTGCCGGGCCAGCCGTCGGTGGCGCCGGAGACCGGGAACCAGCTGAGTTCGACCGCGAAGAAGGACTGCGCGAAGAACATGGCGACCAGACCGGGCACGGCGAGCACCCCGAGCGTGGCGCCGAGCAGCGCCCGGTCCACCAGGCCGTCGCGCCGCCATCCCGCGTACACACCGCTGACGAGCCCGAGGACGAGCTGGATGGCGAGGGCGGTGAGTCCGAGCTGGAGGGTCACCGGCCAGCGCAGCGCGAGTTGTTCGCCGATGTCCTGCCCGTCGAAGGTCTGCCCGAGGTCACCCTTGAGCAGGTTGCCCATGAAGTGCAGGTACTGGACGAACAGGGGATCGTTCAGGTGGTAGTAGGCGCGTTTGGCCGCGATGACGGATTCGGCCAGGGGTTTCTGTCCTGACAGGGCCCTGATCGGGTCGCCGGGGAGGGCAAAGACCATCGCGTAGACGAGGAACGTCACGATGACCGCGATCGGGATCATGATCAGGAGGCGGCGGAGCGCGAAACGCAACACCGTGTCCTCCTTTGGGAGTTACGGAGAGGAGTTACGGGATTGGGGGGCGGGCGGGGTCAGTCGGCGAAGGTCGACCGGACGGGATCCACGTTCGCGAAAGGGGCGTTGAGGGGTTCGACGCCCTCGGCATGCAGATAGACGTCCCGTGAGTGCGACAGCGGGAGCACCGGCATCTGCTCGGCGATGCGGTCCTCGATCGCCTGGTAGTCGCGCGTCGCCTGGGCCTGGTCGACCTGGGCGTTGGCCTCGCCGAGCATCCGGTCGACCTTCGCGTCGCGGTAGCGGCCGGTATTGACGTCGCCGTAGGACGCGAACATCGGGGTGAGGTAGTCCTCGAGCGCCGGGTAGTCGTGCCCCCAGCCCATGATGCGGATGCCGTCGAGCTTGCCCGCGTTGGCGAGCGGACCGATCTCGGCGCCTGGCTTGCCGACATACTGGATCTTCAGCCCCAGTTTCTGCCGCCACATGTTGCCCAGCGCCTCGGCGTACACCTGCTCGCCGGGGTTGTCGCTGGCGAAGAAGAGCCGCAGCTTGCCCGGGAACCCGCCGGCTTCCCGCAGCAGCTTCTTGGCCCGGGCCACGTCAAGCCTGCAGTCACTGCAGGTGTTCTCGCGGTGGCCGTCGACGCTGGGCGCGGTGAACGAGGTGGCGGGGAAGTTGCCGGGCTTGAGCTTGGCCAGAGAGTCGCGGTCCAGGGCGAGCGAGAGCGCCCGGCGGACGCGGGTGTCGGTGTACGGCTTCAGCGTCACCGGAAGGTTGAGGTAGTTGATGCCGGCGGCGGCCTTGGCCTGGCTCCACTTGCCGGGTGCGTCCGTCTTGTACGAGTCGATCTTCGACGACGGTACGGCGACGTAGTCGACGTTGCCGGCCAGGAACTCGTTGTACGCGGTCTCCGGGTTGGAGAAGAACCGGAACGTGATGTGGTCGGCCTGCGGGGCGTCCTTGCCAGCGTAGCCCTTGTTGCGCATGAGGCGCACCGGCTGCCCCGCCTTCCATCCGCCGTCCAGCTTGTAGGCGCCGTAGCCGATCGGCTTGTGCTTGAACTGGTCCGGGTCCTTCAGCGTCTCGGCGGACAGCGCGGCGACGCCGAGGTAGCTGAGCGTCGTCAGATACGGCGAGAACGCCCCCTTCAGGGTGACGGTGAAGGTGAGATCGTCGACCACCTTCAGCCCGGACAGCGTGGTCGCCTTCGGCTTGCCCTTGGCCGGGTTCAGGTCCGCGTAGCCCTCGACCCGCTGAAAGGCGCCGTTGTTCGCGAAGGCGTGCGGGGCGTACGCGGTGTAGTTCCACGTGTCCACGAACGACTTGGCGGTGAGCTTCTCACCGTTGGTGAACTTCCAGCCGGGCTTGATCTTGATCGTCCACGTCTTCGCGTCCTTCGACGTGACCGAATCGGCGACGACATTCACCAGCTTGCCGGTCTTCGCGTCCACCCGGGTCAGCGGCGCCCACAGCGCGGACTCGATCTGGATGCCCGTGGTGCCGTTGTCGTTCGACGGGTTCAGATAGGGCACCTCGGCCGCGGTGGCGATCGCCATGGAGTGGCCGTCGTCCTTTCCCGCGCCGTCCCCGCTCCCGGCGCCACTGCATCCGGCGAGCAGCACCGCCAGCGCGGTGCCGGTCGCCGCTTTGACGATTCTTCGTGTCCGGGCCATGAGTTCTCCCGCAGTCCTGGCCGGACCGGTCGCGGCGGGCACCGTCGTGACCAGCCCGGACGCGCCGGTCGGTTGGGCCGCGACAGTAGGAACGGCCCAGGTGGGCGTCAAGGCGGATGCCCTTCGGCGTCCATCCGACGTCCATTCCGCATCCCTCGCACCCGCTGAATGGGCGCTGAATGGACGTTCAGCAGGGGGAACTTGCACGCAGGAACGCCGCGTTCCTAGCGTCACCGCCCGACAGTCAGGCGCGCCGGGTCCCCGATTCCGGCCGGACGCACGGGAGTCCACATGGTGCGAACACGAAGAGCCGCCGCGGTGGCGGCGATTGCCGCGCTCGCCCTCGCGGCGACCGGATGCAGCGGCGGCGGCTCGGACGGCAAGGGCTCCGGTGCCGCCGGCCGTACGGTGACGGTGGCGACCGGCGCGGAGATCGCGGCGATCAACCCGGAGAAGGACAACAGCTCCGCCAACATCCAGCTGGCCTTCGCCATGTGGGCGCCGCTGACCCGGGTGGACCCGAAGAGCGGCAAGCTGGTGAACGTCGTCGCCGATTCGGTCACGTCGAAGGACGCGAAGACGTGGACGATCAAGATCAAGCCCGGCTGGAAGTTCACCAACGGTGAGAAGCTCACCGCCAAGTCGTTCGTGGACACGTGGAACTACACCGCGTACGGACCGCACGGGTACCTCAGCAACGGCTTCTTCCAGCGGGTTCAGGGCTACGAGGACCTCAACCCGGCCAAGGGCAAGCCGAAGGCGACCACGCTGTCCGGGCTGAAGGTGGTCGACGACCTCACCTTCACCGTGACCCTCAAGGCGCCCTTCTCGCCGTACCCGTCGACGCTCAGCTACTACGGACTCGCCGCCCTGTCCGCGGAGACGCTGAAGGACCCGGACGCGTACAGCCACAAGCCGATCGGCTACGGCCCCTACAAGCTGGACGGCGCGTGGAAGGCCGGACAGCCCGTGCGCCTCACGCGCAACAAGGGCTATGCCGGCAAGGACGCCCCGCAGGCCGACCGCCTCGTCTACCGCTTCTTCTCCAACCCGGAGACCGCCTACAACGAGTTCCTGGCCGGCAACCTCGACTACGCGACGCTGCCGTCCTCGAAGATCGACGCGTACAAGACGGACGCTCCCGGCAAGTGGAGCCAGGGCAAGTCCGCACCGAACCTCAGCTACCTCGAACTCCCGGTCAACACACCGGGGTTCAAGGATCCGAAGGTGCGGCGCGCGCTCTCGCTCGCCCTGGACCGCAAGGCCCTCGTCAAGCTGAAGCCGGGCGCGTTCCCCGCCACGTCCTTCACCGCCTCGACCCTCGACGGGCACCGCGAGAACACCTGCACCGCCTGCACGCTGGACGTGGCCGGGGCGAAGAAGCTGCTGCGCGAGGCCGGCGGTTTCTCCGGGCGCCTCAAGATGTACTACGCGAGTGACAACCCGGGGGACCAGGTCTTCGCCGAGGCGCTCGGCAACATGTGGCGGCAGAACCTCGGCCTGAAGATCCAGTACGTGGGCAAGCCCGGCAGCGACCTGAGCGCGATGGCGTCCAAGGGCGCGCTGGACGGCGTGCGGTCCTCGGGCTGGGGGCACGACTATCCGTCGCTCGAGGACTACCTCACGCCGATCTTCGCCTCGTACGGCGATTTCAACTCCAACGGCTACCGCAACCCCGAGGTCGACAGCCGTCTGGAGCAGGCGAACAAGATCGCCGACCCCGCGAAGGCCACGCGCGCCTACCAGGGCATCGAGGACCTGATCGCCCGGGACATGCCGGTCGTGCCGCTGTTCCACACGCGCACGATCTATCTGCACGCGACCGACGTCCACCCGCTGGACTCCCGGTACGCGGACATCAATCCCGTGCGCTCGACGATCGACCGCTGAACCGGGCCGCCCGCCCCGCCTTCCGTACTCCAGGAGACTCAACGCCCATGCATGACGACCGTTCGCTCATCGAAGACCGGCTGCGACGTGTGCTCGAGGAGCGCATCAGGCCCGCCGTGTACCCGGAGACCGTGCCGCTGGACGTGCGGGTGTGGCACGCGCCGGACGAGCCCGTGCCGGTCGCGGAGGGGCTCGCGGCGCCCGCGCTGTCCATCGGGGAGGGCGCCCGGTGGGGGCGGCCGTGGGGCACCAGCTGGTTCACGGTGACCGGCACGGTTCCCCAGCAGTGGGCGGGGCGGACCGTCGAGGCGCTGATCGACCTCGGCTTCGACGGGCACGGCGGTCCCGGCTTCCAGTGCGAGGGCCTGGTCTACGAGCCGGACGGGACACCGGTGAAGGGCCTGCACCCACGCAATCACTGGGTGCGCGTTGGAGCTCCGGCAGCGGGCGGGGAGCAGGTGGAGCTGCGCGTGGAGGCGGCGTCGAACCCCGGGTTCTTCAACTCCCGTGCGTTCAAGCCCACATGGCTCGGTGACACGGACACCGCGGGTCACGATCCGCTCTACACGCTGGGCCGTGTCGAGCTGGCCGTCTTCGACGAGACGGTGTGGGAGCTGCTGCACGACCTGGAGGTGCTGGGCCAGCTGATGGCCGAGCTGCCGCTGGACCGCGCCCGCCGCTGGGAGATCCTGCAAGCGGTGGGGGCGGCCCTGGACGTGGTGGACCTCGGCGAGGTGAACGGCACCGCGCAGGCGGCCCGCGACGTGCTGGCACCGGTCCTCGGCACCCCCGCGGGACCGTCGGCGCACCGGATCAGCGCGGTCGGGCACGCGCACATCGACTCGGCGTGGCTGTGGCCGCTGCGCGAGACGGTGCGCAAGGTGGCGCGGACCGCGTCGAACATGACGCAACTCCTCGACTCCGAACCGGACTTCGTCTTCACCATGTCGCAGGCGCAGCAACTGGCCTGGATCAAGGAGCACCGGCCCGAGGTGTACGCGAAGGTCAAGAAGGCCGTGGCCGAGGGGCGGTTCGTGCCGACGGGCGGCATGTGGGTGGAGTCGGATACGAACATGCCGGGCTCGGAGGCGATGGCCCGTCAGTTCGTGCACGGCAAGCGGTTCTTCCTCGACGAGTTCGGCATCGAGAACGAGGAGGTGTGGCTGCCGGACACCTTCGGTTTCGCGGCCGGGCTGCCGCAGATCATCCGCGAGGCCGGCTCCAAGTGGCTGCTGACGCAGAAGATCTCCTGGTCGCAGACGAACACCTTCCCGCATCACACGTTCAACTGGGAGGGCATCGACGGCTCCCGGGTCCTCACCCACTTCCCGCCCGTGGACACGTACAACTGCGCCATGGAGGGACGTGAACTCGCGCACGCGGAACGGAACTTCAAGGACAAGGGGCGGGCGAGCCGTTCGCTCGCACCGACCGGTTTCGGTGACGGCGGGGGCGGAACGACGCGCGAGATGGTGGCGCGGGCCAGGCGGCTGCGGTCGCTCGACGGCTCCCCCACCGTGGAGTGGGAGGCCCCGGCGGCGTTCTTCGAGAAGGCCGAGGCCGAGTACACCGATCCCGCGGTGTGGGTCGGCGAGTTGTATCTGGAGCTGCACCGGGCGACGCTGACGAGCCAGGCGCAGACCAAGCAGGGCAACCGGCGCTGCGAGCACCTCCTCCAGGAGGCGGAGCTGTGGGCGGCGACGGCAGCCGTCCAATGCGAATTCCCCTACCCGTACGAGGAGTTGGACCGACTCTGGAAGACGGTGCTGCTGCACCAGTTCCACGACATCCTGCCGGGCTCGTCGATCGCCTGGGTGCACCGCGAGGCCCGCGCGACGTACGCACGGGTCACGGCCGAACTCGAGGCGATCGTCGACGCCGCGCAGCGCGCCCTGGCCGGCCGCGGCACGGGTGTCCTGCGCTTCAACTCAGCGCCGCACGGGCGTAGTTCGGTACCCGCGCTCGGCGCTGCGGGCCCCCAGCCTGCAGACCTCGCGGCGACGACGGTCCGTGAGCGCGACGGCGGCGGCTTCGTCCTCGACAACACGATCCTGCGGGCCGAGATCGACGGCCGCGGCCTGGTCGTCTCGCTGGTGCACCTGGCGAGCGGCCGCGAGACGCTGGCCCCGGGCCGTGCGGCGGGCCTGCTCCAGCTCCACCCGGATCTGCCGAACAAGTGGGACGCGTGGGACGTCGACAAGTTCTACCGCAACACCGGCACCGACCTGACGGACGTGGACGCGCTGACCGCGACCGCCGACGGGGTGCGGGTCACCCGCTCCTTCGGCAAGTCCGTCGCCGCGCAGACCTTCACCCTCTCCCCCGGCTCCGGGCGCCTCGACGTCGCGACGGAGGTGGAGTGGCACGAGACCGAGAAGTTCCTGAAGCTGGCGTTCCCGCTCGACGTGCACGCGGAACGGTACGCGTCGGAGACCCAGTTCGGGCATGTGTACCGGCCCACGCACACCAACACGAGCTGGGAGGCGGCGCGCTTCGAGGCCTGCAACCACCGGTTCGTGCACCTCGCGGAGCCCGGCTGGGGTGTCGCACTGGTGACCGCTTCGACGTACGGCCACGACGTGACCCGTACGGTGCGTGAGGACCGCGGGACGACCACGACCGTGCGCGCCTCGCTGCTGCGGGCACCGCGCTTCCCCGACCCGGAGACGGACCAGGGAACCCATCGCTTCCGGCACGCCCTGGTGCCGGGCGCGGCCGTCGGGGACGCGGTCCGCGAGGGCGCGGCGCTGTCGCTGCCGGAGCGGGAGGTGACGGGCACGGCCCGCGCCGAGGTCGCGCCGCTGGTACACGTCGACCACGAGTCCGTCGTACTCAGTGCGGTCAAGCTGGCCGACGACGGCTCGGGCGATGTCGTCGTCCGCTTCTACGAGACGCGGGGCGGCCGGGCGACCGTGCGCCTCACTCCCGGGTTCGACGCGGCCGGTGCGGTCCGCTGCGATCTGCTGGAGCGTCCGGTGGCCCCGGCGGAGCCGGACGTCGCGGATCTGTCGTTCGCGCTGCGCCCCTTCCAGCTGGTCACGCTGCGGCTGGCACGGGCGGCCCTCACGGAGTCCTGAGCGTGCGGGGCGCCGTGGCGCCCCGCACCTGGTCGTCGGCGTGAACCGGCGAACCGCTCAGGTGGCTATCGTGTGCCGTTCGGAAACTCATCGCTACTGCTCGGAGGCGGTCTGGCGCGGCACCACTGTCTGCTGGAACCCTGTCCGAGTGATCGCTTCACTGGAGTACCAGGTGGCGCGGAAACGGCCCGCGGTTCCGGCGGTGCTGCTGCGCCGGGACGTGGCGAAGGACGCGGAATTGCTGGTGCCGCGGCACGAGAACGCGGTGCTGCGCAGGCAGCTCACGAAGCCGGTTCGCTACGAGCCGGCGGATCGGCTGTGGTTCGCAGGGCTGTCCTCGTTGATCCCCCGGCGCCAGTGGGCGCAGGTGTTCCCGGTGGCGCCCACGACGGCTGCTGGCGTGGCACCGCAGGCTGCTCGCCCTGAGGTGGGACTACAGCAAGCGCCGGAACAGGCCCGGCCGACCTTCGACCGGGCCTGCAGTGAAGGCTCTGGTGCTGCAGCTCGCCAAGGAGAATCCGCGCTGGGGCTGCCGACGGATCCAAGGGAACTCTGCGCCTGCCGAAAATGTCGTCTATGCAGCTCAGAAGCGTCTTCGACGGTGCGGCTGGATAAGCACTCGTGCTGCTTTCTCTCGCCTATTTAACCGTCACCAACCTGTTCGGCGCGCTGCGGTTGCTGCCGATGAGCGACCGCGACAAGGACGCGGAGATCCTCGCCCTGCGCCACCAGCTCACCGTCCTTGAGCGACAGCTCGGTACGGACCGGGTGAGACTCGCTCCGGAAGACCGGGCGTTGCTTGCCGCTCTGCTAGTGCCGCTGCCCCGTCAGGTCCTACCCCGGTTACGGCTCCTGATACGGCTTGACACCGTGCTGCGATGGCACCGCGATCTGATGAAGCGGCGCCATGCCCGCACATGCCGGCCGAAATGGCCGGGCCGACCGCCCACGGCCCGCTCAATTCGCGCGCTGATCCTCCGCCTGGTCCGAGAGAACCCCTCGTAGGGCTACCGCAGGGCGCACGGCGAACTCACCACCCTCGGCATCCAGACCGCCGCCTCCACCGTCTGGGAAATCCTCACGGCCGAGGGCATCGACCCCGCACCCGACCGGGCCGGCACCACCTGGGGCGACTTCCTTCGCTCACAGGCCGACGCCCTCCTGGCCTGCGACTTCATCAAGACCGTCACCCTAACCGGCAGACGCCAGTACAACTCGCGGTCATCGAGCACGCCACCCGCCGCGTCCGAATCCTCGGCGCCACCGCGCACCCCACCGCGGCCTGGTTGACTCAGGCCGCCCGCAACCTGGCCACGGACCTGACTGACACTAACTCCACCGTCACGTACCTGATCCGGGACCGGGACGCGAAGTACCCCGCCCTCTTCGACGAGACACTGAGCGACGCCCGCATCCGAGTCGTCCTCACCGGCGTCCGGATGCCACGCATGAACGCCATCATGGAACGCTGGGTCCAGATTTGCTGCCACGAACTCCTGGCCCGCACCCTCATTTGGAACGAGCACCACCTGCGCCACGCGCTCCGCCGGTTCGAGTTGCACCACAACCTCCACCGGCCTCACCAAGCGATGCACCAGGCAGCACCCCTGCGCGCCGTCCCCGAACCGCTCCCCCCTGCACAGACCTCCCACCTCGACGTACGCCGAAGAGACCGCCTCGGCGGAGTCCTCCACGAATACCAACATGCCGCCTGAACAGCATGGATAGACTTTTCGCCAGGCGCAGAGTTAACGCAGGTCGTCCCGCCAGAGTTGCTAGATGCCGTATTGGAGGAGACCGGGGCACGTGAGCAACGATTGCGGAGCCTCCCCTCTCCCGTCGGGGTGAACTTCGTGCTCGCGCTCGGGCTGTTCGAGCATCTGGGCGCCGGGCTGGTGTGGGGCAAGCTGCGCCTTCACCACTCCCTGTACCAGCCGCCGGCGTAATCCGATTGACCCGCGGCAGCCGCTGCGGGTGCCCCGCTCCGTCGGGAAGAAGAGATCACACAGGCAGTGGATCACCCCCGCCCCGGGTAACGTCAAGGTATGAGTCATCCGCACCCCGAGCTGAAAGCCGCCCCGCCCCTTCCCGAAGGAGGGCTGCGGGTCATCGCCCTGGGCGGCCTAGGTGAGATCGGCCGCAACATGACCGTCTTCGAGCACGCCGACAAGCTGCTCATCGTCGACTGCGGCGTGCTGTTTCCCGAGGAGACCCAGCCCGGCGTGGACGTAATCCTGCCGGACTTCACCTCGATCCGGGACCGGCTGGACGACATCGTGGCCGTGGTACTCACCCACGGCCACGAGGACCACATCGGCGGCGTGCCGTACCTGCTGCGCGAGCGGTCCGACATTCCCGTCGTCGGCTCCAAGCTGACGCTGGCGTTCCTGGAGGCCAAGCTCAAGGAACACGGCATCCGGCCGCGCACGGTACGGGTACGAGAGGGCGACCGGCGCGGCTTCGGGCCCTTCGACTGCGAGTTCGTGGCGGTCAACCACTCCATCCCGGACAGCCTCGCGGTCGCGATCCGCACCCGCGCCGGGATGGTGCTGCACACCGGTGACTTCAAGATGGACCAGTTCCCTCTCGACGACCGCATCACCGACCTGCGCGCCTTCGCCCGGCTCGGCGAGGAGGGCGTCGACCTGTTCCTCACCGACTCCACCAACGCCGAAGTACCCGGCTTCACCACCTCCGAGCGTGAGCTGAACCCGGCGATCGAGCAGGTGATGCGCACCGCGCCGCGCCGGGTCATCGTCTCCAGCTTCGCCAGCCATGTGCACCGCATCCAGCAGGTCCTGGACGCCGCCCACCAGCACGGCCGCAAGGTCGCCTTCGTCGGCCGGTCGATGGTCCGCAACATGGGCATCGCCCGTGAACTGGGCTATTTGGAGGTCCCGTCCGGTCTGGTCGTGAGCACGAAGGAGCTGGAGAAGCTCCCGGACCACAAGATCACTCTGGTGTGCACCGGCTCCCAGGGCGAACCGATGGCCGCGCTGTCGCGGATGGCCACCCGCGACCACCAGATCCGCATCGGCAAGGGCGACACCGTCCTGCTCGCCAGCTCCCTCATCCCCGGCAACGAGAGCGCCATCTACCGCGTCATCAACGGACTTACCCGGTGGGGCGCCCACGTGGTCCACAAGGGCAACGCCAAGGTGCACGTCTCCGGGCACGCCAGCGCCGGCGAACTCGTCTACTGCTACAACATCGTCAAACCCCGCAATGTCATGCCCGTGCACGGCGAATGGCGCCACCTGCGGGCCAATGGCGACCTCGCCATCCGTACCGGTGTCGACCCCGAGCGGGTCGTCATCGCCGAGGACGGTGTCGTCGTCGACCTCGTCGACGGGCGCGCGTCCATCACCGGCAAGGTCCCCGCCGGCAACGTCTACGTGGACGGCATGGAAGTCGGCGGCGCCACCGAAGCGTCCCTCAAGGACCGCCTCACCCTCGCCGCCGAAGGCGTGGTCACGGTGGTGGCGATCGTCGACGCAGACACCGGCGCCCTCGCCGAGGCCCCCGACTTCCTGGCCCGCGGCTTCGTCCACGACGACACCACCTTCGAGCCGGTCGTCCCCGTCATCGAGAAGACCCTGTCCACCGCGGCTGAGGAAGGCGTCGGGGACGCGCGCCAACTCGAACAGCTCCTCGCCCGCGCTGTGGCGAACTGGGCGTTCCGCACCCACCGCCGCAAGCCCCTCATCATCCCCGTCATCATCGACGCCTGAGCCCCGGCAGCACGGTCCCCGGTTCCGGTCGCGGCCCCGCGAGCATCGAGGTCGGGCACGGAAGTCAGCAGCCACCGGAGGAGCCGGAGTGGCAACGCAGATTGCGCCGATCGGCAGCTCCCGAGCGGCGACAGTCGCCAGCGGCACGCTCGACTTTTGCTGGGCCGACCTGAACAAGGCAGAGATGCGGTTTGCCGATGGTGTCGAGGCTGACGATCACGCCAGAGGGGACCGAAAGGGCCGGCTTGGAGTGGGCATTGTGAAGCAGACCCCAGTGGGCCGCGGCTGGGTCTGCGGGCGGTATTGGTCGCCGTCGACGGGGCCCGATGGGGTTGGAGGAGGGTCACAGGGCTTCCTCGAGGTCTGTGGCGGTGAGGGTGAAGCCGAAGCACTGGCGGACGTTGTAGACGGTGGCGTCCATGCAGTACGCGGGTGAGGTGGTGGCCACCGCGTCCTCCAGCATCAGCACGTCGTAGCCGAGGCTCGCTGCGTCCATGAGGGTGGCGAGGACGCACTGGTCGGCGTTTACTCCGGCGAAGAGGAGTGTGTCGGCGCGGAGATTGCGCAGGACGCTGTCGAGTTCGGTGTCCTGAAAGCCGCTCATGCGGTACTTGGCGATGTGCAGGTCACCGGGTACCGCGAAAAGGGGGGCGGTGATGTCGGCGGACTTGCTGTCGCGTTCCAGGACCTTTTCCCCCGTGGGCAGTTGGGATCCGAGGCCGCTTCCGGTTCCGTCCTGGTCGTAGACGTGGAGGACACCGGGCGGGAGGTTCGCGCGGTCGGGGCGGTTGCCCCAGTTGAGCCAGACGACAGGGACGTCGGCCGCCCGGAGGGCGGGGAGGAACCGCTGGAGTACGGGGATGGGGGCGCGGGCCAGGGACACGTCCACGCCGATCGAGGCCAGCCAGCCGTCGGGCGAGCAGAAGTCGTTCTGCATGTCGATGACGACGATCGCCGTTGAGGCCAGGTCGAGCGTCAGGATTTGGGGCCGAGCCTCCACGGTCACGGGGCGGGCCGGGCGTTGCAGGCGGCGGAGGTCGACGTGTGTGACGTCCGCGCGCCAGGAGTTGCGGGAGTTGGGGCCGATCTCATGCATGGGTCAGCTCCAGGAGGGCGTGGTCCGTGCCCGGTGCGCCGATCGCGCAGAGGCCGACCGGGAAGTCGCGGACCCGCAGCCGAGGCATGGTGACGGCGGGCAGCCCGGCGAGCGAGGCAAGGCAGGTGAGGCGGAGGGTTGCGGCTCGTACGGTCTCGACCTCAGCCGGCGTCGCGTCGGGGCGGGGGGCCGGGCTGCTCGTGGCGGGGAGAAGGAGCGCAGTACCGGGCGGGAGGGCTTCGACGATGACCGAACGGGCGGACAGGAGCCCGGAGGTGGCATCATGCAATTGACCCTCCGCGACCTGGCTCCCCCCGGCGAACCGGGCCTCGATGTCGGCCTCAAGCGCGCCTGGGTGCTTCTCGATCCACTCCCCGTGCGCGGCCCATGCCTCGGCCGCCTGGACGGTACGGAAGGCGGGCAGCCACTCCTCCAGGTGTGGGGCCACGCCGGTGTCGGTCCGTACGAGGTCCAGGCCGATACGGAGGGAAAGCGCCCGGCATGCGGCCTCGAAGGATGCCTGGACCTCGGGTTCGGCGAGCGCGGTGAGGGCGTCGTCGACCAGAAGCGTGGTCATCTGGGCTTCGTCGTCCCGGGGCAGGAGCACCGTCGCCGCTGTACGCAACAGGTAGGGGTCCCGGGCGAGCAATCCCGCCGTGTCGAAGGACGGGGCCAGCGGGAGCAGGCCGCCGGTGGGGACGGCTCCGTGGGTGGGGCGCCAGCCGTAGAGGCCACAGTAGGAGGCGGGGACCCGGATCGAGCCCGCGGTGTCCGTGGCCAGCCCCAGATCCACCCAGCCGCGGGCGACCGCTGCTGCCGGGCCGCTGCTGGAGCCGCCGGTGATCCGGCCGGGGGCGGCGGGGTTGACGGGGGTGCCGTAGTGGATGTTGGTCCCCGCGAGGCTGAAGGCGAGTTCGTCGGTTTGGGCGATCCCGGCGAGCTGGGCGCCCGCGCCGATCAATTCCCTTACTGCGTCGGCATGTCGGTGCTCCACCGGCGCATCGGCCAGCCGCTGCGGGTTGCCCCCGCCGATCCGCTGTCCGGCAACAGCGAAGAGGTCCTTGACGGCAGTACGTACACCGGCGAGCGGCCCCTCCTGCGCCCCGGCGACCAGCGGCTCGCCCACGACCCGCCACACCGCAGGGTCCGGAGCCTCGTCCGCCACCGGATCTGGCACCGCGCTGACGTGAGCGGCCGCGATCCGCCAGCCCTCCCCCGTCAGCCGCCACACCTGTGTCTGCATCCCGCGCGACCCTCCGGCCCGCAGCGTTTCGGCGGTCAGTACGGCGACGTCCTCGGCGATCCGCACCTCATGGACGCGCTCGACCGTTCGGGCCGGGGCTCCTCCGCTGCGGCCGCGACGGAAGTCCGAGATGGCCGCATGCCCGCTCAGCACCATGGAGCCCTCGGCGCGCACCGTGTCCGGGGCGTCCAGGAACCAGTGGTCGAGGCCCGCCAAGTCATTGGCAGCGAGGGCCTGTTCGTAGGACCAGAAGGCCTCGAGCAGATCGCTGTGGTTCGCCCCGTCAGGGGGCTGGGGCGTGGCGGTCCGGCCTGCTTGTCCGGCCGGAGGTCCGGGGGTTGCCCCCCGGGAGGGCACATAACTCATCGGGCGGCTCCGAGGACGGCCAGGTCCGCGTCGTCGAGCGCCACGAAGGGGCCGCGCTGGATCAGGTCGGCGAAGCCCTCGTCGGGGGACATGATCGTGAGGGTGTAGAGCCGCTCGGTGGCCGAGGTGTTGGTGATCCGATGCTTGGAGCCGACGGGCAGGACGAGTACATCACCCGGTGCGAGGTCGCGTTCGTGCTCATCGCTGACCGCGCGGCCCTCGCCCGCGAGCACCACGAAGGTCTCCACGGACTCGGGGTGCCAGTTGAGCGGCTGGGCGCCGCCCGGCTCCCACACCTCGAAGACGACGGTGGTCGGTGAGCCGTCAGCCGGTCCGGTGAGGACGGCGAGCTTGACCGTGTCGCCCGCGGTGATGTGGTGAGCGGTGATCTCGCTGAGCGGCTTGTGGAGCGGGGGGATGGCCATGGCAGGTGTCCTCGACGTCAGGCGTTCAGGAAGAGGCGGTCAGGCGGAAGGCAGGAAGCGGGCGCATTCGCGCAATGCGGCCGCGTTGTCGGCGATCGCGGTGTCCACGAGCTTGCGGCCGAGTTCGGGGGTGGCTCCGGTGGGGTCGCCGATGACGCCGTTGCCCGTACCGAAGTCGTCGCTCGTCCAGCCGAAGGAGACGGACTTGCCGAAGCCGATGTGCTCGTAGGCGGTCAGATGCTCGGGAACACTCCGCTCGGCCAGCGACATGTCCACAGTCTCCGGGTGGAGGTGGAGCATCGCCGCGGTCTCGTTCAGCCCGCCGTGCACCCCCAGACCCAGCTCGCCGGACGGGGACGCGCCGCCCTGGTCCGCGGGGAGCGCGGCGTGCAGCAGGAAGGTGAACAGACCGTATTTGGTGCGGAGTTCGCGCAGAGCGACTCCCAGCAGCGCAGTGTTGCCGCCGTGTGCGTTGAGGAACGCGAGCCGCCGGACGGGCCCTTTGTCGAGGGACCGTCCGAGGTCGTCCAGTACCGCGAAGAGCGTCGAGGCACTGAGCCACAGCGTCCCGGGCGACCAGGCGTGTTCGTCGGACTTGGCGTACGCGAGGCCCGGCAGCAGCGTGATGTCGCAGCTGTCGGATGCGGCCAGGGCGGCGCCCTTCGCTATCGCCTCCGCCATGAAGTAGTCCGTGGCGACGGGAAGATGGGGCCCGTGCTGCTCGATCGCACCGACGGGAAGGACGGCCACGGTGTCGGCGGACAGGTCGGTGACCGACGGTCCGCTGAGGTCGGTGAAGCGGGTGAAAGTCACGGTCAGCGCGCTCCCAGGAGGTGGCCGGGGTTGAGGAGCCCCAGCGGGTCGGCGGTACGGGCGGTGGCACGGACGAGGTCGAGGCGCCGGTCGACGTACCAGTTGTGGACGTCATGGACGCCAACGCCCAGTGCCTCCAGAGCAGCGATCCCCTCGTACACGGTGGCTTCGTCCTGGTAGTGCGCCATCAGCATGCCGACGGTCCCCGAGCGCATCCCCTCCAGGTGCAGCACCGTGCCAGGGAAGACGGCCTTGACCGCCGCCGGGTCGCCGAGCAGTACGTCGCCGCCGATCTCCAGGTGGAAGTAGCCGTCCTGGGCCTTCATCAGGTGATACGTGGGGTGGTTGAAGGAGAGCGAGGAGATGAGGGCGGGACCGCGCGGCGCGGGACGTACCTCCGTCACCCGGCCGCCGTGCTTCTCGATGATCGCCCGAGCGTCGTCCCCGGCCTGCTCCTCTATGATCGCGCGGACGCTCAGCGCGGCCGGGTCGAGGGCCGGGTCCGCCTCGAAGGTCTCGACGAGGCCGCGCTCGTCGAGGGAGACCAGACGTGGGGCGGGCTCCAGGCGTACGAGGTCGCTGAGCGCGGCGGTGGCGGAGGTCCAGGTGTCGAAGGAGGCAAAAAGGCCGGTCCAGACGCGAGCCGGCTGAAGCGCGACGGTCGCGGTCGTGGTGATGCCGGTGGTGCCGTAGGTGTGGATGTACGGGAGTGCTTCCTCGCCGCGTACGGTGAAGGGCTCGGCCTCCGCTGTGCACGGGACGACAGTCAACTCTTGTACGAAACCGTCCCCGTTGGTGCCATTGGCGAGCGATCCCGTGCCGCCGTTCCCACCGGAGAGGAAGCCGCCGAGCGATGTCCCGAAGGTGGAGGGGAACATCCACAGCTCCTGGCCCAGCGTGCGCGCATGCGCCTCCAGGTCGGACATCTTCGCGCCCGCCTCGGCCCGGATCCACCCGTCGCCCGCGCCCAGGATGCGTCCGCATCCGGTGAGGTCGAGGACGGCGCCGCCGTGCAGCGGGATCGCCTGGCCGTAGTTGCCGGTGCCTTTGCCGCGCGCGGTGAGCGGGATGCGCAGGCGATGGGCGAGGGCGACGAGGGGCTGGATCTGCTCGTACGAGGACGGGCGCAACACCACCTCGGCGCGACCGGCAGGGAGCTTGGCGGCGAGGATCGGCGACATGTGCGCCCAGTCGCGGGACGCCTTGTCGAGGGCGGAGTCCTCGCGTACGACGGCATTCTCACCCAGCAGTGCGGCAGCCTCTGTACAGAATTCGTCGATGCCGGGGGTGCGGTGCGTGGCACCTGTGTCGGCGCCCAGCATCGCTTCGTCTGCGACAAGTTCGGTCATCCGGCGCAGTTCGGCGGCGGACAGGGTCGTGCCCTTGGGGTCGACGGCCATCACTTCATTCCGATCTTGGTGTCGATGAATTCGTTGGTCGCCAGGTCGTCGGCGCTCAGCCCGGCCGGGATCTTGACGCCGCCCTTGGTGAGGATCGGCCCGAAGGTCTTCAGGGAGTCGGCGACCCGCTTCTTGTCGAAGCTCGCGATCGATCCGTCGGCCTCGTTGCCGAGGATGCCGAGCTTGACCATCTCCTTGGCGGCGTACCGGCCGGTGCCCTTGGAGTAGACCCAGCTCGTGCCGTACTGCTTGACGATGTCGTCGATGAGCGTGATCGCTGTGTCCGGTGCGGCGGCGAAGTCGGCGGCCGACTGCTGGATGACGGGGACCAGCTTCTTCAGGCAGGGGCTGAGCTTCTTCAGTGCGCCGGTGCGGACGGAGAGTGCCTGCGGGTAGACGGTGTATCCGACATCGGCCAGCAGCCGGAACCTGACCGGCTTCTTCCAGGCGGCGATCTCGTGCTCGTAGAGGTACGGTTCCGCAGTCGCGAAGCCCTGCTGGGCGATGGAGGGGTCGGCGACGAAGCGGGACGGCGCGCTGTCGTAACTCCCGTCCAGCTGGCTCTTCTTGATGAGGCCCTTCGACACCAGCATCGGGGCGAAGATCTCGCCGTCGCGGTAGACGACCTTGGCACCGCTCTTGCCGATATCGGCGACGCTCTGCCAGTCCGGGTGGGTCTTGGGGTCCCACATCAGGACCTGCGGGCTCTCCTTCATCAGCGCGGCAACCGCGGTGACGGGTTGCTTGCCGGACGCCTGGATGGCGCTGTCGGTGGTGACCATGCCGAGGGTGATGGACTGGTCGATGTACATCTGCGAGGCGGGGCTCTGGAACCCGACGGCCGAACCTCCCGCCCGCACCTGGATCTTGACGCCGGTGTCCTCGCCGCCGATGACGAGGGGGCCGGTGACCCGCTTCTTGTCGGTGTCGACGGTGTAGCCGGGACCGACCAGGTTGTAGATCGGACCGTGTTCGGCCTCGGGCTCCCAGTCGGCCTGGACGACGACGGTGGCGGGACAGACCTTGTCGAGACGCTGGGCAGCGGGAGCAGGCTTGAGGTCGGCGGACGAACCGGCGGTGGTGGCGCCGGCGCCGCAGCCGGTGGCGGCGAGAAGGAGCGAGGCGCTCAGTCCCGCAACAAGGCTTCTTCTGGCGGCAATTGGCATGGCTGTCTCCCGGAAGGGGCTCTGACGAGGAAGCGGAGAGGGGGTGGGGGCCGGCTCAGCTGCGGCCCGACGCGTGCCAGGAACCGACGGCGAGGCGGGACAGGAGAGTGAAGAGCGCGAAGACGGCGACCCCGAAGAGGGAGGCGAGGATGATCGCGACGAAGAGGTCCTCGGACTGGAGCCGTGAGCGGTAGACGTCGAGGAGGGTGCCGATGCCGGGCGCGCCCTGCTTGAAGAACATGTCGCCGACGATCGCGCCGATGACGGAGAGCCCGGAGGAGGTACGCAGTCCGGTAAAGATGGCGGGGAGTGCCGCGGGCAGTTCGAGCTTGCGCAGGCGGGCCCCGCCGCTGGCCTTCTGGAGGGTGAAGAGGTCGTGGTGGGCGCGGTCCACGGACTGCAGTCCGAAGAGGGTGTTGGCGATCAGTGGGAAGAGGGCGATGAGGACGCAGACGACGACCCGGCTGGTGAAGCCGAAGCCGAACCAGAGGCCGATGAGGGGGACGATGGCGAGGATCGGGACGGTCTGCAGGATGACGGCGTACGGATAGAGGGAGCGCTCCAGCCAGCGGGCGCGGCTCATCACGACGGCCCCGGTGATGCCGAGGACGGCGGCGATGGCAAGCCCCGCGAGAGCGACCTGCGCGGTGAGGGCGAGGGCCTGGAGCATGGGTTGCAGGTGGGTCCAGTCGAGGACGGCGGCCTGGAGGACCTGATGCGGTGGCGGTACGAGGAAGCGGCGGGCGGAGGCGAGGAGCAGGTAGCTCACCGCGTACCAGAGGCCGATGGCGATGGCGAGCGAGCCGATGGGGGCGAGCAGGGCGACGGGGCTGCGGCGGGTGCGGGCGGGCGCCTCGGCGGCCGGGAAAATCTCGACTGTGGCGCCGGCGGCAGCATCGGACTGGCGCCCGGAGGCCTTCCCCTCGTGGGCCGGAGCGGCAGCGCTCGAACCGGTGACGACCGGCTCGGAGGCGGCAGACGGTTCACAGCTCGAGCCGACTGTGACCGAAGCGGCAGGGGTTGCGTGGGCAGTCGGCACGTCGGCGGCCGGGGTGTTCGTGGTCACTGGGCGTCTCCTCGCAGGGCTGCGGAGACCGCGCCCGCGATCGCGGCGAACTCCGGTTCGTAACGGAGCGATGCAGGCCTGGGGTGAGCGAACGGCACCTCGAACTCGGCGGTGATACGTCCAGGTCGGGCCGACATCACCACGACCCGGTTGGCCAGGAACACCGCCTCGGTCACCGAGTGTGTGATGAAGAGACCCGCGAATCCCGTCTCCGCGAAGATCCGCTGGAGCTCCTCCTGCATACGAAGCCGAGTCATCTCGTCCAGCGCGCCGAAGGGTTCGTCGAAGAGGAAGAGCGCGGGGCGCATTATCAGCGCGCGGGCCAGCGAGACCCGCATCCGCATCCCGCCCGAGAGCTGTCCCGGCAGCTGCTTCTCGAAGCCGTCGAGGCCGACGAGACGGATAGCGTCCATGGCGCGCTCGTGCCGTTCGTTCTTGGGGCGGCCGGCCAGTTCGGCGGGCAGCGCCACATTGGCGAGGACGCTGCGCCAGGGCAGCAGGGTGGCATCCTGGAAGACGTAACCGACGTCCCCGCCCGGGGTGTCGATCTCCCCCGCACTGGGGGCATCCAGCCCAGAGGCGAGCCGCAGCAGTGTGGACTTCCCGCATCCGGAAGGGCCCAGGACCGCCACGAACTCCCCTGCCCCGACGCGGAGATCCACACCCGAGAGCGCGGTGGTCCCGCTGTCGAAACGCTTGTCGACGGCTGCGAAACTCAGCGCCGTCTGCACTGCTGTCGCCACGTCGGCTCCTTCCGTCAGGACTGTGATGCGTTCACTGATGTTCGTAGCATCAACATTCATTGTTTCGCGGGGATGTCTCGGGCGTTTACGCCCTGGACCAGTCAGAGCGCTTCGCGGATCACCGTGGTACAGCTCACCGCTCGCCCGCCCTTGAAGACAATCCGGTCCGGGTACGAGGCCCCGACGGCCCCGGAGAGCGAGTCAGCCCGTACGGCGAGGAGGTCGGCGATCGCACCCTCGTACGGCCCTGCGGCGGGTAGCCCGAGGACCGTGCGGGCGCCGGCGGTCACCGCATGGACGGCCTCGCGCAGCGTCAAGTGACCTGCCGTGACGAGGAGTCCGGCGGTCTCCAACGGGTCGGCCCTGCCCACCGGGTTGAAGGGGTCGCGGATGTTGTCGCCGCCCCCGGCCAGGGGCACGCCCGCGTCCAGGAGGGCGCGTACGGCGGTCAGACCGCGCGGGGTGCGGGCAGGGGTATCGCGGCCCTGGAGGTAAAGGTTGGTGAGCGGCAGTGCGACGACCCCGATCCGGGATGCCGCCGCCTCCTTGGCGATCCGGGCGGCCTCGGCAGGGTCCAGACCGCCCAGTCCCACGCAGTGGCTGGCGGTCGCACCGTGGGCGAAGCCCCGGTCCCGTACCTCCTGGGCGAGCAGCAGCAGATCCTTCGGGTCCGGACGGAGATGCTCGTCCGCATGCAGATCGACACCGACGCCATGCCGCTCGGCGATGGTCAGGGCCCGGGCGACAGCGGCCTGCGGGTCGTCGGAGAGGTGCGGGCAGCCACCGAGCAGGTCGGCCCCCAACTCCAGCGCCTGGTTGAGGACTTCGTCGGGCGCCTCGACGTGCAGTACGGCGATCTGCAGCGCGACCCGCTCACTCAGCTCCGCGCGCAGCCGCAGCAGCGCCCGCAGCCCTCGGAGCGGATCGGGGCCGGGCAGGACGTCGGCGTGGGTGCGGACGGCAGTCGCACCATTGGCGACCAACTCGTCCAGGGCATGGCGGGCTCTGACCAGCACGCCCTCCTCCGTCACCTGCTCCGCATAGCCGTGCCAGGCGGCGACCGCCCCCGGCAGGTCGCAGGGCGGTGCACCGGCCAGGTCCCAGGTGAGGGCCTTGTCGAGGTGGGCGTGGGGTTCGGCGGGGGCGGCCAGCAGCAGGAAGCCGGAGAGGTCCATCTCCTCACCCGCGGAAGGGAGTTGACCGGCCCGCGCAACGGCCGAAACCCGCCCGTCCTCGATCAGTACGTCCCGGACCTGCCCTTCGGACAGCCGCGCCCCGCGCAGCAGCAGTGCCGTCGCCGTCATCGCACGTCCCCATTCTCCGGTGCGGTGAGTACCGCGAAGCCATCGAAGGCGTGCCACATCGCGGGCGCGCCGAACATGTCCTGGCGACGGACCGGGCGGGTCCGTCGGCGTGCCACCTGATCGAAAGCCTCGGCGACCCGTCCCACGAAGTAATGGCCCTCACGGTGGCGGAGGT
The DNA here is from genome assembly GCF_056432625.1 of Streptomyces sp. NPDC045026. Classification (NCBI taxonomy): domain Bacteria; kingdom Bacillati; phylum Actinomycetota; class Actinomycetes; order Kitasatosporales; family Streptomycetaceae; genus Streptomyces; species Streptomyces sp. NPDC045026. The sequence continues at coordinate 106,334 of NZ_JBWKIS010000017.1, forward strand.
TGTGTCCCAACAGGGCTGTTCTGACCGGGAGCTCGGCCAGTCGCCGAGTCGATGCGGCGAATGCGGGCACATCGGCGCCCGGCACATGGGCGAAGAAGGTGCCGCTGATCAGGGTGTCGCCGGCGAGGAGCTGGCCGCTCCCGGGCTCCCAGAGGCAGATACCGTCGGGCGAGTGCCCGGGGGTATGCAGGACGTGCAGCCTCCGGCCGCCCAGATCGAGCTGCTCCCCTTCCCTGAGCAGCCGGGTCGGGCGCACCGCGTCGATACGCCACTGGGTCAGTTCGGGGACGGGCCGCACCTCGATCCGCGAGTCGGTGAGGAAGAAGCCCTCGGCGGAGAGTGCGCTCAGCTCGATGTAGCGCTGTCGCATGTCCTGGGCTATGTGCTCGTACGTCTCGAGCCACTCGCGCGGCGCGGGCTCGCCGTGCAGGTCTGCACCCGCCTCGTGGACGGCGAAGTCCTTGGCCTCGCCCACGAGCGAGGCGTTGCCACCCCGGTGGTCGTAGTGGTGGTGGGAGTTGACGACGAGCAGCGGCAGCGAGGTCAGCGCGCGCACCTCGCGCCCGATGTCCCCGATGCCCATCCCGGTGTCGTACAGCAGGGCGAGGTCGTCGCCCACGACGAGATAGCTGTTGACGTGCCCGGGCTCGGCGATGAGGAAGGTCCCGGGTCCGGTCTCCCGTACCGAGAACCAGTCGCGCCCGCTCATGCGCCGATGCCGTGGTAGCGGCGGGCTTGGTGGACGAGAGCGCTGAACCCGCCCTGGCCGGGGATGATCTCCTCGATGTCGGCTATCAGCAGCAGGTGGTCCCCGGCCGCCACCTCTTCCCGTACACGGCACAGCACGGCGTACGCACTCTGCGCGAGCAGCAGCGGCACACCTCCCTCTCCCGTCGTCCACTCCAGCCCGGCGAATCGGTCGACGGCCGGATCGGCGAACCGCCGCGAGACGGGTTCGCCATCCGCGGCAAGTATGTTGAGGGCGAACCTGCCGCGGCCCTGGAGCAGCGGCAGGGTGCGGCTGCCGCGCCGGACACCGATCGCGATCAACTGCGGCGCGCGGCTGAGGCTCATCACGGCGGTGCTGGTGAATCCGGCAGGTGTGCCATCGGCCGCGGCGGCGGTCACGACGCAGACGCCGCCCGCGAGGGCGGCCATGGCATCGAGGAACCCGGCCGTGGCGGGTCGGTCGGCGGTGGTCGCGGTCATTCGGGCTCCTCGCCTAGAATGTTCGTCACATCAACATTGAGCGTAAGAGACATGTGTTTCGCGGGAGTAAACCCCACTCCGAAGTGACCGCTTAGGATTTCCGCCATGGCAGACCGCCCCACCGAAACCCCCGCCGATCCGGACCAGCAGCTCGGCAACGCGATCCGTCGGCTACGCAAGAAGCGCGGCCTCACCCTTGTCCAACTCGCGGGCAGCGCAGGCCTTTCGCACCCCTTCCTCAGTCAGCTGGAACGCGGGCTGACCCGCCCGAGCATGCCCTCGCTGCACCGGATCGCCCAGGCGCTCGGCACCACCCAACAGGCCCTGTTGGCGCACTCGGCAACCTTCCCCGCCGACATCCATGTCGTACGGGAAGGGACCGGCACCCCCGTCGCCAACAGCGGCGGCTCGGCCCGGATGCTCGGAGCACCCCAATTCGCCGTCCATCCGGTCGAATACACGGGAGGACCCACCGACTTCGAGGAGTACTACGACCACCCGGGCGATGAGTTCCTCTATGTGACACACGGCGCGATCGAGGTCGACCTACTGGGCCCCGGCGGCCGCGAACTGCACCGCCTCCACGCCGGTGACAGCCTGCTCTACCCAGGCGGAACCCCGCACCGCTGGCGGGTTCTGGAGGATCAGGACCCCTCCGGGGTGCACATCCTCACCGTACAGAACGCCCCTCGCTAGAACGCCGAGCAAAGAGCGACAGTTGTAGAGGTCGTTCAGTCGGCTCGACCACGGACCTGCGCTATGGGACGTATTCCGCCGGGGTGGTGGACGTCGGCCGAGTCTGCTTCTCTGCCACCGCCACTGCCTCGTCGTCCGCCGTGCGTGCCGGGCGGGTCCGGTTGAAGGCCAGGTTCAGCCCGAACGCGATCAGGGTCGCGCTCGTCACCGGTGAGCCCAGCACGATGCGCACACCGTCCGGGAAACGGGAGTAGAGGTCCGGTGCCACATCGGGCGCCAGGCCCACGCCGATCGACACGGCGACGATCAGCAGGTTTTGCGTTCCCTCGAACTCGACCTTCCGCAGTGTGCTGATGCCGACGGCAGCGACCGTGGCGAACATGACCAGTCCCGCCGCGCCCACGACCGGTCCGGGCAACCCGGCCACCACCGCCCCCAGCTTAGGAACAAGGCCCAGGACAACCAGGATGGCGCCCGCGACGGTGGCCACATGGCGGCTGCGCACCCGGGTCATCGACACCAGGCCCACGTTCTGGGCGAAGACGGTGTCGAGGAAGGCGTTCATCACTCCGCCGAGTACCCCGGACAGGCCGTCGGCGGCCAGCCCACGTGCCATGTCAGCGGTCGTCAGCTCCTTGCCGGTGAGTTCGGCGACCGCGATCAGGTCCGCGGTCGACTCGGCGAACAGGACCAGCATCACGACACACATGGAGATGACCGCGACGGGCGGGAACTCGGGCGCGCCGAAGTGGAACGGAGTGCTCACCCCGATCCAGTCGGCGCCACGGGCGGCGGACAGGTCCACCAGACCCAGCGGTACCGCGACCGCCGTACCGGCCAGCAGCCCGAGCAGGACGCCGGTCTGGGCCAGAAAGCCCCGGCCGAACCTCGCCACCAACAGGATCACGATGACGACGAGGGCGGCGAGTGCGAGGCGCGACGGCGCCGCGTAGTCCGCCGCTTTGGGATCGCTGCCGACGACGAGGTTTACGCCGACACCGATCAGCGCCAGGCCGACCACAGTGATCACCACACCGCTCACCAGCGGCGGGAAGAAGCGCGCTGCCTTGGCGAACGGCCAGGCGACGAGCAGGCCGAAGATCCCGGCGGCGAGCATCGAACCGTATACGGCCTGGAGCCCGTACTCACCGGCGATCAGGATCATCGGCGTCACAGCGGTGAAGGCCGCGCCGGCCATCACGGGCATGCGGACGCCGAGCACCCGCCCGACGCCCGCGCCCTGAATCATCGTGACGACGCCCGCGACCAGCAGGTCCGCGTTGATGAGCAGAGCGATGGTCGAGGCATCGAGTCCTGCGGCCGCGCCGAAGACGAGCGGCACCGTGACACAGCCCGTGTACATCACCAGAACGTGCTGGAGACCCAGCACCGCGAGCCGCCCGAACGGCGCCAGCTGCTTCGCGGACATCATCACAACAGTCCCCTTACCGTGCGAAGTTGGCGGCGATGCGCTGCTGGATGTACTGCTCCGCCGTGATCGGCGGATACCGGCCGTCCGGCCCCTCGATCACCACGTCGCGGTCGGCCTGGGCGAAGAAGGCGATGCTGTAGCGGGCGCCTCGGTCCTCGCCGGGACCCGGTGACTTGACCCGGTGGAAGTTGGACGGAAGCCGGTCGTCGCTCCACCGCATCAGCATGTCGCCGATGTTGCAGGTGATGGCGTCGGCCGAGGGCGCCACGGGCGTCCACTCCTGGGCCTCGGCCTCTTTTCCCGGGCACACCTGCAGCCCGCCCTGCCCGTCCCGCTGGAAGAGCAGCGTCAGGCAGTCGAAGTCGGTGTGCGCACCGGCCCGCCACACGTTCGGGTCGGGCTCGGCCTCCTCGGGGATCGCGAAGTAGTGCAGCATTCGCAGGGTGGACTGGTGGTGCCTGCTCCGAGGGTCATGGGCGCGGATGAAGAAGTCGCCGGCGAAGCCCAGCTTGTCGGCGAAGCAGGACAGGACCCGCATCGCCACCTCGCGGCAGCGCGTCTCGAAGTCGAGGGCGCGCAGCCGGAATTCGGGCAGGACGTCGTCGGGCCACAGCCCCTCCATGTGAGGGCGGGTGACCTGGTACGACTCCTTCTGGTCCGGTGTCCCGACGGACGGCCTGACCTGGGTCATGGACTCCCACCCGGAGTTGAGGCCCTTCTTCAGCCCATGCCGGGCCTTGTGGGCCTCGGGCAGCGCGAAGAATGCCTCGGCGTTCGTGAACGCCTCGTCCACCAGGGCCTGTTCGATGCCGTGGTTAACCAGCTGGAAGAACCCGATGTCCGTGGCCGCCGCCCACAGCTCCTCGGTGATCTCGGCCTTGCGGGCCTCGAAGTCGGAGAGGTCGATGCGGCGGATCTCCCGGGCCGTGGTCTCGGTTCCGGCCCCGCCCATGCGGGTTTCCTTGTCGAGTTCGGCGAGGCCGTACGTCGATCGGGGCGTCGTGTGCGGCACAGCACGCGTCGTGATGTCGTTCATCGCGGCAAGTACTCCTGAGTACGTCGGAGTGGTGTTCTCCGAGTCCTACGAGGTGCAGTCACCGCCCCTGCACCCCCACCGCGGACACTCAGAGGTCCGCGGGCACGGTCGACCTCGGACCCGTCCGTGGGCCCGGCGCCGTGGGCTGGCATACGCCCCGTCGACAAGGGCCATGCGCGATGAAGTCAGCCTGGCGGCACCGTGTTTCATCCGAGAACCAGTTCTGTTACTGCGGCAGCACGTCCACGACGAACGGCGACGTGGGTGTGGCGGCAGTACGGCCGAAGTCGGGGCCATACCCCAGATGCTGTGCTCGGCGCCGCCCGCCTGTCCCGCTCGCAAATACGATTCCGGCTCTGGCGTGCAGCTTCTCCACGCGGGGCAACGGCCTCCACGGCGCCTGGGATGATCCTTCGATGTCGCTGTCGATCGTCACCACGCTGGTCCGGAATCTGATCAAGGTGCCCGCTGCCGTGTTCCGCAGCCACCTGGCCAAGGATGCGGAGGTGTTGGCGTTGCGGCACAACAACGCCGTGCTGCGCCGCCAGATCGCCCGGGTCCGCTACGAGCCCGCCGACCGGATCTGGCTCGCCGTCCTCTCCCGGCTCGTCCCGCGGGAGCACTGGCGTCAAGCCTTCGCAGTCACCCCCACCGCACTGCTGCGCTGGCACCGACGACTCGTTGCCCGGACGTGGACTTTCCTCCGACACTGCCGCCCGGGCAGACCCTCCACCGCATCCACCGTCAAACAGCTCATCCTGCGCCTGGCTCGGGAGAACAACAGCTGGGGCCACCGCCGGATACAAGGCGAACTCGCCCGCCTCGGCCACCCGATCGCCCCGTCCACCGTATGGGAGATCCTGCATTCCTCGGGAGTTGGCCCCGCCCCGCAGCGCTCCGGCTCCACCTGGCGTCAATTCCTCACCACCCAGGCCCACGGCATCATCGCCGCCGACTTCCTGCACCTCGACACCGTGGCGCTCAAGCGCCTGTACGCCCTGATCTTCATCGAACACGGCACGAGACGCCTCCACCTCGCCGGCGTCACCGCCCACCCCACCGCGCAGTGGACCACGCAACAGGCCAGGAATCTCGCCATGACACTGGGGTGCCGGATGGACTGGCTGCGCTACCTGCTCCGGGACCGGGACAGCAAGTACACCCGCGCCTTCGACGCCATCTTCGAGGCCGACGACGTGGAGATCCTGCTCAGCCCGCCGCCGGCGCCCAAAGCGAACGCGATCTGCGAGCGAGCCGTGGGCACCCTACGCCGCGAGCTCCTCGACCGGATCTTGATCTACAACGAGGCCCACGCCCGAGCGGTCCTGGCCGAATACATCAGGCACTACAACGGGCACCGTCCCCACCAGTCCCGGCAGCAACTGCCCCCGGACAGCGCCGAACCAGCCACCCCCGCCACCGTCACCGAACTCCAGGCCCACCGCCTCCGGAGACAACGCCTCCTCGGCGGCCTGATCAACCAGTACCAGAGAACCGCCTGACCGAACGGCCTCGCCGCAGCTCAAGCATCGAATCGTATTTTCGAGCGGCACACCCTGACATGGAGGCCGCCGCAAGAGTCAGCACCATCGTCAACACCGGCCTGACGAACCGCGGGCTCCTATCGCGGCAGGCTCCGGTTCGGGATCGACGGCCTCCGCGGACGCGCGGACAGCTGCCGGTACGTCAGATCAGACCTTCCGAGACGAGCCGGTAGTACACACCTGCCGGAGAGTGCAGCCATCGCTTTCCGTAGCCAGTGACGGCGTCGGCTTTTGACTTGTCTCATGAGACACGGGATGCCTCACAGCCTCGGCCAAGGAAGTGCGGTCGTCATTGGTCCGGCCAGAGCACGATTGGGGAGCGACCTCTGATGTTCCTCAAGACATGGTCTGCCCGACGAGGGAGCGGGCAGATCTGGAGCAAGGCACGTGGTCTCGGGTCTTGGGGGGCGGTATGCGGATTCCTGTTCAGCATCGGGTACGCCCGATCTCGTGGTGGTGGGCTGTGCTGGCGGCTGCTCTTGTCGCAGGGGCGGTCGCGCTCACTATGTGGGCGATGCTTGCGCAGACCAATTCTCTGCAGGGTGACCAGCGCACCACGGCTCGGATCGACGCCATCAAGACAGCCCTGACGGTCGGAGCAGGCACCGGCGGTGCGGCCGCGCTGCTGCTGGCGCTGCGCCGGCAGTGGCTCAGCGAGCACACGCATATCCGGCAGGAGGCCGCCGACACGATCGCCGAGTTCGATGCGACCGAGCGGCGTATCACCGAGCTGTACACGGCGGCGGCGGGGCAGTTGGGCAGCGATAGCCCGTCGGTGCGCCTCGCGGGCCTGTACGCGCTCGAGCGCCTGGCCCAGGACCACCCCACCCACCGGCAGACCATTGTCAACGTGCTGTGCTCGTATCTTCGCATGCCGCTTCTTCGGATCACGAAACTCGAGCTGCTGGCCCGCGCGCAGGGCGAAGCCCCAACCTCCGCTGAGCGGCGAGCTGCCAAGCTTGCTTATCAGGAGACACGGGCTCAGCGCGAACAGGAGCTCGTTGTACGAGGGGCAGTGATCGAAATCCTCTCCCGTCATCTTCGTACCGCTCCTGTCGACGGCGCGTTCCACCAGGATGCTCCACAGCAGTACTGGCCAGGCATCGACCTCGACCTGAGCGGCGCCGAGCTGTACGGGGTGGACTTCTCTACCTGCCGCATCAGGGTGGCCAACTTCGCAGGAGTCACGTTCAAGGATGGCGCGAACTTCGCCTTCGCTGAGTTCACTGACCACGTCTACTTTCACCGCGCCGTGTTCTATGACACCGTCACGTTCCGGGGCGCCTGGTTCGGGCTGCGGGCCGTGTTCATGAGCACCACGTTCCAGCAGCGGGCCGACTTTCACGCGACGACCTTCACGGGGATGGTGATATTCCACAACGTCGCCGCCCACGGCAAGCTCACGCTCAAGAACGCGCGTGCCAGCACGGTGTTCAGTACAAACTGGGGGACACAACGTGAGTGGGCGCAGGGATGGGCCGAACGCCCGCTTCACGCAGGGGAGGACATGCCCGACGTCTCCCGCCGCACACGGTCGGCCGTGCCCGTGTACCCGATCGCTGAATGGCACCGGGTCGTGAGAACCCGCGGCGGGCCATAGCCAGGGGTCGGATCTTGGTCGCGGCGTTCGTGGGTCCGAGGACTGATCACCGCCGTTGTGGCTGGTGACAGGGTTCTTACCGGCACCCATACTCGTGGAACAGTCTTCCAGTATGGGGTGGGGGTGCGTCGGAACACGAGACAACCTCACGTGTCTGGAGAACCGTCGAACTTGATCGCGTACCACCAGCCCTCGCCGCGGGCAGCGTCGCTACGGCCTCGGCGAGCGCGACAGCGACGGGGTATTCCACAGGGCCAGCCTGCGGCGCCCGAACCCAGGGCGCCCGCTCGGGCCAGCAGGCGCATCTCATCAGCGACGCCGACGAGTTCAACGGTCCGCTCGAACACCGTGTCGCCGCCGTACATCTCGATTACGGAGCCGGCGTGCCGGAGTCGGACGAAGATCGCTGCAACGCTGGCGTACTCCTCCGAGCGCTCGTCGTGGCCGGGCGGCTTCCACGTCCACCGCCGCCACCAGGGACGCCCGCTGCGGTTGAAGTGCGCCTCCATGAACATGATCTTTCCTTCGAGTTCGAGTGCGTTGGTGATCAGCTAGGCGTAAGCGTGCGCCGGAGCGGACGCCATCCAGTTCTGGTCGGCGTTCCGGGCCTGGGACCACGCTGCTGTCAGTGGCGTCCGCCTGAGCGTGAGCGCCGCTGGCCTGCATGCGGGCACCGAGCAGGGTGCCCAGGGCGCCGACGGCGACACCACTGATCCCTACTGCAGCCTGTCCCGCGTGAAAATCCCGGTTCGGCCGGCTGGTCTGGGCCGTTTCCCTGCGAGGGTGGAGCCGACACGAGGATGATCGGAGTCCATGCGGTGGTCGCTGGGCAACGGCCAAGGAGGTCGAACTGCTGGTGCTACGGCACCAGATCGCCGTCCTGCAGCGCCAAGTGCCCGCGACACCTGGTCCTCCTTCCTGCGCACCCAGACCTCCGGGCTGCTGGCCTGCGACTTCTTCCACGTGGACACCACGTTCGGCCGACGCCTGTACGTCCTGTTCGTCATGGAGGTCGCCATGCGCCGCGCGCATATCCTCGGCATCACCGCACACCCCAACCGGGACTGGGCCACCCAGCAGGCCCGCAACCTGACAATGACGCTCGAGGATCGGGTGGACCGCTTCCAGTACTTCCTGCGTGACCGGGACGGCAAGTTCTCCGACGCCATCGACGCCGTCCTCACCGGCGCCAACCTTGTGGGTGCCAGAAACCTCGTCCCCGCTGGTCAGGTCCCGCAGGGGCGTGGTCGTGAGTTCCTGCCAATCGCCGGTGATAGGGGCGCCCTCGGTGATTGCCGGGCAGCTCCGGCCGGCGCCGGGATGATCCGGTGCTGATGCGACTGCCCTACATGGCCCTGACAAGCATGTTCACCTTGATACGGCTCCTACCGATGAGTGACCGGGACAAGGACGCTGAGATCATGGCACTGCGCCACCAACTCGCCGTACTACAACGGCAGATCGACAAGCCGAAGCTCACCTGGCCAGACCGCGCGCTGCTCGCCGCCCTCCTCCGCCACCTCCCACGGATGCAACTTCGTGGCCTTCACTTGATCGTCTCCCCCTACACGGTGCTGCGCTGGCACCGCGACCTGCTGCGCCGGCGCCATGCCAAGGCCTCCCGCCCCAGGCGCTCCGGTCGACCGCGCACCATCCGCTCCGTCCGAGTCCTGGTGCTGAGGCTCGCCGGAGAGAATCCCAACTGGGGATACAGACGCATCCACGGCGAGCTCGTCGCCCTCGGAATCACGGTCGCCGCCTCCATCGTGTGGAACATCCTCAAAGAACACGGCATCGACCCCGCACCCGAGCGCCACCACACCACCTGGACCACCTTCCTGCGCTCCCAAGCCCACGCCATCCTCGCCGCCGACTTCTTCGAGACCAAGACGCTGACCGGTGCGACCCTGTACGTCCTCGCCGTCATCGAACACGCCACCCGACGCGTGCGGATACTCGGCGCAACCGCACACCCGACCGCGGACTGGGTCGCCCAGCTCGCCCGCAACACAGTCATGGACCTCCACGACGCAGGAACCAAATTGAAGTTCCTCATCCGCGATCGGGACGCGCGCTACCCGGCCACCTTCGATGCCGTCCTACAAGCCGAAGGCATCGAAGTCGTCCAGACCGGCATCCGTATCCCCAGCATGAACGCAATCATGGAACGCTGGGTACGAACTTGCCGGTCCGAACTCCTCGACCGCACCCTCATCTGGAACCAGGCCCATCTACTCCACGCACTAAGCGAGTACGAGCAGTTCTACAACGGGCGCCGCCCCCACCGCACCCTCAAAAGCGCCGCTCCCCTACGCCCACTGCCCGAACCGATCACCGAACCTGATCGGCTCGCCCGCCTCGACATCCACCGAAACGACCGCCTATACGGCATCCTTCACGAGTACCAGCATGCGGCGTGACCAGCGCGGACGTAGTTCTTGGCACCTACAACGCCTGTCCGGGGCCGAATGAATGCACCGTGCTGGACCGACGCCTGGTGTGAACCGCAACGCGGTGCGGGCGCACACCACGAGCCGTGAAGGCGCTACAGGTGCTGACTCAACGACTTGGCCAAGTGCGTGTGCGCCGGGCCAAGGCCCCGCAGTTGCCTGATAGTGCGTCGCGGATCGTAGGAGTCGGGCTTGACCAGTGGGCGGGTGCGGGCGCCCGCCATGGCAGGGGTCAGAAGGTAGTTGGTGGTGAGCACGGTAGCCCCATGCGCCAAAAGGAACTCCAGTACACGCAGTTGCTTGCCGCTGTTGCGGGACAGACGGCTGAGTGCTGACAGCGGAACCAGTTCAGCGAGGCCCTCTTTTACCTGCCGCATCATGGACATGAGTGCCTGATCAAAGCGCGGATCAATCGCCGAAGCGACCACGGCCTGACCACGTGTGAACCCTGTGACGCCCGTAGCTTCCTTCGCCTGGACCATCTCCTCCATGCGGGGGAGCTGGGGTGATGGCCCGTCGGGCATGGCATAGGGGCGTTCGGTATCCGCGTCCGATGCCATCATGTCGGACAAGGCGGTCAGGCACGCCCAAGCACGGGGAAACATGATGTTGAATCCGGCGAACGCATTGTTCTTGACCGGCGCGGCAGGCCCTTGGAGGTGCTCGGCCAGCGGGCCGACGGCAGCCTCTGTGATAGCTGCAATGTGCTCGTCACCGACCGGCCCACCCAACGCATGGAAGTCCTCTAGGCGGCTGTTGCGCACAGCCACGACGACGGCCGCTCGCAGCCAGACCGGCTGCGACAGAGGCCGATGCTGGGAGACCTCCTCGATGAACGGCGTCACCAGTACGTCGAAGTACGGGGCAGGCAGCGCAGCCAGCATCCGCGCACGGCCTGCCACATCGGCGGCAACCACCTGTGCATCGCCAGCGCCCACTCCGGCCTCGATCAGCAGCCTGCGCAGAGTGGTGCGACAGAATCCGCGTACGAATGCACTCTCATCGGCACTGCCATCAGCTGTGGTCGACATGGCGACAGCCCCCGTTCCTGATCACCTTGCTCTTCCCCGGAAACACTGTAGGAGTAGTGACAAGCAGCGCGGGCCGAAAGCGACAACCTCGCGTTTCTGAACGTACGGCACCCACCTTTGACGCGGTCACCAGCGCGAGGAGCGCGGCCCGGACGTCCGAGGTCGACTGCGGCGTGACGTCACCGTCCGAGCACTTTGTGCCTGTCCGCCGGCGCCTCCTGCGCCATGTACCGCCAGGCAGCAGAACACCCGGTCCCCACACTGTCCCAAGAGGCTCTGGCCATCGTGCAGTCCCGTCCCGGCTTGGAGGAACTGCGTGAGCGGATTTGGAAGCTGGACAAGCGGGCCCTTCAGAGCGAACGGCTCCGACTGGCCAAGGCGTTGCACTCCAACGTACGCCTCCCCGAAGAGGACCACCGGCGAGCCGCATTACTACTGCCGTCCGACGATCCGGCCACGCAAGGCCGGCGAGCCATGGGCCTGCCCGGCCCCAACGACGGACTCGGTGACCCGGCTCGCCTCCGCGGGCTCGGCGTGCTCCTGGCCGCAGTGGACGCGGCCGTGCTCGATCTCCCTGTTACCACATCAACCCCACTAGCCTCGCTCGCCCGCCCGCGAGGAAGACGGACCATTGCATCAGGAGACGACGACTCTCCGAGAGCGAAGAAGGAAGAGCCTCCCCTCTGCAACGTCCAAGACGCCGCGAAGCGCCTCGGCATTTCAGGTCGAGCCGCGCGCGTCGTACCGGGAGCGGGCCTCGCCTGGGTTATAGCTGGTCGCGGAATACCGTGCGGCGGCAGGCGGCGCTTCGAGGACCGTCACCACCCCTGCATCACTCAGCCACCCTGGCGACGCGGAGGTCGATCGTGGTAAACGGCAACCACTGGAGGGCTGTCGGGCCCTCCGAGACCGGCTTCGAGACCGCTCAAGGGAAATTCACGGTCGGCGCCCGGATCAGCGGCGTCGAATCGGGACTGGAGGCGACCTGCGAGGACAGCGGCCACGGTGTGACCGGAACCGGGAGCGGAATGGGCATGGCCGGCGTCCGCGGGATCTCGGAGAGCACCAACGGCAACGGAGTTCTGGCCGAAGCCCACAAGGGTGATCAGGCGTACGGCCTGTGGGCCAAATCGCACGAGGGCTACGCCGGCTACTTTGACGGGGCCGTGCGCGTGAACGGGAATTTCGAAGTGCTCGACGGTCTCAAGAGCGTCGCGGTTCGCAGGGACGACGGGACGCACCGGCTCCTGTACGCGGTGGAGGCCCCGGAGAGCTGGTTCGAGGACTTCGGCTTCGGGCGGCTCATCGACGGCCGGGCCCACGTCGCTCTGGACCCGGAGTTCGTCTCGGTCATCGAAGACGGCCCGTACCACGTCTTCCTGACGGAGTACGAGGCCGCGAGCGGGCTCTATGTGAGCGACCGGACCGCTGACGGCTTCACCGTCCTCGCGACCGCGGGCGGTGATGTTCGCAGCGAGTTCAGTTACCGGGTCGTGGCCAGGCGCGGGGATCTCCGGCCCGAGCGGTTCGCCGTCCGGCGCGACGCGTCGGACGCCAAGCGGGCCGCTCTCTTTGAGGCCTCAAACTTTGAGGCCTCGTCGTCTCCGAGGAGCGAGGACCGGGCCTAATTCTGTTCTTCGGCCTTCGTGTCCCAGCTCGCGTCCACGCCGCCGAACACGGAGAGGGCTCGCTCCGTCGGCCGGCCGAACAGCTGAGGGTGCAGGAAGAGTCCCTTCTCCTTCTCGGGTTTCTCCTCGTCGGCGGTGAGCGGGTTGGCCCTGGCCCAGCTGTCGCGGCGGACTCCGGTGATCTGCCAGCTGATGTCCTGCCCTTCGTCGCCGCCCGCGATCACGAAGGAGCCGTCGGCGAGCGGGCGGCCGATGTGCAGGTTCGGGGCCGGGGCGCCGACAGCGGTGAGCTGGTAGCGGAAGGACTCGTTCAACGCCTCGAACCAGTCCGGCAGTTCGACCGTGGCCCGGCCGTCGGCATCGAGCAAGACCGTGCCGTCGTAGACGTTCTTCATCTCCGAGGATCGCACCGAGGCGTGGACGAGATAATGCGTTTCGGGACGGAGGGGGTGGTCGATCCTGAGTTTGTTCGCGCCGTCGAGCACCGTTCCGGTGATCACGACGTCGCCGTTCAGGCAGGCCGCGTACTCCGATCCGCTCGCGACGACGCCGGCCGAAGCACCATGGGCGACAAGTCCGGGGCCTTGCGTGCTTTGGGCCTCGACTCCAGCGCCTTCCGTGCTGGTGCCTGAGACGCCCGGTCCCTTGGTGCCGGAGCCCTTGACGCCGGCGCTCGTACCGCCGCCGGTGCCATCCACCCCGACCCCCTGAGTACTGATGCCCGACACACCC
>NZ_JBWKIS010000017.1:119789-175769 GCF_056432625.1 Streptomyces sp. NPDC045026
CTGAACCCCGCACCCCCGGACTCGACCCACCACCCGCACCCGAGACACCCACACCCTGCGTACTCGAACCCGACAAACCCGCGCCCTGCGTGCTCGAGGCGGACACGCCCGAACCGCTGGTGCTCTGTGCCTGGACTCCAGCACCACTGCTGCTGACGCCCGACACCCCCGGTCCCTTGGTGCCGGAGCCCTTGACGCCGGCGCTCGTACCGCCGCCGGTGCCATCCACCCCGACCCCCTGAGTACTGATGCCCGACACACCCGGACCCGCGCCACCTGAACCCCGCACCCCCGGACTCGACCCACCACCCGCACCCGAGACACCCACACCCTGCGTACTCGAACCCGACAAACCCGCGCCCTGCGTGCTCGTGCCGGACACGCCCGAACCAGATGTTCCGACGCCTTCCACGCCGGCTGCCGGTCCTCCGGCCGTGCCCTGGACGCCGGGCCCCTGGGTGCTGGTGCCCGAGACGCCCGGTCCGGCGGTGGCACTGCCCGTGACGCCCGCGCCGGAACCTCCGCCCTTTCCGACGACGCCTGCGCCCTGGGCGCTCGAACCCGAGACGCCGGCGCCCTGCGTGCTCTCACCGGACAGCCCCGGGCCGGCCGCTGCGGTGCCCGCCACGCCCGGGGCGGTTCCGCCGCCCTGGCCAGTGACACCGGGACCCTGGTCGCTCTTGCCACGGAGTCCCGGACCGGTGGACGCGCTGCCGGAGACCCCGGCTCCCGAGCCACCGCCCGTGCCCGAGACACCGTCGCCCTGAGCGCTCGATCCGGCGACTCCAGCAGCGGTCACACCTGTGCCGGACACGCCCGGGTCCGCGCCGCCGCCGTGACCGGCGACGCCGGGACCCCCGGAGCTCGTCCCCGACACTCCCGGTCCGGCGGACGCGATGCCGAGAAGTCCCGCGCTGGTCCCGCCTCCCGTCCCGTACACCCCGGCTCCCGCCTGACTGCTGCCCTCAACGCCGGGCCCCTCGCTACCGGTGCCGAGGACTCCGGGACTGCCGACGGCCCCCTCGCCCTTCACTCCGGGGCCTTGATCGCTCCGGCCGGTCACCCCCGGGCCCGCTACGCCCTTGCCCAGCACGCCGGGGCTGTCTCCCTTGCTCGCCCCGGAGACACCTGCCCCACGAACGCTCGTACCCAGGACACCGGTACCACCGCCGTTGGACGTGGACCGGCCCAGGACTCCGACGCCCTCGATCTCCTTGTTGACACCGTTCACGCCGGCGCCGCCGGGCTGTTCCGCGGTTCCCGAGCGGCCACTGCTGCCGACGACACCATTGCTGTCGGCACTGTCCCCCCATACACCGAACTTGACCGGTGGAGTCTCGGCGCCCGGGTCGTATCCACTGGCGCCGTTCTGTCCTTGGACTGGTCCCGCGGCTGACATGGTCGTCTCCTCTTCCCGCTCATCGAGGGGCACCGGGACGGTCACTGATAGGTGACCTGGATGCAGAACACCTTGACGACGTCGCTGAGGCCGGCGTTGGTGATGTCGACTGTCAGGAAGTAACGGTGCGTATCGTTCGCGATCCTCACCCCTCCCGGCGGCTTGGCCGGCTCGTCCAACTCGTCGGCCGTGATGAGGGAATCGGCGCCCCCGCTGTTGTTGATCTCGCGGGCTTTCAGCACCACCGTCAGCGAGCCTGCGGCGGACTGCTTGTTCCCGGTCATCAGGAGCGACGTCACTGAGGCGCCGTCGGGTAGCACGACGTTCATGAAGCCGTGTGCCTCTGCCGTGCCCTGTGGCTTCTCGACCATGTCGAGGGCCTGGTTCCAGGCAGGCTTGGCAACGCCTGAATCCTCGTACGCAATCAGGGCGGGGATCAGCGTGAGATGCCTCGGCTTTGCCAACTGGTCGATGATCGGGTTGATCTGGTTCCCGGCGAGCCCGTCGAACTCCGCCTCCAGCCGGTGGAACCGGTCGTTGAGGCCCTCCTCTCCGCCCGCCTGGACACGGTCCTGGTTGTCGATCCAGTCTTTGTGGTTGAACTGTCGTTCATACGGCTTAATCATCACGGTCGTCCTTGCGCAGGCGGATGAAGGGAGACGAGAAGGGATCCACGACGTGGTAGGTCGGGAAGGTGTAGACGGGGAAGAGTTCCGCCTCGTCGGTGCCCAGTCCCGCCAGGGCGCGCAGGCGGTCTGTACGGCATTCCACGCCGAGCGGATGGAACCAGTTGAGGATGTTGAGGATCAGGTCGTACTGCTCCTTCGTGATGGCCGCGTCGCCCAGGGACTCCAGCTCCGGCTTGAGCCGGATCTCGCACTGGTACGGCCGCAGGTCGTCACCACGCAGATAGGTGGCCCGGATCAGAGCCCGTCCCGGAGTGATACCGGTGACCGCGCTGACGGGGGCGGCGTGCGCCGAGGGTTCGGCGAGGCCGTTGTCGTCCGGGGTCACGGACCAGACGAGCTCCTCCCCCGCTCCGGTCCCCAACGGCAGCTCAGCGTCGAGGCGTGGCGGGGCGGACGGGTTCTGGCCGAGTGGCGCCGGATCGGCGAGGAGCACGGTTCCACTGCGGTGCGGGGCCACGACGAGGCAAGGCCCGTACGGGGTCCCGGACGGGCTCGCCGCGAGGGCGGTTCCGCCGCGGCCGGGGCTGAAGACCTGCGGCAGCCGGACGTCGGTGGCGACGTCGACGAGGTGCACGCGGCCGACCGCGGAGGGCGAGCCCTCGGTCGCCACGTAGAGCAGCTTTCCGTCCCCGCTGAGGCTGAGCGCCACCGGCACAGTGCCCTCGGGGAAGCCTCCGATGGTGGCAGTGGCCTGCTGCCCCAGCGTGCGGTGGACGAGGATCTGTCCACCGCCGGCCGTGCCGGCTCCCGGGCAGATCACGTAGAGCTTGCTCCCGTCCGGGGTGACGGCGGCAGCGTGGGCCTCCGGATCTCCGATGTCGACAGTCTCGTTCAGGGTGAGCGTGGCGCGCTCGACCCGGCACCATCGGCCGCCGTCCACGACGACGTACAGCGATGGGCCCGCGGTGGCGACCACGATCGATCGTGGCGCGGCGGGCAGCGTGAGAGGGGCGGCTTCTTCCTGGCCGGTCGTCAGAGAATAGGCGCGCAGGGTCGGGACCTGGGTCCGGTCGCCCCGGAAGCCGACATAGAGCCGGTCGGCGTCGGTCGCCACGGCTGCCGGTCGGGGGCCGGTGATATCCGGTACGGACTCTTGAGCCTTCAGGTGGGTGGGGTCGAGGACCGACACCCTTCCGAGCTGTTCGTGCGAGACGAAGAGATGTCCACCGCCGAACGCAAGGTCACCCGGGAACGGCGCGACGCTGAGGGACTTGTCCAGGGCGATCCCGGGGAACGTCTGCGGCGGCTTCGCCGCGAGGGTGAAGGAGGTGATCCGGTGTGTGCCGGGCTCGGCGAGGAAGACCCGCGTGCCGTCGTCGGCGAAGCAGGCCGCCGTCGGTTCGGCGCGGGGCGTGACCGAGACCGGGGCGGACTCCCCGGTCGTGAGCTCGCTCGGGCCGGTCACCGTGAGTTGCTCGCCGGCTGCCACGGCGACGTGGACAGTCTCGGGCGCTCCCGCTGCGACCGGTCGCTCGACGCGGATGTGGTCGAAGCCGACTGCGAACGCCCGCGCGGCGAGGGTGGGGGCGGTCAGCGTGTCGTGGCGGAGCAACAGCGCTCGGCCCTGTGCGTGCAGGTTCGCGCCGGGCTGTCCTGCCTCGAGCGGGACGTACGACCTGAGGACGGTGAGCTTGCCGGGGGTGTGGGCGAGCAGGGCGAGCAGGCGGTCGAGGGCGTCGGAGGTGATCTGTTGCATGATCCGGTTCCCGGGGTCGGTGCCGTAGACGGCAAGGCCGGGCTGCAGGGTCAGGTCGTCGGTGCGGACGTTCAGCATGCCGTCGTCGAAGTCGGCGGTGGGCGGCCCGGCGTCGTCCGCCTCCGCGGTGTCGCGGCGGCCGGTGCGGCTGATGCTGTGTCCGGCTGTGAGGGCGGTGTCGGGCAGTCCGATCCGGATCGGCCGGGTGCCGCTGCCGATGTGGCCGCGGCGGGCGACCTCGACCCGGACGGAGACGTCGCCGGCGGCGAGGGCGTGGAGGGTGCCCGCCTCGCCCGGCGGGAAGGCCGCGTCACCCGCGCCCGAGCGGATCACGGACCAGCGGATCTCCGCGTCGGGGAGGTGGGAGGGGTCGGGTTCGATGCCGAGGCCCAGTCGGTCGCCTTCCGGTATGTCCGGCAGGCCCGGCGCCGTTTCCTCCGTGCCGCGAGTGATACGGAAGACGTCGCCGCGGGGCTGGGAGGCGTAGACGTGGCCGTCGCGAGTGTGCTGGACCCAGCCGAAGCCGGCGGCGTGGGCGAGCGCCCCGAGTTTCGCGGGGGCCATGGTCTCGTGGGACAAGAGGACGGCGCGTCCGACGCCGTGCAGGCCGGTGTCGTGGGCGTCGTACGCCTTGAGGACGTGCAGGGAGCCGGCGCCGGGCCGGGCGGCGAGTCGGTCCAGCAGGTCATCCAGGGCGCGGAGGACGACGAGTTGCATCCTCCGGCTGTCCTCGCCTCCCGCGAAGGTCAAGCCGAGCCGGTCGGGGTGGCTGAGCAACCAGGCGGTGTCGAAGTCCGGTTCGTCCTGTGCGGCGGTGCCGACGGCCAGCGCCTCGGGCGTGTCCAGGTCTCCGTCGGCGGTGAGGGAGTGGCTCACTGAAAGCTCCGGGGGCAGGACGCGCAGGGTGTGCCTGCCGGTGATTCCGGTGTCGGTCGGTTCCCGTACTTGGAAGGGCTCGAGGTCGCGGGGAGCGGCAGCGATGGGCGCGGCAGCCGTGTTCACGGCGTTCTGGAGGCCGTCGGGAGTGGGCAGGAGCCAGCGTTGGAAGATCTGGAGCCGGCGGCGGTACTGCTCGTCGCCTTCGCCGGTGACGGGTTCGAAGGAGTCGCGGGCCAGGCTCGAGATGCGTACCTCTTCGAGCAGGCCCACGTACGGGGCGGTGACCTCGGGTCCGTCCGGGGTTTCCTGTCCCTGGCCGCCCATGTCGAGCGGGGCGGTGTTGGTCAGCGCGCCGAGCTGTTTTCCGGCGTCGGGACCGTTCGGGGTGGTCGGCTGCTCTTTGTCGTCGGCCGGGGCGCCGGTGACGCAGCGGGCCACTTCCTCTCCGTCGAGGTAGAGCAGTGCGGTGGCGGTGGCAGTGGCCTTATGGCGGTCGAGCGCCCCGGCGACATGGTGGAAGGCGCCGTCGCCGAGGTCCCGGTCCGCGAAGAGGTCGACTTCGCGGCTGCCGTCGTTGAGGGAGAAGCGAAGGTTGCGGTCGATGCCGCGAAAGGTGCCCATGGTCAGGGCCCAGCCCACGCTTTCGGGGGTGTCGAGCGGGAAGCGTTTGGCGACCAGGGCTCCGGTCGTGGTGACCCGGTCGGGCCTCACCACCGCTTCGGCGGTGAAGGAAGCGGTGGCTGGCAGGGCGAAGGCCACGGAGTCCGGCACCTGGATCCGGCCCGGGCCCGGCCCGAACCCGAACGCGTGCGAGAAGCGTCCGGTGCGGCCGCTGTGCGCGCCGTTGTTGGTGCCCTGCCGGGCGGGCACGCCGGGTGCCGCGGCGTCGACGACGGTGGTCACCTCGGTGCCGGGTGCGGGGAGGCCGTCCACACCGGACGGCGGGAGGTCGTCCAGATGGAAGAGCGCGATCGTGGCGCCGTCCAGGACGTGCGGGCGGGGCGGGAAACGAGGCGCGCCCAGGTCCAGGCCGAGCAGGTCCAGGCTGACGCCGTGGGCGGAGTCCGAGTCGCGTTGGGCCGTCACGTCCCGGAGCTGCTCAGCAATCTCCTCGTGCTCCGCGCCGATGACCCAGAGGAGTTTGGCCAAGTTGCCGAGGAGTGCGGTGACCTCCCAATTGACGTGATGAAACACGTGGGTGGGGTCTAGGGGACGCAAGTCCTTGAGCTGAAGACGGTCGGTGAGCTCGCCCACTCCGCCGGCGAGCGGAATCGTGACGGCGCGCCCGGCGGGGTGGCCGGCCGGGATCGGCACGTCCACGTGTTCCGGCGCCGCGGAGGGGGTCCGGGTGAAGTAGACCCGTACGGTGAGCGGTGCGGTGATGTCGTCCTGCGGGGCGAGCAGGTAGCGGGGGGACTCGGGCGATCGGCTGTAGCGCTGCTCGTAGGCGAGGAAGTCGTACGCGAGGACAGGAATGCGCCCGTCCTGCTTCCGGTCCCCGAGCCCGAGGACGAGCCGTTCCATGCCGCGGTCGTACGTGGCGGGCAGGGCGTCCCGCATGACGTCGAGGATGCCGCGGGGAAGCGGGCCGCCGGGGAGGAACGGGCCTTGTGGGGTCGCCGTGCCGCTCATGTGCCCACGACCTGGATGTCGACCATGGAGGTGTCCACGGAGAGGCGGGCGATCTCGTCGGGCGCGAGGACGAGGTTCTCGCCCGCCGACAGTTCCTGGGCTCCTCCGAAGGACGTGCCGCCGTAATAGGCCTGGCCGAAGGTGGGGGCGAAGCGGCGCAACCGCAGGTTCTGCACGTCCAGCACGCCGACGGCGGTACGAGCGCTGAGCACGATGTCGGAGTAGAGAACGCCGTGCCCCAGCCGGAGCCGGTTGACGGAATCACGTACGGCGTCGAGGATCGCGCCCTTGGCGGCTTCCTCATTGTGTCCCGCCTCGACGACCAGGGTGGCCCGCATCCCGACGTCTATCTGGACGGCGGCGAGGATGTTGGGGAAGACGGACACGGGCCGCCACTGCCGCACGGTCTTCAGCACTTCGTCGTAGACACCCGGGAAATACTCCTCGCTGCTGGTCCAGGGCCAGCCCGGCTCGGGTGCGACGACAATGTCGAAGAAGTACGGCGAGCCGGTCCGGCGCTGCCGCGAGAAGGCGCGGCCGCCGTAGCGGAAGGTTCCGAAGGCTCGCCGGGCGGGCTCCACTCCGCCGAGGGGGTCGAAGATCGCCGCGTCCCGTACGCCGTTCACGTCGAGGATCTGCGCGAGCAGTGCCTCCTGGGTCCACACGGTCCTGGGAACACCGAGCAGCCGGGCCCGGTAGACGCCGTCGGGCTCGCCGAGTTCCCCACCGACGAACGGCTGTTGTACGACGGGTTTGACCACGGCGGACCCGAGGTTGAGGTTGTGGAGCACCCATGCGGGCTCGAGTACCAGCTCTTGGCCGGTCGCAAGGTTCCCGCCGTGACCACGCACGACGGCCTCGGCCTCGACCGTGGCGGACGCCTGCTGGAACGACAGTGTGACGTCCTTCGTGGTCCGGTAGGCCACGGGGGGAGAGGTCACTGTCTGGACGACCGTGCCTAGCGGGAGCACGTAGACGCGATCCGGTTCCGCCTCGGAGATGTTGAGGCCGATCGTGCCGCGGGCGCGCAGTTCGCGGCGGGGCAGACCGAGGTCCTCGCCGAGCAGATCCAGGCTGGGGCCCTGGGCGGTGGACACGAAGTTGCCGTAGAACTGGTTCTCCATGGCGCGCCACAGTTCGTGGGTGCCGACGGCCGTGGCATCCAGGACTTTCCGGATGGCGCTGCCCGAAGTGAGGTCTACGTCGTCGCCGAACATCGCCCTGGCGCGGGCCTGCTGGTCGGCGATGATCCGGTCGATGCCTTTGACGACGAACCCGTCCTCGGTGACGCCGAACCGCTCCTCGGAGGTCATGGGGTTCCCCTTGCTCGCAGGGTGAGGGCGGCGCCGGCGATGGTGTCGACAACGGCGTACACCGTGTACACGCGTGCAGCGTGGGCGGCCGCCACGCTCCGGCGGTGGGCTTCCTCGTCGAGGCCGGTTCCCGGTTCGAAGAAGCGCGGGTCGTCGTCGAAGTACACCTCGCGCACGTCGGTGACGCGGCTGTCCGAGCTGAGGCAGCGGACGAGTTCCATCGTGATGTACTCCTTGCGGGTGGGCAGGTCATGGGCGTAGGCGCCGAGGGAGAGCCGGTCGAATCCGAAGCGGATGTTGAGCCGGTCGCCGCCCGTCTGGGTGGCGACGGCCAGCGACAGCGCCTGGTTGAGGGCCTCGGCGCCGACGACCGGCGCGAGGTCGCGGGTCTGCCGGTCGACGACCAGGTCGCCTTCGTCGAGGGCGAGGCTGCGGCCGAGGCTGGGGGCGCCGCCCCGCGCGGCGCCGCCGGAGAGATACGGGCCGATTCCGGGCAAGTCGGAACCGCCCAGCGGCGGGCCGGCGACGGCTTCGGCCGACAGGTACGGGGCCGACTGCGGACCGGACGCGAGGAAACCCCCGGTCGATTCGTCGGCGAACGCGCCGTCGTGAACCGCGGCCTCGGAGGCGTCCGGAGTATCCGGCTTGCCCGATGCGCTGTCGCGTCCCGCCTGCCGGCCGGTCATCAGAGGGACTCCAGCACGGTCTGCCCGGGGGTCGTGACTTTCCAGCGGCCGGGTCCCTGCCCGCTCTGGGTGAGGCCGGAGGCAGCGACCAGTAGCACGGGGGTGCCTCCCACGGTGAGCTTCTTCGACGATCCGTCGGGGGTTGCCGGGCCGGTGGTGCAGGGCTTGGCGACGGGTGGCGAGGTGAGGGTGGTCGCGGTGCAGGGCGTGACCATGCCCGGCACGGGGGTGGTCGGGGAGCCGAACGTGAGGCCGGCCTCCTTGCCGACAAGGACGACGCCCTTGTCCTGGACGGTGACCCTAGGGTCGCCGGCTTCGAGCCGGAGCTTGCCCTGGTGGGTGCATTCGATGATCGCGCCAGCGACGAGTACGAGAGACATCAGCTGATCGCCACCTTTCCTTTGCCGATCGTCAGGGTCGCTCCCCCGGATTTGAGCTCCACCTGTTGTGCTCCGCCGTCGATCGCCACCTTTCCCTGACCAATCGTCAGAGTCATTCCCCCGGACTTGAGCACCACGTCATGTGCTCCGCCGTCGACGGTGACGCTGCCGCCGGCATCGATCCCGATGGTGGTCCCGGACTTGTGTGAGACGAGGAAGGTTTCGGCGTCCCCTTCGGTGGGCCGCTCACCGACCGGCGTGCAGGCGTCCTCGCCGATAGCGACCTTCAGACCGATCGCCTCGACGACGCGACGGCCGTCCGCGGTGATGAGGTCGTTGACGCCTTTGCCGGTGGGTTCGGCGACGGACCCGATGCTGAGCTCGGTGGGCAGGCAGAGCCACCAGTCGCCCTCCTTGGCCTTCGGGCGGTCCATCTTGCGCTCGTTGGACCAGAGGAAACCGTTCACAACAGCGTCGTCGGGGTTGTCCCTGACCTGGTTGAGTAGGGCGCGCATGCCCTTGTACACCGGGACCGAGAGCCCCACCTTGTGCCAGGCGAAGGGCGAGGCGATCGGCTTGTCGTGCCGGAACGGATCGCCCTCCGTGATCTCCAGGTCGACGCTCGGCGAAGCCGCCGCCTCATTCGGCCGCTGCCCGCTCTCCAGGTCGGCCAGCCGCTGGTCCGGCTTGGTCCGCTGGACCCGGGCGACGTCGACGGAGGGTGTGAGGGTCGCGCTCTGCTGGATCTTCCCGCCGATCAGGTCCGCGACCGACTGGGCGGTGCCCCGGCGGGCCAGCGCGCTGCGCCGGCTGTTGCCACTGCGGCCGAACGTCACCGCCCGTCCGGAACAGGTGTATCCCGTGCGCGGCGAGAAGGTGTGGGTCAGCTGGAGGATGCGGAACCCCTTGAACGGATTCTGGTAGCCCTCCACCCCTGCCGCCACCAGCTGTCCCGCCCGGAGGGCCGGCAGGCCGAGCACGGTGAAGTCGAACGCCCCCACCGCGGCCTCGTCCACGACATTGGTGACGAGGCTCTGTTTACCGACCGGCCCCAGGTCGACCGGCTTGAACTCGGCCAGCCGGGCCGCGGTCATCGTCTTGAGGGCCAGCAGGCAGTCCTCGCCGCCGATGGCCGCGTCGATTGCCGGTCCGTCGGGGGCGGTGGGGAACGCGCCCTCGGGCGGGTAGCTGATCGCCTTGCCGAACTGCACCGCCCCGTCCTGGACGAGGAGTTCGGCGCCGAACTGATTTGCCAGATCGGTCAGCAGCAAGAAGCCGTTCATGGCCTTCTTCGTCATGTCACGCTCGAAGGAGGGGGGATCGGGTGTGCCGATCACGTCGAGCCCGGCGAGTCCGGCGATGTGCTTCGCTGCGTCGGCGGGAGTCGTCTTCTCCATCGAGATACGGGCCATCGGCGGCTTGACGCCGGGGTCCACGCGATTGAGGAGCCGGTACGAGGCTTCCTCGTACCCGCTCAGTTGCAGACCGAGCGGCTGGTATCTGGTCGACGACTTGATCGAGTCGACCCTGCCGGAGAGGACCACCTGCCGGCCGCCGGGGTCGTCCAGGTAGCCGAGGTGGATGTCGACGTCGATACCACCGTCCGCGCCGCTCTTGGTGCCGAGGCCGGTGGTCAGCGCCTTGTGTACGTCGAGCGGCACGTCGGCAAAGGTGATGTCGAACGAACCCGGTGCGCCGATCCCGTATTTGACGGTGATCTCGGCGTCGGCCAGGACCGTTCCGGCGCGGAGGTCGTTCGAGATCTTCAGCCGCAGGATCGGGAAGTCGATCTGGTACCAGAGGATCACGCCCATCTCAGCGCCACCCCGATCACGATCCGGGAGCCGTAGTGGCCGCTTCCGTTGAGGTTCCCGCGGGCCACGGTCGCCTCGGCCAGCCGGATGGCCAGCGGACCGGCCTCGTGGACGAGGTCGGGTTCGGCGACGAGCTTGCGGAGAAAGAGCACGCGCGGACCGTCGGGGCCGGGGCCGGCCACCCTGAGCACCAAGTGGCCCGGCGGCCTGTGCTGCAGGGCGCGACAGGCAAGCTGCGGGGCCCGGCTGCACGCCCCGAGGTCGTACAGCGTCTCGGGCGGGTCCTGCTCACCACCTTCGAAGTTGGCGTACAGGGCGAAGTCGTAGCCCGTGTCGCCCACCGGGCAGCTGAAGACCTGGGGAAGTCCTTCGTCGGGCTCGACCGGCAGTCTCAGGAAACTCAGATCGGTGTTCACAGTCCACCTCCCAGCTGGCGTTCCGGCGGGATCATCTCGCTCGCGGCCGGGATCGCGACGGTTCCCGCCGCCAGAGCGATGTCGAGGGCTTCCCCAAGAACGGTGGTCAGGGTGGAGCGGGGGACCTGTTCCAGGGTGATGCTGACGTCCACGGCGTCCCGCTTCTGGTTGGACTGCGTGAAGCGCAGACTCGTGATCTGCATGTCGAGACTGACGGTCATCCCGCAGACCACCGGAAGTCCGGCCAGGTTCATCAGGGGTGCCGTGGAACCGGCCAGCGCGCGCGAGGTCAGCGCCATCGCCTCCAGGCCCTTCTTGGACAGGAGTCGCGTCCTGCCGACGAGTACGGCTTCGACGCCGATCGTGCGGGTCGTCGGCGAGACGAGCTGGGCGAGACGGCTGCCCGCGATCCTGGCCACCTGGTACCCCTCGCTGAGGGTCAGACTGGTGACCGTGAACAGCGGCACCGCGCCGATCAGAACGGGAACGTTCACACCGGCCGGCATGATCCGCGCCTACCTCTCCTGGTCATCTTTCCCGGCCTCCTTGCCAGCCCTCATCACTTTCAGCGCAGGCTTCACGAGCTCGTCGACGCCGTCGTCCGGTACTTCTTCGAGGGCGGGGTCTATACGTATGCGCGTGGTCTGCTCTGCGGGCTCGTCCGGGGGGACGTCTCGCGTCTCTCCCGCCGGACTGGTCTCGGTGGACACCCGCGTCTGCGGCTTCGGCTTTGGCTTTGGCTTCGGTTTGATGTGCGGCGTCGTCTTCCCCTTCGCCTTTGCCTTTGCCTTCGAGGGAGACGCGGGCGCCTTCTTCTTGGGTGGCGGGCGCGTCGCCTTCTTGACGGCTTCGGCCTGCTCCTCCGCGCTCAGCCAGTCCAGTTCGTGCTTGTACTCGTCGAACCACTGGGCGAAGTTCTGCTTCTTCTTGCCCCTGAGGGGACCGGGGTCCTGCCACCCCTTGACGAGGTCCTTCTTGATCTCCTGCATCTCACGGATGACCGCGTCCGGCCCCTCCTTCCTCGCCTCGACCAGCCGCCTCGTCACCTCCTTGTAGTAGTTGTCGGTGTGCAGCGTCTGATGCCGCGTAGCGGCCTGAGGGATGATCTTCGGGTCGGTGGAGGTACGCGGCAGGAAGATCCCGTTCAACGGGTGGTCGCGAGGGTTGATGCCGGCCCATTCGAGGATCTCCCGCGCGGGCCCGGCCCGTCGGTCGGACCAGGCGATGATGTGGTGCGCATCGTGGCCGTACGGCTGGTGCTGGCCGATCGCCTCCATCGCCGCCGCCAGGTCGTGCGACGCCCGGTCGAGCTCACCAAGCTTGCTCACCTTCTTGTCGCGGACGGTGAGCGCCTCGGCCGGCGCCTCGTCAGGCTCGTGGTGCAGGACCTTGGCCTCTCGGCTCGCCTTCGCCTCCTCCGCCGCCCGGACCGCGGCGATCTGACCCTCCGTCGACTGCTGGGCCTTGAGCATCTCCTCGAACCTGTCGAGGTGCTCCATCGCCTTCTCGGGATCGGTCCGGGACATCCGGTCTATCTGCTCCAGCGCCTGCTTCATCCGCTTCGGGTCCTTGACCTTGCCCTTCGGGAAGCGCTTGCGCAGGTCCTTGATGCGTTCCCGGACCGGGGCCCGAGCGGCCTCCGACACCTTGACGGGGGGCTTGCGCGGCGGCTTGACGACCGGCTCGCTCGGCGGCTTGACGACGGCCTTGCGCGGCGGCGGCGCGACCCGTCTCCACGCTCCCTTCCTGCCACGGCGGAGCTTGTCGAGGTACTCGCTGAACTCGACCGCGTTGCCCTCGGCGCTCATCTTCGCCCTGATCTTCTCGAGTCTCGCGATCATGGCGTCAAAGGCCGGTGCCTCGCCGCCGGAACGCATGTGCATCTCGCTGACGATTCCGATCCCGTACTGGTGGACGGCCTCCATGCGCCGGGCCTCCCCCGCCAGCATCGCCAGCAGGTCGGCCTTCACCTCGGCCTTGGCTCCGATCCGGCCGAACCCGATCTGTTCCAGCATGTGGGTGAACCGGGTGCCCTCGCCCTCCTTGAGGGCCTGGGCCACCTTGGACACCTCAGCGATCTCGAAGCCGTCCTTCCCGATCAGCTGACCGAATGTGTGGGCGAGTTCCGGGGTGAGGCCGCCCGACTTCAAACCCAAGGTGTGCAGGACCTCGGCCTTCTCCAGAAGGTCGGCGGTAACCGGACCGAGCCGCTCGTGCTTCATCAGCGATGC
Source organism: Streptomyces sp. NPDC045026 (assembly GCF_056432625.1). Classification (NCBI taxonomy): domain Bacteria; kingdom Bacillati; phylum Actinomycetota; class Actinomycetes; order Kitasatosporales; family Streptomycetaceae; genus Streptomyces; species Streptomyces sp. NPDC045026. The sequence goes on from NZ_JBWKIS010000017.1 coordinate 132,925, forward strand.
GAGCGTGCTGCCCGGGGGTACGTCGACCTCGCTGAGGACCGCGCCGAGGCGGGCGCCGTCCTCCTCCGGCAGCATGCGCAGCAGTGTCCCCACCTCGTGCTCCTCCAGGCCCTTCAACACCACGCTGCCGCCGTGCAGGGCCTCGGCCCACTTGGTGAACCGGGCCGCGAACAGCTCTCCCTCGGCAGCCCGCAGGAGCCCGAGGAAGCGCAGGACGGCGGCGACCTTCTCGATCTTGACCAGCACCTCGGCCACGGCCTTGATCTCTGTCATCCAGGTGAGCGCCTCGATGATCACGGCCCATTTGATCCTGGTGACGGCTCTCGGGCCGACGCCCAGCAGTGCCGCGCCGCGCAGGCCGTTGACGAGAACCGGGCCGACGTGGTGGATGAGGTCTCGCAGCTGCTCCATCGACTTCTTGTGGCCGCTCCCGGCCAACTGGCAGATGACCAGGAGGCGGACGAGCTGGAAGAGTCCCGAAATGATCTTCTCGGGCTCGGTCAGCATCATCTTGAAGGATTCGAGCGTCGACATGACGAATCCCGCCGCCGCTCTGGCGGCCTCCTCTAGGTCGCTCATCTCCTTGAGGCCGAGGACTGCGGGCTTCTCCTCCTCGACGGTCTGCTTCAGCCCGGCGTCACGGCTCGTCTTAAGGTTGAACGCCTCGGCCACCAGGCCGAGGAACTCCCCGCTGGTGAGGGGTTTGTGGTCGCCGAACTTCTGGCCGACCGTGGTGAGCAGCTCCCAGAGATCGCTCCCCAAGTCTGCGAAGAGCTGCTCATACAGACCGTGCTGGATCAACAGGGCGCGGACCGCGCGCAAGTCACTCTCGCCCTCCAGCGAGCGCATGATCTCGATGATCGCGTGCCGCTGATCTCCGAACGTCCAAGCCTTGACCAGGATCTCCAGGTACTTCTCCCTGGCCTCCGCGTCCACCAGGGCGAAGGCCCCCGCGTCCAGCTCGGCCAGTTGGGCCGCGGCTTTCTCGACACTCTCGTCGTCCCCGGCGAGGCCGGCGTCGACCAAGCGGTCGACGTCCTGGAAGGTGAGGGCCTTCAGTTCTCGCGCCGACAACCGGTCCGCCGTCGACTGCTTGAGCTGGATCCAGCGCTCGCCCGCCTCATTGCTCCCGTACACCCAGGTGCTGCGCTCCTGGGTCCACATCACCTCCACGCCGTACCGGCGTCCGTCCTGGGTGGTGACGGTCCGTGGGCCCCGGAGGCCGCCGAAGTTGGTGATCATCTCGCCCTGGAACATCCGCGTCGACGTCACGTATCTCACGGCCTCATCGGTCATGGTGGGCGTGGTGGCGACAGCCCAGAAGAAGTTGTCCTGTGGGTGGCCGAGCGGTCCTTCCAGAACAGCGAAGGACCGCGCTCCGAAGATGTGGTCGCCGAGTTCGGCCGCGTGTATCAGGCTCAGCGAGCGAGCGTGACGGGTCGCCCCGCCCAGCGTGATGAGCTGGCTGGCGCCGACGACCAGCACGGCGCATCCGTCGACCGGGCTCGGCCCTTCGACGACCTTGTCGAGGGCGTCGGTCTCCTCGATCCGGCCGGTGTCCTGCCCGGTGGCCTCTTCGGTCTCACCGGCCTCGGCGTGGTCCGCCGGCGCCCCTTCCGCCGTCGCCTCAGGACCAGGTACGGCAGCGGGCCCGGGTACTTCTCCGCTCGCCTCGCCCGGTGCACCCGGCGCCGGTGCGGCGGCGGGCGTAGCCGCACCAGCCCCGCTCGTGGCGGTGGGGGCGGTCACGGCGGGGCTGGACGACGCATGTCGGGCGCCGGTGCGGGCCGCCACCGCCCTCCGGCGTGCCGATACGAGCGTCTCGCGTACGGGTTCGGACGGGCGCCCGCTGTCTCCTCTGCTCTCGCCCTGGCCCTGGCCCTGGCCCTGGCCCTCTGCGCCGGTACCGCCTTTTCCCGCTCCCGGAGCCTCTCTCCCACCCCCCTCGTCGTCCGCGTCGGGCACGGCCACCGCGAAAGCCAGCGCGCTGTGACCGCTCGGAGCGGGCTCCGCGGGAGCCTCGTCCTGCGTCGGCCCCGCGACCGTCGCGCCGGCTTCCCATCGCACCGCGACTGGCTGGCCCACACCGGGTTCCGCCCTGCCGGGTTCCCCCGCGGTTTCGGTGTCCCGTCGCCCGCAGGGCCACCGGCCGGTAACCCCCCCGGTGCGGTCGTCCTCGTCCATCGCTCGAGCGACCGCCCGGAGCAGAACCAGCTCCAACGACCCTTCGTACGGGCACTGTTCCTGCCCCGTGAAAGCGACGGACCTCGGCAGGTGCAGCCACCGGTACGCCACACCACGCACCGCCGTCTCCTCGACGGTGCTCGGCGCGGCTCCGGTGGCCCCGTTCACGTTCCCACCTGCCGGCGGTCCGCTGCCTCGGCCGGGACGATGTCGGGGTAGCCGTCCGCCGCAAGCCGTGCACGTGCGAGGCGCAGCCGTTCGGCGAGCGCCTCCTCGACCAACTCGCCGAGACGGTCCAGGGCGTCGGCCGACGGGGTTCCCGTGACCGTCACGGTGATCGGAAAATGACAGGTGATCCTGCGCATGTGAACACTCCTGCCCCCGAGCTCAGCTGAGGGCCTCGTGCAGGGCGTCCCAGATACCGGCCGCGATGTCCTGACGGGTCTCTTCAGCTATGTCCCCCGCCAGGACGACATGGATCGGGAAGTGGTAGTGGAGGTCGGCCGCCGGACCGGCGACCACGACCGGCTCCGGTCCCACGGCGGCCTCGGGCTGCGTGCCCTGCTGTTCGACTTCCTCGTACGACATCGGATCCTCCGCCTCCGGTCAGGCACTGGTGGGGATGACTTCCAGGCAGATGCAGTTGAAGGTGGTGGTGGGCACACCGTCGATGACGATCGTGCTCGCGACGGACGTGATGTAGCAGTCGTTGAAGGCGACCTGCTGGAACGTCCAGTCGCTGCCCGTGGCCTCCTGGACACCGATCTTGAAGCTGGTGTGGGCCAGTGCCATCTGGGTGAGCTTGGCCACCACGGGGCCGATCGCCTTCACGGCCATGGTGAAGGTGAAGGCCTTCGGCTGGACGATGTGGGCCACGTTGTCGGCCTCGAGCGAGTGCAGGGGCTGCACCGGGCTATTGAACATCGGGTTGAACGAGTCGATGGGCGTGACCGCGGTGGTGCCGAGCATCACCGTCAACCGGGTGTCCCATTTGACCTCGGGCATCACATCGCTCCTTAACCCTTGAGCTCCAGCTTGACTTCGATCTGGTGGATCACGCCCGCGTAGACGACGGAGACCTCCATGTCGACGCTTCGGCTTGCCCGCTGATTGCTGATCAGCTTCGTCTCGTCGGCGGTCAGCGTGGCGCGTTCCCGCTCCAGCAGGACCAGCAGCGGGATGTGGATGCTGTAGTCCTCGATGACTCCCCGGCCCACAAGGGGTGAGAGCACGGTCTGGACGAGTGTCACAACCGTGCGCAGGCCCGGACGGTCCATGCGGAGGTCGCCGACGGCCTCGATCAGCGAGGCCTTGATGCGGAAGCTGATGTCGTCGAGCGTCCGCACGATGTCGATGTACTTCTTGTTCCCGCTCGGGCTTGCGGTGAGCCCCTCGCCCAGATAGAGACCGTGGCCCGGGATCATCGTCGGGCTCGTCACCCAGTTGACGGAATTGGCGTAGAAGGTATCGATGTCGGAGACCGTGAACTGGTCCGACATGTCGATGGAGATGGGCTTGAGGAGGATGGAGATCTGCGGCTCATAGCCCGCGATCACCCCGGCCACTGCGGCGGCCACGTCGTCCGAGGGGGACTTGTGTGCCACCAGCACCATCCGGTTGGTGTGGACCGCGCCCGTGTTCAGGGCGACTTGCTCGGCCGCTGTCAGCGACTGGTCCAGCATGGCCACTCCGATGCGTTCCTTGCCGTCGCCGCCGGTGTTAGAGACTGCGACGACATGCTTCGCGAGGAGCTCGACTGGGTGATCGGAGGGCGCCTCTGCGGGCTCGGCAACACCGCCCCCCGGGGGCTTCTCCTCTCCCTCTCCCACCGCTTCGGCAGAGGTCTGCCCCAGCGGGGTGTTGGCGAGTACCACGATCTGCACGGCAAGGTCCTCCGCCGCGGTGAGCGCCGTGGACCACTCCGGCTGGTCGTGGGCCACTTCGATGGCCCAGACACGGGTCGGGGGCGGGGTCTGCCGGAAGGCGATGGAGATGGCAGCGCTGAGGTCGCTGAAACCTTGCGCGACCACGTCCTCGCCGGCCTCGTGTTCGGCCTCCAGGGCGTTGTCGAGCGTCCAGTCGAATTTGTCGGGCGTCGCCCCGCCGCCTGCCGCAGGGGCTACCGTCTTGACCGTACGGACCTCGGCGGTCTCGTCCTTCCCGATCGTCACGACCGTGTCGTCCGGGAAGCTCACGGGGGCGGAGATCGTGGTGTCTTTGGGGGCCGCCTTATCTGCCAGCTTCGTCAACCGCTTCGGGTACGCCTTCACCGCTTCACTCGGGTAGGAGAAGGGCTGGGCGGGAGAACCCGTACTCCCGAAAGCCCCCTTCCCGATGACGAGGATGTCCCCGAAGGCTCTGGTGGCAGGCGCGAAGAGTTCACTGCTCGCTTTGACAGTGACGTAATTGAACGGCATCGATTGCTCCTCACCGTGATCGCGACCATGCGCCGCCGGGCCGTCAGGGAGCCGTCTCGAAAGCGACGACGAACCCTTGGGTCGCCAGCAGATCGCCGACCTGTTGTTCGGTCGTCTCTGACGTAGGTGAATCGGGCGTGCCGGCGGGGAAGACCGCCAGCCACGCGCTGGACGCGAGCAGGGCGCCGCCGTCGTAGGCCTCCGGCTGCGGACTCGCCGCGTCCACCGCGCGTCTGGCCCTGCTGAGCCGGCGCAGTGCGTCGGCAAGGTCCAGTCGGGCGAAGAAGAGCGTCGACACCCGTAGTCGGAAGGTGCGGGCGGGCGCTGACGGGTCGTACGGGGGTGGTTCGGTGTAGTTCAGCTGGTACTGCCGCGCGAACTCGTCCTGGTCTTCGGCGCGTCCGGTGGTCGCGTCCCACTCCTCCGCGTCCACGGACCCGAGGACGCGGGAGGTCGGTGCCGCCCTGGCCACGACCACGGTCTCCAGCGACATGTCGATCCAGTGGACCGGCGGTGTGGCAGGGATCTCGACGGTGGCCCGGGCCTGCTCGGTCGTGGGAATCGACTTGTCCCACGACCCGTGGACGGCGATCGACTCGTGCACGGCGGTCTGGAACTCCTTGTGGACGACTTCGACGGAATCCACTGACTTGAATTCGAGGTAGGAAGGCTCGTACACCGAGGCCAGCAGTGACCGAATCCGCTTCTGATCCAGGTCGTTGACGGGAACGAGAAGCGATGTGACGTTGTCCGGCGTTAAGTACCGGAGCATCAGATCGTCCGTGAAGCCGTTCGTTGCTGACATCTCGATCTCACCTTTTCCAGCGTACGCCGAGGAGTTGAGCCGGTCATCTTGGCCGAGCGCCGATTCCTCGGTGCACTAGCCGGTGTTGGCCTCGGGGAGGCAGTAGGCGCAGCCGTTGTAGCCGCGGGCCACGGCGTCCTCGATGAGCAGGAACGGGACTTTGCTCGCCGGGCCGAGTTGGTCCCAGAAGGGGCAGGTGGAGATGTGTACTTCGTGGCTCCGCGGGTTACCGAAGAAGAAGTCGTCGAAATCCTTGACGGCGGTGATCTGAATCGTCATGCGCCCCGCTTCTTCGCCGTTCTGGAACTGGGTGGCGACGAAGGGATAGTCCTTGAGGTGCTCGGCCTTGTGGGAGAAATCGATGACGATGTCGGCCGAGACCTGGTCGTCGGCTCCGAGCCGGAAGCCGTCGACGACAGCTGTGCTGCCGCCACTCATCTCGAGTCCCGAGCGGACGGCGCCGGCCTCCTTCACCTCGATGTGGGTGAGTTCGGCGGGCTCGACGATGCGGCTCAGGGTACGGATGGAGATGCTGGTGTCGTCCGGCATACCGCTCGCGTCGAGCTGCCAGGAGCCGTCGGAGGGCTCGGGGGCGCCGCGGAGCGTGATGGTCATCTTGGTCTGGCCGCCGGGGGTGGCCATCTGGGGGGACACATTGCGCTGCCCCACGTTGTTGTCGAACCGGACAACCCTTTCGTGCGGCACCGGCCCCTTGACGGTGGCGGTGATCGCCGGGTCGTCCGCGCCGTGCACGACCGCCACCAGGCATTCGTGGTCGACGATGTTGGGCTTCCAGACGAACGGCCCGACCCGCACCATGCCGCCGGGCGGGATCGGCTCCACGATCGTCTGTTTGCCGATGGAGTCGAAGTGCTTGGGCCAGCTCATGCCGGTCCCCGGGTCGCACCGGAAGGTCTCGACCTTGAACCCTCCCGCTGTGGCCTCCTTGACCCCGCGGTTGTGCACGCGCACGTAGAGGTAGTTCGGCTGTTTGTTGATCGGGCTCTGGTGTCCCGACTCGGGGTTGTCGCCCGTGCTGATGTCCTTGTTGCGGACCCAGATGTCTGGGGAAACGTAGTGCGGCTCCTCGCCCGGCAGAGCGCCGACGTCAGCCGGGTTGTCGGGGATGTAGAGGTCTACCGGCCGCCGTGCCCAGAGTCCCTGCTTGATGAACGCCTCGTCCATCACCTTGCTGTACAGGCCGCCGGTGAGCGCCATGTCCGCGGCGATGCAGCCCTGAGCCATGCGGGCGGCGTTGGCGACGGAGTCCGCGGTGTCGTCGGCCAGGTTTGTCAGCATCTCCAACAGGGTCCGGATCAGCTCATCGGCGGCGTTCTCCCGGGTGGTGGCGTCAGCCGATTCCCCGCCCATGCCCAGGTAGCACCGCCACAGCGCCGAGGCCAGCATGGAGGTGCGCTGGTCCGCGATGAAGCCGCTGAACCCCGCGTCGTCGAAGCGCTGGGACAGGTCGAGCCGCCAGTACGGGCTCCACTGGTTACTCACGTTGTTGTCGAAGGGGAACGTCTCAGTGCGACGGTGCCCGGCGGGGTTGAACTGGTCGCGGTATACGCCGGCCATGACGTCGCAGACGCTGTGCTCGTACTCGAGAGAGCCGCTGTGGCCGACACGGAGCCATTCGACAACTCCGTGGGTGTATTCGTGCACGATGATGCCGAGGTCGGCGGCCCCTGGCACATCCTTCATGTCGAAGCGGATCCGCGGGGGTGTCGTCGTACCGATCCATTCGCTCTTGCCGGTGTCCTGGGCTCCCTGGGGGTCGACTTTGACTTTGGTCATACGGTTGTTGAGCGTCGTGTTGCCCAGTGTGCGCAGATAGCGGGCGAACGTGTCGATCCAGTAGTAGGCGTTCGCGCTGAGGAAGCGATCGTCCTTGGGGTGGGTTCCGAATGCGAAGTTCGCGGTGGTCGGCTCCGGCTGGGGGATGAAAGGCAGGTCCCAGTCCTCGCACAGGCACCAGTCTCCGTCGAGGTGGAATTTGCCGTTGGAGTCGGCCGCGGCGACCTCTGCCTGGGCGGCGTGAATGAAGGGCGTCAGGGCCGCCTCGCCCGATCCACCGTTGAGTGTGCTGAAGTCCGACTGGGTGACGGGGTCCGGCTGGTAGATGTCGAACACCGCCGTGACGTACTTGCCCGCGATCTCGGTCCAGAGCAGCTTTCCGGAGACGGCGTCCACGACCACGCGGAAGTGCTCGAAGGGGCCCGTCGTCTCGACGACGAGATCGTGGACGAGGTGGAGTCTGCCGTCCGGCCTCCTCGTGCCCTTCTTCAGGAGGACGAGCGAGGCGGTGGCCCGGTCCGCGTCCGGCAATCGCGGCCTCGTGGTGTCCCGAAGGTAGACGAGCTCGTCCCGGACGAGGGCGGCTGCCTCGTAATCCTTCTGGAAGGGAGCCAGAGCGGCCTTCTCGACGGCGTCGAGCCCGCAGGCCTCACTCACGGCGGGGGCGTCGGAGACGTCGAGCTCCACCGTGTTGTCGACCTGGACGACCGCCCCCTGTCCGGTATCGGCCACCGCCTGCACGGCGGCGCCGAGGACGGGAACGTCACGGTGGAACTGCTGGTAACGGACGCTGAGCGTGGCGCCCTTCTCGACGACGCCCTCGCGGAGATCCGTGACGTCGGCGCCGAGGTCTTTCGAACGTGTCTTCATGAACGCGTTGACGGCTCGCCGGGCAGTCGGCGCCCGGCAGAGCGTTGCTCCCGGATCGACGTATCTGCGCAGGATGCCGTTGGCGTCCATGTGCTCACCGACGTCGGGGACCACCCTTAAGGGCTCCTCCGCCCTCGGGCCCGGCTCGTTTCTCTGCTTGAGTCCCTCTTCACGGTCCATGACGCACTCCTCCGGGCGCACTCATCGACGCCCCCGACGGTCCCCCCTCACTGAACGGCTCCGCAGCACAGGCGTCGCGCTCGGCCGCCCGTGCCGGTGTGGGTGATGGCGAGTTCGTCAGGGGGCCTCCCGCAGGGATGCGGCTCAGGATGGTCGGGAGCACGGCGCACTGCGGCCTGCCAAAGGATTCGACAGGAGCGAGCAGTCTCGGGGAGGTTCGGAAGCACGTAGGCTTCCGCCACTTCCAGGTCGACCGAGTACCAGAGGTCCTGCAGGCTCGCGACCGCCAGCCTGCTCATGGGGTTGTCGTTGCCATCGATGCTCGGCGACATCAGTTCGTTGTCGAAGACGGACTCACGCCAGTAGCTGCCCGCGCTGCCGACTCCTCCCACGTTCGCCAGAGGGACGGGACCGGGGGGGTCTGCGACCAGGGTGCCGAATTCCTTCGTGGCTGCCGGGCCGACGCAGGTCGGATTGGTGCCAGGAAAGTTCTTACGGAGTCCGAAGTCGTTCCGGAGGGTCCCGAATCCCAGCACGTGGTCCATCTCATGTGTGATCACGTCGAGCAGAGAGCCTTCGCCCTCCATCTCCGCCAGGTCGGCGTTGTCGAACCGCATACGCACCGTGACAGGGAGCCCGGCTCCGCTGACCGCGTTGGGCCTGCGGAACCTGGTCGGGCCGGCCTGACCGAGAATGTTCGGGACGTGGTCAGCGCCGTCGATCGGCACGCCTTCGGCGTCGATGGGGAGGTCGTCGACGACAGCGGTCCCGTTGAAGTCGTGCACGATCGCGGTCTCCAGGTCGCCGACGATCACGCGCCTCCAGCGCTCGGCGGCCTCGGCGAAGACAATCCTCTGGCTCTTCGTCAGCCCCTGGACGAACCGTACGTCGATCTGGAAAGGAGACGCCTTGTCGGCGATCTCCGCCGCGCGATCGCTGTCGGCAACGGCCGTGTACGTTTCGAAAGCGCTGTAGGTCTGCCTGCCGCGCATGGCTCCTGCTCCCATCACATGCGGCCAGCTGTTCCCCTTCACCAGGATAGACACGTCCGCTGTGGTCGACCACCGCGGACCGAATTGGTTGAAGATTCGCTGTTCCCAACATATCTGACGCACCATCAGGTGAGTGGGTTGCGCGAACCGTCACGCCTTGATGTCCCGGGGAGAGCACGGCCAGGGGTGACATCCCCCAGAGGGTGCCTGTCTCACGCGTCCGGCACCCAGCTCCCGTGGAAGCCGAGCGGTACGGGACACCTCCACTCGCGCGGAGTCGACGGAGGAGCAGCCATGACAGTACGTCTCCGTACATCCTCTCCGCGCGAGCGGAGGTGTCCCGCCCGTCGTCCAATAACATGGCGTACATGGCGACCCTGCCCGGGTCCTCCCCGCGCGTCTGTCGCAGGCGCAGGACTTCGGTCGTCCAGTGAGTCTGCGGGATGACAGCGGTGGCGAGACATACCTCTTGAAGACGCCGTCGCGCGCTCGCGGCGCAGGATGCGCAACCGGCGGTCGGTGGCGCGCCAGGCACACGATCAAGCGCCGGGAAAGGATCACGCCGTCGCAAGGACCGGATCCGGGACGCCGATGCATTGGCGTGGTGTGCCGGGATACAGCGGAAAGCGGCGAACGGCGCTTCCCACATGTCCGGCGCCTATCCTGTGCCGTTCGGAACTCATCGCTACTGCTCGGAGGCGGTCTGGCGCGGCATCACTGTCTGCTGAAACCCTGTCCGGGTGATCGTTTCACTGGTGTACCAGTGGGCGCATAAGCTGCTGGGTTCCTCTTTCGCTGGGTATATGTCCTGGTAGCGTGGTAGTTGATGGTGCTCGGTGGGCGGGTGGTGGGCACCCCGATAACCGACCTGGTCCGGCTGGCCAAGGTCCGCTGGCACATCGAGCACGACTGCCGCGAACTCAAACACGGCCTGGGCCTGGACCACTTCGAAGGCCGTTCCTGGCCAGGCTGGCACCACCACGTCACCCTCGTGACCGCCGCCCATGCCTTCCTCACCGAACAGCGTCTGGCCCCAAAAGTGCCCGGACCGGTCTCACCCTCTATCAGGTCCTCGACACCCTCCAGGACATCCTGAGGTGCTGGACCGGCGTCTGCACCACCTGCCATCAAGCCCTGCCCGCCAGGACACACCCGACCTCAAGATCGAGAACGAACTAGCGAAGTCCTATTAGTGTCTACGTCAACAAGTCCCGGAGCTGGGTGCCTAGGTGCGAGGGCAGGTTCACCTGTGCTTCCAGCGAGTCCAGGAACCGCATGTCGAAGCTAGCGGTTAGGGGATCGAGGGCGATCGAGTTCGGCAGCGGGATCGTAGAGTCTGCCGGACCGATGGTCGGCCCGCTGGGGAGGCGTCTCCGGGTGTGGAGCAGCGGAAGGCGGGGACGTAGCTCACTGCCGGTGGTCGCTGTCTCATCGAGTGCGAGACGCCAGGACGGCACTCTTTCGAGCCGTCGGTCAAGACGCGACTCTGCCGCCCGCGCTGCGCTGCGGTGCAGGTCCCCGAGCGCGCCGGTGAGGCGCTGGATGGCATCGACCAACGTAAGTGAGCCCACGACCGGGTCCGCGGAGAGCTGGTGCAGTTGCAGTGCGCGGTCCTCCTGTACGTCAGCGGGCAGCCGTTCCAGCAAAGTCGCGTCTTGGGTGAGTGATTCCAGCAGTGACGTCGTGCCGTACCGTGCAATTCCGTTGATGACGACCAGTGAGATATCCTGGTCCCGCGCTTCAATCAGTGCGGTGTAGGGGTCGCCAGCACGGCCGTGAATCACGAGAACGTCGGCGTGCATGCCCGGGGCGAGGGAGCCGAGGGCGTGGTCCCAGCCCAGTATGCGCGCCGCGTTCCGGGTGACCATGGAGACCAGCTCCCGGTCGGTGAATACCCCGCCCTGCGCGGCGGAGGCGAGCCGGGCCGCCTTGAGCTCACCGAGGACGCCCTTGCTTCCCGATACGGCCCAGTCCGACCCCAGTCCGATGAGCATGCCCGCTGCCTTCGCTGCGGCGACATCGGCGGTTCCACCGTAGAGCAGCAGGTTGGACAGCGGCGACCACACCATCGAGCCACCGTGCTCTACCATGACCTGGAAGTCTTCCGCGGTCAGCGGTATGCAGTGGATGCCGACGAGATTGTCCGTGATCGCCCAGTGGCCGGGCTCGAACTGCAGTGCCTGGAAGTGGCCCCGTGCCCGTTCATCCGTGCCCTCCGCCAGGTGCAGGAGGAGGCGGTTCGGCTGTTGGAGGCGGGCCAGAAACCTTCGGGCGTCAGCCGCCTCAACGTCCGCGATGCGTGTCTTGGCCTCCGGCAGCGCCGCGTCGTCGGTGGCTTCGACGTTGCGGACAATGCCGCGGTACATGCGCCGGGAGCCTGCGTTGCTGAAGAGAGCAATGCCCTGGCTGGTAGTCGTCCCGTTGACCAGGGCCTTGACCTCGACGTAGCGGACGATCGCCGGCATGGATAGCGGGTCCTCACCCAGCACGTTCATGGGCCCCGTCACCAGGCGGGAGTAGTCGGGGTTCGAGCTGCCGCCCCACTGGGACCGGTTCTTGAACCGGCGTGGCACCTGCCACAAGGGCAAGATGTCGTAAGGGAGGTGGTTGTGGAGTTCAATCAGGCCCGGGTAGGCGGTACCGGCCATCTCGACGGGTTGAACGTCTTCGTACTCCTCCGGGACAGGGGCGCCCGCTGGGAGTACGTGTTCGATGAGCCCACGGTTGAGGTATAGGACGCCGTCGTCAAGGATCGTTCCCTGGCTGTCCATCGTCACGACACGGCCACGCAGGGCGAAGCGCAAGCCATCCATTAAATTCACTGGCGGCACGGCAGACCCTCCATTCCAGCGGCCCCTGTTTCATTGCACATCAGGAGAGCGCCTGCCGCCAACTGGGGGATGCAGGGGTGGGCTTGATCCTGTGGGTGCCCGAAACTCGGCTACCGCTGTTGGCCTGGGACTTGCGGTCGGGGCCAGGCGGGGCGAGATCCTGACGTATGGCTCTGCGACTGCTGTATCTGATCTTCCTGAAGGTCCTGGGATGGATTGCGTTGCTGACACGATCGGAGACTTCGAAGAACGCTGAGATTCTCGTGTTACGGCACCAACTCGCCGTCTTGAGGCGCCAGGTCGCCCGGCCGAGACCCTCGTGGGCGGACCGAGCAGTGATCGCGGGTCTGACCCGGCTGCTGCCCAAGACGCTTCGAGCGCATTCGTTCGTCACACCAGGCACCCTGCTGCGGTGGCATGCCGACCTGGTCAAGCGGCGCTGGACCTACAAGCAACGGAGGCCGGGGCGCCCGCCGACCCAGCCGAGCGTGCGGGAGCTTGTCTTGAGGATGGCCACGAGAACTCGACCTGGGGCTACCGCAGAATCGCGGGCGAACTGGCGGGCCTGGGCCGCCCGGTCGGCGCCTCCACGGTATGGGCGATCCTGAAGAAGCCCGGGGTCGACCCGACACCCCACCGCTCAGGCCCGACCTGGGCGGAGTTCCTGCGCAGCCAGGCAGTGGGAATTCTGGCGGTGGACCTCTTCCACGTCGATACCGTGCTGCTGCGGCGCCTGTACTGCATGGTGGTCATGGAGATCTCCACCCGGCGGGTCCACCTCCTCGGCGTCACCACCAACCCGACCGGAGGCTGGGCCACCCAGCAGGCCCGCGACCTCCTCATGGCTCTGGAAGACCGGGTCAGACAAACAAGGTTCCTGATCCGGGACAGGGATGCGAAGTTCACCGACGCCTTCGACGCCGTCTTCGCTTCCAATGGCATCCAAGTGTTGCTCAGCCCGGTCCAAGCCCCGCGGGCGAACGCATTCGTCGAGCGGTGGATCGGTGGATGCCGCCGCGAACTCCTCGACCGAACCTTGATCGTCAACGAACGGCACCTGCGGCACGTCCTCACCGAGTACGAGGCACACTTCAACACCCACCGGCCGCACCGGTCTCTCGGTCAAGCAGCACCGCTGCGACCGCTACCCGACCCTGTGCACCCCGGGAGCAAGGTCATCCGCCATGATCGACTCGGCGGAGTGATCCACGAATACACGCAGGTCGCATAGGGCGGCCGAGTATCGGGCACCCACAGGCGTTCGACCGCTATTGAGGAATTGATCCCTTGAAGGCCACCGAAACCCTGCCTACTTGCTGCCGCGCCGCGCCCCTCCCACCTTGTTGGCATCTCCCAACCGCGTTCAACTTCTCGATGCCGCGCACAACAGCCCGAATAGGAATCGGGCATATGGGTCAGCGAAATCGGACATGGGGCCAAGATTTCGCATGGCCCCATACCGTCGGTTCCGGGTATAGGGACGCCGCTCCCAGCCCCGCTCCCACTGGGAGCGAGTGTGACCTGCGCGAAAAGCTAGCCCATACCCATAAGACCCCCCGAACGACGGGGGAGCCTACGGCCACAAAACGGACACGAATGTGAACACGTGGGCAAGAAATCGAATATGTGCGCAGAGGCCCGAGTGGGAGCAATCAGGTATGGGGACTGGGAGGGAGCATGCTCCCTCCCAGCGCTCCCAGGGAGCGGGCCCCGGGAACAGAAAAAGGGCCGTTCGAAAACGGCCCTTCACCTGCGACGTTCGATACGTTCGAACTGTCGGGACGACAGGATTTGAACCTGCGACCCCTTGACCCCCAGAACTGTGCACCCATAGTGAGCAGTTCGACCGATACAGGCCGGGGTTCAACTCTGTTCCCGGTGGTACCCGGTCGCGCGGGTGACCACGATCACCGTCGAAGACCGACCCCGGCGTCCGTCAACTCAGTCCGACAGAGGGCGGGTCGGAGAAGGCTCGGCGATGGCAAAACCCTCGTAGCCGTTGGCCGCGACCTTGTCGCAGGTCTTGCGATAGGCGCCGACCCCGCCGGCGTACGGCATGAACACCCGGGGCTTTCCTGGCACGTTGGCGCCCAGGTACCAGGAGTCGGCCCGCATGAAAAGGGTGCCGGAACTCACCTCGTTCACGTGGGTCACCCAGTCGTCCTCTTCTTCCGCTGTCGCCTCGATCACGGTGACCCCGCGTCGGCACAGGGTGTCGAGGCACTCGGCGATCCATTCCACGTGTTGCTCGATCGATGCGACCAGATTGCTCAGTACGGACGGGCTGCCGGGGCCGGCCATGAGAAACAGATTGGGGAAGCCGGCGACGCCGAGGCCGAGGTAGGTGCGTGGACCCGCCGCCCACTTGTCGCGGAGCGAGAGCCCGGCGCGGCCCCGGATGTCCATGGCCAGCAGGGCACCGGTCATCGCGTCGAAGCCGGTGGCGAAGACGATGGCGTCGACCGGGTATTCGGCGTTCGTCGTGGCCACCCCTGTGGCCGTGACGCGGGTGATGGGTGTGGCCCGGACATCCACCAGTTCGACATTGTCGCGGTTGAAGGCGGCGTAGTAGTCGGTGTCGAAGCAGATGCGCTTGGCGCCGTAGGGATATGCGCGCGGCAGCAGTTTCTGGGCCGTGTCCGGGTCGGTCACGATCTCGCGAATCTTGGAGTGAATGAACTCCACGACCGTGGCGTTCGCGTCGAGATCCGTACTGATGTCGGTGAAGCTGGTGCTCAGCCGAGCGACGGCGCCCTCGTCCCAGCGTTCCTGGTAGCGCGCCCGCCGTTCCTCAGGGCTGACTTCGAGCGCGGAAAAGGTGGGGGGTTCACCTACGGGTATGCCGAAGGGGGACGTACGGGAGGCGTGGCGCAACGCCGCGTAGTCGGCCTTGACGGCCCTGTGGTCCTCGTCGGTCAGCAGTCGGTTGTGGGCGGGGAGGCTGAAGCCGGGGGTGCGCTGAAGGACGATCACATGGGCGGCCTGCTCGGCGATGGCCGGGATGGACTGCACACCGGAGGAGCCGGTGCCGACGATCGCGACGCGTTTGCCGGTGAAGTCGACGCCTTCATGCGGCCAGCGACTGGTGCGGTAGCAGCCGCCCTCGAAGTCTTCCAGGCCCTCGAAGTCCAGGTCCTTGGCCACCGACAGACTGCCGGTGGCCATGACGCAGTAACGGCTCGTCAGGGACTCCCCGGTGTCGGTGCGTAGGCACCACACCCCCGCGTCGTCCTGAAAGCGGGCGGTGGTGACGCGGGTGCCGAGCCTGATGTCGCGGAGCAGGTCGAACCGGTCGGCGACGTGTTCCAGATAGCGCAGGATCTCGGGCTGTGCGGCATAGCGTTCGCTCCACTCCCACTCCTGCTGGAGTCCTTCGTCGAAGGAGTAGGAGTAGAACTTGCTCTCGATGTCGCAGCGCGCACCGGGGTAGCGGTTCCAGTACCAGGTGCCTCCGACACCGTCGCCCGCTTCCAGGACGACGGCCTTGAGGCCCAGACCGCGCAGCCGGTGCAGCATGTAGAGGCCGGCGAATCCGGCGCCTACGACGATCACGTCAAAGTCGGTGGTGCCGGTGGACGGGGCGGCCCCCTGAGGGTGCCGGGGCGGCGTTGTGGACATGCTTGTGTCTCCTTCTGTCCTGGGTTCTGTCCTGGGCGAGCGCGTTGCGCGCATCCCGAGGTGGGCCCGGGCGGGTCGGTGGATTCCGGCGGGGCGGGCGGGTCAGTGGGTGAGTTCGGCGAGCCGCTGGTTCACTGCTTCGGCTGCGTGGTCGATTCCGGCTGCGCTGCCGGGCAGCACCCCGGGCAGAGTGAAGAAGCCGTGCATCTGCCCCTCGAACCGGCGAAGCCGGGTGGGCACGCCCGCCTGTTCGAGGCGGGCGGCGTAGGCCTCGCCCTCGTCGCGCAGTACGTCGTGTTCGGCGGTGAGTACCTCGGTGGGAGGCAGTCCGGAGAGGCCGTCGACGCGCAGCGGAGCGGCGTCGGGGCGTTTGCGGTCGGCCTCGTCGGGGGCGTAGTGGTCCCAGAACCACGCCATGGTGTCCCGGCCGAGCAGGAGTTGGTTGGCGGGGTCGCGGTACGAGGCGGTGTCCGGGTCGCAGTCGGTGACGGGATACACGAGGAGTTGGAGCGCGATGCCGGGTCCGCCCGCGTCCCTGGCCTGCAGGGCGGTCACGGCGGCCAGGTTTCCGCCGGCGCTGTCGCCGGCGACCATCAGGGGTACGCGCCGGCCCGCGATGTCCGTCAGGTGCCCGTCGGTCCAGCACAGCGCCGTCCAGGCGTCCTCGGCCGCTGAGGGATAGCGGTGTTCGGGGGCCAGGCGGTAGTCGGCCAGGACCACCGCGCAGCCGGTGCGGTGGGCGAGGATGCGGCCCAGGGTGTCGTAGCAGGACAGGTCGCCAAGGACCCAGCCGCCCCCGTGGTAGTACACGAGCACCCCCGCCGGGGAGGTGTTCGGTATCAGCAGCCGGACGTCGAAGCGGGCGTCCCCGTCGCCGATGCGGTGGTCCTCGACGCGGACCATGGCCGGCCGAGGTCGGTACAGCTCCCGCAGAGCCGCGCTCTGTGCCCGGGCGTCTTCCGGGGTGCACTGGTGGATCGGCTTCCTGTCCGGCTGCTCCGCGAGCCGGGCCAGCAGCTGCGAGCTGGCCGGATCGAGAGTCATGAGGGTTCTCCTTGTCGTGGGCGGCGTCGACGATCCCTCGCGTGCGCCATCAGCCTCAGCCTGCCAGCTTCGCCACGTCCCGCTCGGGGTTGACGAGCGCCGCGACGGCTACGGATCCGATGAGCATCGCGATGCCCAGGCCCACGAAGCCCACCTGGTAGCCGGAGACGGCTGTTTCCCCCGCTCCGACCAGGTTGCCCATGACCAACGGCGCGGCCATGCCGCCGAGGCCGTACACCGCGGTCACGATGCCGTAGGCGATGCCGCGCTGCGCGGCGGGGATCACGTCGGACAGAACGGCGAAGACCACGCCGTACGCCGCCGCGTTGAGCGCACCGCTGGCGACGATGAGCGCGATCTGCAGCGGTCCGCGGTCGACGAAGGGAAAGGCCAGGGTTGCGACGGCACCGCCGAGGAAGACACCTGAGGACAGCAGTCCACGGCTCGCACGGTTGGTGACACCGCGCTTCGTCAGGGCGCGGGAGACCGCGCCGACCGAGAGGACGCTGACCGTGACGCCCAGGTAGGTGAGGGCGAGCAGATTGCCGGTGGCGGTGGCGTCGTAGCTGAGTCCGTCGCGCAGGTACACGGGCAGCCAGGTGGTCTTGATCGCGGTCACCGCGTAGCTCACGATCATCAGGGCGAGCATCCCGATGACGGTGCCGGTGCGGAAGATCCTGCCCAGGGGGACCCGCTCCGGCAGGAGCCCGGACCCGGGCGCCGCCTCGGACGCGGACGTCACCTCGGACGCGCGGCCCTTCGACGAGGCCTCGCTTCCCTCACGGCCGAAGACCAGCCAGAGGACGGCGACGAGCAGGCCGACCGCGGCGAGGGCGGCGAAGGCCGCGTGCCAGTCATGCCTGGTGAGGATCCAGCTGATCGCCGGAGCGGCGATCATCGGGCCCACGGTCGCGCCCACCAGGACGATCGAGCTGGGCAGAGCCCGTCTCTCCGGCGGGAACCAGGAGTGGGTGACCTTCATGATGAGCGCGGCCGCCGGGCCCTCGGCGAGGCCGAGGAGCATCCGGCAGGCGACGATGACTCCGAATCCCACCTGGCCGGCCATCGGCAGCAGGGCCAGTGACCAGACCGCGGCGAGTCCGCCGAGCAGCCAACGGGCCCTGATTTTGCCGCCCAGCCAGCCGCCGAGGACGCTGCCGACGACGAGCGGCAGGTAGAAGCTGCTCTGGATGACACCGAACTTCTCGGCACCGATGCCCAGTTCCCGCATCATGTCCGGGCCCACCAGGCCCACGATGAGCTTGTCCGCGTAGTTCGCCAGGAGCAGGGTGAAGAGCAGGACGACAGCGAACCACGCCTTGCCACTGCGTGCGGGTTGGTCGGGGGCAAGGTCTCCTTGCGGGGTGAAGTCGGCATGGGAGCGCTGATCGATGTCCATGGGGATTCTCCCGGAGGGGGCGGCGACAGGATCACCGCGGCGACGATCGATGACTGCTCGTTGGGCGCGACGCGCCGTGCGAGCCGGACTCCGGCGCTCGGCACCGGACGTTGACCATTTCTCCAGATGGCGAACAGGCCATCAGCTATGCGCACTTACGTCAGCTGAGACACACGTCCCGGATGCACCTGCATGAGTTCCGCGGTGCAGGCCATGAGCACTTACGGAGCCGCGGTCACAGGCCCAGGGAGCGGGCGATGATGGTCTTCATCACCTCGCTGGACCCCGCGTAGATGCGCGACACCCGGATGTCGGTGTAGAGCCGGGCGATCGGATACTCCAGCATGTAGCCGTATCCGCCGTGCAATTGGAGACACTTGTCGATGACGCGGCCGGCGCTCTCGCTCACGAAGAGCTTCATCTTGGCGGCGTCAGCCTCGGTCAGTTCTCCGGCCTCGTGCAGGTCCAGCGCCCTGTCCACCATGGTCTGGCCCGCCTCGGTCTCCGCCGCGCACTCCGCGAGCACGAACTTGGTGTTCTGGAACGAGGCCAGGGGCTTGCCGAATACGTCGCGGCTGCGGACGTAGTCGCCTGCGAAACCGATCGCGGCAACGGCGCGGGCCTGGTCGCCGACGGCACAGACGAGGCGCTCATGGACCAGGTTGTGGGTGAGGTAGGAGAAGGCCTTGCCCTCTTCACCGAGCAGATTCTCCACCGGGACCTCGACGTCGGCGAAGGAGAGTTCGGCCGTGTCGGAGGTGCGCAGACCGATCTTCTCCAGCTTGCGGCCGACGGCGTAGCCCTCGCTCCGGGTGTCCACGCACAGGATGGACAGGCCCGCGCGGCGGTTTTCGGCGGTCGCGGGCGACGTACGGCAGACCACGAGCATCAGGTCGGCCTGGACGCCGCCGGAGATGAAGGTCTTCGCGCCGTTGAGGACGTAGTGACTGCCGTCGTCGGAGAGCTCGGCCCGGGTGGTCATGCCTGCCAGGTCTGATCCGGTGCCGGGCTCGGTCATGGCGATGGCGGTCATGATGTCGCCGGAGAGGAATCCGGGCAGCCAGCGCCCCTTCTGCTCCTCGCTGCCGAATGTGACCAGGTAGGGCAGGGTCAGACCGGTGTGGGCCCCGGTCGAGCCGAGGGTGACACCGGCGCGGGCGGTCTCCTCGGCGATGACGGCGGAGTACTTGTAGCCGGTCACACCGGCCCCGCCGTACTCCGTCGGGACCTCTATGCCGAAGACGCCGAGGTCGCCGAGCTTGCGATAGAAGTCGCGGGGCGGGTGCCCGGCCTCCATCCACCGCGGGTACTCAGGGACCACTTCTTTGGCGATGAAGTCACGGATCACCTCGCGGAAGGCTTCGTGCTCCTCGGTGTACACGGTGCGGCGCATGGGCCGGTCCTCTCTTCGTTCGACACGACCATACTGCGGAATCAGAATTCACAAAATGTATGCCGTGGAAGTCACGCTAACCATCGCAAGCCGCCTAGTCCAGCGGTAACGCACCAGCGACTCGACCGTCCCACAGGTCGCGCTTAGTGAATCGACCCTTTACTTATCGGGTTCGCGGTGCCAGCATCCGGACAGGACCGCAACGCCTCGGGCGCGATCGCCGCCCCCCATCCGCACAGCGAAAGGGCCACTGATGTCACAGCCCACCGACTCCGGCCGGACCGCGCTGCCACTGCACGACCGCCGGCACACCGGCCCGATCACCTACGACGCCCGGGACCCGGACACCGCGTTCGCACCGTTCACCCCCGTGCGCCCGCCCGAAGGCGCGCCCGATGTGCTCCTGGTCCTTCTCGACGACGTCGGATACGGCGCCTCCAGCGCGTTCGGCGGGCCGGTCCGCATGCCGACCGCCGAGCGGCTCGCCGCCGGGGGCCTGCGGTACACCCGGTTCCACACCACCGCCCTGTGCTCACCGACCCGGGCCGCCCTGCTGACCGGCCGCAACCATCACGCCGTCGGCATGGGCTCCATCGCCGAGGTGGCCACCGCCGCACCCGGCTACAACTCGGTGCGCCCCAACTCCTGCACGCCACTGCCCGAGACACTGCGCCTCAACGGCTACGTGACCGCTCAGTTCGGCAAGTGCCACGAGGTGCCGATGTGGGAGACCAGCCCGGCCGGCCCCTTCGACCGCTGGCCCACCGGCAGCGGCTTCCAGCACTTCTTCGGTTTCCTGGGCGGCGAGACCAACCAGTACTCGCCGGCCCTGTTCGAAGGCACCACGCCGGTGGAGCCGGACCGTACGCCGGAAGAGGGCTACCACTTCATGGAGGACGTCACCGACCGGGCCATCACCTGGACCCGCCGCCGGCACGCCCTTGCCCCCGAGCAGCCGATGCTCATGTACTTCGCGCCGGGCGCCACGCACGCCCCGCACCATGTGCCCAAGGAGTGGGCGGACCGGTACCGGGGCGAGTTCGACGAAGGCTGGGACGCGCTGCGCGAGCGTATTCTCGCGCGCCAGAAGGAGCTCGGGACGGTGGGCCCCGACACCGAACTGACGGAACGTCACGAAGTCATCCCCGCCTGGGAGGACACCGACCCCAGGATGCGCCCGGTGCTCGCCCGGCAGATGGAGGTCTACGCGGGCTTCCTGGAGTACGCCGACCACCACATCGGACGGCTCGTCGACACCCTCGACGAGCTGGGCCGACTCGAGAACACGATCATCTACTACATCATCGGCGACAACGGGGCCTCGGCCGAGGGCACCCTGCGGGGCACGTTCAACGAACTGCTCACCATCAACTACGCCAACGCGGCCGAGACCGACGAGTTCCTGATCGAGAACATCGACAAGTTCGGCGGTCCCGAGTCCTACAACCACTACGCCATGGGCTGGGCACACGCGATGTCCACGCCGTACCAGTGGACCAAGCAGGTCGCCTCTCACTGGGGCGGCACCCGCAATGGCACGGTCGTGCACTGGCCGCGCGGCATCTCCGCCGGCGGCTCGCTGCGCCACCAGTTCAGTCACGTCATCGACGTCGCCCCCACCGTCCTTGAAGCGGCCTCGCTTCCGGAGCCGATGGTCGTCAACGGCATCACCCAGGAGCCGATGCACGGCACCAGCATGCTGTACTCGTTCGGCGACGCCGACGCCCCGGAGCGGCACGAGACGCAGTACTTCGAGATGCTGTGCAACCGCGGCATCTACCACAAGGGCTGGTCGGCCGTCACCAAGCACAAGACGCCAGGCGTTCCCGCCCCGGGCGAGATCGGCAAGTCCTTCGACGACGACGTGTGGGAGCTGTACGACGGCAGCACCGACTGGTCCCAGGCCCACGACCTGTCGGCCGAACATCCGCAGAAGCTGCACGAGTTGCAACGGATGTTCCTGATCCAGGCCGCCCGCTTCGACGTACTCCCCCTCGACGACCGCACCGGCGAACGCTTCAACCCGGCGACGGCGGGCCGCCCGCAGCTGGTCAAGGGCACCTCGCAGACGCTGTATCCGGGCATGGTCCGGCTCACCGAGAACTCCGTGCTCAACACGAAGAACCGCTCGCACACGGTGACCGCGAGCGTCACCGTGCCCGAGGACGGCGGCTCGGGCACGGTCTTCGCGCAGGGCGGCAAATTCGGCGGCTGGACCCTCTACCTCTCGGGCGGACGACCGGTCTACTGCTACAACTACGTCGGCCTGGACCGTCGGCAGTTCCGCGCGGAGGAACCGCTCACGCCCGGACCCCACGAGCTGCGGGTGGAGTTCGCGTACGACGGCGGAGGGCTCGGCAAGGGAGCCGGTGTGGCCCTCCTCGTCGACGGCAAGGAGGTGGCCCAGGGCCGCCTCGAGCGCACGCACGGAATCATCTTCTCCTTCGACGAGAGCGCGGGGGTCGGCGTCGAGCACGGCACTCCGGTCAGCGACGAACTCCCGCTGGGCGAGAGCGCGTTCACCGGAGCGATCGACTGGGTGCGCCTGGACACCACCGACGGCCCCGAGATCAGCCACGCCGAACGGGTCCGGGTCGCCATGGCCAACCAGTGATCCGGTCCGCCCCCAGCCAGGAAGCGGCAGTACGTTGACCGAACTCAGCCTCGTTCCGCCGGGCAGCGCCACCCGTGGCATGGTGCGTGTGCCCGGCGGCACGTTCCTCATGGGTTCCCCGGACTTCTTCCCCGAGGAACAGCCGGTGCGGCCGGTGTCGGTCGACGGGTTCTGGATCGACCCGCACCCGGTGACCGTCGCCGAGTTCCGCCGGTTCGTCCGCGCCACCGGTCATGTGACCGTGGCCGAGCGGGAGTTGGACTCCGCCGACTACCCGGAGGCCGACCCGGCGGCTCTCGTGCCGGGCTCGCTGGTCTTCCGTATGACCGCGGGCCCCGTACCGCTGGACGACTGGCGGCGCTGGTGGACGTACGTCCCGGGAGCCGACTGGCGTCATCCGCTGGGGCCGGGCAGCACCCTGCACGGCCGGGAGCTGCACCCGGTCACCCACGTCGCCCACGCGGACGCCGCCGCGTACGCCTCCTGGGCGGGGAAGTCCCTGCCCACCGAGGCGGAGTGGGAGTTCGCCGCCCGTGGGGGCCTGGAGGGGGCGGCCTACACCTGGGGCGACGGTCCGCAGCCGCTGGGGCGCCGGTGGGCCAACACCTGGCACGGGGAGTTCCCCTGGCAGTTCCACCCCGACGGCCGGCGCTGCCCGGCACCGGGAACCACCCCCGTGCGCAGCTATCCGCCCAACGGGTACAGCCTGCACGACATGGCCGGGAACGTGTGGGAGTGGACGGAGGACTTCTACCGGGTGCACGGCGACGCGCCCGCGCCCTCCGCCTGCTGCGCGCCGCGCAACCCGACGGTTGACCGTCCGGACCAGGACGACGCCGGCGCCCGCTTCCCCCGCAGGGTGACCAAGGGCGGCTCCCACCTGTGCGCCCCCAACTACTGCCTGCGATACCGGCCCGCCGCCCGCCAGGGGCAGACCGAGGACACCGCGACCTGCCACCTCGGCTTCCGCTGCGTCGTCCGCTGACCTCCCGGCCACCCGACGGGACCTCCACCACCTCACATCGGAAACATCAAGGAGAACCCCCATGCGTGACGCTGTCATCGTCGATGCGGTCCGCACCGCGGTCGGACGGCGGGGCGGCTCGCTGTCCCAGGTCCATGCCGCCTCCCTGTCCGCTCACGTCCTGCGCGCGCTCGCCGAGCGCACCGGACTCGATCCGGCGCAGGTCGACGACGTGCTGTGGGGCTGCGTCGGCACCATCGGGATGCAGGCCGGATGCATCGGCCGCGCCTCCGTCCTGGCGGCGGGCTGGCCGGAGTCCGTTCCGGGCATGACCGTGGACCGGCAGTGCGGGTCATCCCAGCAGGCCGTCCATCTGGCCGCGGCGGGCGTGGTCTCGGGGCAGTACGAGATCGCGGTCGCCGGCGGCGTCGAGCTGATGAGCGCGGTCCCGCTCGGCTCACAGCGCGGGGACGGTTCGTACGGCGAGCCCTACGGCCCGGACGTCTGGGCTCGCTACGACGGCCTCAGGTTCAACCAGGGCACGGGCGCGCAGCTGATCGCCGACGAGTACCGGATCAGCCGGGCCGAGATGGACCAGCACGCCCTCGACTCGCATGGGCGCGCCGCCGCCGCGATCGACCAGGGACGGTTCGCCCGCCAGATCGCACCGTTCCCGCTGGAGGACGGGGGCGTCCTCGACACCGATGAGGGCGTTCGTCGAGGCTCCACATTGGACCAACTCGCGGGCCTGAAGCCCGCGTTCGCCCCGGACGGCGAGATCACCGCGGGCAACTCGTCCCAGATCTCCGACGGCGCCGCCGCCCTCCTGATCACCACCGGCGAGACCGCCGCGCGCAACGACTGGCGGCCACTGGCCCGCATCCACACGGCCGTGGTCGTGGGCACGGACCCGGTCACCATGCTCAAGGGACCGATCCCCGCCACGGCCAAGGCCCTGCGGCGTGCGGGACTGACCCTGGACGACATCGGCGCCTACGAGATCAATGAGGCGTTCGCGTCGGTGACGCTGGCCTGGCTCCGCGAGACCGGCGCCGACCCCGAGCGCATGAACCCGCTGGGCGGCGCGATGGCGATCGGTCACCCGGTGGGCGGCTCGGGCGCCCGCCTCATGACCACGCTCGCCCACCACATGAAGGACCGGGGTGTCCGCTACGGCCTCCAGTCCATGTGCGAGGGAGGCGGCATGGCCAACGCCACTGTGCTCGAACTGCTCTGACTCCCTCACACTTCGGCCCCCACCACTGAACACCAGCCTTCTGACCCGCCGCTGCCGCCGAGCCGGGTCGCGAACTCCAGAGGATCCGTCATGTACCTGACCCAGTCGCTGCACCACGCCGTCCAGTGGGCCCCGGACCGACCCGTGACCGTCTTCGGCGACCGGGTCCGCACCGCGCGCGAGAGCGCGGAGCGGGTGGCACGCCTCGCCGGGGGGCTGCGAGGGCTGGGCGTCGGTGCGGGAGAGCGGGTCGCGATCCTCTCGCCCAACTCGGACCGTTACCACGAACTGCTGTACGCCGTCTGGTGGCTGGGCGCGGTCGCCATCCCCGTGAACACGCGGTGGAGCGTCAAGGAGATCGGGTACTCACTGCAGGACTCCGGCGCCACCGCGCTGGCCCTGGACGCGTCGTTCGCCGCGATGCTGCCGGACCTGCGTGAGAAGTGCCCCACATTGCGGACGGTGGTCCACTGCGCCGAGAGCGGCAGCGCACCTCAAGACACGGTCGATTACGAGGAGTTGGCGACATCGGCGTCCCCGGTCGGAGACTGCCGGGCGGGCGGCGAGACGCTGGCGCTGCTGCTGTACACCGGCGGAACCACCGGTGTTCCCAAGGGGGTCATGGTCAGCCACCGGAACATGATGACCAACAGCATGGGCTCCCAGGTCGCCACGGGCGGATCGGTGCGCGGCGGGGTCAATCTGATCACCGCGCCGCTCTTCCACACCGGCGGCCTCTCCGGCTGGAACCGGCAGAACCTGGTCGGCGGGACCCATGTGTTCCTGCCCTCGTTCACCCCGACGGCGTTCCTGGAGGCGGTAGCCCGCCACCGGGTGACCACCGTTGCTCTCATCCCGACGATGATCCAGATGGTCTGCGACCATCCCGAGAGCACGAAGTTCGACCTCGGGTGCGTCCGCTCGCTCAGCTACGGCGGGTCCGCGATCAGCGAGGCGGTCATGAACCGGGCCCTGGACGTCTTCCCTCACGCCCGTCTCTCGCAGGCCTTCGGCATGACCGAAACCGGCGTCATCACGAACCTGCTGCACGAGGCCCACCTGGCCGGCGGCGCCCGCATGCGCTCGGCCGGGCAGGCAGCGCCCCACGCGGACGTGAAGATCGTCGACGCGGCGGGGGCGGCACAGCCTCCCGGCACGGTCGGCGAGATCGTGACCCGGGGCGACCACGTCATGCCGGGCTACTGGAACAAGCCCGTCGAGACCGGGCAGGCCCTGCGGGACGGCTGGATGCACACCGGCGACGCCGGCTACCTGGACGAGGGCGGGTTCCTCTACGTGGTGGACCGCATCAAGGACATGATCATCAGCGGCGGGGAGAACGTCTACTCCGCCGAGGTGGAGAACGCACTGGCCACCCACCCCGCCGTCGCGCTCTGCGCGGTGATCGGGGTGGACGACGACACGTGGGGCCAGCGCGTGCACGCGGTGGTGACCCTGCGCCCCGGCGCCACGGCCACGGACGATGAACTGCGCGCCCACACGAAGTCGCTGATCGCCGGCTACAAGGCCCCGCGCACCGTGGAGATCGCGGAAAGCCTGCCCCTCTCCTCCGCCGGCAAGATCCTCAAGCGCGAGCTGCGTGCGCGGGGCGACCAGTGAACACCGTCAGCCAGGCCGAATCGCACGAGCGACAGGTGGAAACCGTCATGACACAGGAAGCGCGCGCCATCGCCCGCGACGCGTACGTCTACGCGTACCCGCTGGTGCTGATGCACGTCACCCTGCACAGATTCACGAACTACGCGGAGCCCACCGGGCAGTTGACGCAGGCTCCGTGGAACCAGTTCAGCCATGCCCGGGAGTTCCCGTCCACGGACTACAAGGTGGTGGTCCGGCCCAATCTGGACACCCTCTACTCGGCCGCCAACCTGGACCTCGCCCCGGAGCCGGTCGTGCTCTCGCTCCCGGCGACCGACCGCTACTTCATGATGCCCCTGCTGAGCCTGTGGACGGACGTGTTCGCGGTGCCGGGCACCCGGGTCACCGGCCGTGGACGGGCAGCCGACTACCTGCTTGCGGGCCCGGACTGGCGGGGTGAGGTACCGGAGGGGCTGGAACTCATCCGCTGCCCCACCCGGTTCGTCGGCGTCGGCGGACGCACCCAGACCGACGGCACCGCCGACTACGCGAACGTGCACCGCGTCCAGAACAGCTACCTTCTGACACCACTGTCCGCCTGGGGCACGTCCGGATACATCCCGCCCAAGGGCGTCGTCGACCCCGCCATCGACATGACGCTCCCGCCGCCGGTGCAGGTGGCGCGGATGGACGCTGCCGCGTTCCTCGCCCGGTTCGCCGAGGCGGTCAAGGACAATCCTCCCGGGCCCTGTGACTACCCGATGGTGCAGCGGCTCGCCCGGATCGGCTTCACGGTGGGCGCCGACTTCGACCTCGGCGCGGTCGAGGACGGCCTGCGCCGGGAGATCGAAACAGGCATGACGGAGGGCAGGACCCTGGTGGAGCACCTGGGCCGGCAGGCCGCCGGAGCGCGGAGCGCCGGCTGGACCACTCCGCGGCAGGGCGGCTGCTACGGCGTGGACTACCGCCAGCGCGCGGCCGTCGCCTTCTACGGGCTCGGCATGAACAGACCCGAGGACGCCGTCTACCCCTCCGTGTCGAAGGACAGCGAGGGCCGGGATCTGTCCGGCGGGCATCGCTATGTGCTCCGGTTCGAGAAGGGGGCGTTCCCGCCCGTCGAGGCCTTCTGGTCGGTCACTGCGTACAACGCGGACGGCTACTTCATCCCCAACCCCATGGGCCGCCATCTCCTCCGCGACCGCGACGGCCTGGTGCTGGGCGCGGACGGATCGCTGGACCTGTACATCCAGGCCGAGATGCCGGAGCCGGGCCGCCCGGAGGCCAACTGGCTCCCGGTCGCGGCGGGAACGCCGTTCAACGTGATGCTGCGCCTGTTCTCACCGCTGGGCGAGGTACTCGATGGCACCTGGACACCACCGCCCGTCGTCCGGACCGATTGATCGAGGTACGCCGAAGGCCCCGGTGCACACCGCACCGGGGCCTCTCCGCTGCGCTCAGCCGTTCGGCACGAGCACGGCGCGCCCGCTGACCCCGCCCTTGCTCAGGCGCTCGTACACCTCGGGCGCCCGGTCGAGGCTGTAGGTCTCGACGTGCGCGTGCACCGCTCCGGCCCGGGCCAGCGCGAGGAGCTCGGCGAGCTCGCTGCGCGAGCCCCAGTAGGGCTGGGTGACGGAGACGTTGTAGGGCAGCCTGCCGAATCCCACCGGAAGCGCACCACCCCCCATCCCCACCACGCTGATGTCGCCGGCCATGGCAGCGGAGGCCGCGGCGGTCTCGGTGGTGGCCTGTGCCCCGACGAAGTCCAGCACCACCTCGGCGCCTACTTCTGCGGTCAATTCCCGTATGCAGGAGGCGGCTTGTCCGTCGGAGAGGACCACCTCGTGCGCTCCGACCTCGGCCGCCAGGTCCAGCTTCTCCTGGGAGACGTCGAGGGCCACGATCCGGGCCGGAGTCAGCGCCCGCAGCAGCTGGACCGCCATATGACCGAGCCCGCCCGCCCCGATGACGACACACGTACTCCCGGGCACGAGCTTGGGCAGGGACCGCTTGACGGCGCTGTACGGGGTGAGGCCCGCGTCCGTCAGCGGCACCGCCGCCACGGGGTCCAGTTCCCCGATCGGCATGAGGTGTCTGACGCTGTCCACGAGCAGGTACTCGGCCAGCGCCCCGGGGGCTCCGAGACCGGGCGGGAAGATGCCCAGGCGCCTGGCGTGGGGGCAGTTGTTCTCCCGGCCCACCGCGCACACCGCACACCGGCCGCAGCCCCAGGGGCCGTACACCGCGACGCGTTCACCGACGGCGACGCCCGTCGCGCCCTCGCCGAGGGCTGCCACCTCCCCGACGCCCTCGTGACCGAGGGTCAGCGGCAGCGGGAAGGGGACGGCGCTCTCGGGGAAGGACATCACGGCGAGGTCGGAATGACACACGCCTGCGGCCAGCACGCGCAGCAGGACCTGTCCGGGACCCGGCTGCGGCACAGGGATGTCCACGACCTCGGGGCCGCCGCCGAACTTGCGGTACTGCACAGCCTTCACAGGCTTCTCCTCATCTCCGGGCCCTCACCGAGGGCTTGACAGCAGGCACTGCATCACTAAAAAGTAAACAGTGAATCGGAATACAACTCCAGCCCTCCGTCAGCAAGAGATGGAGAATTTGCCGATAGACCGGCGCATGATGTCGAGGCCGGCAGTCGCGTCGACCTCCGTATGTATAAGTCGAATCCAGTGCATCGCCCCAGCGGTCCCGCCGATTCCCGCTGCCGGCCACTCCACAGACAGGACCTTCCATGACCAGTCACCACGCCGCCGACCACGCCCAGGAGTTCGCCGGCCGTACGGCGTTCATCACCGGCGGCGCGTCCGGCATCGGCCTGAGCATCGCCCACCGCCTCGCCGCGTCCGGCGCAGCCGTCGCGCTCGCCGACTTCGACCAGGAGGGCGCACAGAAGGCGGTCACCGCGATCGAAGCGGAAGGCGGTCGGGCGCTCGCCGTCGCCATGGACGTCACCGACCCCGACTCCGTGCGCGACGCCGTGGACGCCACGGTCTCCGCTCTCGGTGGCCTGCACCTCGCCGTGAACAACGCGGGCATCGGCACCACGTCCACCCCGCTCGCCGAGTTCTCGCTCGACGACTACCGCCGGACCGTCGCCACCAACCTGGACGGGGTCTTCTACTCGCTGCGGCACGAGCTCCCGGTGATGCTCAGCGCCGGCGGCGGCGCCATCGTCAACATCGCCTCGGTGCTCGGAACTCAGGGCTTCCCCGGTGCCGGCGCGTACGTCGCGGCGAAGCACGGCGTCGTCGGGCTGACCCGGACCGCCGCCGTCGAGTACGCGTCGAAGGGCATTCGGGTGAACGCCGTGTGCCCGGGGTTCATCGACACCCCCCTGCTGGCGGACGCGCCCGAGCAGGCCAGGGCCGCACTGGCGGCCCTGCACCCGGCCGGCCGGCTCGGCACCCCGCAGGAGGTGGCCGAGCTGGTGGCCTTCCTGCTCTCGGACCGCGCATCCTTCGTCCACGGAGGCTGCCACATGGCCGACGGGGCCTTCACCGCTCGCTGAGCCCCGCCCCGTATGGCTGACTACCCGTCAGCCCGCGGCGCCGGACGGATCCACGGCACGGACGGCCTCGGAATCCCGGGACCGCAGCCACAGGAACCGGCCTGCGCCGCCCGCGAGGGCGACCGGGATCAACAGGGTCAGACCGTTGACCAGGACGGAACGGGTTCCGGTCAGATAGCGGTAGTTGAACAGCACCAGGACCACCGCGATCCCCAGGCCCAGCGCAGCGAGTCCCGGCGCGACACCCGTACGCCACCAGTGCCGCCCGACGGGATCGCGGACGAAGAACACCACGACAGCGAGCGAGGCGCCCAGCAGCAGCACCATGATGCCGACCGTGCCCAGGCTGATCAGACTGACCGCCAGACTGCTGTAGGGGGCGAGTCCGAAGACGGCGAAGGCCCCGATCACGGCGGTGGCGAGGACCAGTTGCAGCGCGCTGGCCCGGTGGGGTGAGAGGAACTTGGGGTGCGTGGCCGCGAGCGCGCCGGGCAGCAGGCGCTCGCGGCCGAGCGCGAACAGGTAGCGGCTCGTGGCGTTGTGCAGGGCCAGGGCGGTGGCGAGCACGCTGGTGAGCAGGAGCAGGCCCATGACGGCGGTCAGCGCGGAGGACGTGTACTCGGTGTTGAGCTCGAAGAAGAGCTGGCCCTGGTCGGTACGGGCGCGGTCGCGTACCCCGGACGCGCCGATCCCACCGACGGCCAGCCAGCTGGTGAGGGCGTAGAAGACGGCGACCACGGCCACGGCCCAGTAGGAGGCACGCGCCACGGAGCGGGCGGGGTCACGGGCCTCGTCCGCGTACAGGGCCGCGGACTCGACCCCCGCGAAGGACGTGAAGGCGAAGGTCAGCGCGGCCCCGAGTCCGGTGCCCAGAGCGGTCCGCGGTTCGAACGACTCCAGGGGCAGCGCGGACGCGCCCCGTTCGACAGCGATGGCGGCGTCCAGGACCAGCAGGATCAGGATCTCGGCACACATCAAAACGCCCAGCACGCGCGCGGAGAGATCGATCTGGCGTCGTCCCAGAACGGCGGTGAGGACCAGGGCCGCGGCCGTGTACCAGTGCCAGCTCAGTCCCGGGACGTCAAGGATGAGATCGGCGAAGTAGCCGAAGACCGCGAACGCTCCGATCGTGACCGCGTTGTAGGAGAGCACGGCGAGCCAGGCGGCCGCGGCGCCCGCGACCGGGCCGAGCCCCGCGCGGATGTAGGCGTACAGTGCCCCGGCGTTGACGACCCGTCGGCTGATCGCCGCGTAACCCGCGACGAAACAGAACATGACGACGCCGGCGAGTACGTAGGCGGCGGGCATTCCGGGGCCGGTGCCGAGGGCGAAGCCGTACGGCACGGTGCCGACCATCGCGGCCATGGGCGCGGTGGCCGCGATCAGGAAGAAGACGATCTTGGTGGTGCCGAGTCCGCCTCTGGAGGCGAGCTGGTCGGACATGAGGGCTCCTTCGGGGGCACGTCAGCAGGCGGAGGTTCTGCCGGCCGCGGTGAGCGCGGTGCACACCTCGGTCGCGGCACGGTGACCGGAGCGCACGGCTCCGTCCATGTAGCCGTTCCAGACGGAGGCGCTCTCGGTGCCCGCCCAGTGGATGACGCCGACCGATTCGCGCAGCTGCGGCCCGTAGGCCGTCCATACGCCGGTTCCGAAGCGGCCGCCGTAGCAGCCGCCGCTGTACTGCTCGGCGCTCCAGTCCTTCTCCAGGTACTCGAGCGGTTCGGCCGCGTCGGGGCCGAAGAAGTCGACCAGACAGTCCAGGGCGATCTTCCGGCGCTCGTCACGGGTGAGCCGGCTGACCCGGCGGGCGTTCGCGCCCTCGAAGAAGCCGACGAGCACGCCCTGTTCGGAGCCGGACGGACCGTTGTCGAGGATGGTCGACAGAGGATGGTGGAGACTGCTCGCGTGGCCGGTCAGCCCGGCGTCCCGCCAGAACGGCCGCGCATAGCGCACGTTGACCTTGATGACCGATCCCATCGGTACCTGCTGCGTGAGCTGGTCCCGCAGAGCGGGCAACGCGGGGGTGTAACGGAGCCGGCCGGCGAGTGCGGGCGGCAGGCTCACCACCACCCGGTCCGCACGGACGGCACCTCCCTCGTAGTGCACCACGGCGCCGTCGGCGGTGTGCTCGACGGCATGGACCGGGGCCGACAGGCGGAGGGCCGGGCCGAGTGTCTCGGCCATCGCCTCCGACACCAGGTGTGATCCGCCGACGACGCGGGAGTCCTGGGCTCCGCCGGCGGTGCCGAGCAGCATGTCGATCATGCCGCCGGAGGCGACGTAGAAGAGGAAGTGCAGCAGCGACAGTTCGTGTGACTCGGCCGCGAACATCGCCGCCACGATGAGCCGCCAGAACTCCCGCGCCTCCTCGTCGGCGGTGGCCTGGTCGAGCCAGGAGTGCACGGTCATGGAGTCCCAGGCGGCGGCTTCCGGGGCGTCCCACGGCCGCTCGAGGTCCAGCGTGGCGGCCTTGGCCTCGATCTCGGCCTTGAGGCGGCCCACTTCGCGTGCCGACGCGCCGTCGAGCTTCGGCTGTTCCCCACCGAAGCGGCGGATCTCGCTGCGTCGCGCCAGGAGATCGTCCCCGGCGACGTACTGCGGGTGCGTCTTGAGCCCGTACCGGTCACAGAGGGCGAGCACCGCGGTCTGGCTGGGGCCGATCCACTGGCCGCCCATCTCGATGGTCTCTCCGTTGCCCATCACCTCGCCGGTGGTGCGGCCGCCCACCCGGTCGCGGGCTTCGAGGACGACGACCCGGTGGCCCTGGTCGGCCAGGTCCACGGCCGCGGTGAGGCCGGCGAGTCCGGCACCCACCACGGCGACATCGAAACGCTCCACGGTCACTCCATGCGTTTGTGGTCGAAAAGGTCGGGTCGAAAAGGTTGGTCGGACGGCTGAATTTCTCTGAGGCGGAGCCGGCGGCGACCTGGGCGGGCCCGGGGTCCCATGGCCGGCCGCCGGCTGGGCCGCCGGCTGGTCCGCCGGCTGGTCCGCCGGCTACTCCGTGAAGTCGGGCCTGGTGTCGGCCACCGGGGCCCAGTCGTCTCCGTAGAGCCTGCGGTAGAGCTCGGGGCGGACCACCGATCCCTTTGCCGTGCCGCCTTGCCACAGGTCGTGCCGGGGATCGCGGTAGCGGCCGTAGAAGGACTCGAGCCGTGCGTCGAGCTCGGCGACGACGCCCGCGTACCGGGGATCGGCGGCAACGTCGTGGTGCTGGCCGGGGTCTTCCTCCATGTCGAAGAGGACGGCCGGGCCGACTCCGGACAGCCTCTTCCAGTACGAGTACCGGGCTGTGCGGATGCCCCTGCTCTCCTCCTGCTCGAAGCAGACGGCGTCCGGCCACTCCCGGACCGTCCCGTTCCCGCGCAGCACACCGGCCAGGCTGTGTCCCGGCGTGCCCTCGAAGCGCACGTCGCCGAACCCCAGGTAGTCGGTCAGCGTCGGCGCCACGTCGTACTGGCCCACCAGCAGGTCGCTGACGACTCCGGCGGGGATGTGGCCGGGCCTGCGCACGACGAGGGGGATCCGCAGTCCTGCGTCGTAGAGGTGGGCGGGGAAGGTATTACTCGTATGGCCCCAAAGCCCGTGCTGGCCATAGAGGTTGGCCTGATCGGCGGTCACGACGACGACCGTGTTCTCCGCGAGCCCCCGCGCGTCGAGTGCGGCAAGGAGCCGGCCCACGGCATCGTCCACGAGGGACACCTGGGCGCAGACATTGGCCATGGTGGCCGGGTCGTTGTGCATCAGGGCCAGCGCCCGGGAGAACCTGCGCAGCCGCTCCGGCGTCTCCGCATCGCCGATCTGGTCCAGGAGGCCGGGGTGGATCGCCTCGCGCGGGAAGGAGGGCAGTTCACGGTCGGCGTACCGGCTGTAGAAAGGATTACGCGGATCAGGGCCGTAGTTGGTGGGTGGAAGCAGGTACGGAGCGTCGTAGTTGATGTTCAGGAAGAAGGGGCGGCCTGAGTCCACTTCGGAGAGGTAGTCCACGGCGCGGTCGGTGAAGAAGTCGACGATGTGGGTGCCGCTGACGGAGTACTCGCGCCCGTCCTCGATGACCCGGTTCTCGTAGAAGTCGTGGGTGTGCCCGAGCGCGAAGGCGAGCCAGCGGTCGAAGCCGGGCATCGGGGCGTCCGGCTGCCCCATGTGGTACTTGCCGATCAGCGCGGTGGCGTATCCGCGTCGCGCGAGGGTCGCGGGGAGGGTGCGGAACTCCCTCACCGCGCACCAGTCCTCGGGCCAGTCGGGCATGGCCGAGTCGTCGAGCCAGTTGTGCAGGCCGTGCTGGGAGGGCATCAGGCCGGTGAACAGGGTGGCGCGTCCCGGCGAGCACATTCCGTTCGAGGAGAACGCCCAGTTGAACCGGATTCCCTCGGCCGCCATCCGATCGATGTGCGGTGTGTGGACGTCGGCGTTCCCGTAGCAGCCGAGCAGCGTCGCCGGCTGGTTGTCGGCGGTGACGAGGACGACATTGGGTTGATCATTGCTCATGAGCTGTCCTTTCGCGTGCCCACACCGACGGAGGGCGTACGGGCCCCGGCCCGCCGTCGATCAGCAGAACGGACGTCCGGCGCGGGCGTACTTCGCCGCCGCGCGGTAGATGTTGATCGCCATCAGGCTGGTCTCGGCCTCGGCCCGGGTCTCGTAGACCTGGGCCGCGCCCTCGCGGACCCGCGGGTTGCCGGGATCCGCCTCGACGGCCCAGTCGGCCAGATGACAGGCCAGCCTCAGATCGCCTGCCGCCACCGCCGACTCGGCACGCGCCAGCACCGGCCCCGCTCCGCCGGCGAGCTCAAGCACCGCCTCCGCCACTGCGGACCGCGGGGCGGGCTTGAGCTCGCCGGGACGGCCGGAGTACCAGCCGCCGAAGTAGCGGATCACGTTCCGCACGATGAACTCGGCCTCGTCATAGATCGGTTGCAGCCACGGGGAGTCGGACGCGGGCGGCGCGACGCGGTGGACGATGTCGACGTGGGGCGGCGCGCCGTCGTTGAGGGCGGCCACCGTCTGCTCGACGATCGCGTCCAGGTAGTCGGCGGTCTCCAGGAGCAGCCGCTGAATGGTCCCGGGGTCGTCGATGATCGGCGCGCCGTGGCCGGGGCACATGGTGCGGGGCTGCTTGGCCGCCATCGCGCGGAGCGCGGCGGACCACTCCCAGGGATAGCGCTGGACCTTCTGCGGATTGCCGGCGTTGGGCACGGCCCAGATGACCAGGTCGCCCGGGCACAGCACACCGTGGTCGCGGTTGAACACCCACGTGTGGTCGTCCGTCTCGCCGCGGGCGTGGTGGAGTTCGAAGGTGAGGCCGCCGACCTCCAGGGTCAGCCCCTCGTCGTAGAAGGTGTCCGGTGCGATCGGGGGCCGGGTGTAGGTGAGCGCGGCGGACCGGTCGTTGGCGTCGATGTCGCCGACGAACTGCCGGTTGTTGATGGCGGTGTTGTAGCCGCCGGTGGCCTCGTAGCGGTCGAACCGGGCCTGCATCGCACGGTGGGCCACGACCCGCGGCCGTTGCTGTCCCTCGGCGAGGAAGGCCGGCAACCCGTAGGCGTGGTCGAGGTGGCCGTGGGTGTAGACGGCGGTGTGCACGGGCGCCGTCGTGTGGACGCGCAGCTTCTCCGCCATGACCGGTGCGGGTTGGCTGTGACCGCTGTCGACCAGGACGAGGCCCTCGGCGGTCTCGAACGCGGTCACACCGGAGCGCAGCGCCACGTACCAGGTGTTCGGGGCCACTTCGACGGGCCCGCCGGACCAGAAGAACCTCTCTCCCTGCTCGGCGTCGTGCGGATAGGGGTTCACGTACTCGCGGACGCTCGTGTCCACCATGGCGGGTCTCCTCACAGCGTTGGGCATGGCTCTGGCGACGAGATGAAGGGGTAGGACATACACGCGTCAGGCGCGGGCGGGGGCCTCGGCCGGCAGGTGGACCGTCTTGATCTCGGTGTAGGCGGCCAGCCCCTCCGCGCCGAGTTCGCGGCCCAGGCCCGACTCCTTGAAGCCGCCGAAGGTGCCGAGCGGGTCCAGGCGGGCGCAGTTGACGCCCAGCGTGCCGGAACGGATCTGACGGGCGACGCGGAGCGCGCGCTCCTCGTCGGCCGAGAAGACGGTCCCCGCGAGTCCGTAGTCGGAGTCGTTCGCCAGGCGCACCGCCTCCTCCTCGTCCTCGTCCTCGAACGGGATCAGCACGACGACCGGACCGAATATCTCCTCACGCGCGATCCGCATGGTGTTGTCCCCGCCGAAGAGGGTCGGCTCGACGAAACAGCCCTGTTCGAGCCCGGCCGGCACACCCCCGCCGCTGAGCAGTTCCGCTCCCTCCTCCCGTCCGATGCGGATGTAGTCGAGCACTCGTTGCTGCTGACGCCTGCTCACCAGCGGACCCACCTGTGTGTCCGGGTCGTGCTGCGGGCCGGTCCTGAGCGCGGAGACCGCCTTGACCAGGGCGGCGGCGATCTCGTCGTAGCGGCTGCGGGCGACCAGCACACGCGTCAGCGCCACGCAGATCTGTCCGTTGTTGACGAAGCTGCGCGAGAGGACGGTCTGTACGACGGTCTCCAGGTCGGCGTCCTCCAGGACGACCGCGGCCGACTTGCCGCCCAGTTCAAGGGTGACCCTGGCGAGCCTGGCGGCGGCCACTTCCATGATCCTCTTGCCGGCCGGGACGGAGCCGGTGAAGCTCACCTTGTCCACTCCGGGGTGGGCCACCAGGTACTCGCTGACCTCACGGTCGGCGGGCAGGATGCTGAGCACTCCCTTGGGCAGCCCGGCCGCGGCGGCGATCTCGGCCAGGACGAAGGAGTCCAGCGGAGTCTCCGGAGAAGGCTTGAGCACGACCGGGCACCCGGCCAGCAACGCGGGGGCCAGCTTGGACACGGCCGCGAAGAGCGGCACGTTCCACGGCACCACGGCCGCGACCACGCCGACGGGCTCGTGCACCTGGACGAACGGGCCGAACATGCCCTGTTTGCGCTCCTCGAACGGGAACTGGCGGGCGGTCGCCACCGCGGCACTCACCACGGCGCTCGCCACGAGGGCCTGTCCCGGCACGGCCCAGGTGACGGGGCAGCCGTTCTGTTCCGAGATGAGCGCGGCCAGTTCTGCGTGACGGGCGGTGATGCCCTCGCCGATCCGCTCCACCACGGCGATGCGTTCCTCCAGTGGCAGGAGCGGCCACGGGCCGGCGTCGAAGGCCTCGCGGGCGGCGGCGACGGCGCGGTCGACGTCGTCCCGGGAGGCGTGCGGGACCCGGCCCACGACCTCCCCGGTGAGCGGGGAGACGACCTCGATGACCTCGGTTCCGGCAGGGGCCTGCCAGGTGCCGCCGATGAACAGCCGGTCGTGCTCGCGTAGTTCGGCCACGGGGAACTCCTTCGATCTCGCGCGGGACAGCACGGGATTCGTGCTGCTGATGGGGACAGTTGATGGTGGTCCGGCGGTCGGGCAGCCGGGCGGTCCGGCGGTCGGGTCAGGCAGCGTGCGGCTCAGCCGGCGGCGGCCACCAGGGCACGCAGTTCGGTTTTCAGCACCTTTCCGGTGGCCGACAGCGGCAGCGCGGGGACGGTGCGCAGTTCGCGGATGCGCTGATACGGCGCGACGCGCGCCGCCACGAAATCCATGAGGTCCCCAGGACAGGCCACTGCCCCCTCACGCAGTACGACGAAGGCGAAGGGGATCTCGCCGACGCCCTCCCTCGGGGCTCCGACGACGGAGACCTGGGCGACGTCAGGGTGGGCGGCGAGGACTTCCTCCAGGTGCTGCGCGTACACGTTGTAGCCCTTGTAGATCAGCATGTCCTTGGAGCGGCCGGCCAGGAACAGGAAGCCCCGGTCGTCGAGGCGTCCCAGGTCACCGGTGTGCAGCCAGCCCTCTCGGAACTGCTGCTCCGTCAGTTCGGGTGCGCCGTGGTAACCGTCGGCGATCTGCGGGCCGCGAGCCCAGATCTCGCCGATCTCGCCGGCCGGCAGGACGCGGTCACCGTCCGCGGAGCGGATCTGGATCTCGGTGTCGAAGACGGGAAGGCCGACGCTGCCGCGCGGGTTCTCCTCCGGCTGGTCGAGCAGGGTGGAGACCAGGCTGCCGGTGGCCTCGCTGAGCCCGTATCCCTCGCCGACCACCGCGTGCGGGAAGACCTGGCGCAGCCGCTCCAGGGCCGTCGTGTCGAGCGGGGCTCCGCCGCTGTACGTCGCCCGGACGGAACCCAGGTCGTAGGACGACTCCCCGGCCGCGCGCAGCAGGGCGTGGTAGAAGGCGGGTGCGCCGACGACGTAGGTGGCTCGGTGCCGTTCGACGGCGGCGAGATAGTCGTGGGCCTGGAACCGGCCCGGAAGGACGACGGTGACGCCGGTCAGAATGTTCATCGCGTGAGAGACCAGGGCCAGGCCGTGGAACATCGGGGCGACGGTGACCACGACACCGCCGCACGGGCGGAGCGGGAACGTGTCGAGGCCGGTGGCCGCTGGTTCGAGACGGAGTCGGCCCGCGGCGTCGGTGCGGGGAAGATGCCCGGTGCGCCAGGCGGACTGCTGGAGCACGTGCGCAAGCAGGTTGCGGTGCAGCACCCGTACGCCCTTGGCCCGGCCGGTCGTGCCTCCGGTGAGCTGGAGGTGCGCCAGTGCGTCCGGGGACACCGGAGGGCCGCTCAATGGCGCGGCGGCGGCGAGCTGTTCGAGACCGGTGAGGGTGGTGGGTGGCGTGCCGTCGGCCGGTGCGGCGGCGGTGGCAGGTGCGCACACCATGAGGCGCAGGCCGGTTGTGCCGGCCGCCGCCAGTGCGGGGAAGCAACTGGCGTGGGTGACGGCGGCGGTGGCTCCGAGCTCCCGCAGCTGAACCGCGAGGGCGGCCGGGGGCTGGGCCGGGTTGAGCGGTGCGGCGGCTGCGCCACAGGTCACCACCGCGTAGTAACTGATGGGGTACCACAGCGAGTTCGGCATGTGGAGGGCGACGATGTCGCCTGGGCCGATGCCACGCTCACGCAGCCCTCCCGCGACCCGGTGGACCAGGTCGGCGAACGCGGCGTAACTCAGTGACTGTTCGCCGTCGACGAGCGCGGTCCGCTCCGGGTAGAGCCGGGCCGCCGCCTCGACGAGGGCATCGAGGCCCGCCTCGGGATACTCCAGCGATCGCGGCATGTGCGCCGGCCATACCTCGGCCATGGGACAACCTCTCTCTCACGATCGGGTGGGTGCGGTACCGGTCACGCGGCCCGCGCCCGGGTGGGGGTCAGGCCACGCTGTCGGCCGCGGCCCGCCCGGCCCAGGGACGGTCGATCTTGCCGCTGGGCGTGCGACGGACCTGGTCCACGCGCACGACGGCCTTGGGCAGCTTGTAGCGGGCGATTCGGCGGGCCGCCGCCTCGCGGAGCTCCTCGTCGGTGACCTGGACTCCGTCGACGAGGGACACCAGCGCGACGACCTCCTGCCCCCAGCGCTCGCTGTGTCGTCCGGCCACCGCGACGTCCTTGACGGCCGGGTGGGTCAGCAGGGCCTCCTCGACCTCCTCGGCGAAGACCTTCTCGCCGCCGGTGTTGATGGTGGTGGAGTCCCGGCCGAGCACCTCGATCAGCCCGTCGGCCCGCAGCCTCGCCCGGTCGCCGGGGACGGACCAGCGGACCCCTGCCACGGAGGCGAAGGTGGCCCGGGTCTTCTCCTCGTCACCGAGGTAACCCAGCGGAATGCTTCCGGCGACGGCGAACCAGCCGGGCTCGGTGTGCCCGGGTCGTTCGATCCGGGTCCGCGCCTCGTCGAGGACCTCGACGTTCGCCCCGGGGCGGCGGGCGAACACGCCGGCGTCGAGGCGGTCGCGGTCGCTCTCGTCGGCCCGCTGCAGCGCGCCGCCGGTCTCGGAGGCGCCGAGCAGTTCATGCAGGACGACCCGGGGCAGGCGCTCGGCGACTCCGTCCTTGCTCCGCTGCGTCATCGGGGCGCCCCCGGACATGAGGATGCGCAGGCTGGAGGTGTCGTAGTCGTGAGCGGCCAGTTCCCGTAGCAGCGGCCGGGCGAAGGCCTCGCCGACGATCATCATGGAATTGATCCGCTCGCGCTCGATGGTGCGGCAGACGTCGGCGGCGTCGAACTGCCCGTCGACCCGGCTGAAGACGACGGTGTCCGCGTACAGGAGCGCGCTGAAGGAGTTGAGGCTCGCAGCGCCGTGCATCATCGGTGCGCACACGAGGATCCGGCTGCCGCGGCGCTGGGCGGCGTGGGCGGCCACCTCCTCGGCGCCGGCCGTCCCGGTGCGGTGACTCCCGCGTGCCAGCGCGCTCAGGAACAGGTCGGACTGGCGCCACAGCACGCCCTTGGGCATGCCGGTGGTCCCGCCGGTGTACAGGAGGTTGATGTCGTCCGGCTGTTGATCGGCGGGGATCGCCGCGGGGTCCGCGTCCTCCAGGGCCGCCGAGTAGTCAAGCGCCCCTGGGAGCAGTGGCGTACCGGAGGCGTCGGCGATCTGGATCAGCAGCGGCTGCCGCTTCAGGCGCGGCAGCACCTCGGCGATCTTCGGTGCGAAGCGCGCCTGGTAGACGACGGCTGCCGCCTCCGCGTCGTTCAGCACATACTCCAGCTCGTCGGCCACGTAGGAGTAGTTGATGTTGAAGGGGGCCGCCCGGGCCGCGAAGGCGCCGAACATGCCGACCAGGTACTCCGGGCAGTTGTGCATGAGCAGCCCGATCCGGTCCTGTCCGATCTCCCAGGGCTGGAGCGCGTCGCGTTCCGCCCGGCAGCCGAGCCCGTGCGCCCCGAGCACGTGTGCCAGGCGCGCCGACTGGTCCGCCAGTCGCCCATATGTGAAAACACGTTCGCCTTGAATCACTGCGGAACGTTCGGGAAGCGCCTCAGATACCCGCTGGAAAATGCGCCAAAGGTTGAGCTCCATGACGCGCATCCTGCACCCAACCCTGTCGATAAGTAAAGACTCAATCCGCGATCAAGTGTTTACTTATTTGAGTCGGGCCGCCAGACTGTGGGTATCGAGAGGACGACTCCGGCGACGAACGGCCATTCACCTGCGGCCCTGTCGGCGGGGCGCAGACAGCCCCATCGGGCGGACAGGGAGCAGGATCCGTGAGCACACAGGGCCGCACACGGGCGGACACACACCTGAGCGAGGACCGGCTGGCGATCCGGACA
The DNA here is from genome assembly GCF_056432625.1 of Streptomyces sp. NPDC045026. Lineage (NCBI taxonomy): Bacteria > Bacillati > Actinomycetota > Actinomycetes > Kitasatosporales > Streptomycetaceae > Streptomyces > Streptomyces sp. NPDC045026. Next base: position 173,509 of record NZ_JBWKIS010000017.1, read on the forward strand.
CTGGCGCGCGAGTTCACGGCCAGGGAAGTGCTGCCGGTCGCGAACGAGCTCGATCCCGTCCAGGGCGAGATCCCCATGGAACTGCGGGACAAGATGGCCGGCCTCGGCTTCTTCGGCATCTTGATCCCGGAGGCGTACGGCGGACTGGGCCTCGGCGTCTTCGAATACGCCCTCGTGGTCGAGGAGCTGGCCCGCGGCTGGATGAGCGTCGCCAGCCTGGTCGCGCGCGGCCAGCAGTTCACCCACGGCCTCGACGAGGCCCAGCGCGCCGCCTACCTGCCGATGATGGCCAGGGGCGAGTTCCTCTCCGCCTTCGCTCTGTCGGAGGCGGAGGCGGGCTCGGACGTGGCGAGCATGCGCTGTCGGGCAGAACGCGACGGCGACGGCTGGCGGATCCACGGCCAGAAGATGTGGTGCACCTTCGCGGACGGCTCGGACTACCTTCAGGTCTTCGCCCGCACCCGCCCGATGGCCGCCGACCCCAAACGCCGCTCCGAAGGCATCAGCTGTTTCCTCATGCCCAAGCCCCGCGGCACGCTCCCCCAGGGCGTGACCGGCACACCGGTCCGCAAGATCGGCTACCACGGGTGGAAGACCTGGGAGCTCTCCTTCGACGGCGCCCGCGTCGAGCCCGGGATGATGTTGGGCGAGGAGGGCAAGGGGTTCCGGATCGCGATGGCGGACCTCGACATCGCCCGCGTGCACACCGCTGCCCGCGCGATCGGCCTGGCCCGCGGGGCCCTCGAGGACTCGATCGCCTACGCCGGGACCCGGGTGCAGTTCGGCCGGCCCATCGCGGACAAGCAGGCCATCCGCTTCAAGATCGCCGACATGGCCACCCGGATCGAGGCCGCCCGCGCCCTGATGTACCAGGTCTGCGCCGAGATCGACGGCGGACGACGGAGCAGCGTCAAGGCGTCCATGGTCAAGCAGCACGCCACCGAGATGGCCGAGTGGGTCACGAGCGAGGGCATCCAGATCCATGGCGGAGCCGGCTACACGACCGACTTCGCGGTCGAGCGCTACTGGCGCGACGCCCGCCTGACCAAGATCTTCGAAGGAACCTCGGAGATCCAGCTGAAGATCATCTCGGATGAACTGCTCGGCCGCTGAGCCGGCCGGCGACCGGTCCGCCGAACCAACCCGCCGTCAATTCAAGGAAGTTGAGTGCATGACCAGTCCCGTCAACCGTCTGCGTCCGCGCCGTTCGTGTCTCGCGGTACCGGGTTCGAACCCCCGCTTCCTGGAGAAGGCCCAGGGCCTGCCCGCCGACCAGGTGTTCCTGGACCTGGAGGACGCCTGCGCGCCGCTCGCCAAGCCGGAAGCGCGGCACACCATCGTCAAGTTCCTCAACGAGGGTGACTGGACGGGCAAGACCCGCGTCGTGCGCGTCAACGACTGGACCACCGAGTGGACGTACCGCGACGTCGTCACGGTCGTCGAGGGCGCGGGCCACAACCTCGACTGCATCATGCTGCCGAAGGTCCAGGACGCCCAGCAGATCGTCGCGCTCGACCTGCTGCTCACGCAGATCGAGAAGACGATGGGCTTCGAGACCGGCAAGCTCGGCATCGAGGCGCAGATCGAGAACGCGCAGGGCCTCAACAACGTCAACGCGATCGCGCAGGCCTCGCCGCGCGTCGAGACGATCATCTTCGGCCCGGCCGACTTCATGGCCTCCATCAACATGAAGTCCCTGGTCGTCGGCGAGCAGCCGCCCGGCTACGACGCCGACGCCTACCACTACATCCTGATGAAGATCCTGATGGCCGCCCGCGCCAACAACCTCCAGGCGATCGACGGCCCCTACCTCCAGATCAAGAACGTCGACGGCTACCGCGAGGTCGCCCAGCGTGCCGCCGCCCTCGGCTTCGACGGCAAGTGGGTCCTGCACCCCGGCCAGGTCGAGGCCGCCAACGAGGTCTTCTCCCCCTCCCAGGAGGACTTCGACCACGCCGAGCTGATCCTGGACGCCTACGACTACTGCACGTCCGAGGCCGGCGGCAGGAAGGGCTCGGCGATGCTGGGCGACGAGATGATCGACGAGGCCAGCCGCAAGATGGCCCTCGTCATCTCCGGCAAGGGACGCACCGCGGGCATGCAGCGCACCTCCAAGTTCGAAGCCCCGGAGGCCTGAGCACCATGCAGTTCGGACGCACCTACGAAGAGTTCGAGGTCGGCGCGGTCTACAAGCACTGGCCCGGAAAGACCGTCACCGAGTACGACGACCACCTCTTCTGTCTCCTGACGATGAACCACCA
>NZ_JBWKIS010000018.1:0-175739 GCF_056432625.1 Streptomyces sp. NPDC045026
CCTCCGTGCGGTGAAGATTCGACACCTCCACCACACACGGAGGCCTTCGCCCTCTTCAAGGCCCGCGCGTGTCAACAACGCTCATGCTCAATACAGCTAGCGCCTGCCGACAGGAACCGGGCGACAGCTCAGCAACCAGGCGGCAGCAACTAGGCGACGAAGGCGCCCGCTTCCGCCTCCTTGGCGAGCGTCACCACGGTGAGCCGCTCGTCGACGCGCTTCGTGGCTACAGCGGCATAGCCGTGCTTCCGGTAGAGCCGCAGGTTGTGCTCGCTGCGGTGGCCGGTGAACAGCTGGAAGCGCTTGGCGGCGCCGTCCGCGCCGAGCTTCGCCTCGACGGCGTCGAGGAGCCGCCCGCCCAGGCCGTGGCGCTGCATGCGCGGGTGCACGACGAGCTTGCCTATCCGGGCCGTGCCGTCCGCGTCCACGGCGCCCCGCACCGCGGCCACGACCTCCTCCCCGAGCCGGGCCACCAGGACCGTGCCGCCCGCGAGTTCGGCCCTGACCGAGTCGAGCGGTTCCGTCAGCGGTTCGATGGAGTAGTCGCCGTAGATCTCGGCCTCGCTCTGGTAGCAGAGGTACTGCAGTTTGAGGATCTTCTCGGCGTCCTGCTCGGTCGCCGCAGAGATGATCACACTCATGCCCATGTGTGCATGCCTCCCGCTCACCTGCTCCGCCGGTTGTCTAACGCTCCTTTCCCCAGGGTTCAGGAGCCGCAACCTCCGCCGCCAGCATTCTGCGCAGGCATCCCAGACATCTGGAACGTTCCGGACCGAGGCTGCCCTGTGAGATACCCAACTCCCCTGCGATCTCGCGGTAGGTGAGGTCCTGTGGCGACAGAAATGCAGCCACGACGCGGGGGCATCGCCCGGGAAGTCTGCGGACGGCGGCGTGCAGCGCGCGGCGGCGGTCGCCGGCCAGCGCCCGCTGTTCCGGGCCGTGTTCGAAGTCGTCGGCGGGCTCGGTGGCGTACGGGATCTCGCGCAGCGCGGCGTGGCGGGTGCGGCGGGCCTCGGATCTCACGGCGGCGGTGAGCCAGGCCGCGGGATCGGCGGGCGGGCCGTCGGTGTCGATGCGCTCCAGCAGGCGCAGCCAGACGGCCTGTTCGAGGTCGCCGGGTTCGGCCGCGCCGGCGTGGGCCTCCGCCGAGACCTCGGCGGCGACGAGCGGGCGCAGGGCGTCGATGACCAGGTCGTACGTCATGCCGGGCGGGACGCGGCCGCCCGGGCGTGCGGTTGCCGGGGCGGCCGTGTGTCACCCCAACCAGGGCCGGGGTGGGCGGTGTTGACGGCGTGCTGACGCCGTACTGACGGAGATCAGTCCTTCAGGAAGTCCTCGCGGGCGAGGAGAGCCGTGTCGCAGTTGTCCGAGAAGATGCCGTCGATGCCAGTGGCCAGATAGGCCTTGAAGGCGCCGAACGCGTCGCCGTAGGCGTTCGGGTCGGTCCCCTTCTTGAAGTCGGCGGGCAGGAAGGTGTTCTCGTTGCGCATCGTGTACGGGTGCAGGATCAGGCCCGCGGCGTGCGCGTCCTTGACGAGCGTGGTGGGCGCGAGCAGCTTGCCGTCCTTGTCCTTGGGGATGACGAGATCGAGCGTGGGGCCGATGCCCTGGGCGTAGGAGGCGATCTCGTCGAGGCCCTTGGGCGTGATGAGGTCGGCGACGGTGCGCGGGTCGCCGGCGTCGACGAAGTCCCAGGGGCGGGAGTTCGCGGTCGACAGGAGCACGACGAGCGGGTTGTCGACGAGCTTGTTCAGGCGCTGGATGCTGGTCGGCTCGAAGGACTGGAGGAAGACGGGCGAATTCTTCCTGTTCACGCCGTACTTGCGCAGGAGCGTGGCGACGCGCTCCTCCAGGCCGAGGCCGAGCTTGCGGAAGTAGGTGGGGTGCTTGGTCTCGACGTGGATCCACACCTCCTTGCCGCGCTCGCGGCTCTGCCGCTCCCGCCAGTTGAGGATCTCTTCGAAGGTGGGGATCTCCCAGCGCCCGTCGTAGAGGGTGTTGCGCTGGCGGTTGGCCGGGATGCGCTCCTTGGCCCGCAGGGTCTTCAGCTCGGCGAGCGTGAAGTCCTCGGTGAACCAGCCGGTGGTGGCGACCCCGTCGAGGCTCTTGGTGGTCTTGCGGCCGGCGAACTCGGGGTGCGCCGAGACGTCGGTCGTCCCCCCGATTTCCGGCTCGTGACGGCATACGAGGTGACCGTCCTTGGTGGGCACCAGGTCGCCCGCCTCGATGACGTGCGCACCCATGTCCAGGGCCAGCTGGTACGAGCCGAAGGTGTGCTCCGGCCGGTAGCCGCTCGTGCCGCGGTGGGCGATGACGGTGGGCACGGGCAGGCTCTTGTAGCCACCGCCGCCGTGATGTCCGCCACTGCCGCGCTCGTCGGCGCTCGCCACGCCGGGCGCGCCCAGGACGGCTCCACCCGCGCCGAGCACTGCCGCACCCAGTACCGAACGGCGGCCGAGCTGCGACCCCCGGGACTCCTGTGACTTCCGCATCCCCATTGAGCACTCCTCCCACATCGCTGCCTTGCACCTGTCAAAGCGCACCGATCGTAGATGTGCGGGAGTGACCAGTGGGAGACCTTGGACCGAACGGACGGGTGATGCGGGGTGACTCCTGGGCGCCGCATGACGGCCAACGGAGCGTAAATACGGGTCAACACTGCGTATCGAGTGCGTGAACCCGATGTGCAACGGGCCGGGGGCCGCGAGTATCGTCCTCACCTGCACAGACTTCAGCTCATCCAGCCACGGCTTAGGCCGCCACCCCTTGACACCGGAGGGCCCGTTGTCCCGTTTCGCGTTCATCAAGGCAGTGCTCTCACCGATCATGCGCCTGATGTTCCGCCCCCGGGTGGAGGGCGCCGAGAACATCCCGGGCACCGGTCCTGTCATTCTCGCGGGCAACCACCTGACCTTCATCGACTCGATCGTGCTGCCGATCGTGTGTGACCGTCAGGTCCTGTTCATCGGCAAGGACGAGTACGTCACCGGCAAGGGCCTCAAGGGCCGTGTCATGGCGTGGTTCTTCACCGGCGTCGGCATGATCCCGGTCGACCGGGACGGCGCCAACGGCGGTGTCGCGGCGCTCATGACGGGCCGCCGCGTCCTGGAGGAGGGCAAGGTCTTCGGGATCTACCCCGAGGGCACCCGCTCCCCCGACGGCCGGCTCTACCGCGGCCGCACCGGCATCGCCCGGCTGACCCTGATGACGGGCGCGCCCGTCGTTCCGTTCGCGATGATCGGCACGGACAAGCTCCAGCCTGGCGGCAACGGCTTCCCGCGGCCCGGCCGCGTCACGGTCCGCTTCGGCGAGCCGATGGAGTTCTCCCGCTACGACGGCATGGGCCGCGACCGCTATGTGCTGCGCGCCGTGACGGACTCGGTGATGGCGGAGGTCATGCGCCTGTCCGGCCAGGAGTACGTGGACATGTACGCGACCAAGGCGAAGGCCGCCTGAGCCGGTAGCGCTTGAGCCGGCAGTACTTGAGCCGGTAGCGCTTGAGCGTCACGAAGGGCCGCACCCGGTGGGTGCGGCCCTTCGTCATGCGTGGAGACGGTGGAGACGATGGACACGCCATGAGAGGCGCGTCATCCGTATGGACGCGTCGTCATCCGTCCGGACGCGTCCGTCACGGGTGTTCGACGCCGTCCTCCAGCTTCTGGCCGCGCAGCAGGAACCACGCCGCCACCGCCGTCGCGAGGAGTACCGCCGCGCCGATGCCCGCGGCGGCCTGCAGTCCGTCGACGAAGGCGCCCTGCGCCGCCGAGAGCAGTTCGCTCGCTGTGTGTGCGGGCAGCGCCGAGACGGACTCGACCGCTCCGCCCAGGGATTCATGGGCTGCCGACGCCACCTTTGGCGGCGTGCCGGCCGGGGCCGTGAAGTCCCGGTAGACGCCCGTGACGATGGAGCCGAGCAGGGCGATACCGAGGGCCGCGCCCAGTTCGTACGCCGTCTCGGAGACCGCGGACGCCGAGCCCGCCTGCTCCTTCGGCACGCTGGACAGGATCACGTCGGCCGTGACGGTGAACGAGAACCCTGCGCCGACGCCCACGATCAGGAGCACGATCCCGAGCAGCGGATAGCCGGTCGACTGGCTGAGCCCGGTGAGCCCGGCCAGGGCGAGGCCCACCGCGGCGAGGCCGCCCGCGACGACGGAGCGCACGGAGAACCGGCGCGCGACCGTACCGGCGACCAGTCCGGCCCCCACCGCGCCGATGGCGGCGGGCAGTTCGGCGAGACCGGCCTCGAACGGGCCGCGCCCCTGGACCAGTTGCAGGAACTGGGAGAGGAAGAACACCAGGCCCGAAAGGCCGAGGATGGTGAGCAGGTCGGCGAGGACCGCCGCCGAGAATCCGCGGTGGCGGAACAGCCGCATGTCGAGGAGCGGCGCGGGCAGCGTGAGCTGACGGCGGACGAACCACGTCAGAGCAGCCAGTCCGAGCACGCCGGACGCCGGCACCTGCCAGCCGAGGCCGTGCGCCGCGGCCTCCTTGACCGCGTAGACGACACCGATCATGCCGACGAGGGACAGGACGACGCTGATCAGGTCCCACGGGCCGGCGACCGGGTTCTTCGACTCGGGCAGCAGCTTGATGCCGACGAGGACGAGGACCGCCATCACGGGCAGGTTGATCAGGAAGACCGAGCCCCACCAGAAGTGTTCGAGCAGGAATCCGCCGACGACGGGACCGACGGCCGCGCCCGCCGAGGCCGCCGCACCCCAGATGCCGACGGCGAGGGAACGCTCGCGCGGGTCGGTGAAGATGTTGCGGATCAGGGCGAGGGTCGACGGCATCAGGGTGGCGCCCGCGACGCCGAGCAGGGCCCGGGCCAGGATCATCATCTCGGGGGTCGTCGCGTACGCGTTGAGCACCGAGACGGCGCCGAACGCGACGGCGCCGGTGAGCAGCAGCTTCTTGCGGCCGATGCGGTCGCCGAGGCTGCCCATGGAGACCAGAAGTCCCGCGATCACGAACGAGTAGACGTCACCGATCCACAGGAGCTGCGTGCCGGTCGGCTCCAGGTCCTCGCTGATGTACGGCGTCGCGAGACCGAGCACCGTCGCGTCGACCGCGACCAGGAGCACCGCGAGCACGAGGACGGAGAGCGCGAGCCATCGTCCGGGCCTCGGCTCCACCTCCGCCGCGGATGTGCGCTGGTGTGTGCTGGTCATGGTTCCACTCTCCGTCTGGCGCCGCCGAGCAGAAGCTCGACGATCATGTGCTGGAAGTCCTTGGCGGCCACCCGGCCGTCCTGTACGGCCCATGCGCCCCCGCCGATCAGGCTGTAGAGCGCCTCCGTGAGCCACGCGGGTGTCAGATCGATCCGGAACTCGCCGCGCTCCTGGCCGCGCGTGAACAGTGCGGCGATACGAGCGTCGAGCCGGGCCCAGCCCTCGTTCTGCGATTCGCCCTCGAAGAGCTGGTTCTCGGTGACGAGGAAGGCGAGGAGTCCGGCACACGGCTGGATCTCCGTCACGAGCCGGCGTACGGCTTCGTCGGCGCCGCCCTCGTCGAGCCGGGCGGCGTCGAGGGCCGCCTCGCACTCCTGGATCCCCAGGTCCTCAAGGGCCCTGACCAGTGCGTCCCGGCCCGCGAAGTGCCGGTGCAGCGTGGCGCGACTGAGGCCCGCCGCCCTCGCGACCTCGTCCATCGTGGCCGTGGCCTTGCGGGTGAGCAGGGCGGCGGCGGTGCGCAGCACCTGTTCCCGGTCGACTGACATGAGACGAGGGTAGCCCATGTGAGACACGCTTGTCTCACTGAGGGCTTAGGCGTCTCATACAGAGTGGCGCATATAGGGGCGCATTGGTGGGAATCAGGCGCAGGCGGGTGTGGGCTTGATCAGGGGTGCGGGTCAGGTCTGCCATGCCTCGCGGCACAGGGCCATGGACGCCTCGTCGAGGTAGCGGGCCGTGGCGAGCCAGACGCGGGCGAACGCGTCGGTGTCCGCTGCGCCGAGCCGGCCGAACCCGTCGCGGCCCCGCTCGGCCGCGGCCCTGCGCAGCGCGTCGAGCAGCTCGGCGGCGGTGGACAGGCCGGCGCGGCGCAGGAGGGCGGTGTCGGGTGCGGTGGCTGGCGGTGCGGTGGTGTGCGGTGCGGTGGCGTGTTGTCGGGTGGGCGCTGTGTGCGTCAGGGCGCGGCGGCCCGCGACGACCACCTGTTCCGTGCGGCGGCGCAGGATGTGGAGGGGTGCGGAGGGGGTGGGGAGTACGGGGACGCGTGCGGGGGCTGGTCGGGATGCGGGGGTCGGAAGGGACGCGGGGGCCGGCGGCGTCCGGGTCACGTCCTGGCGTTGGAGGCGGTCCAGGCCGAGGTCGTGCCAGCCCGTTGGGAGACCGACGGCGAGGAGCGCGGCCCGGGGATGCCCGGCGGGGACGAGGCGCGCGATCGCACGAACCCTGGTCCCGGGGGCCGTGGCGAGGACGGCGAGGTTCTCGCGGTGGGCCAGTTCGGGGTGGTCGTCGGCGGAGGTCAGCCGGACGGTGAGCCCCTCGCACTCGGCCAGGAGGCAGTCGCCACCCGCCTCGCGGGCCACGCCGGTCAGCGTGGCGTCGAGGAACAGCAGGTCCTGCCCCGTGGCGAGGGCCCGCGCCGCCTGTTCCGCAACGGGGACGGACCACAGTGCCGCGAGCGGCTCCTCGGTCCAGTCGGCTCCCGCGGCGGCCGCGGCCCGCACGCTCCGGCCCGCGCCGAGCCGCCCGTCGGCGGAGACGGTCGCCCCGGAGACCACGAGCCCGGTGCGCGCCAGGTCGCGGTGCGTGAGCGCGGTGTCGCCCATCCTGACGGCGCGGTCCCCGGCGGTCCTCGCCCTGGTCGGCCCTCCGGGGGCCATGTCGGGGACGGTGTAGAGGCGGCCCGTGGCGTCGGCGGTCCAAGTCACCACGCCCGCGTGACCGGTCGAGGTGAGAACGGGCTCGGTGAACAGCCCGTAGAGCCGCAGCGAACCGCCCGGCGCGTACGCGCGGCGGGCCGTGCCGCGCAGTGCGGCGTGCGCTTCCGGGGTGCCGGGGCGGCGCAGGCCGTGCGCGGTGACGAGCAACTCCTCGAGGGCGTCGGCAAGTTCGGAGGTGCGGTGGTCGGGCTCGGCGGCGCGGGCCGCGCGCAGGCCGTTCACCGTACGGATCGCGGCGGCCGCGGGGCGGGGCAGCGCCGCGAGGCGTGCCGAGTGGGCGGCCCTGAGCAGACCGGCCTGGAGCACGGCACCGGCACCGTCGACACCGGCGTCGAGGACGAGGGCGGCGGCCTGCCACAGAGCTTCGGCTGCGGCTGCTTGGGCCCGGGTGGTGGGCGGAGGCGTGGAGGCTTCAGTTGGTGGGGGCGCGGAAGGTTCGGGGGCGGAAGGCTCGGGGGCGGAGGCGGGTGCCTCCGGCCTGTCGGGGGCGGGTCGGGACGGCTGGGCGGGGGCGGGCAGGGACGGCTGATCGAGGGCTGGCAGGGATGGCTGGGCGGAGGTGTCGGCGGGGGCCGATGCGGGTGCGTCGGCGGGGGCCCACGTGGGTGCGTCCTCAGGGGTCGGCGTAGGTGCGTCCGCGATCGGTGCGAGGGTCGCCGCCGCGGCCCGGTGGACGCAGGCCGGGGCGAGCAGGCAGCCGCACCGGATCGCGTCGCCGACCGTGACCGTGCCGCCGGGTGCGTGCAGTTCCACGGAGGTCTCGTCGTCGACCGCGATCCGGCAGATGCCGCCGTCGGACGTCACCGGTCGCGTGGCGAGCTTCTCGACGGCCGCGTCCAGGCGCTTGCGCAGACGTGGCGAGAGTGCGGCCACGACAGCGGCGGTGACCTCGGGCAGTACCGGAGGAAGCTGCGGCGTCGGGCGGGACGACTGCTGAGAGTGCGTCGACGTCAACGGATCTTCTCCCCTACCCAGCGGGCGAGTTCGAGCGGGCCGAGTGCGGCGACCGGCATGCCCGCGGCGACCAGTTGTCCCGCGATGCCGGTGGAGTAGCGGGGGCGCCCGGCGTCATCGAGGCTCGCGCAGCCCAGTACGTGGCAGCCCGCGCCGACGAGTTCGCGTACCTCGGCGAGCATCCCGCCGACGGGGTAGCCCTCCTCGAAGTCGCTGACCACGACGACGAGGGTGCGCGAGGGCGCAGTGACGAGTGTGCGGGCGTGCCGCAGTCCGGCGGCGATGTGGGTGCCGCCTCCGACCCGGGCCTCCAGGAGGAGGGCCAGCGGGTCGTGGACGTGTTCGGTCAGGTCGAGGACAGCCGTCGAGAACGCCAGGAAGTGCGTGGACAACGCGGGCACGCCCGCCAGGACCGACGCGGTGAGCGCCGACCAGATGGTGGACGCCTCCATCGAGCCGGACACGTCCGTGAGGATGATCAGCCGCCAGTCGGCCGAGCGCTGGGCCCTGCCGTGGAACACGGGGCGCTCGGGGATGACGTGGATACGTCCGTCGTCGGTGCGCCGGGCTGTGGCGAGGTTGGCCCGCAGAGTGCGGGCGAGGTCGAGTCTGCCGCCGGGGCGCCGGGTGGGGCGGGCCGTCGCCGCGCCGGTGAGCGCGGGGCGCAGTCGCGTGGCGAGGGTGCGGGTGAGCTCGTCGACGAGACGCCGTACGAGAGGGCGCAGGGCGGCGAGCTTGGCCTCGGGCAGCCCTCCCGCGTGCTGGAGCACGGTGCGCAGCAGCTCCACCGAGGGGCGTACGGCTTCGGGGTCGAGCGCGGAAACCACGTCCGTGCGACCGCGGGTGGCCGCGGCGGCGAGGACCTCCTCGCGGATGCCGGGGCCGAAGAGGGCCGTGAGTTCCTCGGCCCATTCGCGTACGCCGGGGTAGGGCGCCTCTCGCCCGCCCCGGCCGCCGGCACCGCCCGGCAGATCGCCGCGCGCGCCTTCGCCGCGGCCCCTCCCGTACAGCTCGTCCAGGGCGGTCGCCAACGGGGCGATGTCCTGCGGGAGTTGGTCCTGTCGGCGCCCGAGTACGAGTCGCCACCGCTCGGCGGGGGCGATCCGGGCGTCACCGGCCGGCGGGAGGGGAGCGGGGCCGGTGGCGGGTGTGGCAGTGGCAGTGGCGGTGGTGGCGGCAGTGGACGGGGATGCGGTGGGCGGCCGGTCGGACGTGATGTCCGGCGTCGTGGGCAGGAGGTCCAGCGCGGCCAGCGCCTCGCGGGCGGCGAGGTCCGCAGACGTCCACGCGGCCAGCGTCCGCGCGTCCGTGTCCGGGGGAAGGTCTGCGTCGAGGGTGCCGTCGATGCGCTCCTCGATGACCGTGAGCAGCCGGTCGCGGGCGGCAGGGCTGAGCGTGTCGAAGCCGCCTCGAAGGGCGGGGAGCCGTGCGAGGAAGGGGCTGTCGGGCAGGTCGCCGACGCGGTCGAGCAGCGGGACGAGCGCCTCGGGAGCCGTCTCCAAGAGGGAGCCGGCGGCGGTGAGCAGGCCGGTCAGCCGGGCGGTGAGCTCCGCGCGGGTGCCGGGATCGGTGGCCGTGTCGACCCAGGACGCCGCGCGTACGCCGAGGGCGGTGGCGGGAGTGTGCCCGAGCAGAACGCGCACCGCGGCTGCGGCGCCGCGCATGAGCGGCGACCCGTCGTCGGCGAGCCGCGCCAACGAGTCGGCAAGCCGCATGCCGCCGAACACGTCGGCGCGCCGCGCGAGTTCGACGAGGGCGCGGGCGTCGTCCGGGTCGTCGGAGCCGGCGAGCCCGTCGAGACTACGGACGGCGGCAACGGTCAGAAGTCCGGCACAGTCGGCCAGCGCACGGTGCCAGGGGGTGGTGGGGGCGGAGGTCGGTCCGGGGGCGGCGGCGTGGGTGATGGGTCCGAGGGCGGGGGTGACGACGGGATCGGTCGCGGGTTCGGTGCTGGGGGCGGTGGCAAGCGCGGTGGTGGAGTCGGCACTGGGACCGTTGGCGCGCACGGCGCCGGGTTCGGCCCCGGGAGTCACAGCGAGAGCGGTGGCGGGTTCGGTGCTGGGGGCGGTGGCAAGCGCGGTGGTGGAGTCGGCACTGGGACCGTTGGCGCGCACGGCGCCGGGTTCGGCCCCGGGAGTCGCGGCGAGAGCGGTGGCGGGATCGACGCTGAATCCGTTGCGGGGTACGTCGCTGGGTTCGGCGCCGGGACAGGTAGCGGAGTGAGGCCCGGAATCCGAGTTAAGGCCGACGCCGGGGCCCGGAGCGGGATCAATGTGGGGATCAATGTGGGGATCAAGGTCGGGATCCGTAGCCGGACCAGTAGCCGTGTCCGTCCCGGGAAGGCCCGCGATGTGGCCCGACCTGAGGCGGTCTGTGAGGTCGAGGCCCCTGAGGATTTCGGGGAGCGTGCCGATGGCAGGGAGCACGGTCGTGACCTCTGCCAGGGCCTCGGCCGCGAGTGCGGGCAGCGCGCACTCGGCCGCCTCGCCGAGCGCGGTCAGCGCCTGCGCCGCGGTCGGGCCGCCTTCCGCGTGGGCGGCCCGGACGCGCGCGCGGAGCACGCCCTCGGCCACCTGCGCCGGCGTGACGCCCCGGGTGGTCGCCGTCGTGAGGACCGCCGCGGTGGCGGGTGTCCAGCGCACGGTCCAGCGCGTCGTGAGCGCATCGGCCCCGCCCGCCCCGCCGACGGACGCCTCCTGCGCGTACGGGATGCCGCACAGGGCGAGACGGCGCAGCAGCACCTCACGCCTGCGGTCCAGGCCGGAACGCAGGGGGTCGAGCCGTAGCTCCTTCTCCTGCCCACCGCTTGCCGGGCCCGGCAGTCCGAGAGCGGCCAGCTCCGTCTCGACGGCGGGTGCGAGTCCGCCGCGGGATGCGCCGGGGGCGGCCCGGCCCGTGCGCCCGCCGACCAGGACCCGTTCCAGCGCGCGGGCGACGGCGCGCCCGCGGCCCAGCGGCTCTCCCTGGGCCAGTACGGTCTGGACCGCCTCGACGAACTCGCTGCGGCCCGGCGCGGGCAGCCCGCGCAGACTCGCGAGGTCGCCCGCGACGCGGCGGACCTCGCGGGCGTCCGCCGGTCCCGACGGGTGGCCGTCGGCGCGCAGTTCGTTGGTGACACGGACGGCACAGCGCAGCGCCGTCTCTCCGACCGCGGCCGGGTCGCCCGCCGACTCCAGGACCTGGTGCTGCCACTCGGGATCACGGATCCCGGCCGGATATCCGGAACGGGCGTCCAACAGCGCGTACGTATACGGGATCAGAGAGACGGCACACGTGGGTGCGGCCGACGATCCCGGCTCCGCGGGGGGTCCGGTGTGCGGCTCGGCGTGGCCCATGGCTTGAGACTCGACCGGCGGTTCCGCGCCGGACCTGGCCACCAGCGGTTCCGCCCCCGGCCCGGCCGCCGGCTGCCCCGCTGTCGGCCCGGCAGTCACCCCCGCCGACGCTCCCCCGAGCGGCGCCCCCGGCGCATCGTCCCGCATCGCCTCTGTGCTCAACGCGGGCGCGTGGAACGCCCCGATCACCGCCGCCACCCTGCGTCCCCCGCGCGCCGCCTCGCGTAGGCACGCCCTCATCCACCGTTCCCTGGCGAGATCGAGCAGGTCGACTCCCGGGCCGTCCTGCGCGTCGCGGCGCAGGGCCCAGCCGGTGAGGAGCGCTGCGCGGCGCACGGCCTGTGGGGTGGCGCCCGGGGCGGGGGCCTCCACGAGACGGTCCCAGAGGTCGTCGCCGTCGCGGCCGGTCAGCCGCCCACGCACCCTGTCGTGCAGACTCAGCCTGCGTCCGGCGGGAGCGGATGCCTGTTCCGCGGGGCGGGTCACGCGCGGCTCCCGCCACGCCCGTTCCGCCAGAGGCAGGTCGCACGCGACCGCCGGGACGCCGTTCCGTGCGGCCCAGCGCAGCGCCGCGAGCTCCGGCGAGAAGTCCGCGAACGGGTAGAACGCCGGGCCCGCGTCCGCCTCTCCGTCGACCACCGCGGCGAGCGCGACAGGCGCCACCGTCTCCTCGTGGGCCAGCCACGGCAGCAACTCCTGCATCTCGGCCGGGAGTTCGACCAGCAGGACGTCCGGGGCCGCCTCGTCGAGGAGTCGCGGCACGACGGCGGCCAGCGATGGCGCGTGGTGGCGTACGCCGATGAGGTAGGGCCCGTCGGGATCGGTGAGCGCGTCGACGGCCACGCCCGCGTCGGTGGTCATGTGGATCAGCCCTCCAGGACGGAGCGCAGGTCCCACAGCGTGCGCCAGGTCGCGGAACCTTCCTCCGCGCGGCGCCGCACCGCGCCGTCCCAGTAACCGAGCAGCCGCGCCGCGTCTGCCGGGTCGTCCTTGCGGACGACGCCGGTGAGGTGGCCCGGCAGGAGCGCGAGGGCATCGCGGTCGCCGGGGAAGTAGGCGGCGGCGACGCCGAGGGCCGTGGCGACGGAGACGGCCTCGGCCGTACTCATCACGGTGGAGGGCCGCTCGACCTCCCAGCCCTCGGCCGAGCGGCCGTTACGCAGCTCTCGGAACGCGGTGACCAGGACGTCGAGGACCATGTCATCGAGCTGGTACGCGGCTCCCGCCCGTTCGACGGCCGCCTTCGACTGGCGGCGTACGAGGTCGAGTTCGGCGTCGAAGTCGCCGATGGGTCCGACCGTCTCGAAGTTGAAGCGGCGCTTGAGCGCGGCGGACATCTCGGAGACGCCCTTGTCGCGGAGGTTGGCGGTGGCGATGACGTTGAACCCGGGGGCCGCGTGGGCCTGGGCCGCGTCCGTGCCGGCCAGCTCCGGGACGGCGATGCGCCGTTCGGAGAGGAGGGAGATCAGGGCGTCCTGCACCTCGGGGAGGCAACGGGTGACCTCCTCCACACGTGCGACGGCGCCCTGGGTCATGGCGGCGAGCACCGGTGAGGGCACGAGCGCCTTCGGGCTCGGGCCCTGGGCGAGCAGCAGTGCGTAGTTCCAGCCGTACTTGAGCTGGTCCTCGGTGGTGCCCGCGGTGCCCTGGACGGTGAGCGCGCTGGTGCCGCTGACGGCGGCGGCGAGCAGTTCCGACAGCATCGACTTGGCGGTGCCCGGCTCGCCGACCAGGAGCAGTCCGCGCTCGCCGGCGAGCGTGACGACGCAGCGCTCCACGAGGGCTCGCTCGCCGACGAACTTCCGCCGGACGGCGAGGCGGCGCGGCACGCCCTCGCCGGCGTCGGCGCCTTCGGGCAGCCGCAGCGGTTCGTCGGCGCCCATCACGAACGTGACGACGGCGCGCGGGGTGAGCCGCCAGCCGGGCGGACGCGGGCCGGTGTCGTACGCGGCGAGGAACGCGAGCTCGTCGGCGTACAACTCCTCGGGCGGCACGATCTGCCGCTGCGCGGAAGACGTCGCGCCCTGGACGGTGTCGGTCGTGGTGGTCATCGGCGGCACTCCCGCGGCTGCGTGGCCCCGCATCGCGCGGCCGGGACGGACTCGGTCGTAGAAATCATCGGCGGCACTCCCCCAACTCCACGGCCCCGCACCACGCGACCAGGACGGACTCGGTCATAGAAATCGTAGAAATCATCGGCGCAGCTCCCGCTGCCGCGTGCCTCGGCACCCGCACCCACACCCGTGCGCTCGACGCGGCCGGAACGGATTCGGTAGGGGTGGTCATCGGCTGCGCGACCCGATGGCGCGGGCCGCGCATGGACGAGGTGACTCGGGTCGTGGTCATCATCGGCGCCGCCCCTTCCGGGTCGCCCGGGTCGTGAGTTCTTCGAAGGCCGGGACGTCGCCGGCGCGCACCCGGTCCCACGCTCGCGTGAACAGTTCCGGGACGGGGAGCAGCGGGACCGTCGCCGTGTTGCCCGGGATGTCGTACAGGGCCCGCTTCCAGGACTCGACGGGCAGCGCGGGGGACTTGAGTGCCAGCCAGGCGCCGGGCAGGAACAGGCCGCGTCCGGCGCGGGCGCGCTTCGCCTCCACCACCAGTGCGGTCGCGGCGAGTTCGGCGCGGGCCCGCTTCATGCGGGCGGGCTTCCAGCCGGTCCAGCGCGTGGTGTTGCGGTCGGTCGGGTCAGGGAGAGCGAGCAGTTGCAGGTAGAGGGCGGCTGCGTCCTCGCCGATGCCGTGCGTTTCGGCGACCTCGGTGACCAGGCCGGGGACGCTGCGCGTGGGGTCCTGGGCATATCCCTCACCTTCTCCCTCCGGCCCACCCGCGCCCGGCACGCCCGCCGACACCGCGCGGACCAGTCCATCCCCCAGTACCGCCCTGATCGCCCGCAGCGGGGCGTCCGCGCGGTATCCGGCCAGGCCCTCGATCAGACCGAGCGCCGGGTCGTCCGGGCCGGTGAGGCCGGCCGGGCGCAGGAGGACGGCCTCCTGCTGGTGCCAGGGGTGGAGCACGAACGCCTCGCCCACGCGCGTGAGTCCGTCCGCCGCCTCGCCCCCCGTCTCGGGCATGCCATGCGCCTTGCGCAGTTCGGGCGCGGTGGCGTGGCCCTTCTCGGTCCAGCCGAGGCCGAGCTGGAGCAACAGCTCCGGGTCGGCGAGCCGGGTGCGCAGGGCCGCGAGGCCCGCGGGCAGGGCGGCGCGCAGCGGACGCCCGTACGGCAGGCCGTACGCGAGCGCGCCGAGCGCCGCCACGGCGGGCACCAGGTCCCTGACGTGCGGCACCGCCGCCGGGTCGTCGCCTGTCAAACGGCCGTCCGTGTTGAGCCGTTGGATGGTGGTGCGGCCGAGCCACGGGGTGTGCCGGGGGTTGAGTACGGCTTCGGCGGTGCCGATGGAGGAGACCCCGTTCAGTGAGATCTCCACGTCCTCGGGGAGGCGTACGAGGGTGCCGAACCGCTCCGTCCACACGTCCCGTGCCTCCTCGACGGCGGGCCCGGTCTCCCAGAGGTCGGCGCCGGTCTCGGGGAGCAGCGCGGCGACGACATCGACGCGGCCCTGCCACGTGAGCGCGGTCAGGCGGTTGTGGCCTGCCTCCACCTGCGTGCGGGTGAGCCCGGAGCGGGCCTGACACTCGGCGGATCCGGCGTCGTCGAAGAGCGCTCCGGAGGGGCGTCCGGCGAGGAGCAGCGCGGCCTGGACGGGGCCGCAGCCGGGCGCCGCCGCCAGTGCGGTCGCGTTCTCCGCGTGCCAGGGCGTGGCGCCGCGCTCGCGTACGAGGGTGGCGAGTGACGCGATCCGGTCGCCGGTGAGCGTGCCGGGGATCCGCAGCGCCTCGCGGGTCGTGAAGTGGGCCACGGGCCCGAACTCGCCGGACGGGTCGTGGTCGAGGGCCAGCCAGTCCACCTCGTCGTCGTGACCGCGCGTGCGGGCCGCCGCGAGGATCGCGACGGTGCGGTCGCCCAGGCGGAGGACCTGGCCGGGGCGCGGCCGGTAGGCGCCCTTCTCGCGGAGTCCGACACTGCGGATGTGACGGTCCGGGTCCGTGAGGGCGCCTTCGGCGACGGCGTCCAGGAAGTGCAGGAGCGCGGACCTTTCGGTTTCGTCCAGGCCGGGGACGGTCGCGCGGTACGCCAGCGCGGGCAGGTGTCGCAGAACGGGCAGCCAGGTGGACGTGCAGCTCGGGATGGTGAGTTCGTCCGTGGTCCAGCCGCCGGTGAGCTTCGTGAGGTCGTGTCCGTCGGGCAGCGGGGTGCCTTCGGCGGCCTTGCCCGCGATCACGTGACCGACGGACTTGATCTGCCGGAGTGTGCTCCAGGTGTCGGGGCTCCAGTAGCCGAAGACCGTGTGGCCCAGGACGCCGCGGACAGCGCTGAGCAGGGGCCGGTCGTCGCCGTCGGGTGGCGAGAAGTCGTGGAACATCTCCTGCCTGCGCGCCACGACGGGCCGTGCCGTCGCCGTTCGGGGATCGGTGAACTCGGTCACGGATTCACGCAGTTGGACCATGGCGAGCGCGATGACGCCGACGCCCGTGTGGAGCGAGGGGTGGCCGATCGCGGGCAGGGCACGCTCGGTCGCGGTGAGCAGGTCGCGGTCGAACTGTTCGGATGCGGCCTGCTTCTGTTCGTCCGTGAGGGCCGTCCTGGCCTCGCCGGTGGTCTTCCTCCGGTGCTCCGCCAGCGCGCCCGCCACGTCGTCCGCCAGTGCGGCGGCCTGTTCGTCGTCGAACGCGCGCAGCGCCTTTGAACCGTCCTTGTCGCGGGCCCGCATGGCGTGCCAGAACGATGCCGGCGGGACCAGCGGGGTGCCGGCCGCGTACTGCGCGCCCGCCCGGGACATCACGGTGTCCCCGAAGGATCCGTCGGCGGGTCCGGCCCCGTCCCCGTAGAGACCCAACTGGTTGCCGTCGAGGGCGAGTACGGGCTCCGCTCCGCCGGGCAGGCGCAGCGCGCCGAGCGGCACGGGGGTGCTGCCGCTGGTGAAGCGGGCGGGCAGCGCGACCTCGCGGCCGTCGGGCGTGCCCGCCGTCAGCCGCTCTGCCGCGCCGTCCCGCGGACCGTCGCCGCGGACCCAGCGGCCGAGAACCGCGCCGTCGGTGCCCAGCGGGCTGTTCTCCAGGCCCGCTTGGAGGGGCAGCACTTGGCAGTCGGCGTGTCGCAGCCGGCCCTCGTCGCGCACGGCGCCCGCGAGGAGCGGCGGCAGGGAGGCGCGGCCGGTGGCGCCGGTGGCGGGGTCGTACTCGATCCAGGTGCTGG
This sequence comes from Streptomyces sp. NPDC045026, assembly GCF_056432625.1. NCBI lineage: Bacteria > Bacillati > Actinomycetota > Actinomycetes > Kitasatosporales > Streptomycetaceae > Streptomyces > Streptomyces sp. NPDC045026. The sequence goes on from NZ_JBWKIS010000018.1 coordinate 16,438, forward strand.
CCGTGCTCGTGGTGCGCAGCCGCCAGTGGTTCACGCCGTCGCCACTGACCCGGTGTTCCTTGGGCAGGGTGGTGTCGCCCGCGTGCAGGGGGCGGGCGCCGGTGCTGCGGCCGCCGTCGGCGAGGGGCAGGGAGGCGTCCGGGGTGTGTGCGCGCCACTGCGTGGCGGACTCGCCGCCGAGGTGGAAGACGTCGGCGGGACGCGAGGACCAGTACGCGCGCTGCTTGCCCTCGTGCCACCAGGTGACGAGCAGTTCACCGCCGACGAAGCGGAAGGCGGGCTGCCGCCAGTGGTCGGGCTTGCCGGGGATGCGCAGGTCGTGTTCGAGGAGGATGCCGTCGGGTCCGGCGACGACGGCCTTGTCCCGGTGGGCGACGATCAGCGCGGGCCAGGCCTCCTGGACGGTGAGCTCGTCGCCGTGGCGGCGCTCGGGTACGGGCCCGAGCAGTTGCATGGCCTCTTCGAGCGCGGGCCAGCCCAGTTCGTCGACGATGCCCGCGCGCAGGGTGCGGCCGAGGTTGCCGCTGAGGTCGTGGGCGCGGACGCGGGCGACGGCCTCGGGCACGACGTCCGCGGCGACCGACCGGAAGCGCCTGAGGCGCTGGAGCGCGGCGCGGGCACCGGGCAGGCCCGCCGCCGCGGTGAACGCGTCGGCCTGTTCGGTGAGCCATTCGGCCAGGAGCGGGCGGAGCACCGGGTGCTCCGTGACGGCGAGGGTCCTCCGATTGCCTGTGCTCTGGCGGGAGTTACCGCCGATGGCCTCCTTGAGGAGCGGCCTGAACCGCGTGTCCGCGGCCACTGCGGCGAGGTCGCGGCGGCCTGTATCGGGGCCGCCGAACCAGTCGTCGAGGCCGATCTCCTGGCCGCCCGTGCTCGGCGCGGGGTCCGCCACCGCGACGCCCGACGCGAGGCACACGTCGATGAGGTCCAGGTCGGCCCAACTGCGCCAGCCGCGCCCGCGGAACAGGTCGACCGGCCGCCCCTCGGCGCGCAGCCGGGCGGCCATGCGCTCCACCAGCCGGTACGTCATCGGGGAGCGGCGCGCCCCGCGCCAGCCGCCCTTCAGATGGGCGGACCAGCGCGACAGCCAGTCCCCCGCGTCGACGGCCGGGGTCGGGTCCGGGTCCGTCAGGAGCTGTTCGGCGCCGGTCTCGGCGAGCAGTTCCAGCCAGTCGCCCTCGGAGCCGTTGTCGTGTCCGTATCCCGTCGGCATGATCTCCAGCAGACGCTCGCGGACGGCCGGTTCCTGCGCTGCGAGGACGAGGAGGGCGGGCCGGTACGCCGTCCAGAACGTGCCGGGAGCGCGTACCACCGCCGGGGAGGCCAGGAGGTCGGCGAGCAGCCGGCACTCCTCCTCGACCCGGTCCAGGCCGGCGGCGTTGATGAGCTTGCGGGCGTCCTGCGGCAGGGCGGCGTACGGCGGCATGCCGGCCCCGCACCGCTCGACGATGAGCCTTCGGTACTGCTCCCAGGCCGCCTGCGGCGCCAGACGCTGCGTCAGGTCCCGTACATGGTCCTTGAGGGCCTTGACCGTGAGCGCCCCGGCGAACGCGAATTCGAGGAACACCGCGCGCTGCCGCTGCTCGTCCACGTCGAGGCTGTGGACGCGCTCGGCCTCGCGGCCCTTGCCGAAGAGGGCGGCCGCGTAGGTGGTGTTCTCGTGCCGGAGGAAGGCGCGGCCCGCCTCCTCGTAGTACGTGGGCAGGAAGTGCGGGACGGAGCGGCCGAGGCGCTCGCCGAGCTCCTCGAAGCCCTCCTTGGCGGCGCCCGCGCGGGTCTTGGCCATGCGGGCGAGGCGCTCGACGTCCTTCACGAGGGCGAGGGCGTGGTGTCCGTTGTCCGGGTCGTTCACCAGGGCCCAGGCGGGGAAGCCGAGGGTTTCGCGGCGCACCTGGCCGAGCCCGTCACGCACGCTCTCGCGCCGCAGCCCGAGGAAGTCCAGGGCGAGGTCCTCCGCGTCGCCGAGCGTGCCCGGCACGAGGCGGACGACCGTGCGCCCCTCCAGGACGGGGTGGGTGTACGCGCGGGCCGTGAGGTCGTCGGCGTCCTCGCCGGGGTGTGTGCCCGGGAGCAGGACGGCGCCCGCCTCCAGGAGCGCTCCCGTGTCCACCGTGCCGTCACCCGTGCTCATCGCGCCCCGCTCCCCTGCCGTCTGGCCCGCCGAACCCACTGGCCCCACCGCTCCCACCGCCCCCACCGAACCCGCCGTACCGGCCGTACCGGCCGCGCCCGGACCCGCGCCCGCGCCGCTCACCGCCGTGCTCACGCCGCCTGCTCCCCGTCCTCGAGCTCGCGGCCCGCGTACAGGACGGCGGCCATGCGCATGCCCTCCGACCAGGCCACCGGCCCGACTTCACCGAGGGCCAGGGCCTGCCCGCCCTCGGTGGTCCAGGTGAGCGGGCCGGTCTCGGTCTCGGCGTAGCCCTCGTAGTCACCGATCCACACTCGTGCCTCCACGGTGCGTCCGGCTTCGAGGACGGGCTGGACGGCGTGGCCGCCGCGCACGCGGTAGCCGAGGGACGTGGCGCGACCGGCTAGGAAGCGGAGCTCCTTGAAGGTGCCGCCCTCGTAGTCGTCGACGGCATGTGCGGCCGGGTCGCGGTCGGCGCCGCGTGTCCAGATCTCGCGGAACAGCTGCTGGACGCCCTGGTCGACCTCCAACTCGACGGCGAACTCGCGCAGTTCGCCGAGGTCTTCCAGGAGGACCGGGTGCGGAATGCTGATCTGCCGCGGGCGGATGCGCACGGTGTCCCCGTCGAGGTCGACGAGGCCGATACCGCGCTCGGGGTCGGCGTCGCGCAGGAACCCGGCGACCGTCCCGTCGTCACCGGTGACGACCAGGTCCTTCAGGGCAGCACGCCAGGCCGGGTCGGGCCACACCTCGGCGAGCACGGCGGCCGGCACGGGCAGTGAGCGGGTCATCCAGCGCTCGGCCCGCTCCCGGCAGTCGCGCTCGTGCCGCTCCAGCCACTCGGTGAGCTGCCGGAGCCCGATGACCGCCTGTTCGTCGGCGATCTTCGGCGGCACCGACTTCAGGAGCCGTCCCTTGCCGTTGCGGCAGACGACCTTCCCGTCGTCGTCCAGGGCGACTTCATAGTCGCCCGCGCGCATCCACCCCACCACTGCCTCCCCGACAGCCGATTTCCCGTTCGCAGATGTCGACCCCCGGTCGTGGGCGCGCGTCGAAAGCACGCGTCACGAGCACCGGTTGTGAGCCGGTGTTGATCAACTGCCGGAAACTTTAGGGGCAGCCACTGACAACGCAGTGCGGCCCGGCCCCCTGAAGGGCCGGGCCGCACAAAAGGCAGGTCAGGACTTGGCGTCGGCCCACGCGTGCTGCACGGCGAGGTCGTCCTTCACCTCGGCGAGCTGCACCGCGACGGCCGAAGGGGCGGTGCCGCCCCGCCCGTTGCGGGAGGCGAGCGCGCCGGGCACGTTGAGGACCGTGCGCACCTCGGGCGTGAGGTGCTCGGAGATCTTCGCGAACTGCTCGTCCGTGAGCTGGTCGAGCTCGATGCCCTGCTGCTCGCACTCCTTGACGCACTCGCCGGCGACCTCGTGCGCGACGCGGAACGGCACGCCCTGCTTGACGAGCCATTCGGCGATGTCGGTGGCGAGCGAGAAGCCGGCCGGGGCGAGCTCCTCCATCCGCTCCCGGTTGACCGTGAGCGTGGCCATCATGCCGGTGAACGCGGGCAGCAGGACCTCGAGCTGGTCACAGGAGTCGAAGACCGGCTCCTTGTCCTCCTGGAGGTCGCGGTTGTACGCGAGCGGGAGGGCCTTGAGCGTGGCCATCAGGCCGGTCAGGTTGCCGATCAGGCGGCCGGACTTGCCGCGGGCGAGCTCGGCGATGTCCGGGTTCTTCTTCTGCGGCATGATCGACGAGCCGGTGGAGAACGCGTCGTGGAGGGTGACGAAGGAGAACTCCTTCGTGTTCCAGATGATGATCTCCTCGGCGATGCGCGAGAGGTTCACGCCGATCATCGCGGTGATGAAGGCGAACTCCGCGACGAAGTCCCGCGACGCGGTGCCGTCGATGGAGTTGGCCGCCGAGCCGTGCTCGAAGCCGAGGTCCTTCGCGACGGCCTCCGGGTCGAGGCCGAGCGACGAACCGGCCAGGGCGCCGGAGCCGTACGGAGAGACCGCCGTGCGCTCGTCCCACTGGCGCAGCCGCTCGGCGTCCCGGGACAGCGACTGGACGTGCGCGAGGACGTGGTGCGCGAACAGGACCGGCTGGGCGTGCTGGAGGTGCGTACGGCCGGGCATGGCGACGTCGGCGTGCGCCTCGGCGAGGCCGACGAGCGCGTCCTGGAGCTCGGCGACGAGGCCGCCGATGACGCGCGCGTGGTCACGCAGGTACATCCGGAACAGCGTGGCGACCTGGTCGTTGCGGGAGCGGCCGGCGCGCAGTTTGCCGCCGAGGTCGGCGCCGAGGCGCTCCAGCAGGCCGCGCTCGAGCGCCGTGTGGACGTCCTCGTCGGCGATCGTCCCGACGAACGAGCCGTCCGCCACGTCCGCTTCGAGCTGGTCGAGGCCCGCGTGCATGCGGGTCAGCTCGTCCTCGGTGAGCAGGCCCGCCTTGTGCAGCACGCGCGCGTGGGCGCGGGAGCCGGCGATGTCGTACGGCGCGAGGCGCCAGTCGAAGTGGACCGAGGCGGAGAGTTTCGCCAGGGCCTCGGCGGGGCCGTCGGCGAACCGGCCGCCCCAGAGGCGGACATCGCCGGTGTTGCTGCTCACGGTTGCTCCTAGATGTGCGGTGCGGCGGGGCGGGGTTTCTCTTCCCCGTCCCGCCCCTTCCCGTAACGGGGTACCAGGCGAGGTCGCGCTTCGGCGCGATCTTCGACGTTATGCATGAGTATGCATCTCACTGCATGATTCGTCAATCGCTCCCCTCGTGGCCGGGATGCGCGCGAACTCGTTAGACAGGCGAACGACTTCGGGTCGATAATCCGGAGTCATGGGAAAGACCTACGAACGCATCGACGGCAGGCTGCGCACTTTCATCGAGGAGCAGCCCATGTTCTTCACCGCGACCGCACCCCTGTCCGAGGACGGCACGGTGAACCTCTCCCCCAAGGGGCTGACGGGATCCTTCGCCGTACTCGACGAGCGGACGGTCGCCTATCTCGACTTCGCCGGCAGCACCGCCGAGACCATCGCGCACCTGCGCGAGAACGGCCGCATCACCCTCATGTGGTGCGCCTTCCAGGGCCCTCCGAACATCGTCCGGGTGCACGGCCACGGGGAACCCGTCTTCCGTGACGACGCCCGGTTCAAGGAACTGCTCGAACACTTCCCCCACATCGACCCGACCCGGCACGGCCTGCGGGCGATCATCGCCGTGAGCGCCGACCTCGTCCGCGACTCCTGCGGATACGCGGTGCCCTTCATGTCGTACGACGAGGACCGCGATCTGCACGAGAGGCGCTTCGCGCGCGAGGACGACGCCTCCCTGAGTGCGTACTTCGAGAAGAAGGAACACATCGGGCGCAGCCTGGACGGACTTCCGGGGCTGCCGCTCCCGCTGCCCCCGACTACCGTCTGACACATGCGCTCACGATCCGTCGTCATAGCATCCCTGACCGGGGCGATAGCCCTGCTGACCCTTGGCGCGGCACCGCGCGGCGGACCCGCGCCGCTGCCCGCGCGGATGGCCGACACCGGCGGCGGCTCCCAGCTCGTCACCGCACAGGCCGCGCGCACCGGCTCGACCACCGGCACCGTCACCTGGTGGGACCGGCGCGACGGGCGGTGGGTCGCGGCGGGTTCGGCGGCGGCGCGGTTCGGCGCGAAGGGCCTCGCCGACGGCGGCTCGCGCAAACAGGGCACGTACACGACACCCACCGGCCTGTACGGCCTTCCCTACGCCTTCGGGACCGAGCCCGCACCCGTCGGCACAACCACCGCCTACCGGCGCGTGCACCAGGACTCCTGGTGGTGTCAGGACAACGACTCGCGGTCCTACAACCGCTGGACCGAGCCGCGCCCGGCCGACTGCCGCGCCGCCGAGTCCGAACACCTCGTGTCGTACGCGACCCAGTACGCACACGCTTTCGTCATCGCCTACAACTACGACCGGCCGGTGCGCGGGCGCGGAGCGGGGATCTTCCTGCACGTGAACGGGCGCGGGGCGACGGCCGGGTGCGTATCGGTCCCGGCGGACGCGATGCGGCGCATCCTGCGCTGGGCCGAGCCCGCCCGGCGGCCGCACATCGCGATCGGGACGGCGAGCGGCGCGACCGCGATCACGCGCTACTGAGGCGGCACCTCCGCCGCTGGATGAACCCGGACATGAAGGCGAACGTGTGGCGATCCTGAAGGCGAACGTGTGGCGATCCCATGAAGATGTAGGGACCACATAACGAGACGGGGTTGCGGGCTCGCGGGGCGGCGGCGTTGCATCGCCCGGTGCAGACCGAACAATTGATCCCCCAGCCGACGGACACCGGCAACCGCACGGCGCGCCTGGCCGTCACCGTGTTCCCCGTACTCGTGCTCGCGGCGGGCGGCATCGGGCTCGCCCTGCCGGACGCCTTCGCGAGCTGGAAGACGAACGTCCCGTACCTGCTGGGTGTGGTGATGTTCTGCATGGGACTCACGATGACCCCGCACGACTTCAAGGGCGTCGCGAAGCGGCCGTGGGCCGTCGGCCTCGGGCTCGTCGCGCACTACGTGATCATGCCGGGGCTCGGCTGGCTGATAGCCAACGCCCTCGACCTGCCGCCCCAGTTGGCGGCGGGAGTGATCCTCGTGGGCTGCGCCCCGAGCGGCACCGCCTCCAACGTGGTGACCTACCTGGCGCGCGGCGACGTCGCCCTGTCCGTCTCCGTCGCCACCGTCTCGACCGTGCTCGCCCCGCTCGTCACGCCGCCGCTGACGCTGCTGCTCGCGGGCGAGTTCCTGCCCGTGGACGCGGGGTCGATGGTCACGGACATCCTCAAGACCGTGCTGCTGCCGGTCATCGCGGGACTCCTCGTGCGCCTGGCCCTCGGCCGGTACGTCGACCGCGTGCTCGGCGCCCTGCCCTGGCTGTCGGCGCTCACCATCGCCGTCATCGTCGCCGTGGTCGTCGCGGGCAGCGCGAGCGCGATCAAGTCGGCGGCCGGGCTCGTCCTGCTCGCCGTCGTCCTCCACAACGGCCTGGGTCTCGCGCTCGGTTACGGCGCCGGGAAGCTGGCGCGTCTCGGGGCGCCCGCGTCCCGCGCGATGGCGTTCGAGGTCGGCATGCAGAACTCGGGGCTCGCCGCATCCCTCGCCACGGCGCACTTCAGCCCGCTCGCGGCGCTCCCCGCGGCCGTGTTCTCCGTGTGGCACAACGTGTCGGGCGCCCTGGTCGCGGCCTGGATGTCGTACCGGGCGCGCCGCGCCGAGCAGCAGGCCTGAGAACGCGGCAGCGCCCCGGACCGCCCGTGGACATCGGGTGGTCCGGGGCGCGAGCCCGAACGGTTCGGCGTGCTCAGTGGTCGTTCTGGGCGAGCCGCAGCAGATGGTCGGCGAGCGCCTGGCCGCCGGCCGGGTCGCGGCTGATGAGCATCAATGTGTCGTCACCCGCGATCGTGCCCAGGATCACCTGGAGTTCCGCCTGGTCGATCGCCGACGCGAGGAACTGGGCGGCGCCGGGCGGGGTGCGCAGGACCACGAGGTTCGCCGAAGCCTCCGCGGAGATCAGCAGTTCCCCCGCGAGCCGCCGCATCCGCTCCTCCTTGGCCGAGCCGCCGAGCGGGGCCTGCGGGGTGCGGAAACCGCCCTCGCTGGGCACCGCGTAGATCAGCTCGCCACCGGTGTTGCGGATCTTGACCGCGCCCAGCTCGTCCAGGTCCCGGGAGAGCGTCGCCTGCGTGACCGTGAGGCCGTCGTCGGCGAGCAGCTTCGCCAGCTGGCTCTGCGAGCGCACCGGCTGCCGGTTGAGGATGTCCACGATCCGGCGGTGGCGCGCGGTGCGGGTCTGCGGCACGGCGGGTCCCGCGGCGTGCTCGTTGTCCTGCGCCTGACTCATCGTCGTCGTCCCATTCCTCAGGATCGTCCTTCCCCGTCGGCCCCTTCGAGGGCCTTGTCCAGGATGCCGGGCAGCGCCTGGAGGAGGGCGTCCACCTCGTCGTCGTGGAGGTTGAGCGGCGGCATCAGCCGTACGACATCGGGGGCGGGCGCGTTCACCAGGAAGCCGGCGTCCTGAGCCGCCTGCTGCACCTGGGGCGCGAGCGGCTCGGTGAGCACGATACCCAGGAGGAGCCCGGCGCCCCTTACACGGCCGACGAGCGGGTGCCCGAGGGACGCGATCGCGTCCCGCAGCCGGGCCTCCGCGCGCTTCACGTTGTCCAGGAGGCCCTCGCCCGCGACGGTGTCGAGCACCGCGAGGCCGGCCGCGCAGGCGACGGGGTTCCCGCCGAACGTCGTGCCGTGGTGACCGGGTTCGAGCAGCCCGGCCGCCTCGCCGAACGCGACGGTGGCGCCGATGGGCAGTCCGCCGCCGAGCCCCTTGGCGAGCGTGACGATGTCGGGGTCGATGCCCTCCTCGGCCTGGTACGCGAACCAGTGGCCGGTCCTGCCGATGCCGGTCTGCACCTCGTCGAGCACGAGGAGGGTGCCGGTGGCCCGGGTGATCTCCCTGGCCGCCCTGAGGTAGCCGGCGGGCGGCACGACGACGCCGTTCTCGCCCTGGATCGGCTCGATGATCACGAGCGCGGTCTCTTCCGTGACCGCCGCCCGCAGCGCCTCGGCATCCCCGTACGGGACGTGCGTGACGTCGCCCGGCAGCGGCAGGAAGGGCTCCTGCTTGCCGGGCTGGCCGGTCAGCGCGAGGGAACCCATCGTGCGGCCGTGGAAGCCGCCCTGCGTCGCGACCATGTGCGAACGGCCCGTCAGCCGGCCGATCTTGAAGGCGCCCTCGTTGGCCTCGGCGCCCGAGTTGCAGAAGTACACGCGGCCGGACCGGCCGAACAGCTGGAGGAGCCGTTCGGCGAGCGCGACGGGCGGCTCGGCGACGAAGAGGTTCGAGACATGGCCGAGGGAGGCGATCTGCTCGGTGACCGCCCGGACGACCGCGGGGTGCGCGTGACCGAGGGCGTTGACCGCGATGCCGCCGACGAAGTCGACGTACTCCTTGCCGTCGGCGTCCCACACCTTGGCGCCCGCGCCGCGGACGAGGGGCAGCCGGGGCGTGCCGTAGTTGTCCATGAGCGCGCCCTGCCAGCGCGCGGTCAGCTCCTGGTTGCTCATGACTCCCCCTGCTCGTCGATGGCGTGTACGTCGGTGGAATCGGGGGCGTCCGGCACGACCATCGTGCCGATGCCCTCGTCGGTGAAGATCTCCAGCAGGATCGAGTGCGGGACCCGGCCGTCGATGACGCGGGCGGTCGTCACGCCGTTGCGCACGGCGTGCAGGCAGCCCTCCATCTTCGGGACCATGCCGCTGGCGAGCTCGGGAAGGAGCTTCTCCAGCTGCTTGGCGGTGAGCCGGCTGATGACCTCGTCGGAGTTCGGCCAGTCCTCGTAGAGGCCCTCGACGTCGGTCAGAACCATCAGGGTCTCGGCGCCCAGCGCCGCAGCGAGAGCCGCAGCCGCCGTATCAGCATTGACGTTGTAGACATGTCCGTCGTCCTGGGAGCGGGCGATCGAGGAGACGACCGGGATGCGGCCGTCGGCGAGCAGGGCCTCGATGGCGCCTGTGTCGATCTCGGTGATCTGGCCCACCCGGCCGATGTCGATGAGTTGGCCGTCGATCTCGGGCTGGTGCTTGGTGGCGGTGATGGTGTGCGCGTCCTCGCCGGTGAGGCCGATGGCGAGCGGGCCGTGCTCGTTGAGGAGCCCGACGAGCTCGCGCTGCACCTGGCCGGCCAGGACCATCCGCACCACGTCCATCGCGTCCTCGGTGGTGACCCGCAGGCCCGCCTTGAACTCGCTGACGATGCCGTGCCGGTCGAGTGCCTTGCTGATCTGCGGTCCGCCGCCGTGCACGACGACGGGCTTGAGGCCCGCGTGGTGCAGGAAGACGACGTCCTGGGCGAAGGCGGCCTTGAGGTCCTCGTCGATCATGGCGTTGCCGCCGAACTTGATGACGACGGTCTTGCCCTGGTGCCGGGTGAGCCAGGGCAGCGCCTCGATGAGGATCTGCGCCTTGGGCAGCGCGGTGTGCTTCCGCGTCGTGCTCATGAGCTGTACGCGCTGTTCTCGTGGACGTAGTCCGCGGTCAGGTCGTTGGTCCAGATCGTCGCGGTCTCGGAGCCGGCCGCCAGGTCGGCGGTGATGACGACCTCCCGGTAGCGCATGTCGACGAGCTCGCGGTCCTCGCCGACGCCGCCGTATCTGCAGACCCAGACGCCGTTGATGGCGACGTTCAGCTGGTCGGGCTCGAAGGCGGCGGACGTCGTGCCGATCGCGGACAGCACCCGGCCCCAGTTGGGGTCCTCGCCGTGGATCGCGCACTTGAGGAGGTTGTTACGGGCGATGGAGCGGCCCACCTCGACGGCGTCGTCCTCGGTCGCGGCGTTGATGACGTCGACCTTGATGTCCTTGCTGGCGCCCTCTGCGTCGCCGATGAGCTGCCGCCCGAGGTCGTCGCAGACCGTGCGGACGGCCTCGGCGAACTCGGCGTATCCGGGGGTGACTTCGGCGGCGCCGGAGGCCAGGAGCAGCACGGTGTCGTTCGTCGACATGCAGCCGTCGGAGTCGACGCGGTCGAAGGTGACCTTCGTGGCGTCCCGCAGGGCCTTGTCCAGGACGTCGGCCTCCAGGTCGGCGTCCGTGGTCAGGACGACGAGCATGGTGGCGAGGCCGGGGGCGAGCATGCCCGCGCCCTTGGCCATGCCGCCGACCGTCCATCCGTCGCCCTCGAACACCGCGGTCTTGTGCACGGAGTCGGTGGTCTTGATGGCGACGGCCGCTTTTTCGCCGCCGTGCGGGCCGAGCTGGGCGACCGCCGTGTCGACACCGGGCAGGAGCTTGTCCATGGGGAGGAGTTCGCCGATGAGGCCGGTCGACGCGACGGCGACCTCGCCCGCGTTCAGGCCGAGCGCCTGCGCGACCTTCTCCGCCGTGGCGTGCGTGTCCTGGAAGCCCTTGGGGCCCGTACAGGCGTTGGCGCCGCCCGAGTTGAGGACGACGGCGGACACGAGCCCGCCCTTGAGGACCTGCTCCGACCAGAGCACCGGCGCGGCCTTCACACGGTTGGAGGTGAAGACGCCCGCGGCGGCCAGGCGGGGCCCGTTGTTGACCACGAGGGCCAGGTCCGGGTTGCCGTTCTGCTTGATCCCGGCGGCGATGCCCGCCGCCGTGAATCCCTTAGCTGCCGTGACGCTCACGGTGTCTCCTTGTTCGCTTCTCCGCCCGCGCAGCGCAGCGGCGCGGCTGTCATACCCGTCTGCGGCCGGGTGGCTGCGCGTGCGACGCTCACGGTGCCACTCCGATCGTGGAAAGTCCGGTGGTCTCGTCGAGACCGAGGGCGATGTTCATGCTCTGGAGGGCGCCGCCGGCGGTGCCCTTGGTGAGGTTGTCGATGGCGCTGATCACGATGATCCGGCCGGCCTCCGAGTCGTACGCGACCTGCACCTGCACGGCGTTCGAGCCGTACACGGACGCGGTCGCGGGCCACTGCCCCTGGGGGAGGAGGTGCACGAACGGCTCGTCGGCGAAGGCCTTCTCGTAGACGGCCCGCACGCTGTCGGCGCTCACGCCCGGCTTCGCCTTGGCGCTGCACGTGGCGAGGATGCCGCGCGGCATCGGCGCCAGCGTCGGCGTGAAGGAGACGGAGACCGGCACGCCGGCGACCGCGCCCAGGTTCTGGATCATCTCGGGCGTGTGCCGGTGGCCGCCGCCCACTCCGTACGGGGACATGGAGCCCATGACCTCGGAACCGAGGAGGTTCGCCTTGGGCGCCTTGCCCGCGCCGGACGTCCCGGAGGCGGCGACGATCACGGCCTCCGGCTCCGCGAGCCCGGCCTCGTACGCGGGGAAGAGCGCGAGGGAGACGGCGGTCGGGTAGCAGCCGGGCACCGCGATGCGCTTGGTCCCCTCCAGCGCGGCGCGCGCGCCGGGCAGCTCGGGGAGCCCGTAGGGCCAGGTCCCGGCGTGCGCGCTGCCGTAGAACTTCTCCCAGTCGCCCGCGTCCTTCAGCCGGAAGTCGGCGCCCATGTCCACGACGAGCGTGTCCTCGCCGAGCTGCTCGGCGACGGCGGCGGACTGCCCGTGCGGCAGCGCGAGGAAGACCACGTGGTGCCCGGAGAGCACCTCGGCGGTCGTCGGCTCGAGGATCCGGTCGGCCAGCGGCACCAGGTGCGGCTGGAGTGCACCGAGAGCCTGCCCCACGTTCGAGTTGCCGGTCAGGGCCCCGATCTCCACATTGGGATGAGCGAGCAGCAGACGCAGCAGCTCTCCGCCCGCGTATCCGCTTGCCCCTGCCACTGCTACGCGTACCGCCATGGAACCCTCCTCTTGGATGGCATGACTATACGTGCGCATGCACGTTTATGCAATGTGGATGATCGTCGGGTGCTCTCTCAGGCGTCAGTCGGCGATCAGCCGGTCCCCGCCGCGCCACGACTGGCCTGACGCGGCGCGCTGTCGCTGGCGGCGTACGAGGTAGCGGCCGGGGGCGATGCCGGTACCGCCGTGTTCGGGGTGGATCGGATGGGCGACGGCGGTGTTCTCGGTCATGCCGAGGGCGAGCGCGACCCCGTCGGGGGACGGGGGCCGGGAGGCGGCAAAATGGGGAACAGGTGCGACGAGATGGGTGGGACGAGATGAGTGAGCCCTGGCCGGTTCCCGATGCGCTGGCCCATCTGGCGGGCCGGTGGCACGTCGAGCGGACGGTGCGGGACCTCGCCGACGACGCGGTCGGCACCTTCTCCGGGACCACCGACTTCGGTCACGAGGACGGCGGCGGGCTGCTGCACCACGAGGCGGGCACCTTCGTGTGGCACGGCACCGCCCGGCCCGCCGAGCGCACGCTGCGTTTCCTGCCGGGCGACGCTCCCGGCACGGCCGTCGTGCAATTCTCCGACGGCCGCTACTTTCACGACCTGGACCTGCGCACCGGCCGCCACACGGCGGACCACCCCTGCGCGGCGGACCTCTACCGCGGCGAGTTCGAGGTGACGGGCCCGGACCACTGGCGGATGGAGTGGCGGGTGAAGGGCCCGGCGAAGGACCTGGTGCTCACCACCGCGTACACCCGCGCCGCGGCCTGACTCAGACCGCGGCGTCGAGCCGTACGCTCCAGCGGCCGGCACTCCCCGTGAGGACCGCGGTCGACAGGGGGCGTACGTCGATGTTCCAGTACGTCGGCGGGGGCGCCTTGAGCGCGTAGACGAGCGCCGCGCGTACGACGGCCGGTTCGGCGACGGCCACGACGGTCGCGCCGTCGTCGTGCGGCCGTGTGTCGAGCCAGCCGCCGACCCGCGATATGAACGCGAGCAGCGACTCCCCGCCGTGCGGCGCCGAGCGCGGGTCGCGCAGCCAGGCGTCGACGGCGCCCGGCTCGACGGCCGTCACCTCGGCGAGCGTGCGCCCGCGCCAGCGGCCCATGTCGCAGTCCCGCAGGGCGAGTTGGGACAGGGGCGCGAGGCCGAGCGCCTCGGCGGTACCGCGGCTGCGGGCGGTGGGCGCGCAGTAGCGCAGTTCCGCCGCGGCGAGCGGCACCAGTACGGGCGAGGCCAGCTCCACCTCGTGCCAGCCGGTGTGGTCGAGGGGCCGGTCGTCGTCGAAGCGCTCGGCGAGCAGCGAGGCGCTGCGCGCGGCGGCCAGAAGCGTCACGCGAACGGGCATGCGGCGATCGTGGGGCGTGCCGCGGCTGCGGTCAAGGGTCCACGGGGCGTATGCCAGCCGCATGCGCCCCGCCGCGCGCTCACCGCAGGATGAGCGCCATCCAGTTGTCCGGCTCGGCGAGGGGTGCGAAGCCGACCTTCTCGTACACCCCGTGCGCGTCCTGAGTGGCGAGCATGATGCGGCGCAGGCCGAGCGGCTCCAGGTGGTCGCGGACGGCGGCGACGAGCGCGGTGCCCACGTTCTTGCCGCGGACGGCCCGGTCCACGTAGACGTCGCAGAGCCAGGCGAAGGTGGCGTGGTCCGTCACGACACGGGCGTACGCGACCTGCTCGCCGGAAGCGGAGTCGTACACCCCGAAGTTCAGCGATCCCGCGATCGCCCGGTCCTGGTGTTCGCGGGCGCGGCCCTTGGCCCAGTAGGCGTCCGTGGAGAGCCAGCGGTGCACGCGGTCGGCGTCGATGCGGATGGCGTCGGCCGAGATCTCGAAGCCGTCGGGGAGTGCGGGGGTGGCGGGTCGTGTGTCGGTCATGACGCGAGATTTGCAGGCGGGGCCGGTGTCCGTCGAGCCGGTTTCGGATGCTGATCGCCCCCGTCGCCTACTGGATCGTCTCGTCGCACGCGGTCCGCAGCCGGCGGATGCCCTCCGTGATCTCCGCGGGTCCGGCGACCGCCGCGAAGCTCAGCCGGATGTGCGGGGCCGGGGGCTCGGCGGAGAAGTACGGGCGTCCGGGCGCGACGGCGACGCCCGCGCGCAGCGCTCCCGCGACGAGCGCCGCCTCGTCCGTGCCGTCGGGCAGCCGCGCCCACAGGAGATAGCCCCCCAAGGGCACGTGCGCCACGGCGAGTTCGGGCAGGGTGGTGCGCAGGGCCGCCGTCATGGTGTCGCGGTGCAGCTTCAAGTGGGCGGCCACGGTGCGCAGGTGACGCGGCCACGCCGGTGAGCCGACCAGTTCGAGGGCGGCCTCCTGGAGCGGGCGCGGCACGAAGAAGTGGTCGACGACCTGGATCGCGCGCAGCCGTTCGAGGACGGGGCCGCGCGCGGCGAGGCAGCCGATGCGGAAGCTCGGCGAGGTCGCCTTGGTCAGGGAGCAGACGTGGACGACCACACCGTCGTGGTCGTCGGTGGCCAGCGGCCTGGGCAGCGGTCCCGCGTCCTCGTGGACGAGGCGGCGCACGAAGTCGTCCTCGACGATGAACGCCCCGGCCTCGCGTGCGATCCGCAGCACCTCGGGGCGCCGCTGCGCGGACAGGACCGCACCGGTCGGGTTCTGGAACAGCGGCTGGCACACGAACACGCGCGCGCCCGTCGCCCGGAAAGCCTCGGCGAGCAGCTCCGGACGCACCCCGTCCGTGTCGACCGGCACGGGCACGGGCCGCAGCCCGGCCGCGCGCGCGATCGCCAGCATGCCCGGGTACGTGGGCGATTCGACGAGGACGGGGGCGCCGGGCGGGGCGAGGGCGCGCAGCGCGGTGGCCAGGGCGGACTGGCCACCGGACGCGATCAGTACCTCGGCGGCGGTGATGGCGCCACCGATGCCGCGCGCGAACCACTCGCGGAGGTCGGGGATGCCGTCGACCGGGGGCCGCCCCCACGCGCCGGGGCGGCGGCCCGCGCGGGCCAGCGCCGCGGCCATGGCGCGTTCCGGCTGGAGCGAGGGGTGCAGATAGCCGCCGTTGAACTCGACGACACCCGGGGGCGGGGCGGAGAGCGTGACCAGGACTCCGGAGGCGTCCACGGCCCGCGGTACGAGCTCGGTCGCGGAGTCGGCGCTGAGCGCGAGCTCCTGCCAGGAGGTGTCACCGGCCGGCTCTGCCGCGGCGCGGGGCTCCGCGCGGAACGCCCCGGCTCCGGGGCGCGTCACGACGAGCCCCTCGGCGGCGAGCTGCGCGAGCGCACGCGACACGGTCACCGGACTCACCCGGAACCGCTCGACGAGAACCCGGCTGGACGGCAGCTTTCCACCTGGAGAGTAGCGATCCAGCTCTCCCCGCAGCCGTTCCGCCAGGTCACCCACACTGCTACGCTCATGCATGAGTACAGAGAATAGCGCTACTGCCACCACAGGGATAGCAGTTGCCGGGAGCGCGACCCCCGTCCGGGGCGCCGCTCCCACCCCCCTCACGCCGAAGGCGACCCGTGGCGGGACCGTCCTCGCGGCGCTCGGCGTCACCGCCTTCTCGCTCACCTTCCCCGCCACCGCCTGGGGACTCGAAGGGTTCGGGCCCTGGAGCCTCGTCACCGTGCGGAGCGTCCTCGCCGCCGTGATCGCCGGCTCCTGTCTGCTCGCGCTGCGCGTCCGCGCCCCCGAGCGCCGCCACTGGGCCGGTCTCGCGGTGGTCGGCGCGGGCGTCGTCCTCGGGTTCCCGCTGCTCACGACGCTCGCCCTGGAGACGGCCACCACCGCGCACTCCGCCGTCGTCGTCGGCCTGCTGCCCCTGACGACCGCGCTGCTCTCGGCGCTGCGCACCGGCGCGCGCCCCTCTCGCAGCTTCTGGATCGCGGCCTGCGCGGGCGCCGCAGCGGTGATCGCGTTCACCGTGCAGCAGAGCGGCGGCACGCTCACGACCGCCGACCTGTACCTCTTCGGCGCGCTCCTCATCTGCGCCGCCGGCTACACGGAGGGCGGCCGCCTGGCCCGCGTCATGCCGGGCTGGCAGGTCATCGCCTGGGCGCTCGTGATGTGCCTGCCGCTCGCCGTGCCGGGGGCGGTCGTCGCGCTGAGCCACGAGCCCGTCCACCTGACGGGGCACGCCGTCGCGGGGCTGCTCTGGGTGGCCGTGGGTTCGCAGTTCGTGGGCCTGGTCGTCTGGTACCGCGGCATGGCCGTCATCGGCATCCCGAAGGCGAGCCAGCTCCAGCTGGCCCAGCCCCTGCTCACCCTGGTCTGGTCGGTGTTCCTGCTCGGCGAGCAGCTCTCCCCCGCCGCGCCCCTGACCGCGGCCGCCGTACTCGTGTGCATCGCGGTAACCCAACGGTCCCGCGGCTGAGGGTCCCCGACTCGGCGACCCGGTCCTACTCTTGAGATACGGGTCGACGAGGGACGAGGAGGTCACTCACGATGCGTGCCACCAAGGGCGACCAGCTGCGGGTGCACGGCAGGACCGTGGGCGAGCACGACAGGGTCGCGGAGATAGTCGAGGTCATGGGCCACGACGGCGAGCCGCCGTTCAAGGTCCGCTTCCAGGACGGCCACGAGGCGGTGATGTCACCGGGCCCCGACTCCGTCGTGCAGCACGAGGAGCCGGCCCCCTAGTCATCGCACGGTCATCACAAGCGGCCTAGTAGTGGTCCTCGACCACCCGGGCCATGGCGCCGATCGGGTCGGCGCCCACCTCCTTCGCCGAGAAGAACACGTGTCCGTTCACCTGCGGGTAGCTCTCGGCGAAGGTGAGGTGGCGGGAGAGTTCGGCCGGATCCTGCCACTGCGCGGGCTGCGCCGGATCGCCCGCCTTGTAGAGCGCCTCTCCCGCGTAGAGGCGCACCCCGGTCCCGCGTACGACGTCCGCCCACCAGGGCACGAGCTTCGCGTAGTCCGCGGCGGCGAAGCCGATGTTCCAGTAGATCTGCGGGCAGATGTAGTCGATCCAGCGCTCGCGCACCCACCTGCGGGTGTCGGCGTGCAGGTCGTCGTACGTCTGCACCCCGGCCCGGGTGTCCGAGCCGAGGGGGTCCGTCGCCGCGTTGCGCCACACGCCGAAGGGGCTGATCCCGAACTGGGTGCGCGGTCGGATCCGCTTCACGCTCGCGGCCATCTCGCGCACGAGCCGGTCCGTGTTGTCGCGCCGCCAGGAGGCCCGGTCGGGGAAGTTCCCGCCGTGCGCCGCGTAGGCGGCGTCGTCGTCGAAGACCTGGCCCGCGACCGGATACGGGTAGAAGTAGTCGTCCCAGTGCACGGCGTCGAGGTCGTAGCGGCGGACGGCGTCGAGCATCGCGTCCTGGACGAACTTCCGCACCTCGGGCAGGCCCGGGTTGTAGTAGAGCTTCCCGCCGTAGGGGACCACCCAGTCGGGGTGCCGGCGGGCCGGGTGCGTGGACACGAGACGGGAGAGGTCCGTGTGGTTCGCGACGCGGTAGGGATTGAACCAGGCGTGCAGTTCGAGCCCGCGCCGGTGCGCCTCCGCCACGGCCGTGCCGAGCGGGTCCCAGCCCGGGTTCCTGCCCTGCACTCCGGTGAGGACGTCCGACCAGGGTTCGTACGGGGAGGGCCACAGCGCGTCGGCCGTCGGCCGCACCTGGAAGACCACGGCGTTCAGGTGCCGGCCCACCGCCGTGTCGAGGTGGGCGATGAGCTCCGTACGCTGCTGAGCCGCGCTCAGGCCCGGCTTCGACGGCCAGTCCCGGTTGGCCACGGTCGCCAGCCACATGCCCCGCAGGTCGCGGGCCACCGGAGCGTGGCCGGAGGCCGACGCGGCCGCGTCCCCCGCGGCGAGTCCGGTCAGCGCGGCCGCCGCCGCGATCGTGAAGCCCCTGCGTGACAAATGCCTCATACGCCCACCCCCTGGCCAACAGGCCCGGCCGTTCCGGTCCGCACAGACGACAGCATGCCCGACCCGGCCCCTCCTGTACGGCAGGTTCCGAGTAACGTGCAGGGCCGAGGCAGGCGCCGGAACCCGGGGGTCCTGCCGGCCGGAGAACAGCGAAAGGCACGAGGTGACCGACCCTATGGGGGACATCCAGCGCGTCGGAGTGGTGGGCTGCGGCCAGATGGGAGCCGGGATCGCAGAGGTCTGCGCCCGCGCCGGTCTGGACGTCATGGTGGCGGAGACCACCGGAGAGGCCCTGGAGATCGGCCGTACCCGGCTGCACAACTCCCTCTCCAAGGCGGCCGAGCGCGGCAAGATCAGCGCCGAGGAGCTGGCTGACACCCTGGCCCGCCTGAGCTTCACCACCGACCTCGGGGAGTTCTCCGACCGGGACCTCGTCATCGAGGCCGTCGTCGAGAACGAGCAGGTCAAGACCGAGATCTTCCAGGTGCTCGACCAGGTCGTCACCCGGCAGGACGCCATCCTGGCGTCCAACACGTCCTCGATCCCGCTGGTCAAGCTGGCCGTGGCGACCTCGCGCCCCGACCACGTCATCGGGATCCACTTCTTCAACCCGGCGCCCGTGCAGAAGCTCGTCGAGCTGATCCCGGCCCTCACCACCTCCGAGGGCACCGTCAGCCGCGCGCAGGCCCTCGTCGAGAAGATCCTCGGCAAGCACGCGATCCGGGCCCAGGACCGCTCGGGCTTCGTGGTCAACGCGCTGCTGATTCCATATCTCCTCTCCGCGATCCGGATGTTCGAGTCGGGCATCGCCAGCCGCGAGGACATCGACAACGGCATGGAGCTCGGCTGCGCCCACCCCATGGGCCCGCTCAAGCTCTCCGACCTCATCGGCCTCGACACGGTCGCCTCGGTCGCCGACTCGATGTACTCGGAGTTCAAGGAGCCCCTGTACGCCGCTCCCCCGCTGCTCCAGCGGATGGTCGACGCGGGCCGTCTCGGCCGCAAGACGGGCTCGGGTTTCTACCAGTACGCGTGACCTTGCGCGGTTGACTCTGCGTAATCGTGGGTTCGGGCCCGGCGCTCTTCGGAGTGCCGGGCCCGAACCATTCACACACCGTGTGCGCACCGGGCTCGCATATGCCCATCGCACACTCTCCCGCCGTACCCACCAGGCGAGTTGACTTTCCGTGCGTAAGGCAACGGATCTGCCGACTACGGAAAGGAGCCGACCCGTGACCGCCGACCCCGAGCGTCCCGTGGTCCCGGAAGAACTCGCGGAGTTACGCCGCAGCCTCGATGTGGGTCTCACCCGCGTCGACGGCAAGCTGGCGTTGCTCACGCAGCGCGATGAACAGAGCGTCAAGGATCAGGACGATCTGAGCACCCGGGTCACCGCCCTCGAGCACACCCGATGGCCACTGCAGGCCGTCGCCGCGATCACCGCGGCCGGCGCGCTCGCCGTTGCCGTCTGGCAGGCGTTCGGACGCTGAATCCCTCAGCCGGGGGTGTCCTGTCCCAGCCTGAGATGGTGCAGCATCAGCAGCGCGGCCGCCATGTTGGCGGCCGGGACCTCGCCGCGGGCGACCATGTCGGGGACGAGCTTGAGAGGGACCCACTCCCTGCGGTCCGACTCGAAGTCGTCCTCGGGATGGCCGACGTACGAAGCCTCCTCGGCCCAGTAGACGTGGTGCCTGGCGTCCTCGAGACCGTTGGACGGCTCCACGCTCATCAGATGGCGTAAGGGTCCCGGCCGCCAGCCGGTCTCCTCCTCCAGTTCCCTGGCGGCCGCGGCGGCGATGTCCTCGCCGTCCTCGACCACCCCCGCCGGGAGTTCCCAGCCCCAGCTGTCGGTGATGAAGCGGTGCCGCCACAGGAGCAGCACCTCGTTGGCCTCGTTGACCACGGTGGCCACGGCGACCGGCCGCAGCCGTATGACGAAGTGGTCGAGATGTCGGCCGTCCGGGAGCTCGACATCCGCGAGATTGACCCGGAACCAGCGGTTTTCATACACAGTCTGTTCGTTCTGTTTCGTCCACTGCACGGTTCTGCCACCTTCCGCCGAGTTAGATGGCAATATCCCAGCAGCGGGGCGTGAGAGAGCAGTGCAGGTCGGGCTCAGAGCGGTACGCGCAGCGCCCCGTCGATGAGTTCGGCGGCCTCCGCCGTGCCGGCGCAGCCGTTGCGGACCAGGTGTTCGCGTACCGCCCGGAGTCTGTCGCGCAGCCGCTGCGACTCCATTCCCCGTGCCTGTTCGGCCATCTCCACGGCGATCGCAACGGCCTTCTCGGCGTTGCCCTGTCTCAGCTCGATCTGGCTGAGCATGGCCAGGCGGTGCACCCGTCCCCGGTCGTGGGCGGGGTTGTGCACGGCCGCCGCCGCGTGCTCACGCGCCGAGGCGAGGTCGCCGAGGCTCAGCAGGGCCTCCGCCACCTGCACGTTGACGAGTCCGGGCTGGACATAGCCCGTCTCGTCCGGTTCGTGGCCGCGCCGGATGCGGTCGGCGGCCGACTCGGCGCGCCGGATGCAGGACAGGGCACCGGTGCCGTCACCGAGGTGTGCGTACGCCTTGGCCTGCATCGCGTACAGGTCCGAGGCGAGCGCCGGGGTGATGTGCCGTCCCGCGGCTCGCAGCGCGGCCTCCGCGAAGGCCACCGACTGCCGGTACTGCCGCATGTGGAGCGACTGGTTGACCAGAAGGGCGATGACATAGGCGCCGAGACCGCGGTCCCCGCTCGCCTTGGCGAGGCGCAGGGCCTGGTGGAAGTAGCGCTGGGCGAGGCCGTGTGCGTCGGAGTCGTAGGCGCAGATGCCCGCGATGGCGACCAACCCGCCGGTGGCGCGGTGCAGTTGGCGGCCCGTGTCATCGGTGTAGCTGCCGCGCAGCAGGGGCGCCGCCTCGGTGTTGAGGAAGCCGACGATGCGGGTGCGCGTCGCGATGCCGCCGGCCTTGCGGTACATCTGCTCGTAGTGCGTGCGGGCCGAGCGCATCATCTCCAGGTCGGCGGCGCTGACCCGGTGGCGTCCGCCGCGCGACACGTCGGTGTCCTCGGGCGGGTTCTCCCACTCCCATACGGGCATCACGGCCGGGGTCCCGGTGACGGCGGGGGCGCCCAGTATGTGGGGCCGCTGCTGTTCGTCCGAGCGCCACAGGGCGGTGGCCCGCTCGACGAATCCGGACAGGCTCTGACCGTGCGGACTGGCCGGCTCGCCGGGCACACCCAGGCCGATGTCGTCGAGGGTGACGGGGCGGTGCAGGCGGGCGGCCAGGACCTCACAGATCAGGTCGGGCACCTGGCCGCGCGGCCGCTGGCCCTTCAACCACCGTGCGACGGCGGTGTGTTCGTAACGCAGGGCGAGCCCCCTGGCGCGGCCCGCCTGGTTCACATGTGCGGCGAGGCCCGCATGGGAGATCCCGGCCTCGTCGAGGATCGCGTCGAGCAAAGTGTTGGGCTGCATGGAGGCCCTCCGGTGGCTCGGTGCCGTCAGCGTAGTGGAGCGGGCTTCACACGGGGTGTGAACGGAGTGCCCGAATCCGGGTGGTGCGCACTCTTTTGTGGCGTGATGCAACTCGATTGACTGAACTGCCTCGTAAGAGGCCGGCCGGGCCGCCGGCTCCCCCTCGTACAGTGCGGCGGCCCGCTTCGCGCCGTCCGACCGGTCGCCTGCCCGACAACTCCGTGGCCGGGCGGACGGCGCGCCCCGGGGCGCGGGAGCCCCGGGGTCAGGTCAAGCGGTGGCACCGATTCACTTGGCGGCGCTGTGGACGCGGGGCTCCCCGTGCTGCAAGGGGACTCGGTTGCGGTCGTTGCGCAGGACGAGGATCGCGGCGTCGTCGGCCGGCAACCCGCCCGTGTGGCGCAGGAGTCGGGTGTACACGGTGCGGATGACGGCCTTGGGGACGACCGGCTGGACGCGCACGGCCTCGGCGAGCGCGGCGGCCAGCGGGAAGAACCGGCCGCGGGCGTCCCGCGCGTCCTCGAGCCCGTCGGTGTGGAGCAGCAGCCCCTCCCCGGGCAGGAGCCGCCCGCACGCGACGACGGGCAGTTCGGCCGGGAGCGGGAACGGGCCCAGCGGTGGCAGGGGTTCACCGCCCACGACCAGTTCCGCGTAGCCACGCGGGACAGCTGCGGGTCCCACATGGCTGCGCAGCAGATAGGGCCACGGATGCCCGCAGTTGAGCGCGAGCACCTCCCCGTCCTGCCGGATCTCCAGGAGCAGTACGGTGACGAACTCCTCCGCGATCGGACTGACCGGATCGGTGCCGCCCGCCGCCGGGTGTTCGTCCCGCGACCGCTCGCGCAGATGGCGGGCCATGGCCCGCTCAAGTCGCCTCAGTACACAGCTCAGTTCGGCCTCGTCGTGCGCGGCCTCGCGAAAGCTGCCGAGGACGGCGGCGACGGTCGCGAGGGCGGCGAGTCCGTGCCCGCGGACGTCCCCCATGACGACCCGCACGCCGTGGTCGGTGGCGATGACCTCGTAGAGATCGCCGCCCACGGTGGCTCCCCGGTCGGCCGAGAGCTGTCCCGCGGCGATGGCCAGGCCGTCGACGCGGGGCGGCAGCGGGCGCAGCAGCACGTTCTGCGCGGCCCCCGCGATTTTGCGCAGCTGCCGCAGTTCACGCTGGAGGCCGCGCCGCACATGGAGGATCAGACCTGTGCCGACGGCGAAGAACACGGCGCTCGACGCGATGCGCGCACCGAGTCCGGTCTGCTGCGCGAGCGGACAGGCCAGCTTGAAGGTGATCGCCACGGCGCCCCAGGCCGTGGGCAGCGCGAGGTCGAGCGCGCGGCGGACACGAAGGGAGCGGGAGCGGGAGCGGGCGAGCCGGGATCTGAAGAAGGTGCGGGGTGGTCGGGAGGGCGTCCTCGGATGGTTACGGATCATGCCGACGGCCTCCCTAAGGCCCTGTTCAGCGCGGTCGGCCCTGCGGCCGCAATGATTCTGTCGACCGCCTGCCCCGATCGGACCGGATCACCGCCACTTCTCACCCGAACGAGTGAGGGGCACCTCCGGTGGTCCGGAGGTGCCCCTCACTGCGTCTCGCTCTGCCGGGATCAGGCCCCGCGCAGCACCGCCCCGGTGCGCTCAGCGGCCAGCGCCACCGCCGCGTCGCGGGCCGCTGAGGCCTCGTCGACGGTCAGCGTGCGGTCGCCGGCACGGAAGCGCAGCGCGTACGCGAGGGACTTGCGGCCCTCACCGAGCTGCTCGCCGGTGAACACGTCGAACAGGCGGAGGGACTCCAGGAGTGCACCCGCCCCCTCACGCAGCGCCTGCTCCACGTCGGCAGCCGGCACGGAGGCGTCGACGACGAGCGCGACGTCCTGCGTGGCCACGGGGAACGTGGAGATCCGCGGCGCCTGGAGCGCGCCGGTGCCGGCCCGCTCGATGCGGTCGAGGTCGACCTCCATCGCGCAGCTGCGCTCGGGCAGGTGCAGCGCCTTGATGACGCGCGGGTGCAGCTCACCGGCGTGGCCGACGAGCGTCTCAGCACCGTCCACCACGGCGAACAGCGCGGCACACCGGCCCGGGTGCCAGGGTGCGTGCTGGTCGCCGCGCACGATCAGCTCGACACCGGCCTCACGGGCGATGGTGCGGGCCGCCTCGACGGCGTCCGCCCAGTCGGCCGGCCGCCCGTTGCCCCACCAGCCGGCCTGCTCGCGGGCGCCCGTGAGGACGACCGCGGCGTGGCGCGGCTGACGCGGCAGAGCGGCGTCGAGGTCCGCGATCTCCTCGTCGGTGGGACGCCGGTCGACGGGCAGCCGTACGGCCTGCGGCGCGTCACCGGTCGACCGGAAGACCAGGCCGGTCTCGAACAGCGCCAGGTCGTGCGAGCCACGGCCGTCGTTGCGGCGCAGCGCCTCCAGGAGGCCCGGCAGCAGCGTCGTACGGAGCGCGGGCTCCTCGTCGGAGAGCGGGTTGACCAGCTTGACCGTGGTGCGGCGCGGGTCGCCCTCCTCGATGCCGAGCTTGCCGAGCGTCTCGTCACTGATGAACGGGTAGTTCAGCGCCTCGACGTAACCGGCACCGGCCAGCGCGCGGCCCGCACGGCGGTGCAGGCGCTGGCGCTCGGTCAGACCGCGGCCCGCCGGGGGCCTCGGCAGCGTCGAGGGCAGGTTCTCGTAGCCCTCGAGCCGGATGACCTCTTCGGCCAGGTCGTTCACCTCGGTCAGGTCGGGACGCCAGGACGGCACGGTGACCGTCAGGATGTCCTGGCCGTAGACGTCGCAGCCGACCTGCTGGAGGCGGCGCACCACGGTCTCGCGGCCGTACGTGACGCCCGCGACCTTGTCGGGGTGGTCCGCCGGGAGCCTGATGGTGCGCGGCGCGGAGGGCGCGATGACCTCGGTGACTCCGGGGTCCGCGGTGCCGCCCGCGAGGAGCACGAGGAGGTCGACGGTGCGCTGGGCCGCGGCGGACGCGGCTTCCGGGTCGACGCCGCGCTCGAAGCGCTTGGACGCCTCGGAGATCAGCTTGTGGCGGCGCGCGGTGCGGGCGATCGAGACGGGGTCGAAGTGCGCGGCCTCGATGACGACGTCGGTGGTCCCGGCGTCGGCGCCGTGGTCGGCGATCTCCGTGTTGGCTCCGCCCATGACGCCCGCGAGGCCGATGGGGCCACGGTCGTCGGTGATCACCAGGTCTTCGGCGTCGAGCACGCGCTTGGCACCGTCGAGGGTGACGAACTTCTCGCCCTGCTCGGCCCGGCGCACGCCGATCGCGCCCTGAACGAGGGAGCGGTCGTAGGCGTGCAGGGGCTGGCCGAGCTCCAGCATCACGTAGTTGGTGATGTCGACGGCGAGGGAGATCGGGCGCATGCCCGCCTTCTGCAGCCGGCGCTGGAGCCAGATCGGGGAGCGGGCCTCGGGGTTGAGGCCGGTGACGGTGCGCGCGGTGAAGCGGTCGCAGCCGGCCGGCTCGGAGACCTGGACCGGGTAGCCCTTGCTGTTCGGCGCGGGCACGTCGAGGAGCGCCGGGTCGCGCAGCGGGAGGCCGTACGCGATGGCGGCCTCGCGGGCGACGCCGCGCAGGGACAGGCAGTCGCCACGGTTCGCGGTGACGGCGATGTCGAGGACCTCGTCGACGAGCTCGAGGAGCTCGATCGCGTCGGTGCCGGCCTCGTGCTCGGGCGGCAGGACGATGATGCCGCCGGAGCCGTCATCTCCCATGCCCAGCTCGTCGCCGGAGCAGATCATGCCGTGCGAGGTCCTGCCGTACGTCTTGCGCGCGGCGATCGCGAAGTCGCCGGGCAGCACCGCGCCCGGCAGGACCACGACGACCTTGTCGCCGACGGCGAAGTTACGGGCGCCGCAGACGATCTCCTGCGGCTCACCGGTGCCGTTGGCCTGGCCGACGTCGACGGTGCAGAAGCGGATGGGCTTCTTGAAGCCCTCCAGCTCCTCGATGGTCAGCACCTGACCGACGACGAGGGGGCCCTTGAGGCCGGCGCCGAGCTGCTCGACGGTCTCGACCTCGAGGCCAGTGGCGACGAGCTTCTCCTGCAGGTCACGGCCGGTCTCGGTGGCGGGGAGATCGACGTACTCCCGCAGCCAGGAAAGCGGGATACGCATCAGATCTCCATCCCGAAGGGCCGGGTGAACCGGACGTCACCCTCGACCATGTCTCGCATGTCTTCGACGTTGTGGCGGAACATCAGCATCCGCTCGATGCCGAACCCGAAGGCGAATCCGCTGTACTTCTCGGGGTCGACGCCCGCCGAGGTCAGCACCTTGGGGTTGACCATGCCGCAGCCGCCGAGCTCGATCCAGCCCTCGGAGGAGCAGGTGCGGCACGGCCGGTCCGGGTTGCCGACGGACTCGCCGCGGCACACGTAGCAGACCATGTCCATCTCGGCGGACGGCTCGGTGAACGGGAAGAAGTTCGGGCGCAGGCGGGTCTTCATGCCCGCACCGAAGAGCGCCTGGACCATGTGGTCGAGGGTGCCCTTGAGGTCCGACATCGTCAGGCCCTCGTCGATGGCGATCAGCTCGACCTGCATGAACACCGGCGTGTGCGTCGCGTCCAGCTCGTCGGAGCGGTAGACGCGGCCCGGACAGATCACGTAGACCGGCGGCTCACGGTCGAGCATGGACCGGACCTGCACGGGGGACGTGTGGGTGCGCAGGACGACGTTCGACTCCGTCTCGTGGCCCTTGGGGCCCTCGACGAAGAACGTGTCCTGCATCCCGCGCGCGGGGTGGTCGGGGCCGATGTTCAGGGCGTCGAAGTTGAACCACTCCGCCTCGACCTCGGGGCCCTCGGCGACCTCGTAGCCCATGGCCACGAAGACGTCCTCGATGCGCTCCGAGAGCGTGGTCAGGGGGTGACGGGCGCCGGCCGGGACCCGGTCGTAGGGCAGCGTGACGTCCACGGCCTCCTCGACCAGGACGCGCGCGTCGCGCTCGGCCTCGAGCTCCGTCTGGCGGGCGGCGAGCGCCTTGCTGACTGCGCCGCGGGCCATGCCGACGCGCTTGCCGGCCTCGGCCTTGGCCTGCGGGGGCAGGGCGCCGATCTCGCGGTTGGCCAGCGACAGGGGCGAGGTGCCGCCGGTGTGGGCGACCTTGGCCTCCTGGAGCGCGCCGAGGGAGTCCGCGGCCGCGAAGGCGGCGAGCGCCTCGTCCCGCATGCGCTCGATCTCTTCCGGTTTCAAGGCCTCGACCTCAACAGGGTCGTACGACTTATTCGGTGCCGACATCTCTTCCCGTGCTTCCGGTTGGTTTGGCGGATGGTCCCCGTCCACGACTCGGAGACGATTCGTCTCAGGATTGGGACGCAAAGTGCCAAAGACCGAGTCTAACGGGGGTGGGGTGTGCCGATGTGCCCGTGGGGGCCCGCTCAGGCGTTCAGATACGCCGGGGCCCCCACGGGCAACGTAAATCGGAACTGGGCGCCGCCGCCGGGCGCGCGGCCGACCGTGATGGTCCCGCCGTGGGCCTCGACGATGCCCTTGACGATGTACAGGCCGAGTCCGGTGCCGCCGCGCTTGCTGCCCCGCCAGAAGCGGGTGAAGACGCGCTTCATGGACTCCTCCGGGATGCCGGGGCCCTCGTCGCTCACGGTGACCGACGTGCCGGCGCACTCCCGCTCGCGGGGTGATGCCGAGGGCATGACGTCGATGGTGACGGTTCCCTCGCCGTGGCGCACGGCATTTTCCAGGAGGTTGCTGAGCACCTGGTCGATCTTGTCCGGGTCGGCCCAGAGGTCGGGCAGCGGCTGCTCCACCCGCACGAGGAACCGGTCGGCCGGCTGTCCTGAGGCGACGTGGGCCTGGACGTGGCGGCCCACGGCGGCGCCGATGTCGACGGGCTGGCGGCGCACTTCGAGGCGGCCGGAGTCGATGCGGGAGATGTCGAGGAGTTCGGCGATGAGCCGCGTGACGCGGTTCGCGTCGGCGTCGACGGTCTCCAGCATCAGTTTCTTCTGGTCGTCGGTGAACCGCTCCCACTTCGCCAGCAAGGTCGCGGTGAAGCCCTTCACCGAGGTGAGGGGCGAGCGCAGCTCGTGGGCGACGGTCGCGATCAGCTCGGCGTGGCTGCGCTCGGTGCGGCGGCGGGCCTCGGTGTCGCGCAGCGAGACGACGACGCGGCGGACGGGCCCGGTGGGCGCGGTGCGCACGTACCGCGCGGAGACGAGCACCTCTCGCCCGCCGGGGAGCAGCAGATTGCGCTCGGGCTGGGCGAAGCGGGTGGCGAGGCCGCCGTACGGGTCGGTCAGCTGCCACCAGCGGCGGCCTTCGAGGTCCTCTAAGGGGAGCGCGCGTTCCAGGGGGTGGCCGAGGGCGTCGGCGGCGGGAACGGCGGTGATGCGGACGGCCGCCGCGTTGAAGCAGATGACATGCCCGGTCTCGTCGGCGACGACGAGTCCGTCGGGCAGGTCGTCCGGGTGAAGACCGCTGTCGGCGAGGGTGGTGAGGTCGTCGGGGCCGCGTCCGGGCGCGGGCCGGCGCAGGGTGTCCTGTGCCCCCGGTGCTCTGCTCGTGCCGACGCTCATATCCCCGTATCCCACCTCTCGGAAGGGCGCTGTGGCCTCCGAGCTCGCCACACTACTAGCTGGGGGTGACGGAGCGGCACCCTCCCGGGGCTCGCTGTGCACGCGCGGTGGCGTACAGGCAGACGGCGGCCGCCGTGGCGAGGTTCAGGCTCTCGGCCTTGCCGTGGATGGGGACCCGTACGACGGCGTCGGCGAGCTCGCGGGTCTCCTCCGGGAGCCCCCAGGCCTCGTTGCCGAAGATCCAGGCGGTGGGGGTGCCCATGGTGCCGCGGTCGAGCTCGGTGTCGAGGTCGTGCTCGCCCGCGCCGTCGGCGGCGAGGATGCGTACGCCCGCGTCCTTGAGCCCCTGTACGGCCCGCTCCACGGGTACGCCGACGGCGACCGGCAGGTGGAACAGCGAACCGACGGACGCCCGCACGGACTTGGGGTTGTAGAGGTCGACGGACGCGTCGGTCAGGACGACGGCGTCGGCGCCCGCGGCGTCGGCGCAGCGCAGGACGGTGCCGGCGTTGCCGGGGTCGCGGACGTTGGCGAGGACCGCGACGAGCTTGGGACGGGCGGCGAGGACATCCTCGAAGGGGGTGTCCAGGAAGCGGCAGACCCCGACGAGGCCCTGCGGGGTGACGGTCGTCGAGATGTCGGCGATGACGTCCTCGTCGGCGAGGTGCACCCGGGCGCCGGCGTCGCGCGCCAGGGCGACGATGTCGGCGTAGCGCTCGGCGGCGTCAGGGGTGGCGAACAGCTCGACGAGGGTGTCCGCGTGCCCGGCGGCCTCCCGCACGGCCTGCGGCCCCTCGGCCAGGAACAGCCGCTCCTTGCCCCGGAAATTCCGCTTGGCAAGCCGCCGCGCGGCACTGACGCGGGACGACTTGGGGGAGATCAGCTCGGGGGCGGCGGCCATTAACTCACCTTCGAAGGGGGCGGGGACGGAAAGGGGGCGGCACATGCGCTCCTGAAAGGGGCGCGGGGCTGTGACATCATGCGGCTCCGCCGCGCGGGCGCGACCAGCCCCCGACAACCCGCGGACGACAGACGCACTCGGACCCGCAAGCCGGATGGCTTGCGGGTCCGAAACACATCCGGCTGAAAGCGGAGCGTCACGCAGCCTTGGGCGCGTTCACGTCGGCCGGCAGGGCCTTCTGTGCGACCTCGACGAGCGCGGCGAACGCGTTCGAGTCGTTGACGGCCAGCTCGGCGAGGATCTTGCGGTCCACCTCGATGTTGGCGGCCTTCAGACCCTGGATGAGGCGGTTGTACGTCATGCCGTTCTGGCGGGCAGCGGCGTTGATGCGCTGGATCCACAGCTGACGGAAGTCGCCCTTGCGCTTCTTGCGGTCGTTGTAGTTGTAGACCAGGGAGTGGGTGACCTGCTCCTTGGCCTTGCGGTACAGGCGCGAGCGCTGACCGCGGTAACCCTTGGCGGCCTCGAGGACTGCCCTGCGCTTCTTGTGGGCGTTCACTGCCCGCTTGACGCGTGCCACTTGTTAACTCCTTGTAGCGGGGCCGTGGTTGGACTCACACGACCCGAAAACGAATTGGTCCCGGTCAAAGCTCCGGCGCGCTGGTGCGCGCCGGGACTCACTTGCCGAGAAGCTTCTTGATCTTCTTGGCGTCGCCCGGGGCCAGCTCGACCGTGCCGGTGAGGCGGCGCGTCACGCGGGACGACTTGTGCTCGAGCAGGTGGCGCTTGCCGGCGCGCTCACGGAGCACCTTGCCGGAGCCGGTGATCTTGAAGCGCTTGCTGGCACCGCTGTGCGTCTTGTTCTTCGGCATAGCGCCGTTCTCTCCTCGTCAGTGGCGTTCCCTGCCGGTCCGGGGCGCGGACCGGCATACGGAACGTCCAGATGTATCGGTTGGCATCCGGTCCGTACGGGCTGTACGGGCCGGATCAGGCCTCGGCGGAAGCCTCGGCCGCAGCTTCCTCGGCAGGGGCCTCGGCGGCGGTCTCCTCGGCGGCGGTCTCCTCGGAGACCTCCTCGGAAGCCTCGGCGGCATCGTCGCTGGCCCGCTGCGTGCGACCGTGCGTCGGCTGCGCCTTCTGCTCGGCCTTGCGGGCCTCCTGGGCCTCGCGAGCCTCGGCCATGGCCTCGGTCTTCTTCTTGTGCGGACCCAGAACCATGATCATGTTTCGGCCGTCCTGCTTCGGGTTCGACTCGATGAACCCGAGGTCCTCGACGTCCGAAGCGAGACGCTGCAACAGTCGGTAGCCGAGTTCCGGCCTGGACTGCTCGCGACCAC
The DNA here is from genome assembly GCF_056432625.1 of Streptomyces sp. NPDC045026. Lineage (NCBI taxonomy): Bacteria > Bacillati > Actinomycetota > Actinomycetes > Kitasatosporales > Streptomycetaceae > Streptomyces > Streptomyces sp. NPDC045026. The sequence goes on from NZ_JBWKIS010000018.1 coordinate 46,905, forward strand.
GGAACATGATCGTGATCTTGACCTTGTCGCCCTGCTTGAGGAACCGGACGACGTGACCCTTCTTGGTGTCATAGTCGTGCGGGTCGATCTTCGGCCGGAGCTTCATCTCCTTGATGACCGTGTGCGCCTGGTTCTTGCGCGCTTCACGGGCCTTCATGGCCGACTCGTACTTGAACTTGCCGTAGTCCATGAGCTTGCAGACGGGCGGACGGGCTGTCGCCGCCACCTCGACCAGGTCGAGGTCGTACTCCTGAGCAAGCTCAAGGGCCTTGGCAAGCGGAACAATCCCGACCTGCTCGCCGCTGGGACCGACAAGTCGCACTTCGGGAACGCGAATCCGGTCGTTGATGCGGGGCTCGGCGCTGATGGATCCTCCTCGGTAGCACCACACGACGGTCTGGCGGACCGCCGCGTAACGTCTGTTTTCGTAGTACCAACCGCGCCGAAACACAAAAAATGCCCCGGACGGTACACAGGCGGGGCTCCAAGGACTACCGGAGCACCGTCGCGTATCACCGCGGGGCGCACATCGGACGGCTCCATCGTCCGTACGGAACGATGGGGGCCGTCTGACCGGTGACCCGCCGCCCCTCAGGAGCGGCCAGGTGGGAGATCGGAGCCTCCACTTGTGGGCCGGTCACTCAAGCCAGTGGCATGCGTGTCCGGCCGGTCGTTACACAAGGTTAGCAGCTCCCGGAGGGTGGGCCCAACCGGGTGCACGGGCGGCATATCGTGGGGCACATGAATGACGCCACCCCCGCCGCCGAAAACACCGACTACGACGCCCTGACCCGGGACATCGCCGAGGTCCCCGCCGTCGAGGTGATCGTGACGGTCGCGGTCAACCTGATGAGCGCCGCCGCGGTGAAGCTCGGCCTCACCGAGGAGGGCGACGCCCACAAGGACCTCGACGAGGCCCGCAAGCTCGTGCACGCCCTCGCCGGCCTGCTCGACGCGAGCACCACCGAGATCAGCTCGTTCCACGCGGCGCCGCTGCGCGACGGTCTGAAGTCGCTGCAGCTGGCGTTCCGCGAGGCGTCCTTCGTGCCGGACGAGCCGGGCCAGGGGCCGGGCGAGAAGTACACGGGTCCGGTCTACGGCTGATCGTTCCGGTAGTTCACGCGCGTACGTAGAGGGGCTCGCCGGGTGGCGTGGTCTCGGCCGGCAGGAGTGCCAGGTCGAGACCCCGCACCAGGCGGGCCCTCAGTGTTTCGTCGGCGGCGATGCGCCCGGCGACGGCGCGGGCGGTCTCCGCGGGGGCGGCCGACGGGTCGATGACGAGCGCGAGGATTCCGTCTGCGCTGCCCGGGCCCAGATGGGCGCGGAGCACTCCGGGCTCGGCGGCGACAGCGGTGCGGATCGCCTCCGTGACGGCCGGGTCGGCGAGGGGGTCGGCGCTGGTGCGGCCCTCGTTCGCGGCGCGCAGGGCGGCGCCGGTGAGCTCGTAGGTGACCGGGCCCGCGAGGTCGATGACGACGGTGTCGGCCTGCTCGTGCGCGGCGGCCTGGAGCGCCTGGTGCAGGGGCACGGCGACGGGCCGGGCCTGGGGGTCCCACCGGGCGAGGGACGCGGTGGAGGTGAACGCGGGCAGGGCCTTGCGGTCGCCGGCCTTGAGGGTGGGCACGGCCATGTCGCTGGTCTTCTCACGGCGCAGCCCGTTCTCGTCCTCCTCCACCTCGCCGAGGACGGCGACGACCGGGACGAGGAGCCGGGCTTCCTTGAGCGCCGCGAGGACCGGGCCGTGCGCCGTGCGGTCCTCGGCCCACGCGGCCAGGGCCGCGCTCAGGCGCGGGTCCGCGGAGCCGTCGTCGTCGGAGAAGCCGGGGTCGGGAATGTTCTTGTTCGCCACGTTCACGACCCTACCGACCGGGCGGAGCGAGGTTCTCAGCGGACCCTGAGCCTGGTCACACGGTGCGCACAGGGCGGGCGCCGAGCCTTCGGGCATGGACCGGAACCCACTCGCGGCGTGCGCCGCCCTCCTCACGGGAACACTCGTGGTGACCCTCATCGGCTGCTCGCCGGGCGGGGCGGGGCAGCCGGTTCCGGTCGCCGCGACGGCTCCGGCTTCCGCTTCGGGGGAGGCGTCCGCATCCGGCAAGGAGGTCTCGGTGGACCGTGACGACGCCCTGGCGAAGGCGCTGAAGCCCCTGCTCGACGACGGTGACGCGCGGGTCTCCGTGGCGGTGGCGGCGCTCGACGGATCCGTGGACGGCGCCGCGTACGACGGCGGGTCCGCGTTCGACACCGCGAGCATCGTCAAGGTCGACATCCTCGCGGCGCTGCTGCTGCGGGCGCAGGACGCGGGGCGGGCGCTGACCTCCCAGGAGCGGGCGTACGCGACGGCGATGATCGAGAACAGTGACAACGCGTCCGCGACGGCCCTGTGGGAGGCGATCGGCGGCGCGGAAGGGCTCGACGCGGCGAACCTGACGCTGGGTCTGACCGGGACGAGGGCGGGCGCGGGCGGCGAGTGGGGTCTGACGCAGACGACGGCCGGGGATCAACTGACGTTGCTGCGGGCCGTGTTCGGCTCGGATGACGCGGACTCGGGGCTGAGCGGGGCGTCGCGCGCGTACGTCGCCGGCCTGATGGAGCGGACGGCGGCGGACCAGCGGTGGGGGGTGTCCGCGGCGGCCGACTCCGTGTCCGCGTGCGCGCTGAAGAACGGGTGGCTGCCGCGCAGCACGACCGGGCTGTGGGACATCAACAGCGTGGGACGGGTGACCGTCGGCGGGAAACCGTATCTGGTGTCGGTGCTCTCCGACGGCAATACGGCCAAGGAGGCGGGGGTGGCGCTGGTCGAGGGGGTCGCGAAGGCCGCCGTCGCCGTGCTCGCCGGCTGAGGGCCGGCAGGTCAGTGGACGGTGCGGCGACCGCGCCACAGGTAGACGGCGGCCGCGAGGAGTACGACGCCGAGGCCGCCGGCGACGGGGCCCACCCAGCCGGTGGAGTCGTCAGGAGTGTCGGGTCCCTTGCCGAAGAACTTCTCCGAGTAGGTGGCGGTGCGCACGCCCTCGGGCTTGAGGGAGTCGCCCTTGCGGATCGCGGCGGACGGGTCGACGAAGCCGAAGCCGAGGGAGTCGTCGCGGCCGCCGGAGGGGGCGTCGCGGGCGGTGTCCTCCAGCAGCTGCTTGATCTGCGCGGGCGTGAGCCCCGGGTGGGCGGCGCGGATCAGGGCGACGGCGCCGGAGACGAACGCGGAGGCGGCGCTGGTGCCCCAGCCCGAGTAGTACGTGCGGTCGGGGTCGGCGATCGCGATGGCGTTGCCGGGGGCGCTGACCGTGGCGTACCAGCGGCGGGTGGAGAAGGGGGCGCGGTGGAGGTAGCGGTCGACGGCGGTGGCCGTGATCACTCCGGGGTACGCGGCCGGGTAGGAGATGTGGTCGCCCTTCTTGCCGCCGTTGCCCGCGGAGGCGACGACGACGGAGCCCTTCTTCAGGGCGTACTGGACGGCGGCGTCCTCGGTGGCTTCCGGGTGGGCGGTGGCGGAGTCGTCGCCGAGGGAGAGGTTGATGACGTCGGCGCCGTGGTCGGCGGCCCAGCGGATCCCGTCGGCGAGTGCGTTGCCCCGCGAGGAGCGGGCTTCCTTGCGGGCCGGGTCGCCGTCCTCGAGGATCACGCGGACGGGCTGGATCTTCGCCTCGGGGGCGATGCCGAGTACGCCGTCGTCGCCTCCGGGGCCGTGGCCGTGACCGGCGATGATCCCGGCCATGGCGGTGCCGTGCCGGGCCCAGTAGCGGTCGCCCCTCTTGGCGCCGAAGCCGACGAAGTCCTTGGTGGGCAGGACGTTGCCCTTGAGGTCGGGGTGGGTGTCGTCCACGCCGGTGTCGAGGACGGCGACCGTGACGCCCTTGCCCTTGGTCGTGCGCCAGGCCTCTTCGGTGTGCATGGCGTCCAGGCCCCACTGCTGGGCGCGGATGGAGTCGGCCTGGGCGGTGGCCGACGGGAGCAGCGTGAGGGCCGCGGCGGCGGTGAGCGCGGTGGTGGCGTTCCGCCATGCGGCGGCCGTGCGGGTCATGACGGCTCCTCGGTGGCCTTGGCGACGGCGGCACGCAGGCTTCGTTCGACGCGGTCGGCGATGCCCTGTGCCTCGAAGCCGAGGCCGGCCTGCGCGGGGGTCGTGACGCCGCCGGCCTTCATGGCCTCGGCGGCGGGCTGCGGGTCGGTGACGGTACGGCCGTCGGCGAAGCCGGAGACGGCGTAGGCGACGACGGGGGCGTCGGTGAGGACGGAGATGGTCCAGGAGGCGCGCTGGGCGTCGCCGAAGCCGGCGGCGAGGGTGCCCTTGGCCGCGTACGGGCGGGGCATGAGGTCGGTCCTGCGGTCGAGGCCGTCCTCGGTGAAGCGGGTGCGCAGCGCCTTCATGGCCTCGGTGTCCGCCTTGGTGAACAGCAGGCCGACGGTGGTGACATGACTGCGGGTGGCGTCGGTGTAGGTGGCGCGCAGGAGGCGCAGGCAGCCGGCGGGCCTGAGCGCCCTCTGCAGGAGCGGGTCGAAGGCGTTCTCGCAGGTGCTGTCCGGGGCGACGGCGATGCGTGTCCAGGTGCGGTCGGCGCCGCCGGGTCCCGCTCCGTCGCCCTTGACGACGGGCGGGAAGAGCCGGTCGACGGGGATGCTGTGCCACAGGGTGCCCGCGGCGGCGTACGAGCTTGGCGTACCGATGCTGCCGCCGCTGTCCCCGGTCAGCCAACTCCCGGTCGCCGCACCGCCGATGAGGCCGAGCCCGAGCACGGCGCACGCCGCGGCGGCCGCGACGCGGGGCCGTATCCCGGAGCCGACGGGGTGCAGGCGGGTGGTGCTGTCGTCGTAAGCGTCGGGGCGGTTGGAGAACGCGAAGGGGCGGCCGGCGCCGGGTCCCGGGGTGAGGTCGACGGCTCCGACGGGGCGCCGGGTTCCGGCGAGGGGCTCGCCCGGGATGCGCGGGGGCACGGCGGGCCGGGGGACGGTGGCGTGCTGTTCGCCGGGGGCGCGGGGCGGCGTCGAAGGGCGGTGCGGGACCGCTGCTGCGGGGGGTGCGGCGGGACGGGGCTCAGGCGTGCCGTCGGCGTTCTGTCCGGCGGTGTCCCTGATCGGGCGCAGCCGGGTCGTGGTCTCCGCCGGGCGCTCGGGCGGCAGGGGGCCGGGGTGCGCCGGCCGGTCGGACGCGGGGGCCGCGGGCGCGCCCGGCACGGGCGGGGTGTCCGGGAAGCGGGCCGAGGCCGGGGGCGGCGGAGGCGTGTGGTCCGGAGCCGGGGTGTGCGCGGGGCGCGGGGGTATCGGCGCGCTCGGGCCGGCGGGGTCCGCGGCCAACTCGTCGCGCTGCGTGGGCGGCTGGGAGGGGCGCGGCGGGATCGGCGCGCGGCGCGCGTGCGTGCTCATGCCTCCCCGTTTCGGTCCCGTTCTCGTCCTTGCGTGCGCGTCACTCTACGGGCTGACGCGGCTTCGCAGGGAACCCGTATCGCAGGTCAGGACGATCTGCCCGGATCCTCCCCCTACCCCGCGGTAATCGTGTCTGGCAGGCTTCGGTCATGACACCGCGCGCAGCCGACAGGGCCCGCTACGACCGGGCCACCGCTCATCTCGACGCCCCGGTCGCGATCGTCGATCTGGAGGCGTTCGACTCCAACGCGGACGATCTGGTGCGGCGCGCGGGCGGCAAGCCGATCCGCGTCGCGAGCAAGTCGGTGCGCTGTCGCGCGCTGCTCGAACGGGTCCTGGCCAGGGACGGTTTCGCCGGGATCATGTCGTTCACCCTCGCGGAGTCCCTGTGGCTGGCCCGGTCCGGTTTCGAGGACGTCCTGCTCGCCTATCCGTCCGCGGACCGGGCCGGTTTCGCGGAGCTCGCGCACGATCCGAAGCTGGCGGCCACGGTCACGGTGATGGTCGACGACCCGGCCCAGCTGCGGCTGATCGACGACGCGCGGGACGGCGGGCGCGAGGAGGTCAGGGTCTGTCTGGAACTCGACACCTCGTGGCAGGTCCTCGGCGGGCGCGTGCGGGTCGGCGCCCGCCGCTCCCCGCTCCGCTCCCCCGCCCAAGTCGCCGACATGGCGCGCTCCGTGGCCCGCCGACCCGGGTTCCGGCTGGTGGGTGTGATGGCGTACGAGGGTCATGTCGCGGGCGTCGGGGACGCGGTCGCGGGGCGTCCGGTGCGGTCGCGGGCGATCCGGCTGATGCAGGCGGCGGCCCGCAAGGAGCTGGCGGTCAGGCGGGCCGAGGTGGTGCGCGCGGTGCGGACGGTGGCGCCGGACCTGGAGTTCGTGAACGGCGGCGGCACGGGCAGCGTGCAGCACACCGCGGCGGAGCGCGCGGTGACCGAGATCGCGGCGGGTTCGGGGCTCTATGTGCCGCGCCTGTTCGACAACTACACGTCGTTCACGGGCCGGCCCGCCGCCCTGTTCGCGCAGCCCGTGGTGCGCAGGCCGGGTGTCGGGGTGGTGACCGTGCTCGGCGGCGGTTATCCGGCGTCCGGCGCCGCGGGAGCCGATCGGCTGCCCGTGCCGCATCTCCCGGAGGGGCTGCGCTACGACCCGCAGGAGGGACCTGGCGAGGTGCAGACGCCGCTGCTCGGGGCGCCCGCCGACGATCTACTGATCGGCGACAAGGTGTGGTTCCGGCACGCGAAGGCCGGCGAGCTGTGCGAGCGGTTCGACGTGCTGCGTCTGGTGGAGGGCGACACGGTGACGGCGACCGTGCCGACGTACCGCGGCGAGGGCTACACGTTCCTCTGAGGATTCCGGGACGGTTACGGCGTGACCGTCGGGCCGATGCTGCTGCCCACCCCGCCGTCGGACCCGCTGTCGCCCGCCGCTCTGATGCCCTTGACGATGCGGTCCATGTCGGTGAGCGGCGGCGCGTCCTCGCCGGCGTCGACGGTGATGCGGACGGTCACCAGCGACTCGGAGCCGGCACTGGAGGGGAAGACGACGGACTGGACGTAACCGCCGGGCCCCTTCGCGGTCTTCACCTTCCAGCGGACGAGGTAGCCGGCGCGCCCGGCGACGGCGGTCTGGCGGGCGGCGATCTGTTGGTGCGACTCGATGCCCCCGAAGGGCTGCTGGTTGACGCCGTTCTCGTCGTACGAGGCGTTCGCGGCGTTCTTGATGTCCTGTTCGGCAACGACTTCGGGTGAGGTCTCGTCGGTGCCGGTGACGGTGCGGGAGACGACGGTGCCGTGCCGGCACAGGCCCGAGTCGCCGGGGCAGTTGTAGGTGCCCGGGGTGGTGACCAGCATGTCGTCGTCGACGACGTTCTCGGCCTTCTGCCAGCCGTCGAGGACGGGGAGCGTGATGCCGTTGAGCAGGTCGGCGGCGGTGGACGCGTCCTCGGTGGGGGTGGGCTCGGCGCTGCTCGCGGTGGCGTTCGGGTCCGTGGGCGCCGGGGCGCTCGTGGTGGGTGCCGTGCGGGTGTGGGGGTCGTCGTCGCCACGGCCGAGCAGGACGGCGCCGGTGGCGATGGAGGCGACGAGCACGATGCCGGCGGCGGCCAGGGCGATGGTCTTGGCGCGGCGGCCCGGTGCGGCGGGCGGGCGCAGCGGGACCGTGGCCGGGAGCGGGGCTTCGGCGGGCGGCCCGAAAGCCTGCGGCGCGGCCGGGGTGTTCTGCGGCTGCCGTCGGTGCTCGGTCCACGCGGCCCCGTCCCACCAGCGCTCGGTGGGCGGGGCCGTGGGGTCCGGGTACCAGCCGGGCGGGGGCGTCATGCTCATCCCGGCACTCTAAATTGTGCGGCGACGGTCAGTACACCGAGTCCGCCTGGTCGGGGACGACGGAGCCGTCGGGACGCAGCAGGGGGCCGAAGCCGCCCTCGGGCTTGTTGTACGCGGCCGTGGAGCAGGGGTAGCTGCCGGACTTGCGTGGGAGGGGTTCGATGAACATGGGGTTCGCGACCCAGCGTCCGTCGGCGTTGTCGTAGGCGCGGCACATCACCTCGTTCTTGTTGCGGTTGAGCACGAGGTGCGCGCCGGTGGCGTCGCCGACGAAGGTGACGTCGGTGTCGGCGTCACCACCGCCGAGGGCGATGCGTTTGCCCCAACGCTGCTTCTCCCAGGCGGACTTGCCCTTGAGGTGGAAGATGTCCTGGTTGATCCAGCAGCGCTTGCCGTCGATGTACGGGATGGCTTCGCCCTGGGTGCGTCCGACCCCGCCGCAGCCTTCGTTGTACGTGGTGATGCGGCCCTTACTGTCGAGGACGGAGCGGATGGCGATGGTGTGGGCGCGGTCGATGCCGACTCCGCCCCGGCCGCCCGACCACACCTCGGTCACGGGCTCGGACCCCGCCGACACGATGTAGACGTCGAATCCGGCCTTCTGCAGTGTGCGGATGAGGTCGCGCTGCTGCTCGTAGTAGCGGACGTAGCCGGGGATGGTGTGCGTGCCGAGGGTCTGGGTCGAGCCGACGGGCGCGGCGAGGGCCTCGCGGCGGGCCTGGGCGGCGTACGACTCCAGTTCGGGGACGGTGTGTCCGGCGAACAGCTGCGGCACCCAGGCGTACTGGGGCACGGTGCGGCGGTGGTTCCACTCGCCGGCGAAGGCGGCGGCGCCACTCATCGTCTTGCCCGATTCGCGGATGTTGAAGATCTCGTCGGTGCAGTCGGTGTCGGTGGAGGTCGGCAGGGGCGCGCCGACGGGGACGGCCGTGCCGCAGGCGGCGGTGAGTGCCTTGTCGGCGTCGTCGGTCAGCCACTTGCTGGTCTTCTTCCAGCTAGCGGGCCGCAGGATCTTGTCGTGCTTGAGCGACCAGGCGATCGTCGCGTCGGTGACGTCGTTCTTGGAGACGGTGTTGTCCCAGTCGAACGCGGCGACGGGGCGGGGCCCGTGGTGGCCGTTGCAGGTCCCGCGCTCGTCGATCATGCGCTGGAGCCTGGCCCGGTTCTGCCCGTACCACGGCAGCTTCTCGGAGAGCTGCGGGCAGGCCCGGCCGGTGGTGGGAGCGGACGTGGCGGCGGCCGCAGGAGAGACGAGAGCCGTGGCCGCCAGGGCGGCGACCACGGCTGAAGTCCACGCGGCAACATCTCTGTTACGCATGCCTGGGGACCGTACACCTATATGAGGTGTCCCCTACAGAGGCGTGACGTAGGCCCCCGAGATCCCGCCGTCGACGAGGAAGTCGGTGGCGTTCACGAACGAGGAGTCGTCGCTGGCGAGGAAGGCCACGGCGGCGGCGATCTCGTCGGCCTCCGCGAATCGGCCGACCGGGATGTGCACCAGGCGGCGCGCGGCGCGCTCCGGGTCCTTGGCGAACAGCTCCTGGAGTAGGGGGGTGTTGACCGGGCCCGGGCACAGGGCGTTGACCCTGATCCCCTCGCGGGCGAACTGCACGCCGAGCTCACGGGACATGGCGAGGACGCCGCCCTTGGACGCCGTGTACGAGATCTGGGAGGTCGCCGCGCCCATGCGGGCCACGAACGACGCGGTGTTGATGATGGAGCCCTTGCCCTGCTGCCGCATGTAGGGGATGGCGGCCTTGCAGCACAGGTAGACGGAGGTGAGGTTGACCTCCTGGACGCGCTTCCAGGCCTCCAGGCCCGTCTCCAGGATGGAGTCGTCGTCGGGGGGCGAGATCCCGGCGTTGTTGAAGGCGATGTCGACCGAACCGTAGGTGTCGAACGCGGTCTTGAAGAGTGCCTCGACCTGTTCGGCGTCGGTGACGTCGACCTGGACGAAGGTGCCGCCGACGTCTTCGGCGGCCTTCTTGCCGGCGCTCGCGTCGATGTCGCCGCAGACCACGTTCGCCCCTTCGGAGGCGAGGCGGCGGGCGGTGGCGAGGCCGATGCCGCTGCCGGCTCCGGTGATGACGGCGGTGCGGCCGGTGAGGCGGCGGCAGATGTTCTCTGTCACTGTGCGGGACCCTCCGTGCTGATGAAGACGTTCTTGGTTTCGGTGAAGGCGGTGAGGGCGTCGGGGCCCAGTTCGCGGCCGACGCCGGACTGCTTGTAGCCGCCGAACGGGGTGGAGTAGCGGACGCTGGAGTGGGAGTTGACGGACAGGTTCCCGGCGCGGACCGCCCCGGCGACGCGCAGGGCGCGCCCCACGTCCCGGGTCCACAGGGAACCGGAGAGCCCGTACTCGGTGGCGTTGGCGAGCCGGACCGCGTCGGCCTCGTCGTCGAAGGGCAGGACCACGGCGACGGGCCCGAAGACCTCGTCGGTGGCGGCGGGCGCGTCGGGTGCCGTCTCGGTGAGGACGGTCGGCGGGAACCAGAATCCGGCGCCCTCGGGGGCGCTGCCCCGCAACGAGGCCGCTGACCCGTCGACGTACGAACGGACGCGTTCCAGCTGGGACTTGGAGATGAGGGGGCCCATCTGGGTCTTCTCGTCCGCGGGGTCTCCGACGACGACGGACTCGATCGCGGGCGCGAGCAGGCCGAGGAACCGGTCGTACACGGACCGCTGTACGAGGATGCGGGTGCGGGCGCAGCAGTCCTGGCCGGCGTTGTCGAGGAACGACATGGGGGTCGCGGCGGCGGCGGCCTCGATGTCGGCGTCGGCGAAGACGATGTTCGGGCTCTTGCCGCCGAGTTCGAGGGTCACGCGCTTCACCTGGTCGGCGCACCTGGCCATGATCTGTTTGCCGACGCGGGTGGAGCCGGTGAACACGATCTTGGCGACGCCGGGGTGCTCGACGAGGGCGGCTCCCGCCACGTCTCCCGCGCCGGGAAGGACCTGGAAGAGGTGCTCGGGAAGCCCTGCTTCCAGGGCGAGTTCGGCGAGGCGGAGCGCGGTGAGCGGGGTCGTCTCGGCGGGCTTGAGGATCACCGCGTTCCCGGCGGCGAGCGCCGGGGCCGTGCCCCACGCGGCGATCGGCATGGGGAAGTTCCAGGGCGCGATGACGCCGACGACGCCCAGGGGTTCGAGGATCGTGACGTCGAGGCCGCCGGCGACGGGGATCTGGCGGCCGGTGAGGCGCTCCACTCCCCCGGCCGCGTAGTCGAGCAGGTCGCGGACGTTGCCGGCCTCCCAGCGGGCGTTGCCGATGGTGTGACCGGCCTCGCACACCTCCAGGCGGGCGAGTTCCTCGACGTGCTCGTCGACGACGACGGCGAAGCGGCGCAGGAGGCGGGCCCGGTCGGCGGGGGCCGCGGCCCCCCACCCGCGCTGCGCCCGGTGGGCTCGCGGTACCGCGGCGTCGACCTCGTCGCGGGATGTCGCGCGGATCGTGGCGATGACTTCTTCGGTCGCCGGGTTGAGGATGTCGTGCACGCTAAAGCCTTTCGCCCTAGGGTCTTTCGTTTGGATAAGGCCGGGTCAGGGAGCGGGGTCTGGTGCCGTGCATCGCAAGGCGGAGGAGGGAGTCGACGCGGAGCGTCGGCGAGTGACGACAACGCCGCGAGGTGCGGTGCCAGGGCGCGCGAGCCCGGCATGATCCAAACGGAAGACCCTAGAGCCTTTCGAACGACCGGCGGAGTTCCCAGTCGGTGACGGCGGCGTCGAACGCGTCGAGTTCGACCCGCGCCATGTTGCGGTAGTGCGCGACGACCTCGTCGCCGAACGCGGCCTTGGCGATGGGGCTGGTCTCCCACAGCTCGGCGGCTTCGCGCAGCGTCGTGGGGACGTGTTCGTACTCGCCGGTGTAGGCGTTGCCGGTGCACTCCTCGGGCAGTTCGAGCTGCTGCTCGATGCCGTACAGGCCGGCGGCCACGAGTCCGGCGACCGCGAGGTGGGGGTTCACGTCGCCGCCGGGCAGTCGGTTCTCGAAGCGCATCGAGCGGCCGTGGCCGACGACGCGGAGCGCGCAGGTGCGGTTGTCGTAGCCCCACGCGGCGGCGGTCGGCGCGAAGGAGCCCGGCTGGAACCGCTTGTACGAGTTGATGTTGGGCGCGTAGAGCAGCGAGAAGTCGCGCAGGGCGGCGAGCTGGCCCGCGAGGAAGTGCCGCATCACCGGCGACATCCCGCCGGGGTCGTCCGCGCTCCCCGCCATGACGTTGGTGCCGTCGGCATCCTGGAGCGAGAGGTGGATGTGGCAGGAGTTGCCCTCGCGCTCGTTGAACTTGGCCATGAAGGTGAGCGAGACGCCCTCCTGGGCCGCGATCTCCTTGGCGCCCGTCTTGTAGATGGCGTGCTGGTCGCAGGTGACGAGGGCCTCGTCGTAGCGGAACACGATCTCGTGCTGGCCCGGGTTGCACTCGCCCTTGGCGGACTCGACGACGAGGCCGGCCGCCGCCATGTCGTTGCGGATGCGGCGCAGGAGCGGCTCGATGCGTCCGGTGCCGAGGACCGAGTAGTCGATGTTGTACTGGTTGGCCGGGGTGAGGTTCTTGTATCCCGCGTCCCAGGCCTGCTCGTAGGTGTCCTTGAAGACGATGAACTCGAGTTCGGTGCCGACGTGGGCGGTGTAGCCGAGTTCGGCGAGCCGGTCGAGCTGGCGGCGCAGGATCTGCCGGGGTGCGGCCACGACGGGCGATGCGTCGTTCCACGCCAGGTCCGCGATGAGCATGGCGGTGCCGTCGTTCCAGGGGACGCAGCGCAGGGTGGAGAGGTCGGCGTGCATGGCGAAGTCGCCGTAGCCGCGGTCCCAGGAGGACATCTCGTAGCCGTCGACCGTGTTCATCTCGGTGTCGACGGCGAGGAGGTAGTTGCAGCCCTCCGTGCCGTGGGCGAGGACCTCGTCGAGGAAGAAGCGGGCGGCGAACCGCTTGCCCTGGAGCCGCCCTTGCATATCGGGGAAGGCCAGGACGACAGTGTCGATCTCTCCACTCTCGACGAGGGACGTGAGCTCCTCGACGCCGAGCGGGGGTGTGCGGTCTGCCACGGGAAGGCCTCCTTCGGGGCTTCTTCGGTCAGCCGGAAGCCATAAGGTATTGCGGAGAACCATTGCTTGGGAAGGGGGTACGGCCATATGTCGCACACCGATGGCGACGACCGGCTCACGCCGGTGCTGCGGCCCGTGCGGGCGGGCAACGGATTCGAGGAGGCCCTGGAGCAGATCCTCCAGGTCGTCCGGCTCGGCCTGGTCCCGGGGGGTGAACGCCTGCCGTCCGAGCGCGAGTTGGCGGACCGGCTCGGGATCAGCAGGGTGACGCTGCGCGAGGTCCTCAAGGTGCTCCAGGACCAGGGCCTGGTGGAGTCGCGGCGCGGGCGCTACGGCGGCACGTTCGTGGTGGCGCGCACGGATGCGCCGGGCGAGGACGAGCTGCGGCGCCGCCTCAAGGATGTCGACGTCGAGGACGCACTGCGCTTCCGGGAGGTCCTGGAAGTCGGGGCGGCAGGCCTGTGCGCCGCGCACGGCCTCACGGACGGGCAGGGCGAGCGGCTGCGCGCGGCACTCGCGCGCACGCATGACGCCCCGCTCGCCGACTACCGCCGCCTCGACACGCTGCTCCATCTCACGCTCGCCGAGCTGTGCGGGTCACCCTCGCTCGCGGCGCAGTACGCGGCGGTGCGCGCGACGGTGAACGACCTCCTCGACTGCATCCCGCTGTTGGTACGGAACCTGGAGCATTCGCAGCGCCAGCACACGGCCCTGGTGGAGGCGGTGCTCGACGGGGACGCGGACGGGGCGCGGGAGATGATGCGCGAGCACTGCGCGGGCACGGCCGCCCTCCTGCGGGGCTTCCTGACCTGAGCCCGTCATTAACCGGCGCGTAACGCAGGGGTCTTGATTTCTTCGCGCGCCCCCCGCAAAGGTATGGATCCACTCCATTGAGCATCCACCGTACGACGGGGAGCCCGCGCCATGACCTTGGACACCCAGAACACCCGCCCCACCGGTGATACGGGGGACGACTATCTGGAACGCAGAACGCTGCGCCGCGGCAGCGCGGGCTGGCTGCTCCTGACCGGGCTCGGCGTCGCGTACGTCGTCTCCGGCGACTACTCGGGCTGGAACTTCGGCCTGGCGCAGGGCGGCTTCGGCGGCCTCGGGATCGCCATGGCCCTGATGGGCGTCATGTACGCGTGCATGGTGTTCTCACTCGCCGAGCTGTCCTCGGTGCTGCCCACGGCGGGCGGCGGCTACGGCTTCGCGCGCCGCGCCCTCGGCCCCTGGGGCGGCTTCCTCACCGGCACGGCGATCCTCATCGAGTACGTCCTCGCACCGGCCGCCATCTCCATCTTCATCGGCGACTACGTCGAGTCGCTCGGCCTGTTCGGCCTGACCTCCGGCTGGCCCGTCTACCTGGCCTGCTTCCTCGTTTTCATCGGCATCCACCTGTGGGGCGTGGGTGAGGCGCTGCGCTTCAGCTTCGTGGTCACGGGCATCGCGGTCGCGGCGCTGCTCGTGTTCGCCGTCGCCGCGTTCACCGACTTCGACGCGTCGAAGCTCAACGACATCCCGGTGGACACGGGCGCGTTCGGCGCCAACTCCTGGCTTCCCATGGGTCTGTTGGGGATCTGGGCGGCGTTCCCGTTCGGCATGTGGTTCTTCCTGGGCGTGGAGGGCGTGCCGCTCGCGGCCGAGGAGACCAAGGACCCGGCGCGCACGCTGCCCCGGGCGATCCGCTGGTCCATGGCGATCCTCGTGGTGCTCGCCGTCCTGACGTTCCTCGCCTCCTCCGGGGCGCGCGGCTCGGCGGCGATCCAGGAGGCGGGCAACCCGCTCGTCGAGGCGCTCCAGCCCGACGGAAAGGCGACCGCGCTGAGCCGCATCGTGAACTACGCGGGCCTCGCGGGCCTGGTCGCGTCGTTCTTCTCCCTCATCTACGCGGGCTCGCGCCAGCTCTTCGCGCTCTCCCGCGCGGGCTACCTCCCCCGCTTCCTGTCGCTCACCAGCCGGCGCAAGGCGCCCTACCTCGGCCTGCTCGTTCCGGGCGCCATCGGCTTCGCACTGGCGGCCGCGACGGGCGACGGTGCCCGCATGCTGAACGTCGCGGTGTTCGGCGCGACGATCTCGTACGCTCTGATGTCCCTGTCGCACATCGTGCTGCGGCGCCGGGAACCGGGCCTCGAGCGGCCGTACCGCACTCCGGGCGGCGTGCTCACGTCCTCCGTGGCGCTGGTCCTCGCGTGCGCGGCGCTGGTCGCCACCTTCCTGGTGGACGTCACGGCGGCGCTGATCGCGCTCGGGGTGTACGCGGTGGCGATCGGGTACTTCGGGGCCTACAGCCGCAGGCATCTGGTGGCGCGGGCCCCCGAGGAGGAGTTCGCGGCGCTCGCGGCGGCAGAGGCCGAACTGGAACGGGACTGACCATGGCGAGGGAGCACGGGCACATGATGGGCAGACCGCTGATCGGGGTCAGTACCTACTGGGAGGCGAAGGCGAGCTGGGGTGTGTGGGAGCTGCCCGCCGCACTGCTGCCCGCCGGGTACCCGCGGCTCGTGCAGTCCGCGGGCGGCCTCGCCGCGATGGTGCCGCCGGACGACCCCAAATACGCGCCCTCGGTGGTCGCGCGGCTCGACGGGCTCGTCGTCGCGGGCGGGCCCGACGTGGAGCCGGGCCGGTACGGCGCCGAGCGCGAGGACCGCACCGGCCCGCCCGCGGTGGAACGGGACGCGTGGGAACTCGCCCTGATCCGCGCCGCGTTGGCGTCCGGCAAGCCGCTGCTCGGCATCTGCCGGGGCATGCAGCTCCTGAACGTGGCCCTCGGCGGCACACTCACCCAGCACATCGAGGGGCACGTCAAGGACATCGGCGTCTTCGGGACGCACGCGGTGACGCCCGTGCCCGGGACGCGGTACGGCGAGCTGGTGTCCGAGGAGTCGGACGTGCCGACCTACCACCATCAGGCGGTCGACCGTCTCGGCCGGGGTCTGGTCGCGTCGGCGCACGCGGCGGACGGCACGGTCGAGGCGGTCGAACTCCAGGGCCTCACCTGGGTGCTCGGCGTGCAGTGGCACCCCGAGATGGGCGAGGACGCGCGCGTCATGAAGGGCCTGATACACGCGGCGGCACGGGGCGGCTCCTGACGCCCCGCGCAGCGCTCAGGCCGGCCCGCGGGTGAGCGCGAGCAGATCCCTGGCCGGCCCCACGGGCCGGTGCCCCGTCGGCCACACCGCGCGCAGGTCCCTGTGCAGCCGTACGCCTTCGAGCGGGATCTCGACGAGCCTGCGCGCGGCGAGCTCTTCGGTGACGGCGAGCTCGCTCAGGACTGAGGGGCCCGCGCCGCTCACCGCGGCCGCCTTCACCGCGGTCGTCGACGACAGCTCGATGAGGGGGCGGGCCAGGCCGCCGAGGGCCGCGTCGAGGACCTGGCGCGTGCCCGAGCCGCGCTCGCGCAGGATGAGCGGGGTCGCCGCCAGTTCGCCCGCCGACAGCGGCTTCCTGCGCCGGGCCCACGGGTGCCCGGGGGCGGTGACCACGATGAGCCGGTCGTGGGCGATGACGGTGGCGTCCAGGCCCGTGGGCACCGCGAGGCCCTCGACGAAGCCGAGGTCTGCGTCGCCGGACAGGAGGCGCTCCGCGACCGCCGCCGAGTTGCCCGCGTGGAGCGACACCGCCGTGTCGGGGCGCTCCGCGCGCAGCGCGAGCAGCCAGTTCGGCAGCAGGTACTCGGCGATCGTCATGCTCGCGGCGACCCGCAGCCGCGAGTCACGGCGGTCGCGCAGGGCCTGTGCCCCTGCGTCGAAGGCCGCCGCCGCCTCGACGATCCGCCGCGCCCAGTCCGTGACGAGGGCGCCCGCGTCGGTGAGCCGTGAGCCGCGCGGCGACCGGTCGACCAGGGCGACTCCGAGCTGGCGTTCCATGGAGCGGATGCGGCTGCTGGCCGCGGGCTGCGTAATGCCCGTCTCGCGGGCGGCCCGGCCCAGGCTGCCGAGCCGCGCCACGGCGAGGAGGAGTTCCAGGGCGCCGAGGTCGGGGACCCGGTGGGCGAGCCCCGCCCCCGCCGTCGAACCGTCCGCCGCGCCCGCCGTATCGCCACTCATAAATCCAGCTTATGCCCACATAGAGGCATGGTCCCTGGTGGGGTGAGCGGCCCGGCGCGACCGTGGAGTCATGGTCACCGCCACCCGGCCGCTCACGGCACCCCGCATCCCGTCCCTCCGGTGTCCTGCCGTGCGCCATCTCGGCCCCAACTGGTACGCGTCCGTGATGGGCACCGCGATCATCGCGAACGCGGGCGCCGGACTGCCCGTGCACGTTCCCGGCCTGCGGACCCTGTGCACCGCGATGTGGGCGCTGTCCCTCGTGGCGCTCGTCGCCCTGCTGACGGCCCGCGTCCTGCACTGGACGCACCACGGCGACCGCGCGAAGGAGCATCTGCTCGACCCGGCCGTGGCCCCGTTCTACGGCTGCCTCGCGATGGCGCTGCTCGCGGTCGGCGCCGGCACGATGCTCGTCGGCCAGGACTGGATCGGGACGCAGGCGGCCGTCGCCCTGGACACGGTGCTGTTCACGGCCGGGACGGTGATCGGGCTCGCCGCGGCGGTGACAATCCCGTACCTGATGGTGGCCAGGCACCGGATCGAGCCCGGCCAGGCGTCCCCCGTGTGGCTGCTGCCGGTGGTGGCTCCCATGGTGTCCGCGGCCGTCGGCCCGCTCCTGGTGCCGCATCTCCCGTCGGGCCAGTGGCAGCAGACACTGCTCATCGCCTGTTTCGCCATGTTCGGGCTCAGCCTGCTCGCGACCGCGCTGATGCTGCCGCTGATCTTCGCGCGCCTGGTGACGGCGGGCCCGCTGCCGCTGATGCTCACGCCGGCCCTGTTCCTGGTGCTCGGCCCCCTCGGCCAGTCGACGACCGCCGTCAACAAGTTCGCGGACACCGCGCCGGGCGTCCTGCCGGCCCCGTACGCCCAGGGCTTCGGCGTCTTCGCCGTCCTGTACGGCGTCCCCGTGATGGGGTTCGCGCTGCTGTGGCTGGCGCTCGCGGCAGCGCTCGCGGTGCGGGCGCGCCGTCGCGGCATGCGGTTCTCGATGACGTGGTGGGCGTTCACGTTCCCCGTCGGCACCTGTGTCACGGGCGCGGAGGGCCTCGCGCAGCACACGGCGCTCGCGGTGCACGACGGGCTCGCGGTCGTCCTGTACGCCGTGCTCGTCGGCGCCTGGGCCGTCGCCGCCGTGCTCACGGTCCGCGGCCTGATCAGCGCAGAGCTGCTCGCAGCACCTCGACGAAAGTGAGTAGGCCGGTCAGGAGGTGAGGATCGCGATGCCGTCTCCGAGCAGTTTCAGCCCGAGTACGAAGAACAGGACGGCCATCACGGCGACGTTGTGCTGCGCGGCCCAGTCTTTCCAGTTGCCCAGCGTGGTCTTGGCCCGCTCTCCACCGAGCAGGAAGACTCCCAGAGGGGCAAGCAGGCCGAGGGTGGCGATCAGGACGAAGATTGCCAGCGATGCGATCTGCTGACCGACCGGCAGTCCGGCTGAGCCGATGGAGGCGGCCGCGGCGATGGTCAGCGGGGCGTTCTTGGCGTTGAGCGCGGCCAGGGCCAGTCCGAGTCCGAAGACCTTGACCGGCGTGAGGCGGTCGATCGCGCCCATCCATTTCGGCAGCTGGGCCTGCGAGGGATCTCTCGGACGCCGGTGCCACATCCGGGCGCCGAAGAGGACGAGGAACACGCCCAGAGCGAGCTTGAGGGCTCCCACCCAGGTGGCCGGGTGACTGTGGGCGGAGGCACCTGCGGGGGAGGCGATCGCCAGCATCACCGCACCCAGTGCCGCGAGTCCCAGAATCCAGCCGATGGTGAAGAGGGGGCCGTTGAGACGTCCCCGAGGCGTCGCGAGTATGAGGATGATGGCGATGATCGGGAGCGGGCTGATCGCGACGGCGGCCGCAAAACCCAACACGTCACCGAGAACTGCGCCCATGGTTGCCTCCGGTGAGGGATCCCATTCCATCTTCCTGCGTCGGGCCGGATCTGTCCTCGGGGGCCAAGATGCGAGGCAGCGCGTCCACCGTGAGGATTGAGATGTGAGGGCGACGGCGCCTCATGTTCGGACGCTTGGCGACCCTCGCACCGATCCGTGGCAGGAGAACCTCACGATGACTGCGACGACAAGTGCGGCCCAGTCGGCTCACTCCGAACGCCCGGGCAGGTCGGATGGGGTCTGCAGCGAGTTCACCGTCTTTACCAAGATCAAGCCGGGCCACGCGGATGCGCTGCGTGAGGATCTCGCCGCGCTCGCCGACGCGACGGCTGACGAGAAAGCCCGTGGAGCGCTGCGCCAGATCGGCACCCTGCACGACGCACGGCACGTGATCTTCGACAACGACACCCGGTTCATGTTCGCCAGCGTCTTCGACGGCTCCTGGGACACCTACATCGACGACTTCGCCAAGACAGTGGTCGGGGCCCGCTTCGACAAGGTCTTCTCGCACACCGAAGGGTTCCCTGGGGTCGCCGATCCCGGGGTGAAGGACTGGTTCGTCTCCCAGCAGGAGCCCGCGGGAGTCTTCGTCAGCTCGTACCCCGATCTGACCGTTCAGCAGATCTGGAAGGACCAGCGCGTGGACGAGGCGTTCGAGGCGGTGCTGGACACCGCCGAATTCCGGGCGATGCTGGACAACCCGGCCAACGCGGAGCTGCTGGCCACGCCGGCCTTCCAGAAGCTGCTGGAGGAAGCCGCGGCCTAGGGACACAACAAACCCTCAGAGCCGACCCGACACCGGTGGCCCGCGTCGGGCGCGGGTCGGCCGCTGAAGGCTGCCCGGGCAGAGGCCGACATGGAGGCACAAGCGAGCATGAACACGACGGCAAGCAGCAGCGCGGCCAGCGTGCGCGTCGAGATCGACGACGTCCAAAGCGGGGCACTGCGTCCACGGCCCGTGCCGTACGAGGGAAAGTTCGTCTTCCTGCGCGTCGACGACCGCCACGCCGGGCGTGCCCTGCTGCGGCGGCTGCTCCCGGTGACCTCGGGTGGTCTGCCCGGCGTGGACCCGAGCCAGGACGCCTGGGTGGCCGTGGCGTTCACCTACCAGGGCCTGGAGGCCCTGGGGGTGCCTCAGGAGTCGCTGGACAGCTTTCCGCGGGCTTTCCGTGAGGGCATGGCCGCTCGGGCGGAGCTGATCGGTGACGTGGGCGAGAGTGCCGCAGCGCACTGGGAGGCACCGTTCGGAACGGGCGATGTCCATATCGCGTTGAGCGCCCTCTCCTCCGATGCGGCGCAGCTGGACAAGGAGCTGGAGCGGGCTCGCGTCGCCTACGAGGACACGCCCGGTGTCCAGGTGATCTGGCAGCAGGAGGTCCACCAGCTCCCGACCGGGCGCACCACCTTCGGCTTCCGCGACGGCATCAGCCATCCGAACATCGAGGGCGTCGGACTGCCGGGTTCCAACCCGCAGGAAGCCCCCATCAAGGCCGGCGAGTTCATCCTCGGCTACCCCGACGAAACCGGCAGCCTGCCGCCCATGCCCAGCCCGGACGTGCTGGGACGTAACGGGACCTACGCGGCCGTGCGCAAGATCCACACCAACGTGGCGGCCTGGCGGCAGTACCTGCGCGCGAACTCCTCCAGTGCAGAGGAGGAGGCACTCCTGGCGGCGAAGATGGTCGGGCGCTGGCCCAGCGGGGCGCCGCTGACGCTGACGCCGGAGCACGATGATCCGGAGCTCGCGGCCGATCCGCACCGCGTCAACAACTTCCTGTACCGGGAGAACGACGATCGCGGCTTCCGGTGCCCCGCCGGTGCGCACATCCGGCGCACCAACCCCCGTGATTCCACCATCATCGGCGACGCACGGATGCACCGCCTCATCCGCCGCGGCACCACCTACGGCCCGCCGCTGCCCGAGGGCGTACTGGAGGACGACGGCGCCGACCGCGGCCTGGTCGGAGTCTTCCTCGGGGCCCATCTGGAACGGCAGTTTGAGTTCATCAAGGCCGAGTGGGTCAACGACGGCAACTTCATCGGCTACCCCGGCGAGAAGGACCCGGTGGCCGGGCATCACGGTGGAACCGGCCGCGTCACCATCCCGGAGAAGCCGGTCCGGCGGCGTCTGCAGAACCTGCCCAGCTTCGTGGTCACCCGGGGCGGTGAGTACTGCTTCGTACCGGGTCTGCGCGCCCTGCGCTGGCTCGCTGAGCTGGAGGGCTGAGGGTAATTCCTGCGCCCTGAGGCCCCACCACGGTCTCTGAGGAGAGGTCGACGTCATGGCAGCACAGTTCGTCCCCTACACGCCGGACGTCGAAGACGACGACCCGCACTTCGATCAAAGCCTGCAGACGGTGATCGAAAAGACCGAGAGCTACATCGCCGAGTCGGTCACGGCCGGTGGCACCGGCCGGGCCCTCCGCGACGCTCATGCCAAGGGCTACGGGCTGGTCCAGGGCGAAGTGGAGATCCTGGACGGGCTGCCACCCGCCTACGCCCAAGGCATCTACGCGACTCCGGGAACCCACGATGCGCTCATCCGCTTCTCCAACGGTTCGCCGCACGCCGGACCCGACGTGCGACTGGGCGCCGCCACCGGACTGGCGCTGAAGATCTTCGACATCCCCGGCCCGACCCTGCTGGAGGACGAACGGGACACGGGCACCTTCGACTACGCCAACATCAACGGACCGATCTTCTTCTGCAACACGGTCGAGCACTACCTGTTCATCCAGGAACTGTTCCTGAACGCGCCGGCCTACTTCTCCCAGGGCCGACCCGGCGCGCGTCGCTTCTTCACCGAGTTCGTGACCGGAAAGGGAACGCTGGACCAGGACAACTGGGCGTGGGACGAGTTCCTGGCCTTCCTGCGCCTGTCGAAGACCCCTCCGGCAAACCTGTTGCTGTCGAGCTACTGGACGATGGGCGCGGTCCGGCACGGGGACTACATCGCCAAGGTGCGCATCACCCCCGAGCCGTCCTTCGCCTCCGCGGTGGTCCGGCGCGACATCGACCCGGCCTCGGCGGCGGAGGTCTTCCGGCCGGCCCTGCAGGCCGAGTTGCAGGAGCGGCCCTACGCCTTCGACATCCAGGTACAGCTCTGCACCGACCTGGAGCGGATGCCGGTGGAGGACACCACCGTGGAGTGGCCCGAGCAGCTCTCGCCGTCCGTCACCGTGGCCAAGCTGCGGCTGCCGCAGCAGGACATCTCCGGCCCGGAAAACCTGGAGAAGATGGACTCGCTCTCCTTCACGCCCTGGCGGGTCACCGCCGAGCACGCGCCCCTGGGCAACATCATGCGGGCCCGCAAAGAGGTCTACCGGCAATCCTCCATCGAGCGCCACAAGCTCAACCAGCAGCCGCGCACAGAGCCGCGCAGCATCGACGAGGTGCTCGGTGCTTGATCGACTCCCGGGCCGCGCCGTTGATGTGGGAAAGAATCTCGCAGAAGCTACATCCGCGGATGCGCTGCTCGCAGTGCCGCGCCCAGGACCTCCGGCGCCTGCGCCAACGACGGCCCGTACCAGGTGAGATGGCGCCCGCTGACGAGTGCGGCGGGCACCGGGAACTGCTCGGGTCCGTCGTCGCGCGTGAAGCGGTAGGGCTCGTCGGGCAGCACCACCAGGTCGATGTCCGCCGAGCGCAACTCGTCGGCCGCCAGGCGCGGATAGCGCTCGCCGTGGTCCGCGTACACGTTGTCCACGCCGAGCCGCGCGAGCAGGTCACCGGCGAAGGTGTCCCTGCCGAGAACCATCCAGGGACGCCGCCACACCGGCACCGTCGCGCGCAGCCGCCGGGCCGGTGAGTCCAGCCCGCCCCAGGCCGCCGCGGCCTCGTCCAGCCAGCGGGGCCTGCCGGGAGAGCTGCAGGCCCGAAGGACCCGCTCCAGCTCGCGCAGCGCGCCCGGCAGATCTCGGATCTCGGTGACGAGGACGTCGAGTCCCGCGGCGCGCAGGGCCGCGAGGTCGGGCGCGCGGTTCTCCTCCTCGTTGGCGATCACCAGGTCGGGGGCGAGGGCGGTGATGCGTGCGACGTCGGGGTTCTTCGTGCCGCCGATCCGTACGAGCCCGCTGCCGAGGTCCGCCGGGTGCGTGCACCAGTCCGTGGCGCCGACGAGCACTCCGGGCAGGGTGACGGCGACCGCTTCGGTCAGCGAGGGGACGAGGGAGACGACGCGCGGGGCGCTGGGCACGGTCACCGTCCGGGTTCGTCGAGCGCCTCGATGTGTTCGGCGACCGCGACGACGAGCACGCGCGCGTCCGCGCCGGTGGCCCGCCAGCGGTGCCGTACGCCACCGGTCAGGTACAGGGTGTCACCGCGACCCAGGCGATAGGCCCGGCCCTCGGCCTCGACCTCGACGGCCCCTTCCGTGACGTACATGAGCACGTCGTTGCGGAGCTGGAACTCGCGGCCCTGGTCGTGGTCGCCGATGAACTCCTCGGCGTGCAGCTGGTGGTGACCGCGGACGAGGGAGCGCACGACGGAGTCGTGGGACGCGTCCTCGGCGACCGTGGTGTCGTCCGCGCGCACCAGGTCCACGGTGTGGGCGGGATCGGCGGCGGCGAGGAGCTCGACCGCCGTGGTGCCGAGCGCGTCGGCGACCTTCTCCAGGGAGCGCCGGCTCGGCCGGGCGCGCTCGTTCTCGACCTGGCTCAGGAACGGGACGGACAGGCCGCTGCGCTCGGCCACGGTGGCAAGGGTGAGCTCCTGGGCCCGGCGCCTGCGCCGCACGGCCGCGCCCACCCGAAGAGTCTCCTTGTGTTCGTCCATCCCTCCGGCTCCCTCCCGCGCGTCGTCACCCGTCGGCTCCTTGCACCCTACGCAGGTTCGCCGGACGGTTTCATGTGAGCGGGGGAAAGCGCGTGGGCGGCCGGTGCTGAACACCGGCCGCCCACGCGCTTGGGGAACTACTTCGGAACGTACTCGGGAACTACTGCGGAGCCATCCGGTCCGCGACGCCCGCGTGCGTCTTCAGCCACGCGTCCACGGCCTCTTCCTCATGGCCCTGACCGCGCTTCTTGATCTCCGCCTCGAGGCTGCCCAGCTCGCTCTCGCTCATCTTGAAGTTCTTGAACCACTTCGTGAGCTGGGGGTACTTCGAGGGGAAGCTCTTGTTGGCGATGGTGCGGATCGTGTTGCCCTCACCGAAGAGCTTCTTGGAGTCGGTCAGCTTGTTGAGCTTGTACTCGCTGTACGCCCAGTGCGGCGACCAGAGCACGACGGCGACCGGCTGCTTCTTGGCGTACGCGCGCTTCAGCTCGGCGAGCATCGCGGGCGTGGAGCCGTCGACGACCTTGTACTCCTTGTCCAGGCCGTAGCCCGGCAGGACGTTCTTCTTCAGCAGGTTCATCTCGCCGGTGCCCGGCTCGATTCCGATGATCTTGCCGTCGAAGGTGGAGCCCTTGCCCTTGAGGTCCTGGAGGGACTTGACGCCCTTCACGTAGGACGGCACGGCGACCTCGAGCGAGGTCGGGCTGTACCAGGAGCCCAGGTCGGTCAGGTTGTCCTTGTGCTTGTCCCAGTAGTTCTTCTGGGCATAGGGCAGCCAGGCGTCGAAGTTGACGTCCAGGTCGCCGGAGCCGAGACCCGTGTAGACGGGGCCGACGTCCATCTGCTTGAGGTTGAGCTTGTAGCCGCGGTCGCCGAGGACCCGCTTCCACAGGTAGGTGACCGCGACGTCCTCGTCCCAGGGGAACCAGGCGACGTTCACCGGACGGGCGGCCTCGCCCTTGCCGCCGGCCGTCGACGACTTCTGGACCGGGGCCAGCTTGTTGACGAAGCCGGGGTTCGCCTTCAGCCACGTCTTGACGGCGTCCTGCTGCTTGCCCTTGCCGGCCTTGTTGATCTCGGCCTCAAGACTCGTGAGCTGCTTCTCGGTCATCTTGAAGTTCTTGAGCCACTTGCCGACCTGGGGGTTGTCGGCGGCGAAGCCCTTGCGGGACAGCGTGTGCACGCCGTCGCCCTTGCCCCAGGAACCCTTCGGGTCCTTGAGCTTCTTCAGCTTGTAGTCGTTGTACGCCCAGTGCGGGGACCAGAGCGTCGTGACGATCGGCTGCTTCTTGGCGTACGCGCGCTTCAGCTGCGCCAGCATCGCCGGCGTGGAGCTGTCGACGACCTTGTACTCCTTGTCGAGGCCGTACTCCTTGAGCACCTTGCTCTTGAGCAGGCTCATCTCGCCGGCGCTCGCCTCGATGCCGGTGATCTTGCCGTCGAACTTCGAGGCCTGGCCCTTGAGGTCCTCGAGCGAGTCGATGCCCTTCATGTAGGCCGGCACCGACAGCTCCAGGGACGTCTGGTCGTACCAGGAGCCGAGGTCGTCGAGCTGCTTGCCGTACTTCTTCCAGTACTGCGCGTGGGTGGTCGGCAGCCAGGAGTCGGTCTCGAAGTCGATCTGGCCGGAGGCCAGCGACGTGTAGAGCGGACCCGCGTCGAGCTGCTTGGCCTGCACCTCGAAGCCGCGCTGCTCCAGGATCTCCTTCCACAGGAAGGTGGAGGCGACGCCCTCGTCCCACGGGATGTAGCCGATGGAGATCTTCTTGCCCTGGCCGACGTTGGACGCGTCGGTCACGGGGTTGTCGCTCTTCGAGCCGCCGAAGATGCCCATGCCGCCCGCGACGAGCGCGAGGATGACGACGCCGACGACCGCGACCTCGGGGCGCGGGCGGTAGTTCCAGACCGTCAGGCCGTGCGCGGCGCGCACCTTGGCGAGCGCGCGGCGGCCCATCGGGGACGCCTGGGTGCCGAGCGCGCTGGTCATGCGGTCGAGGTAGATCGCGAGGATCACGATGGCGACGCCGGACTCGGAGCCGAGGCCGACGTTCAGCTGGCCGATGGCCTCGTTCACGTCGGCGCCGAGGCCCTCGGA
Organism: Streptomyces sp. NPDC045026; assembly: GCF_056432625.1. Classification (NCBI taxonomy): domain Bacteria; kingdom Bacillati; phylum Actinomycetota; class Actinomycetes; order Kitasatosporales; family Streptomycetaceae; genus Streptomyces; species Streptomyces sp. NPDC045026. The sequence continues at coordinate 72,426 of NZ_JBWKIS010000018.1, forward strand.
GCCGACCATGCCCGCGATGGCGGCCATGGACAGGCCGAGCATGATGACCTGGTTGACACCGGCCATGATCGACGGGAGCGCGAGCGGGAGCTGGACGCGGAACAGCGTGTTGCGCGGGGTGTCACCGAACGCGTCGGCGGCCTCGACCAGTTCCTTGTCGACCTGTCGGATGCCCAGCTCCGTCATGCGGACGCCGGGGGCCAGGGCGAAGATCAGGGTCGCGACGATGCCCGCGGGGGCGCCCGAGCCGAAGAACAGGATGGCCGGGATGAGGTAGATCATCGCGGGCAGCGTCTGCATGAAGTCCAGGACGGGGCGCACGACGGCGCTGACCCGGTTCGAGCGCGCCGCCCAGATACCGACCGGCACCGAGATGACCAGCGCGATGATCGTCGCCACGAGGACGAGCGACAGCGTCATCATCGCGTGGTCCCACAGTTCGAGGGAGTCGATGAACGCGAATCCTACGAAGGTCAGGACACCGGCCACCGTGCCGCGCAGCCAGAAGGCGATCACCGCGAAGATGCCCGCGAGGATCAGCGGCTGCGGGGCCTGGAGGACCCAGTTGATGCCGTCGTAGGCACCGTTGAAGACGTTCTTGAAGAAGTCGAAGAGCCATGCGGCGTTGCTGAGCAGCCACTCGACGACGTCGTTGACCCAGTCACCGAAGGGAATCCTAGGCACCGGTGCTCACCTTCTTCACCGGCTCGTCGCCCTCGCCACGCGGCGTCGGGACGGCGTCCTGCAGAGTCTTGGTCATGGAGGTCTGCGCTTCGGGCTTCATCGGCTCACCGAGCACGGCGAGGAGCCGTTCACGCGTGACCACGCCTATGAGCTCGCCGCTCTTGTCGGTCACGGCGACGGCGACGCCGTCCCTGGAGCACGGCGTGAACAGCTCGATGACCGGGGTGTCCTCGGCGACCGTCGCGGGCGCGTCGGCCGGGTCGTACTCCTTGCCGGGGGCGGTCATGATGGCGCCCGCCGTCAGCACGCGGGAGCGGTCCACGTCCTGGATGAACGAGGCGACGTAGTCGTTGGCCGGCGTGACGAGGATGTCCTCGGCACTGCCGATCTGGACGATGCGGCCGTCGCGCATGACGGCGATGCGGTCGCCCAGGCGCATGGCCTCGTTGAGGTCGTGGGTGATGAAGACGATGGTCTTCTTCAGGGTCTTCTGGAGCTCCAGGAGCTGGTCCTGCATGTCGCGGCGGATCAGCGGGTCGAGCGCGCTGAACGACTCGTCCATGAGGAGCAGGTCCGCGTCGGTGGCGAGCGCGCGGGCCAGGCCCACGCGCTGCTGCATACCGCCGGAGAGCTCGTCGGGCCAGGACTTCTCCCAGCCGGCGAGACCGGCCAGGCGCAGTGCCTCGACAGCGCGCGCCTCGCGCTCCTTGCGCGCGATGCCCTGGACCTCGAGGCCGTACGCCGCGTTCTCGAGCACGCTGCGGTGCGGGAAGAGCGCGAAGTGCTGGAAGACCATGCTGATCTTCTTGGAGCGCACGGCACGCAGTTCGCGGGGACTGAGCGCGGTCAGATCCTGGCCGTCGAAGCGGACGTGCCCAGCCGTGGGCTCGAGCAGTCCGTTCAGCATGCGCAGAAGCGTGGACTTGCCGGAGCCCGACAGACCCATCACGACGAAGATCTGGCCCGGCTCGACGGTGAAGGAAGCGTCGATCACGGCGGCGGTGGTGCCGCCGGCGCGCAGTTCCTCACGGTCTGCTCCGTGGCGGAGCTTCTCCACCGCTTCATCGGGTCGTCTGCCGAACACCTTGTACAGGTCTTCGGCTTGCAGCCTGGACACATACACCTCTCGGGTAGAACGATGACGGCCCGCCTCCCCCGCCGGCGGGCCGTGGAGCGATGCGAGGTCCACTCGCAGTCCGGAAACCCATGCACTTGTTGAATGAGTGACCGGGTCCGCTCCGGCTCGGCGCCTGCCCTCACTTATGCAGATCAAACGCAAGAGTGTTCCAGTTCACATTGCGTTCACTTCCGGACCCGGAACCGCCACATCCGCGAGCGGCGGTGACTGTCAGTGCGTTGCGGCAGGATGTGGTGCGTGACCCAGCGAACCGATCGCCTGATGCTGCTCGACACCGCCTCCCTGTACTTCCGGGCCTATTTCGGGGTCCCCGACTCCGTGAAGGCCCCGGACGGGACGCCGGTCAACGCGGTGCGCGGCCTGCTCGAATTCATCACCCGGCTCGTGCACGACCACCACCCCGACTCACTCGTGGCCTGCATGGACGCGGACTGGCGCCCCCAGTGGCGGGTCGACCTGATCCCCTCGTACAAGGCGCATCGCGTCGCGCAGGAGACCGAAACGGGGCCGGACGAAGAAGAGATCCCCGACACGCTCTCCCCCCAGGTCCCGATCATCGAGGACGTGCTCGACGCGCTGGGCATCGCGCGCGTGGGCGTCGAGGGGTACGAGGCGGACGACGTCATCGGCACGTTCACCGGCCGGGCCACCGGTCCGGTCGACATCGTCACCGGCGACCGGGACCTCTTCCAGCTCGTCGACGACGGCCGCGAGCGCCGCGTCCTGTACCCCCTCAAGGGCGTCGGCACCCTGCAGATCACCGACGAGGCCCTGCTGCGCGAGAAGTACGGCGTGGACGGTTCCGGTTACGTGGATCTGGCACTGCTGCGCGGCGACCCGAGCGACGGCCTGCCGGGGGTGCCCGGCATCGGCGAGAAGACGGCCGCGAAGCTGCTCGCGCAGTTCGGGGACCTGGCCGGGATCATGGCCGCCGTCGACGACCCGAAGTCGAAGCTGACGCCTTCGCAGCGCAAGCGCCTGGACGAGTCGCGGCCGTACATCGCGGTGGCGCCGACGGTCGTGCGGGTCGCCGGGGACGTGCCCCTGCCGGACGTGGACACGGCGCTGCCGCGCGAGGCGCGCGATCCCGCGGCCCTCGACAAGCTCGCGGAGCACTGGGGCTTGGGCGGATCTTTGCAGCGACTGCTCACCACCCTGGAGCGCTGAGTGTTAACTTAGGTAAACCTAAGTAGTCAGTGATCTTCAGGGGAGGCCGCCATGGCGGAACGTCCGGAACGCAGGAAGCCGACGGCACACCGGGGCGAGGTCCTGCGCACCGAGCGGCTCTCCCCGCACATGCAGCGCGTGGTCCTCGGCGGGGACGGCCTCGCCGCCTTCGCCGCGGGCGGCTGCACCGACCACTACGTGAAGCTGCAGTTCCCGCTCGACGGGGTCACCTACCCCGAGCCCTTCGACCTCGGCCGGATCCGTGAGGAGCTGCCGCGCGATCAGTGGCCCCTCACGCGTACGTACACCGTGCGCGCCTGGGACCCGGTGGCGCGCGAGCTGACGCTCGACTTCGTGGTGCACGGGGACGAGGGGATCGCCGGGCCGTGGGCACGGGACGTACAGCCGGGCGCGAGCGTGCATCTGGCCGGTCCCGGCGGCGCCTACGCCCCGGACGCCGGCGCCGACTGGCATCTGCTCGCCGGTGACGAGAGCGCCCTGCCCGCGATCGCCGCCGCCCTGGAGGCGCTGCCCGAGGACGCCGTGGCCCATGCCTTCGTGGAGGTCTCCGACGCCTCCGAGGAGCAGAAGATCGACTCCGCCGCCCAGGTCGTCTGGCTGCACCGCGGCGACCGGCCGGTGGGCGAGGCACTGGTGCAGGCCGTACGCGGGCTCGCGTTCCCGGCCGGCCGGGTGCACGCCTTCGTGCACGGTGAGGCGGGCTTCGTGAAGGAGCTGCGCCGCCATCTGCGCACCGAGCGCGAGATCCCGCGCGAGGACCTCTCGATCTCCGGCTACTGGCGCCTCGGTCACAACGAGGACGGCTGGCAGGCCTCGAAGCGGGAGTGGAACGCGCAGGTGGAGGCGGAGCAGGAGACGGCGTAGGGCCACCTCCCGCCCCGCTGCGGCGTGGTGTTCAGAGCTGCGGCGTGGCGCTCAGACGGAGCGCTGGTACGAGCGGAAGGTGCGGGTCGACAGCCACACCGCCACGACGGCCAGCACGAGGAGCGCCCCGCCGCGGGTCAGCACGTCGCCCTGGTCCGGGTGGGCGGACATGGCCGAACGGCCCGCAATCATCGCCCAGTTGAGCGGGTTGAAGTCGGCTATGTGCCGCATCCACGACGGCATCTGCGACGGCGCCATGAACGCCGAGGACAAGAAGGTCAGCGGGAGCAGCAGGAACGTGTTGATCCCGATGATCGACTCCCGCTCCCTGACCAGCATGCCCAGGGCGTTCGACAGCGCGCCGAACACCGTACCGAGGAGCACCGCGGCGGCGACGAGGATGAGCACTCCGCCCGCCCCGCCCGGCACTTCGGCCCCGCCGAGGAGCCCGAGCAGCACGATGACGACCGACTGGAGCGCGGTGACCAGACCGTTGCTCACCACGTTGCCGTTCATCAGTGCTCCACGGCTCACCGGTGTGGTGAGGAACCGGTTGAGCGTGCCCCGCTGGATCTCGTCGAGTGTCGCCATGCCCGCCCACATGTTGGAGCTGAGCGCGCTCATCACGACGACGCCGGGGATGAGGTAGTCGAGATAGGTCGTGGTCCCGAATCCGCCCAGCTCGACGACCTTCTTGAACAGGTTGCCGAACAGGAACAGCCACACCACCGGCTGGATCAGGGTGATCAGCAGATACGCGGGCTGCCGCAGGAACACCATGAGCTGACGCTGCGTCATGTACCAGGTCTGTGGGATCGCGGTACTCATCGGGCACCTCCGGCGGGGGCGAGGGAGTCGGCGGCGGACTCGTCCACGGTGGCGGCCTGCGCCTCGGAGTAGCGGCGGCCCGCGTAGCGGAGATAGACGTCGTCGAGCGAGGGTCGGGCGACGGTGGCGGCGGCGACCGCGACTCCGGCCCGCTCCAGCGCGGCGAGCAGGACGGGTACGGCGGCGGCCCCGTCGTCGGCGCGGACGCTGACGCGCCGGCCGTCGAACTGGGTCTCCCGCACACCGGGCAGCGCGGCGAGCGCGCCCTCCAGGAGCGTGCGTCCGGCGTCCTGGACGGCGGCGCGCAGCTCCAAGTGGACGGCGTCCCCGCGCAGTTCGCCCTTGAGTCCGTCGGGGGTGCCTTCGACGACGACATGGCCGCGGTCGACGACGGCGATGCGTTCGGCGAGCCGGTCGGCCTCTTCGAGGTAGTGCGTGGTGAGCAGGATGGACAGGCCCTCGTCGCCGGCGAGGCGCGCGATCTCGTCCCACATCGCGGTGCGGGCCTCCGGGTCGAGGCCGGTGGTCGGCTCGTCGAGGAAGAGCACCTCGGGCCGGTGGACGAGGCCGAGCGCCACGTCGAGGCGGCGCTGCATGCCGCCCGAGTAGCCCTTGACCTGGCGCCCGGCGGCGTCGGAGAGGCGGAAGCGGTCGAGGAGTTCGGTGACGCGCCGGTTCAGGTCCGCGCCGCGCAGGCCGTACAGCCGGCCCTGGAGCTGGAGGTTCTCGCGGCCCGTGGCGACGGGGTCGGCGCCGGACTTCTGGGCGACGACACCGATGGCGCGGCGCACGCGGTCGGGGTGCCGCAGCACGTCGTGGCCCGCGACGGTGGCGGTCCCGGAGTCGGGGCGGGCGAGGGTGGTGAGGATCTTGACGGTGGTGGACTTGCCTGCACCGTTCGGGCCGAGCAGGCCGAAGACGGTGCCGGGTTCCACGGTGATGTCCATGCCGCTGAGCGCGGTGACATCGCCGGGATAGGTCTTGACGAGTTGACGCGCCTGCACTGCGGGCGCACGGGTGCTCATGACGACGGCTCTCCTGTGTGAGCGGACGACGACTGATCCGCTCGCGGGTGTGAGCGGATGACGGCCGATCCACGTGAAGAGCGCCGGGCTATCCTGGGTGTGCCGCACCTCGATCGCCTGGCTCGCCGCACGGTGGGTCGGTCCGGGGTTCGAGACCCTGGCGGGACTGCTGTAACAGTCCCGCCGGGGTCTGTTTGTCTCTCTCGGCTTGCTTCCCTCTCGGCCTCTCTGTTCTCTTCCTGGTTCTCTTCCTGCGGTGGGGTCACCGGTCGCGGCGTTCTCGCGGTGAGGTCACCGGTCGGGGCGGGTGTCCTCCAACTCGGCGAATTCCGGCGGGATTTCACCGGTCTCCTGGAAGGTCCGCCACTGCTCGACGCCGTCGAGCGTGCCCTGCTTGACCTCCCGCAGGAAGCCGCGGATCCACTCGGCCTGCGCCTCGACCATGTGCAGCTGGTACTCGGTCTCCACGAGGAAGATCCGCGGCAGCGACTCGTACAGCTTCATGAGTCCGCCGCGCGCGCTCGCCGCCTGGACCTCGAGCGAGGCCAGCCGCTCCTCGAGCAGTCGCGTCACCTCGTCGGGGTGTATGACCCCCATCAGGGAAAGCGCCGTCTCGAAGATCGGGTACTCCCGCGCGGGCACCGCGAGCAGGTCGGAGAGCCACTCGAGCGCTTCCTCCCTGCCGTCGTCGGTGATCCCGTAGAGCGTGCGCTCCGGCCGGTTTCCCTGTCGCTGCACGTCCGCGACCTCGACGAAGCCGTGCTTCTCCAGGTTCTGTACGACCGTGTAGAGCGAGCCGTAATTGATCTTCGTCGTGGTGTCCTTGCCGCGCCGGCGCAGGGTCTGCGCGATCTCGTACGGGTGCATGGGCTTCTCCATGAGCAGCACCATCACCGCGAGGGCCAGCGGATTGCCCAGCTTGCGCCGCTTCGTGGCCACGGACCTCACCTCACCCCTCGCGCACCTCACCTGGAAGCGCTGCACCTCGTATCCGAATATCCGTAGCCGAACATATCGCGATGGGCCACCAGGGTCAATACACGATGTATCGCGAATGAGGCGGGTACGCAAGACGGGTGTGCAAGAACGGGTGCGCAAGAGGCGAGGGCTTCGACGCCGATACGACCGCGCCACGCCCCTGTCACACCCCCGGACTGCGGTCGCCCTGCACGCGCGCGTGGAGGTGGCAGTCGTGCCAGCCGTCCGCGTGCAGGAGCGCGCTGCGCTTCGTGCCCTCCAGGGCGAACCCCGACTTGAGGGCGACCCGGCAGGACGCCATGTTGCCGACGGCGTGCTGGAGTTCGAGGCGGTGGAAGCCGATCTCGTCGAGCGCCCAGCGGGACAGCGCGGCGACGGCGCGCGGCGCGACCCCGGCACCCCGGGCCGCGGGCAGGACCCAGTACGCGACCTCGGCCAGCCCCTCGTGCAGCGAGACGGTGCGCAGCCCCGTGCGGCCCACCACCTCGCCGGTGTCCGCGGTGGCGACCGCCCAGCTGGCCCGCTGCTCACCGTCCCAGGCGTCCCGCCACTCCGTCATCCAGCCGCGCGCCTCGTCCTCGGACTCCGCGATCCGCGCGTGCCAGTGCTGGATCGTCGGGTCGCGGAACGCCGCGTACACGGCCGGCACGTCCTCGTCCCGCCAGGGCCTCAGGACAAGGCCGCCCTCGGCCTCGATGGTGGGCTGGGGGCCACGGGCGAGCGTGCCGGCGGCCAGGACCTGCGAAATCGTCATCGGCATGCGCTCCATCCTGCCCCTGGCGGCCCGCCCCGTCCGCGATTTCTGGGGACCGCCGGCCGCCCGTAGGCTGGGCCGCGATGAGACGTAAGCGGCGCATTCCGCCCTCCCCGCTGCCGCAGCGCGACGGCATCGACCCCTTCCGAGTCATGCTGCCGCTCGACGGCGCCTGGAGCACGGTGCGCGACCATCTCGTGGAACGGCTCGCGGCCGGGCCCGGGGTGATCGACGCGATGCTGCGCGAGGGGCGGATCGTGGGCGCGGACGGGGCCGCGGTGACGCCGGACGCGCCGTACGCGCCGGGCGCCTGGGTTTGGTTCCACCGCGACCTCGCGCCAGAGGTGCCGGTGCCGTTCGCGATCCGGATCGTGTACCGGGACGAGCACATCGTCGTCGCCGACAAGCCCCACTTCCTGGCCACGACGCCGCGCGGCGGCCATGTCACCGAGACCGCGCTGGCGCGCCTGCGACGGGAGTTGGACCTGCCCGCGCTCGGGCCGGCGCACCGGCTCGACCGGCTCACCGCGGGCCTCGTCCTGTTCGTCGTCCGTCCCGAGGAACGCGGCGCGTACCAGACGCTGTTCGGCGACAAGCTGGTGCGCAAGGCGTACGAGGCGGTCGCCGCGTACGACCCGGGAGTCGCTCTGCCGAGGACCGTGCGCAGTCGGATCGAGAAGGAGCGCGGGGTACTCGCCGCGCGCGAAGTGCCGGGCGGCGAGCCGAACGCACAGAGCCGGATCGAACTCCTCGGGGAACGCGGCGGGCTCGGCCGCTACCGGCTGCTCCCCCACACCGGCCGCACCCACCAGCTGCGGGTCCATATGAACGCGCTCGGCCTGCCGATCCTCGGCGACCCCATCTACCCCGTGGTCGCGGACGCGGTGGCGCCGGACGACTTCCGCCGCCCGCTCCAACTCCTCGCGCGGACCCTGGAGTTCAGGGATCCGGTGACGGGCCAGGAGCACCGCTTCGAGAGCGGTCGGGTGCTTGCGGCGTGGTCGGCGTACGAGGAGTGGGCGGACGGCGGGCCGACGGCGCCCGCCCACTCCTCGTAGCGCCTGGGTGCGGCCCGGTCAGTAGCCGCGCCACCAGCGCAGGAAGCGCTGCCAGGCGCCCTGCGGCGGAGCGGCCGGCTCCGGGAACGCGGCGGGCGGCTGCTGCGGTTCCGGGGCAGCGGCGGGGGCGGGCTGCGGGGCCGGCGGAGCGTGCGTCGACACCTGCCAGTCGTCGCGCTGCTCCGGGACCGGCCGGATGCCGGGTTTGGCGACGATGTCCTGCGGCGGGCGCGGCTCGAACTTCACCGGCAGCTCCACCAGATGCCGCGAGAGGATCGAGGAGCGCCAGCGCAACTCGTGCTCGTCCACGGAGAGTTCGACGTCGGGAAGGCGCATCAGGAGCGCGTCGACGCCGATGTCGGCGATGGCGCGGCCGATGTCCTGTCCGGGGCACTCGTGCGGTCCGCCGCCGAAGGCGAGGTGCGAGCGGTTGCCCTGCATGTTGGCGGACAGGTCGGGGCGTACGACGGGGTCGACGTTGCCGGGCGCGATGCCGAAGATCAGGCCGTCGCCCCGGCGGATGTGCCGGCCGCCGAGCTCGGTGTCCTCCTTGGCGAAGTAGCCGACCATGGCACTGAACGGCGGCTCGTCCCACAGGGACTGCTCGACCGCCTCGGGCACGGTCATCTGGCCGCCGTTGAGCCTGGCGCGGAAGCGGGGGTCGGTAAGGACCACGCGCAGCACGTTCGCGATGAGGTTGGCCGTGGCCTCGTACGCGGCGATCAGGACGAGGCGCAGGTGCTGGGCGACCTCGTCGTCTCCGAGGGCGGCGGGCTGGGCGATGAGGTGACTGGTGAAGTCGGCCTCGGGGCGGGCCCGGCGGCGGGCGGTGAGCCTTGTGAGGACGCCCATGATGTATTCGTTGCTCGCGATGGCGGTCTCGGTGCCCTTGATCATGTCGCGGGCGGCCTGCACCATCCGCTCGTTGTACTCCTCGGGCATGCCGAAGATCCGGCACATCACCATCATCGGCAGGTGCTCGGCGAACTGGCTGACGACCTCGGCCTCGCCCGTCTCGCAGATCTTGTTGACCAGCTCGTTCGAGGCGCGGTTGATGAAGCGCCGCAGCCCCCGGGACTCGATGGTGCCGATCGCCCCGGTGACCGCGCCGCGCAGCCGCTGGTGGTCGGCGCCCTCGGCGAAGCTGCAGATGGGCTGCCAGCTGAAGACCGGCGCGAGGGGGTTGGTGGGGGTGACGCTGCCGTCGAGGACGGCGTTCCAGTGGCGCGCGTCGCGGTTGAACTGCGAGGTCGCGCGGACCATGTGCAGGTTCTCGCTGTGCCCGAGGACCGCCCACATCGGCACGTCTTCGTGGATCAGGACGGGGGCGACGGGGCCGTGTTCGGCGCGCAGCTTCTCGTAGACGGCCGCGATGTCGTCGTCCGCCTCGGGACCGTAGAGCCGGCGCAGGCCGCCGGGGCCCATGGCGTGGGCGGGGCAGCCGGGCGGCGGACTGAGCGGGGCCTCGTCCGTGCCGGCGTGTGAGTGGGAGGGAGTCGTCACTGTGATCGCTCCGGTGGTGTGGAAAAGGCGGTGTGGAAACGGCTGTGGGAATCGGCTGTGCGGCAAACGGCAGTGCGGAATCAGATGTGCCGGATCGGCGGTGTGCGATCGGCCGTGCGGAAAAGACTGCTGTGGCGGAAGCGAACAGGCAGGCTCCGACCAGGTCAGACGCGGGCGAGCGCCAGTTCGTGCAGATAGCGCATCAGCGTCATCAGGACGTCCCTGCTGGAGGCCCGGCGCCGGGCGTCGCACTCCAGGATCGGGACGTCCGGGTCGAGGTCGAGGGCCTGGCGCAGCTCTTCGGGAGGGAAGCGCGGGCCGTCGGGGAAGGCGTTGTTGGCGATGACGAACGGCACGCCGCGCTCCTCAAGGCGCCCGATCACGTCGAAGCTGACTTCGAGGCGGCGGGTGTCGATGAGTACGACGGCGCCGAGCGCGCCCTCGAAGAGGCCGTTCCACAGGAACCAGAAGCGTTCCTGGCCCGGGGTGCCGAAGAGGTAGAGCACCAGCTCGTCCGTGATGCTGATGCGTCCGAAGTCCATGGCGACCGTGGTGGCGGTCTTCGTCTCGGAGCCGTAGTTGTCGTCGACGCCGATGCCCGCCTGGGTCATGGTCTCTTCGGTGGTGAGCGGCCTGATCTCGCTGACGGATCCCACCATCGTGGTCTTGCCCACGCCGAATCCGCCCACGATGACGACCTTCACGGCGGCCGTGACCGTGTCGGGCAGGTGGTCCTCGCTCAGGGGCCCCGGAGTGTGGGGGCCGTCCCTGAGCGTGTCAGAGCTTTTGAAGTCCATGCATCACCGCTTCGAGGAGGGAACGGTCGGCGACGGCGCCGCGGATGACGGGGGCGCGTGCCTGGACCAGTTCGGCCGCGAGGAGTTCGCCGAGCAGCACGGTGACCACGCTGAACGGCAGACTGAGGTAGGCCGAGATCTCGGCCGTGGACAGGGGTGACTTGCACAGCCGTAACAGGGCTGCCTGTTCAGGCGGTGCCGCGGGCGGGGGGTCCGCGCGCGCGACGATCAGGGTCACCAGGTCGAGCGGCGCGCGCTCGGCCCCCTCGCCACCGCTCGTGATGGTGTACAGGCGTTCGGGATTGGCGCCCTTGCCGTCCGCCGGGCGGCGCTCGCGCTGCGGCGGCTGCGCCCGGGAGGGTTGCGGGGGGTGTGTCATACGGTCTGCCCGTTGCGCCTGGGCGGACTGGTGAGGTGTGCGCCGATGCGTACGACGAGGTCGCGCATGCGGTTGCTGATGAGTCCGGCGTCCACGTGGGCGTCGGCCAGGACCGCGAGGTACGCGCCCTTGCCCGCGGCCATGAGGTAGAAGAACCCTCCGCTGACCTCGATGATGACCATGCTCATGCGGCCGTCGCTGTCCGGGATCTCGCTGGCCACGGCGGTGGCCAGGCTCTGGAGTCCGGCGCAGGCGGCGGCGATGCGGTCGGCGGCGTCGGGGTCTCCGCCGTAGCGGGCGATGCGCAGGCCGTCCGCGGAGAGCACCACGACCTGCCGGGTCTGGGGCACGCCGTCGGCGAGCTCCTTGAGCATCCAGTCGAAGTTTGCCCTTTGCTGGATCACTGGCGGTCTCCCTCGTCGACCTGCTGATTGGCCTCGCCGGTCTCGCCCGACGCGTCGCCCTGCCCGTCACCCTTGAGCCCGTTCATGAACGCCTCGACCCACAGGCCCGGTTCGGGCTGGTCCGGCTTCTCGGGCTCGGCCTCGGAGGCCGGCACAGGGATGGGGGTCCACTGCGGGGGCTGGTCCGCGCGGGGCTCCGCCCCGCTGCCGGGCTCGGGTGCCCTGGGCGTCACGATGATCTGCTGGTCGATGACCTTCGTGTCGACCTTCCTGCGGCGCTGCGGCAGTCCGTTGGCGCGCCACTCGGTGACGACGGGGACGTCGTCCTCCATGGCGGCCATCAGCGGCGCGGAGGGACGGGGTCCCGTGGTGGGGCGGCGCAGCTTCTTCTTGCGGGGCTCCTCCACGATGGGCTCGCCGTCGTTGTTGACGCGGGGCACACCGGAGGCGCCGATACCGTGCGCGAGGCCGGGCGCGGAGTCGCTCGTGATCATGATCCGCGGCACGATGAGGACAGCGCGGACGCCGCCGTACGCGGACTGACGCAGCCCGACCTGCATGTCGTACATCTGCGAGAGCCGGCCGACGACGGCCATGCCGAGGCGGGGGTTCTCGCCGAGGTCGTTGAGGTCGACACCGGCCTTGGCGCGGGCGAGCATCTCCTCGGCGCGGGCGCGGGCCTCCTCGCTGAGGCTGACGCCGCCGTCCTCGATCTCGATGGCGATGCCGGTCTGCACCTCGACCGCGGTGACGTGCACCTTGGTCTGCGGCGGCGAGTAGCGCGTCGCGTTGTCCATGAGTTCGGCCAGCGCGTGGATGAGCGGCTCGACGGAGATGCCGCGGATGGCGACCTTGGCGATCGAGTGCAGTTCGATGCGCGGGTATTCGAGGATGCGCGACATGGCGCCGCGCAGCACGCTGTAGAGCGGCACAGGCCGGGGCCACTGGCGGCCGGGGCGGGCGCCGCCGAGGACGGTGATGGAGTCGGCGAGGCGGCCGATCAGCGCGGTGCCGTGGTCGATGCGCAGGAGGTCGTCGAAGACCTCGGGGTTGCGGCCGTGGTCCTCCTCCATCTCGCGCAGTTCGGCGTTCTGCTTGTGCACGATGGACTGGACGCGGCGCGCGATGGAGACGAAAGCGCGCTGCGCGGCGTCGCGCATGGACTCCTCGCGGTCGATGAGGTCGAGCACCTCGGCCATCAACCTGCGCTGTGCGTCGGGGAGTTGGGCGTGCGCCGGGTCACTCTCGACGACGACCTTGACGGCCTCGGAGGCCGTGTCACCGGAGCGCAGCCGGTACAGGGACTCGGGCAGCAGATACCGGCCCATCCACTGGGCTTCGTCGTCACGGGCGGCGAGGCTGCGTTCCAGGTGCGCGATGTGCCGGGCGGACTGCGCGCGTTCCCCCTTGATCGTGCGGCCGCGGCGCAGCGCCTCGGCGGCCACGAGGATCAGCAGAAGCGTGGCGAGGCCGCCGCACAGGGCGACGGCGAACCGCGCGGGCTGCGCCACCACCGCTACGGCGGCTCCGGTCGCCGCGGCCATGGCCACGGCGGGCAGCAACAGCACGCGCGTGTAGGGGATTTCTCGGCCACCGGGAGGCGATTGAACACTCACCATGTATGCCCTCTGAACGGTCGGATCGGGGGAAATGTGCGTTACGGGGTGACGTGCTGACGTGCGTGTGGGGGGACGAACTCGAACCATCTGCAAGATTGGGAACAAGCGCACGAATATGTGCCAACTCGGTGCGCTGCGGGCGAGCTTAGTCCCGTGGGATCACCGCTGTGTCATATTCCGCAAGCACCTGAAATGGCCGCACGGGAGGAATACACTCGGCTGCATTTGCACGCTCAGCGGCGGTTCGCACACATGGAGTGATCACGTCCGCCCGTGCGAAATCCCCGTCACGGCGGGGCCGTTGGGCCCTCGACGCGTGCCGTGTGTGAGGTCAGAGGCCTGCGAGGCGCAGGACCGCGTCCGCCGTCGCCCCGGGAAGACCAGGACAGAGACCGGTACGGAGCGTTCGGGATCGCAGCGGTGCCCGAGAATGACGTCTTCGGTCAGCCCGGAGAGCAGGTCGGTACGCGGGAAGAGTTCACCCTTGGCGAGCGCACGCCATGGTCGGCGACGGTGGCAACTGCCCGTGGAAGTCCGTGAGTTCGCCGCAGACGACGCGGGGGACGCGGAGGTCTCAGACGCCGCGGAGGGCGGGGGCGCAGAAGCCGCGGACGGCGGGGGCGCAGACGACGCGGGGGACGCGGAGGGCTCAGACGCCGCAGACGGCGGGGGCGCAGACGCCGCAGACGCCGCGACATCGTGTGCGGCCTGCGTCCCCGCGCCCCTTCAGGAGCGCGGGGAACGGCGCGACCGGTCACCACCGACCGCTACCTGTCCCGTCGGCCACCTGTCCCGTCGGCCACGTATCCCGTCGCCCACGTATCCCATCGGCTGTCTAGCCGACGGACGAGTACGCCACCACGCCGCGCCGCAACGCGTCCACCGCCTTGCGCGCGTTCTTGGCGACCGTGTCCCCGTCTCCCGCACCGGGGACGGACGGCGCCGCGGCCGAGATCTGGCCGAGCACGTCGATGACCTGCTTGCACCAGCGCACGAAGTCACCGGCAGGCATGTCCGCCTCGCGCAGGACCTCGTCGAGCCCCTTGCCGGACGCCCACTGGTGCGCGGCCCAGGCGAAGCCCAGATCGGGTTCGCGCTGGCCGACGCCCTCGGTCTGGCTGATCTTGAACTCTTCCTCCAGGGCGTCGAGCCGGCCCCAGATGCGGACCATCTCGCCGAGCGCCGCCTTGGCCTTGCCGGACGGCAGCTTGGGCGCGAGCGCGTCGTCGGCGGCGCGGGCCTCGAACACCAACGCCGAGACGCACGCGGCCAGTTCGGCCGGACTGAGGCCTTCCCAGACCCCTTCGCGCAGGCACTCGCTGGCGAGCAGATCGAGCTCACCGTAGAGCCGCGCGAGGCGCTTGCCGTTCTGCGTGACCTCGTCGCCGCGCAGGTAGTCCATCTCGGTCAGCAGGGCCACGATGCGGTCGAAGGTGCGGGCGATGGTGTTCGTCCGGCCCTCGATGCGGCGCTCCAGCTGCTGCGTGTCGCGACGCAGCCGGTAGTAGCGCTCGGCCCAGCGGGCGTGGTCCTCGCGCTCGTCGCAGCCGTGACAGGGGTGGGCGCGCAGCTCGGTGCGCAGCCGCGTGATCTCCCGGTCGTCGGCCGCCGCCGCGCGGTTCTTGCGGTGCCGGTCGGGCACGATGTGGCCGGCCTTGGTGCGCAGCGCGGAGGCGAGGTCACGCCGCGACTGGGGCGAGCGCGCGTTGAACGACTTGGGGATCCGCATCCGATCCAGCGCCTCGACAGGCACCGGGAAGTCGATGGACGCGAGTCGCTTGACCTGGCGCTCGGCGGTCAGGACCAGCGGGCGCGGCCCGTCGTGCTGCTCGAAGCCACGGTGTCCGTTCGACCGGCCGGCCGGGATGCCGGGGTCGAGGACGAGCGCGAGGCCGGCGAACTTGCCGGAGGGGACGTGGATGACGTCGCCCGGCTTGAGCTTCTCCAGGGCGGCGGCCGCCGCGGTGCGCCGCTGGGACGCGCCCTGCTTGGCGAGCTCCGTCTCGCGGTCCTTGAGCTCGCGGCGCAGCCGCGCGTACTCCTCGAAGTCGCCCAAGTGGCAGGTCATGGAGGACTTGTAGCCCTCCAGGCCCTCCTCGTTGCGCTGGACCTGGCGGGAGATCCCGACGACCGACTTGTCCGCCTGGAACTGCGCGAAAGACGTCTCGAGCAGCTCACGCGAGCGGTGCCGGCCGAACTGCTCGACCAGATTCACCGCCATGTTGTACGACGGCTTGAAGCTGGAGCGCAGCGGGTACGTGCGCGTGCCCGCGAGTCCCGCCAGGTGTTCGGGGCTGAAGCCGCGCTGCCACAGCACGACCGCGTGGCCCTCGACGTCGATGCCGCGCCGGCCGGCCCGCCCGGTGAGCTGGGTGTACTCGCCGGGCGTGATGTCGGCGTGCTGCTCGCCGTTCCACTTGACGAGCTTCTCCAGGACGACCGACCTGGCCGGCATGTTGATACCGAGAGCGAGGGTCTCCGTCGCGAAGACGGCCTTCACGAGGCCGCGTACGAACAGCTCCTCGACCACTTCCTTGAACGTCGGCAGCATGCCCGCGTGGTGGGCGGCGATGCCTCGCTCCAGGCCTTCGAGCCACTCGAAGTAGCCGAGGACGTGCAGGTCCTCGTCGGGGATCGCCGCCGTGCGCTCCTCGACGATCTCGCGGACGCGGGCGCGGGCCTCGTCGTCGTTGAGCCGCAGGCCCGCGTACAGGCACTGCTGTACGGCGGCCTCGCAGGCGGCGCGGCTGAAGATGAACGTGATCGCCGGCAGCAGCCCCTCGCTGTCGAGGCGCTCGATGACCTCGGGGCGGCCCGGCGTCCAGATCCGGGAGCGCTGTCGACGCTCGCGCTCGCGGTCCGCCTCGCGCACCATCTTGCCCTTGCGGCGGTCGCGGGGGTTGTACGAGCGGCTGGCCTCCATGCGGGCCATGCGCGTCAGGTCCGGGTTGACGGCCTTCTTGTGCCCCTCCCCCTCCTCGAAGAGGTCGTACATCCGGCGCCCGGCGAGCACGTGCTGGAACAGGGGCACGGGCCGGTGCTCGGAGACGATCACCTCGGTGTCGCCGCGCACGGTGTCGAGCCAGTCGCCGAACTCCTCCGCGTTCGACACGGTCGCCGAGAGGGAGACCAGGGTGACGGACTCCGGGAGGTGGATGATCACCTCTTCCCAGACGGCGCCGCGGAAGCGGTCGGAGAGGTAGTGCACCTCGTCCATGACCACGTAGCCGAGGCCGAGGAGGGTCTGCGAGCCCGCGTACAGCATGTTCCGCAGGACCTCGGTGGTCATGACGACCACCGGCGCGTCCGCGTTCACGCTGTTGTCGCCGGTCAGCAGGCCGACCTTGTCGGCTCCGTACCGCTTGGCGAGGTCGGCGTACTTCTGGTTCGACAGCGCCTTGATGGGGGTCGTGTAGAAGCACTTCTTGCCCTGCTGGAGGGCCAGGTGGACGGCGAACTCGCCGACGATCGTCTTGCCCGAGCCGGTGGGCGCGGCCACCAGGACGCCCTTGCCCGTCTCGAGAGCCTGACACGCCTCGATCTGGAAGGGGTCGAGGCCGAAGTCGTACATCTCGCGGAAGTCGGCGAGCGCGGTGGCCTGCTCGGCAGCGCGCTTACGTGCTGCCGCGTACCGCTCGGCCGGTGAGAGGTCCTCTGTCATCGTGCTTTCGAGACTACCGGCCACCACTGACAACGGACGATCTTTATTGTGATCGGGCCCTTCCGGGGGTCAGGGGCCCAGGATTCGCACGGCTCCCGGCACGCACTCGGCGGTCATGGGCAGCGCTCCGAGCGGTTCCCCGTCGGCGTATCCGGTGATCCCTTCCGCGGCCAGTTCGATCTTCGTCGCGCGGTGGACGGTGACCTTGGGGTGGTCGAGGTGGGTCCCCTTGTAGACGCGCGGGAAGACCTTGAGCAGCGTCGCCCGTGAGCAGTCCCCGACGACCGTGATGTCGAAGAGCCCGTCGGTCATGTCGGCGTCGGCACAGATCTTCATGCCACCGCCGTACGACGTCCCGTTCCCGACGGCGACGAGCGTGGCCTCGACCTCCAGCGGAGGTCCGTCGTCCAGGGTGATCCGGTACGGGATCGGCTTGAACGCGGCGAGCTCGGCGACGATCGCGAGGTCGTACTTGAAGCGTCCGCTCGGCCAGCGCATCCGGTTGCCCCGGTCATTGACCCGGGAGTCGAAACCCGAGGCCAGGACGGTGCCGAACCAATGGCCGCCGGCCCGCCCCAGGTCGAGCTCGCGGATCCGCGCCCCCTTGAGCGCGTCGGCGACGAGGGCGCCTGCGGCAGCCGGGTCCCGTACGGGCAGTCCGAGGGAGCGGGCGAAGTCGTTCCCCGTGCCGACGGCGATCACGCCGAGCGGGGTGCGGGTGTCCGCGACGGCCTGAAGCGCGAGGTTGGCCATGCCGTCACCGCCGACGGCTATGAGCGCTCCGGTGCCGTCGTGGACCGCGGCACGTGCGCGCGTGAGCGCGTCGTCGGCGTCCTCACCGACGAGGGTGTGCACGGTGAATCCGGCGGCCCGCAACGCGGAAGCGGCCGGCTGCGCCGCATGGGCGCCCCGGCCGCGTCCCGCGGTGGGATTGACGAAGAGGGTGATCTCGCTGGTCACGGGCGGACCTTACAAGATCGTGCCGCCCTGTCAGGTCACGTCGTCATAACCGTTGACCCGGTCATGGTCCGAACTCGCCTGCTCGGGCAGCGCGCTGCCGGCCGAGACGGGCTCGGGCGTGAGGTCCAGGTCAGAGGCCTCGTCGTCGTCCAGGTCCTCGCGGTCCCTGGCCTTGCGGCGGTCGTTGAGCAGGGAGAAACCGGCGGCCGCGAAGTACAGGACCCAGATGGGTCCGGCGAGCGCCATCATGCTCAGCGGGTCGGTGCTGGGCGTGGCAACGGCCGCGAAGACCGTGATGCCCATGATCATGCCGCGCCACCAGCCGATCATCCGCTTGCCCGTGATCACCCCGGTGAGGTTGAGCATCACGAGGAGCAGCGGCAGCTCAAAGGAGAGCCCGAACACGACCACCATGCGTGTGATCAGGTCCAGGAGATCGTCCAGCGGCAGCTGGTTGTCGACACCGCCCGGCGAGAAGTCGAGCAGCACCCTCGCCATCGTGGGGAGGGTCTTGTACGCGAAGAAGGCGCCGCACAGGAACAGCGGGAAGCCGGTGGCGACGAAAGCGGTCGCGTACTTCTTCTCGTGCTTGTGCATGCCGGGCGCGACGAAGCCCCACAGCTGGTAGAGCCAGACCGGCGACGCGAGCACGACACCCGCCATCAGCGAGATCTTGAGCGCAAGCGTGAACGGCGTCAGCAGACCGTTCAGCACGATCCGCGCGCACGTCTCGTCGTGCTGACCCCTGCTCGCCTGCTCGGCGAGCTCGGCGAAGCTCGACTTGCAGCCCACCGAGTCGAGCACCGGGTTGGTGAAGAACTCGATGATGTCCTTGTAGAAGAAGGCAGCGACGATCGTGACGACGACGATGGCCAGCAGGGCCTTGGTGAGCCGGTTGCGCAGCTCACGCAGGTGTTCCGCGAGTGGCATCCGCCCCTCGGGATCCTTCTCCGTCTTGCGGGCAGACTTAGGCAACCCACGTCCTCATCTCGTGCGACAGGCCGCCTTCGCGGGGCGGCCCGGGATCAGCGCTGCGAAGTCTGGTCGGTCGGCTCGGTGACCGGGCGGGCACCCGTCACATCGCCGGGGGCGGCCTTGATGGTGCGCTGAGCCGGGGGCTGCTCATCGTTCTTCGGCGGGTCCGTGGGCGCGGTCTGCTGACCGTCGGACTTCATCGCCTTGGCCTCGCTCTTGAGGATGCGGGCCGACTTGCCCAGCGAGCGCGCCATGTCGGGAAGCTTCTTCGCGCCGAACAGCAGGACGATGACGACGAGGATCAGAATGATCTCAGGGGCGCCGATCTTTCCGAACATAAGCGTTTACCTTCTCACCGAGGCGGCAGGGGCGGGGCTGCCGGTACAGGTCGGACTGATGTCCGACCACCGTGCTGGCAGCGATCGTATCCCGTGGGGGTGAACAGGGGGCAATCCCTCTGCGTACTCCCAGTTGCGGGCCGCGCCTCGCTCTTCGGGCCGCGTCTGGCAGCGTACCCGCCCGTCCCTGCGACCGGACAGGGCACAGGGGTAAAGCGCTTACCATCCTGTCGCCCCCGTCACATTCGGCGGGTCGTGCGATTAGAGGAGTTCGCGGCTCGTGCGGGCCGTGCCGGCCGCCGCCCGCTCCAGGTCCTCCGCCGCACGGTTGATCTGCTGTGTGGTGTCGGCGACTTGGCGCCCGAGACGCTGCGCCTCGACAAAGACCTTGACCGCGAGTACGCCGAGCACGGCGAGCCCCACGAACCCCACAGCAATCGCCAGCATCGCCCAGAACATGCGCCGAGCCTAGACGGTCTGGTGGAGGCGGAGCGTGCTCACCCCTCCGCCGGTGAGGAGTTCGACGATGCGCTCCCCAGCCGGCTTGCGCACGGCGGCATCGCACTCGGGGCAGGTGAACGAGTAGAACGTGGTGCGGCGGGTGGCGCCGATCGCCAGGCGCAGGGCCTGCGCGGAGAGTTCGAACCGCGCACGGCAGTCGGGGCAGGCGGCCTTGAACAGCACCGGACCCACCACTGCAGACAATCCACCCATTTCGACCATCCCAGACTCTTCAGAGACTCTTCAGAACTTCCCGAACTTCTGGCACCCCCGGGCCGCACCGCGGTCAACGGCACGCCCACCTTGCTCACCACACCGCGCGCGTGAGGGTCGTCACCGACCCGGCCGCGGCCAACGGCCCTACCCCTGCACGTCGTACGCGGCCAGCGCCTCCCCCGCGGCCTGCCGCGCACTCTCGGCGAGTCCGAGCGGCGACACGATGCGCCCGTCGCGGCCGAGCCGGAGCGCCAGCCGGCGCAGCGAAGACGGGTCCGGCGTGCGCAGGGTGATCCGCAGGCCGCCGTCCGCCAACTCCTCGGCGCTGTCGTGCGGGTAATACTCCGCGACCCAGCGTCCGCCGGGACCGACCTCGACCACGACCTCGGGGTCCTCGGCCGCGGGCTGCACGAGCCCCTCGGACAGGTCCCGCAGTTCGATCTCCGGCGGCGCGGACGGCTCGTCCAGGATCCGGATCTCGGCGACCCGGTCGAGCCGGAAGGTACGGCGCGCCTCGGACCGCCGGCACCAGGCCTCTACGTAGGTGTGGCCGACGCTCACCAGGCGGATGGGGTCGATCTCCCGCTCGGTGAGCTCGTCGCGGGCCGGGGAGTAGTAGCGGATCCACAGCCGGCGCCGCTCCGAGATGGCCCGGTCGACATCGGCGAAGACGCCGCCTTCGGACTCGAAGGTCACCGAGAGCCGCGCGCTCGCCCCGGCCGCCTCGCCCGCCGCGGCCTCCAGCTTCGCGGTGGCCCGAAGGAGCGCGAGCCGGTCGCTCTCCCTGAGGCCGGGCAGGGTGGACACGGCGCGCGCGGCGACGAGCAGCGCCGTCGCCTCGTCGGCGGCGAGCCGCAGCGGTGCGGCGACATCGTCCGGGTTGTGCCACCAGATGCGGTCGCCGTCCGTGTCGATGTCGAGGAGGTCGCCCCCGCGGAAGCTCGTCCCGCACAGGGGCAGGATGTCGAGGTCCGAGATCAGCTCGTCCTCGGTGATCCCGAAGGCGCGGGCGACATCCTCCACGCGCGCTCCGGGGCGCTCCCGCAGATACGTCACGAGGGACAGCATCCGCCGGGTCTGGTCGATGGCATTCGTGGCCATTGGTCCTCGTTCCCCTCAGCCCTTGGCCACGGCACGCAGCCGGTCGACGACCTCGGCCCGCAGCTCGGCGGGTTCGAGGACGACCACGTCGGGCCCGAACTCGACCAGCCAGGCGTCGAGCCCGTGCCCGTACGGAATCTCCAGCTCGTCCCAGCCGTCGCCGAGATCGCGTACGGCCGATGCCTTGGCGCGCAGTGGATAGCCGGAGCCGGTGCGCAGCCTGATGAGGGCCGTGCGGTCGGCGGTCTCGCCGGCCCAGCTCGCAACGGTCTCGCGGACGGTCACGACGTCGGGCACGTCGGCGGTGAAGCGGGCGGCGCGGGAGCGGACCTTGCCGGTGATGCGGGAGAGCCGGAAGACGCGCTCGGCGTCGCGGTCGCGGTCCCAGCCGGCGAGATACCAGTGGCCGCGCCAGCATTCCAGCGCCCACGGCTCGACATGCCGCTGCTCGGGCCGCGCGGCGGTGGCCTTGCGGTAGTCGAAGACGACGGGCCGACGGTCTCGGCAGGCCAGCATCAGCGGCTCGAACGACGCCTCGTGCGCGGGGATGCGGGGTTCGAGGGCGGAGTGCGCCTCGTACGGGTCGACGTCCTCGGGGAGGCCCGCGGCCCGCAGCTTCTGCAGGGCTCCGCTGGCGGCACCGGCCAGGCGGGCCTGCTGCCAGACCTTCGCGGCCAGGCCGAGCGCGGCGGCCTCCTCGGCGTCGAGCGTGACGGGAGGCAGGCGGTTGCTGTCGCGGCGGGCGAGGTAGCCGACCTCCCCGTCGAGGTTCTCCACGGTCGCGATGACCAGGCCGAGCTCGCGCAGGTCGTCCTTGTCCCGCTCGAACATCCGGTTGAAGCTGTCGTCGGAGCTGGCTTCCAGGTAGGCCTCGATGGAACCGCGCAGCTCACGCTTGCTGAGCGGACGCCTGGTCCCTAGCAGACACAGCGCCAGATTCATCAGCCGCTCGGCCTTGGCAATGGCCATCGACGCCCTACGTCCTCTCTTCGAGAGCCCCCGGGCTCTCCCCCATCCGAACGTCGACCGTACCGCTCCGGGGTGTCGTGGCAAAAGCCGAGGCCAAGGGGTGCGTCCCGAAGGGATCCGGTCGAGAGCGGTGGAGAGAGACCGAAGGGCCCATGCCAGGAGGCATGGGCCCAGGGTTGACCGCCTGCGGTCGCAGCCTGATCAGAGTGCGACCGCGTCGGTGACGATCAGACCGCGACCAGGTCGCAGACGAAGATCAGCGTCTCGCCGGGGGCGATCACGCCGCCGCCGGCACCACGGTCTCCGTAGGCGAGGTGGGCGGGGATGGTCAGCTGGCGGCGGCCGCCGACCTTCATGCCCTGGATGCCCTGGTCCCAGCCGGTGATGACCTGCTGGGCGCCGAGCTGGAACTCCAGCGGGTTGCCGC
This sequence comes from Streptomyces sp. NPDC045026, assembly GCF_056432625.1. Taxonomy (NCBI): domain Bacteria; kingdom Bacillati; phylum Actinomycetota; class Actinomycetes; order Kitasatosporales; family Streptomycetaceae; genus Streptomyces; species Streptomyces sp. NPDC045026. The sequence continues at coordinate 94,793 of NZ_JBWKIS010000018.1, forward strand.
GGTTCCAGGAGGCGTCGAATTCTTCACCGGTGGAGAAGGCCACGCCCACGTAGTGGACCTTGACGTAGTCGCCGGCCTTGGCGACAGCGCCGTCACCCTCCCAGATCTCCTTGATCTCCAGGTCCGCCGGCGGCTGACCCTCGGGGAAGTCGATCTCGGGCTTCTCGATGCTCACGTCTCTTGCTCCTGCTGCTAAACGGTTGGGCAACCCGGACAGTCTTGCATCCCGCAGGGTCAGGACGTGGCCAGGATGTCGACGACGAACACGAGCGTCGAGTTGGCCGGGAGCGTGTCGCCCTTGGCCTCCTTGCCGTACGCCTGGTCGGCGGGGATCACCAGCAGGACGCGGTCGCCCACGTGCTTGCCGACGAGACCCTTGTCCCAGCCCGGGATGACCTGGCCCTGACCGATCACCGTGGTGAAGGGCTGTCCGGTGTTCCACGACGAGTCGAAGAGCGTCGCCTTCGGCTTGCCCTCGTTGATCTTCCAGGCGGCACCGCTGTACTGCATGGTGACCGTCTTGCCGCTCTTGACCTCGGCGCCCTTGCCCTGGATCAGGACCTGGTCGACCAGCTTCTTCGGCGGGTCGTTCTTCGGCACGGAGATCGTCGCGGGCTCCGGCTTGTCGGCCTTGATCTGCGGCAGGTCCGACGGGATGGACGCCTGCGTGCCCGTCACCATCTTCGGAGTGACCTTGCCGACGTCGATCGCGAACACGAGCGTGTCGGTGCCGGTGACACCGGCCTGCTGGTTGCCCTGGCTGCCGAAGCCGGCGGCGGGCGGCGCGACGACGAGGACGCGGCTGCCCTCCTTCTGGCCGACCAGCGCGTCCGCGAACGCCGGGATGACCGACTTCGAACCGGCGGTGATCAGCTGCGGGCTGCCGCCCTGCTGGTAGGAGCTGCCGAGGTCCTTGCCGCTCTTCCAGACCTTGCCGGTGAAGTTCATCGACACCAGGTCGTCCTTCTTGACCACGGCGCCGTCACCCGCCGACAGGGTGTGCACGACGAACTTGCCGCTCGGCTCGGCCTTCGGCACGGTGATCTTGGCCTGCTTGCCGAAGTCGCCGCTGATCTCCGGCATGGGCGACGCCGAGTCGACGGGCTTCGGGGCGGCCGCCTCGGCCTTGGGCGAGGGGGACGCCGAATTCGCCTTGTCCGTGTCGCTCTTCTTGTTGTCATCACCCCCGCACGCCGTCGCGGTCAGCGCCAGAGCCGGGACGATGAGCAGAGCAGCAAGTCGGCGTCGCACAGTGATCCTCAGGTTGCGGGTTACGTGAGTACGGTCCAGCCACTCTAGGCCCTCACGTCCCTTACCCGGGGTACCGCACGCACACCGAAGGGCCCCGTACGTAGATCACGTACGGGGCCCGGGTCGACGGTGAGCCGGTCGTCCTACATTCCGGCGATCAGCTTCTCCACCCGGTCGTCCACGGACCGGAAGGGGTCCTTGCACAGCACGGTGCGCTGCGCCTGGTCGTTCAGCTTCAGGTGCACCCAGTCGACCGTGAAGTCACGGCGCTGTTCCTGTGCCCTGCGGATGAAGTCGCCCCGCAGCCTCGCGCGCGTGGTCTGCGGCGGCACCGACTTGCCCTCGAAGATCTTGAGGTCGTTGCAGATGCGGGCCGCCTGTCCCTTCCTCTCCAGAAGGTAGTAGAGGCCCCTGCGGCGGTGGATGTCGTGATACGCGAGGTCTATCTGCGCGACCCGCGGATGCGACATGGTCATGTTGTGCTTGGCCCGGTACCGCTCGATGAGCTGGTACTTCATCACCCAGTCGATCTCGGTGCCGATCCGGTCGAGGTCCTCGGCCTCGATCGAGTCGAGAACCCGGCCCCACAGTTCGAGGACCTGCTCGACGGTGCCGGTGCGGATCCCGCGGCGCTCGCAGAAGTCCACGGCCTTCTCGTAGTACTCGCGCTGCACCTCGAGGGCGGATGCCTCGCGGCCGCTGGCCAGACGCACCTTGCGCCGGCCGGTGATGTCGTGGCTGACCTCGCGGATGGCCCGGATCGGGTTCTCCAGGGTGAGGTCACGCATGACCGTGCCCGCCTCGATCATGCGGAGCACGAGGTCGGTGGCGCCCACCTTGAGCAGCATCGTCGTCTCGGACATGTTCGAGTCACCGACGATGACGTGCAGGCGCCGGTAGCGCTCGGCGTCCGCGTGCGGTTCGTCGCGGGTGTTGATGATGGGGCGGGAACGCGTGGTCGCGGAGGACACGCCCTCCCAGATGTGCTCGGCACGCTGGCTCACGCAGTACACGGCGCCGCGCGGAGTCTGCAGCACCTTGCCCGCGCCACACAGCAGCTGCCGTGTGACCAGGAACGGAATGAGGATGTCCGCGAGTCGCGAGAACTCCCCGTGACGGGCCACCAGATAGTTCTCGTGGCAGCCGTAGGAGTTTCCCGCCGAGTCGGTGTTGTTCTTGAAGAGATAGACGTCGCCCGCGATTCCCTCCTCGTGCAGGCGGCGTTCGGCGTCGACGAGCAGGCCTTCCAGAATGCGCTCGCCCGCTTTGTCGTGCGTGACCAACTCGGTCACGTTGTCACATTCGGGAGTTGCGTATTCCGGATGTGACCCGACATCGAGATAGAGGCGGGCGCCGTTCCGCAGAAAGACATTGCTGCTGCGGCCCCATGACACGACACGGCGGAAGAGGTACCGCGCCACCTCGTCAGGAGACAGGCGGCGCTGTCCCCTAAACGTACATGTGACGCCGTACTCGTTCTCCAGCCCGAAAATGCGGCGGTCCATGAGTGAACATTACGCCTGATGCCCTGTACTGAAACCGGGTTCGACAGCACCGTTTCGATCATTTTCCGATGAGCCCGCGACACGCCCGGCGCCACGGGGAGCTGCGAGGACCCGTCCGGTGGCGAGGAGCACGAGCAGCGCGGCCACCCCAGCCACACCGGGAACAGCGAAGCCCCACACCGTGCCGCCCCACTCGACCACCGGTCCGGCCACGGCGGTTCCGACCGACGTACCCACCGTGAACGTCGTCACGAGCCACGAGAACGCCTCCGTCACCGTGCCCCGCGGCGCATGCCGGTCGACGATGATGAACGCGCACGCGATCGACGGGGCCAGGAACACACCCGCGAGCGCCGTCAGCGCCGTCATCGCCACCACACCCGGCATCAGGACCAACGGCAGGTAGAAGACGGCCAGCAGGGCCACCAGCCACCGCAGCCGCCGCTCGGGAACGCCGGCCCACTGCCGCGCCCCGTACACGGAGCCACCGGCCAGCGCGCCCAGTCCGAGCGCCGCCATCAGCCAGCCGTACGTCACGTCACCGCCGTGCCCGTCCGCGTACGAGACGCCCGCCACGGTGATCGAGCCCAGCGCCGTCCCGATGAACAGGAAGGCCCCGAGGAGCGCGAGGAGTCCCGGCGAGCGCAGGGCGCCCAGCCAGTGCGCCTCACGAGGCGCCGAGCGCCAGGCGCGCGACGGCTGCGACACCACCACAGACAACGCGCCGAGCACTCCGACGACGTTCAGGACGATGAGCGCGGCCTGCGCCGACCACAGGGACACGCACACAGTGACGAGCAACGGCCCGACGGTGAACATGACTTCCTGCGCCACGGCGTCCATCGCGTACGCGGTGTGCACCTGGTCCTCGCGCGGCAGCACGTTCGGCCACAGCGCGCGCAGTCCGCCTTCCAGGGGCGGTGTGAACAGCCCGGCCGCGCCCACCGCGACGTACGCGAGCGCCGGCGACCCGGTCCCGGCGAAGGCGAAGACGGTCATGGCCAGTGCCGACGCCAGCGCCGCCGGGAGCTGCACCCGAGGCTGCCCCCGCAGGTCCACGAGCCGGCCGAGCAGCGGCTGGCCCACCGCGTTCGCGACGCCGTACACCGCGGCGAGCGCCCCGGCCAGGCTGTACGTGCCGCCCTCCGCCCGGACGAACAGCACGATCGCGATGGCGGCCGTCGCGTTCGGCAGCCGCCCCACCAGGGTGCCTACCAGCAGCCGCGTCGCGTGCCGCGCCTTGAGGATCTCCGCATATCCCGCGGCCATCGCCCGCCCTCTCGCCGCCCCGAGGCGCCTAGGTTTTACGTATAACGTCGAGGGTCATACGTACCATGTCCGCAGGCCACGGGTCCACCCGAAGGCCCCGCCACACACCCCACGGAGGCATGAGTGACGACCGGGTCAGACGAGACGGCCCCCGCGCGCCCCACCAGCCGCGACGTCGCCCGCGCCGCCGGAGTCTCCCAGGCCGCCGTCTCCCTCGTACTCGGCGACAAATGGCGCGGCCGCGTCGCCGAAACCACCGCCGAACGCGTCCGCGCCGCCGCCCGCGACCTCGGCTACCGCCCCAACCTCGCCGCCCGCAACCTGCGCCTCGGCCGCACCCGCACCGCCCTCCTCGTGGTCCCCGCCCTCACCAACGAGTTCTTCGCCGGCGTCTACACCGGCGCCGCCCGCGTCGCCGCAGAGCACGGCTTCGGCGTCGTGCTCTACCCCTCCCCCGAAGGCATCGGCCCCGCCCGCGACCCCTTCGACTCCGCGCGCGCGGCCCTCGACGGCGTACTCGCGTCCTCCATGGCCTCCGACGCCGTCACCGCCATCCGCGGCGACGGACTCCCCCTCGTCATGCTCGACAGCGACCCCGACGACACCGCGGCCACAGGCGCGGCCACCGTCAACCTCGACATCGCCGACGGAATGCGCCAGGTGACAGACCATCTGCTCGCCCTCGGCCACCGCCGGTTCCTGCATCTCGCATCCGCCGTACCCTCCTGGACCTTCGACGTACGCGCCCGAGAACTCGCCGAACGCACGGCCCGCGTCCCCGAAACCCATGTGACCACCGTGCACTCACCCCTGACGGTCGAAGCAGCCCGCACCGCCGCACAGGCCGCACTGGCCGCCCCCGGCCCCCGCCCCACCGCAATCGTCTGCGACGACGACAAGCTCGCCACCGGCGCCTACAAGGCCGCCCGCAGACTGGGCCTGCACATCCCCGACGACCTCTCCGTCACCGGCTTCGACGACCTCTCCCTCGCCAACGCCGTCGAACCCGAACTCACCACCGTCCGGCTGCCCGCAGAACTCTTCGGCGAGCGCGGCATGGCCGCACTCCTCGCCGTCCTGGACGGCCACACCCCCGAAACCACCGCGCTCCCCGTCGAGTTGATCGTCCGTGGCTCCACCTCCCCACCCACGGACTGACACAACGAACGGCGCCCCAACCGCTTCCACGGTCGGGGCGCCGCACACACCAGCAGGAAACCCTGCTCACTCCTCGTCGTCGGACTCCGCGTCACTGCTCTCCACCGGCTCCGCGGACGTCCCCGCACCGGCCTCGAGCAGCCGCGACAACTGCGGCCCCACAATGCGCTTGAACTTCCGCTGCTGCGGACGCGTGCGATCAAGAACCGCCACCTCGAGCCGCTCCGCGGGGATCTCCCGCTCGCTGCCGTTGGTATCCCGCGACAACGCCTGCACCGCCAGCTTCAACGCCTCCGCGAGAGTCATCCCGTCCCGGTGGCGCTGATCCAGATACGTACTGATCTGCTCCGCATTACCCCCGACCGCGACCGAGCCGTGCTCATCCACGATCGAGCCATCATGCGGAAGACGGTAAATCTGGTCACCCTCGGGCTCCGACCCGACCTCGGCGACCACCAACTCCACTTCGTACGGCTTCTCGGCGCTGCTCGAGAAGATCGTGCCCAGCGTCTGCGCGTACACATTCGCCAGACCACGCGCCGTCACGTCATCACGGTCGTAGGTGTAACCCCGCAGATCGGCGTAGCGCACACCACCGATCCGCAGGTTCTCGTACTCGTTGTACTTACCGGCGGCAGCGAAACCGATCCGGTCGTAGATCTCGCTGAACTTGTGCAGCGCACGGGACGGGTTCTCGCCGACGAACACGATGCCATCGGCGTACTGCAGCACAACCAGGCTGCGACCGCGGGCGATGCCCTTACGGGCGTACTCCGCCCGGTCGGCCATGGCCTGCTGGGGTGAGACATAGAACGGCGTCGACACCGGCTGACCGTCCCTTTCTGTCAGTGACTCAGTGACTCAAGTCTGCGGCGAATACGGACCGGTCAGAGAAGCGCGGCCCGCGGACCGTCGGGCTGCTCCAGCCGGCGCTCCAGGATGGAACGGGCGATCTCCGAACCCTCCTCATCGGTGAGCCTGCGGAACCCGTCGTCCGTGATCACCGTGACGATCGGATAGATCCGGCGCGCCACATCGGGACCACCGGTCGCCGAGTCGTCGTCCGCCGCGTCGTAGAGCGCCTGCACGACCAGCGTCGTCGCCTCCGACTCCGTCAGATCGTCACGGTAGAGCTTCTTCATCGCCCCACGCGCGAAGATCGAACCGGAACCGGTCGACGCGTACCCGTGCTCCTCGCTCCGCCCGCCCGTGACGTCGTACGAGAAGATGCGGCCCTTGCCGCGGTCCACGTCGTACCCCGCGAACAGCGGCACCACGGCCAGGCCCTGCATGGCCATGCCCAGGTTCGACCGGATCATGGTCGAGAGCCGGTTCGCCTTGCCCTCCAGCGACAGCTGGGCGCCTTCCACCTTCTCGAAGTGCTCCAGCTCCAGCTGGAAGAGCTTCACCATCTCCACGGCCAGACCGGCCGTACCGGCAATGCCCACCGCCGAGTACTCGTCAGCCGGAAAGACCTTCTCGATATCGCGCTGAGCGATCATGTTGCCCATCGTGGCCCGCCGGTCACCGGCGAGGACCACACCGCCGGGGAACGTGACGGACACGATCGTCGTCCCGTGCGGCGCCTCGATCGCGCCCTTCACCGGCAACGCACGGTTCCCGGGCAGGATTTCGGGCTGGTGCACGGACAGAAAGTCCACGAAGGACGACGACCCGGGCGTCAGGAAGGCAGCTGGTAGACGCCCGGTGCTACGAGTGTTGGCTTCCACGCGATTCCTTCCACGTAGGCGGCGGCCCGACTTATGGCGTCGGGCCGATCCTTCAACTGCCCCAGGGCTGCGTTGCAGCTGAAGCACGGTACGCCACGGACCCTACCCGTCTCGTGGCAGTGATCCACATGAACTGCGGGGCCTTGAGACAGATCACGCAGATCCCCGTCCGGGAGCAGTCACGGCAGCGCTGTTACAGCCCCTCGAGGTTCGACCGCTTGACTGCGAAGCACGCGCGCGGCTTGATCTCACCGCACCGCACACAGCGCTTCGCACTCCCCACCTCCGTCACACATCCACCCTGCTCACCTTCGAATCGAAGGTGAAAGTGGCCTACTGGCCACCTTTTTGCACGAAGGAGCGGACGAAGTCCTCTGCGTTCTCCTCGAGGACATCGTCGATCTCGTCCAGCACGGAGTCCACGTCGTCGCTCAGCTTCTCCTGGCGTTCCTTGAGGTCCTCGGAAGCCTGCGCGTCCTGCGCCTGCTCCTCGACCTCCTCGGTGGAACGCGTCGCCTTCTGCTGTCCGCCGCCGGTGTCCTTGGTCGCCATCTACCTCACCCCGCTCGGTTCGACGTTCTTGATCAGACCCTACAAGCCGGGTCCGACATCGGCCCCGCACTTCGTCCAACGTGCGAGGCCCACCTCTGTGATTCCCCGACCGCCGGCTTTTCAGCCTCCGGACAGCACCCGGACCAGATCTTCGGCCGTGCGGCACCGGTCGAGCAGCTCCTTCACGTGATTACGCGTTCCGCGAAGGGGTTCGAGGGTTGGGACGCGCTGCAGTGAGTCACGGCCGGGCAGATCGAAGATCACCGAGTCCCAGGAGGCCGCGGCGACGTCGTCCGCGTACTGCTCGAGGCAGCGCCCACGGAAATAGGCCCTGGTGTCCTCCGGCGGCTTCGTACGGGCCCTCTCGACCTCCGACTCGTCCAGGAGCCGCTTCATCCGGCCGCGGGCCACGAGACGGTTGTACAGGCCCTTCTCGGCCCTCACGTCGGCGTACTGAAGGTCGACGAGGTGGAGCCGGGCGGCATCCCAGTCGAGGTTGTCGCGGCGGCGGTAGCCCTCCATGAGCTGCCGCTTCGCGACCCAGTCGAGCTCTCCGGCCAGGCTCATCGGGTCGCTCTCCAGGCGGCCGAGTACGTCTTCCCAGCGCGTCAGGACGTCCTTGGTCTGTTCGTCGGCGTCCGCTCCGTAGCGCTCCTCGACGTACTTCCTGGCCAGCTCGAAGTACTCCATCTGGAGTTGCACCGCGGTGAGCGTGCGGCCGCTACGGAGTGTGATCAGGTGTTGCAGGCCGGGGTCGTGGGAGACCTGGTGGAGGGTGCGTACTGGTTGGTCGACGGCCAGGTCGACGGCGATGAAGCCGTCCTCGATCATGGAGAGGACCAGGGCCGTCGTGCCCAGTTTGAGATAGGTCGAGATCTCGGAGAGGTTCGCGTCGCCGATGATCACGTGCAGGCGGCGGTACTTCTCCGCGTCGGCGTGCGGCTCGTCCCTGGTGTTGATGATGGGGCGCTTGAGCGTGGTCTCCAGGCCGACCTCGACCTCGAAGTAGTCGGCGCGCTGACTGAGCTGGAAGCCGTGTTCGTGGCCGTCCTGGCCGATGCCGACGCGGCCGGCGCCGGTGACGACCTGGCGGGAGACGAAGAAGGGCGTCAGGTGGCGCACGATGTCCGAGAAGGGGGTCTCCCGCTTCATCAGGTAGTTCTCGTGCGTGCCGTAGGAGGCGCCCTTGTTGTCGGTGTTGTTCTTGTAGAGGTGGATCGGCTGGGCCCCGGGGAGCTGGGCGGCGCGCTCGGCGGCCTCGGCCATGATGCGTTCGCCGGCCTTGTCCCACAGGACGGCGTCCCGGGGGTTGGTGACCTCGGGGGCGCTGTATTCGGGGTGCGCGTGGTCGACGTAGAGGCGGGCACCGTTGGTGAGGATGACGTTGGCCAGGCCGATGTCCTCGTCGGTGAGCTGGCTGGAGTCGGCGACCTCGCGGGCGAGGTCGAAGCCTCGCGCGTCCCGCAGCGGATTCTCCTCCTCGAAGTCCCAGCGGGCGCGGCGCGCCCGGTGCATCGCCGCCGCGTAGGCGTTGACGATCTGGGATGAGGTGAGCATGGCATTGGCGTTGGGGTGGCCGGGGACGGAAATTCCGTACTCCGTCTCGATGCCCATTACTCGCCGTACGGTCATGCGGCCCTCCTTGCCCGGCGGCGCCCCCGTTCGGGGGCGGCGCTCAAGTACCGCTGGTTCTCCGGTGCGCGTGCGGTGCCCGTCCCCGCGCTGCGCGACTCGGCGGTACCGAAGAGCCTAGAACGCCTATGCGCTGGTGGGGAGATCATTACCGTCATTGCTGTTGCTGTGCTTTGGGAGTCGGCCGCTGCCTGGAATCCGGGAAGTCGGCCGGAATTGTTGCCTGGAAAACAGTCGGCTGCGGGTACCCGGTAGAGGCACCCGCAGCCGCCCTGCCTTTTACAGGTACTGCCCGGTGTTGGCCACCGTGTCGATGGAGCGTCCGGTGTCCGCGCCCTGCTTTCCGGTGACGAGCGTACGGATGTAAACGATCCGTTCGCCCTTCTTGCCGGAGATGCGGGCCCAGTCGTCCGGGTTGGTGGTGTTCGGCAGGTCCTCGTTCTCCTTGAACTCGTCCACGCAAGCCTGGAGGAGGTGGGAGACCCTGAGACCCTTCTGCTTGTGTTCGAGGAAGGCCTTGATGGCTGCCTTCTTGGCGCGTCCGACGATGTTCTCGATCATGGCGCCGGAGTTGAAGTCCTTGAAGTACAGGACTTCCTTGTCGCCGTTGGCGTACGTGACCTCGAGGAAGCGGTTCTCCTCGCTTTCGGCGTACATCTGCTCCACGGCGGTCTGGATCATTCCGTGGACCGTACTGGCGCGGTCGCCGCCGTGCTCGCCGAGGTCGTCGGAGTGCAGGGGGAGGCGGGCGGTCAGGTACTTGGCGAAGATGTCCTTGGCCGCTTCGGCGTCCGGGCGCTCGATCTTGATCTTCACGTCGAGTCGTCCGGGGCGCAGGATCGCGGGGTCGATCATGTCCTCGCGGTTGGAGGCGCCGATCACGACCACGTTCTCCAGGCCCTCGACACCGTCGATCTCGGCGAGCAGCTGGGGGACGATGGTGTTCTCCACGTCCGAGCTGACGCCGGATCCGCGGGTGCGGAAGAGGGACTCCATCTCGTCGAAGAAGACGATGACGGGGGTGCCCTCGCTGGCCTTCTCACGCGCACGCTGGAAGACGAGGCGGATCTGCCGCTCGGTCTCGCCGACGTACTTGTTGAGCAGCTCGGGGCCCTTGATGTTCAGGAAGAAGCTCTTGCCCGTGGCCTGTCCGGTCACTTCCGCGACCTTCTTGGCAAGGGAGTTGGCCACTGCCTTGGCGATCAGGGTCTTGCCGCAGCCAGGAGGTCCGTAGAGCAGGACGCCCTTGGGCGGCCGCAGCTCGTGCTCCTTGAACAGGTCCGGGTAGAGGTAGGGGAGCTCGACCGCGTCGCGGATCAGTTCGATCTGGTTGCCCAGGCCGCCGATCTGCTCGTAGCCGATGTCCGGGACCTCTTCGAGGACGAGCTCTTCGACTTCGCTCTTGGGTACGACTTCGTAGACATAGCCGGATCGGGGTTCGAGCAGGAGGGCGTCGCCGGGGCGGATGGTGATGTCGAGGAGTGGTTCGGCGAGCCGGACCACGCGTTCTTCATCGGTGTGCCCGACCACCAGGGCGCGCTCGCCGTCCTCGAGGATCTCCTTGAGGGTGACGATGTCGCCGACGCTCTCGTACTCCATGGCCTCGACCACGTTGAGTGCTTCGTTGAGCATCAGTTCCTGGCCGCGCCTGAGCTCTTCGAGCTCCACGCTGGGGCTCACGTTCACCCGGAGCTTGCGGCCGCCGGTGAAGATGTCGGCGGTACCGTCCTCGTTCGCCACGAGGAAGACTCCGAAGCCGGCCGGCGGCTGTGCGAGCCGGTCGACTTCCTCCTTGAGGGCCACGATCTGGTCGCGGGCCTCCCTGAGCGTGTTGGCGAGCCGCTCGTTCTGTGCGGACACGCCGGCCAGGTTGGTCTGCAGCTCGACGATCCGCTCTTCGAGAATCCTCGTATGCCGCGGAGAGTCGGCGAGCTTGCGTCGCAGGACGGCGATCTCCTGCTCAAGATAGGCAATCTGACCGGCGGGGTCGTCGGACCCTCTTCCCGGGCGGATGCCGCGGTTCATGTCGTCGTCGTGGGCTGCCACGGTCCTCACCTCCTCCAAGGGGAGCTGGACGCTTCCAGACCCTACCTGGGTGGGTGTCGATTGAAACCCCTAGATCAAAAAGACGATGGGGGTGTGTCCGATCTTCACCCTTGCGCTCTCCCTCACGCCAGGGGAATACCCACCCAACATGATTGGGAAGCGGGCGGTTGTAGGGTCGAAGTGTTCAACACCCGTCGGAGCTGGCCCGACTTGCTGGTACGCGGGGCGGTTCGAGGCAGGAAACGGCAGGAGATATGAGCGTGCAGCAGGAGGCCGGATCCGGCACCGGCAGCGGTGCCGCCCTTGAGGTGTGGATCGACCAGGACCTCTGCACCGGCGACGGGATCTGCGTGCAGTACGCACCGGAGGTCTTCGAGCTGGACATCGACGGTCTGGCGTATGTGAAGGGCGCGGACGACGAGCTGTTGCAGGCGCAGGGGGCTTCTGCCCCGGTGCCGCTGCCGCTGTTGAACGACGTGGTGGACTCCGCGAAGGAGTGTCCGGGCGACTGCATTCATGTACGTCGCGTTTCGGACAGGGTGGAGGTCTACGGTCCTGACGCGGAGTGACCGCCGGGTTTCGACGCGTCACGTGACGTAGGAATCGGCCAACGAAAGGGGCCCGTGCCGCCGTTCCCGGCGGGCGCGGGCCCTTTTCGTGTGTCGCGGGTCAGATGCTGCGGGCCTCTGCGGGCGTGGAGCGCACGAACGCGTCGCCCTTCCACTGCCACTTGGCCTTGTCCTGGGTGTCGGGGCAGCAACTGGGGACGGCGGAGCTGGAGTAGCCGAGGAGGGTGGCGGTGACGGCCTTGTCGCGTACCGCCACGTCGTCGGCGGTGAGCCGGTCCTTGGGGTCGACGAGCGTGGCGACGATGCGCGGCTCGGCGTGGGTCTCGCGGGGCTGGGTGAGGACGTAGACGCCGTTGGGCGGGGTGCCGGAGCCTGCGTCGCAGCGGACCACGGCGACGGTTTCCGGCCTGCCGTCACCGTCGAGGTCTCCGGTGGCCTTCTTCACCACGAGGATCTTGGCGGGGCCGCAGTCGAGCGGAAAGTGGACGGCGGCGGGGTCGGGCGGTGCGGCGGTGGTTCTGGTGCTTACGGGCTGCGTTGCCGGCTGGGCCGCGGTGGCCGCGCCGGGCTGCAGGAAGGAGGAGGCCGCGACGACGGCCGATACGGCCGCGGCGGTCGCGAGCCAGTGGATGGGGCGGGTGGTGCTGTGCGCCAGTTCCGGGACGGCGGGGTGCTGCACTAGGAGTGTCTCCTGTGAGGGCTGTGCCGGTGGGGGTGGCCAGCATCGTGCCATACCTCACAGTGCGAGGGAACGTCAGGGTCCGCTGATTCTCAGCTTCCTCACGTTGTCTTGCCGTATCGTGCGCGCCGCTTGTCAACGAACGGGCGCCGCCGTCGAGTTCCCCTGGTGTGACGGGGAACTCGACGGCGGCGCCTGTGCGTTGTGTGGGGTGTTCGGGTCAGCGTCCGGCGTTGCCGCCGTCCGCGTTCGGGCCCGAGTAGTCCTCGCCGTAGGCGCCCTTGGCGGGGCGGCGGCGGCGCATGGGCGGCTCGACGCCGTCCGCGAGGCGGCGGGCGGTGAGGAGGAAGCCGGTGTGGCCGATCATGCGGTGGTCCGGGCGGACGGCCAGGCCCTCGACGTGCCAGTTACGGATCATCGACTCCCAGGACGTCGGCTCGTTGAAGCAGCCGATCTCGCGGATGGACTCGACGGTCCGCGCGAGCTGGGTGGTGGTGGCGACGTAGCAGCAGAGGATGCCGCCGGGGACGAGGGCCTTGGAGACGGCCTCGAGGCACTCCCAGGGGGCGAGCATGTCGAGGATGACGCGGTCCACGTCGGCGTCGCTCAGGTTGTCCTGGAGGTCGCCGACGGTGAGCTGCCACGCGGGGTGGGGGCCGCCGAAGTAGCGCTCCACGTTCTGGGTGGCGATCTCGGCGAAGTCCTCGCGGCGCTCGTAGGAGTGCAGCATGCCCTCGTCGCCGATGGCGCGCAGCAGGAAGCTGCTCAGCGAGCCGGAGCCGACGCCTGCCTCGACGACGCGGGCGCCGGGGAAGATGTCGGCGAAGGCCAGGATCTGCCCCGCGTCCTTGGGGTAGACCACGGCGGCGCCGCGGGGCATGGACAGGACGTAGTCGGGGAGCAGGGGGCGCAGCGCGAGGTAGGCGACGTTTCCGGTGGTGCGGACAACGCTGCCCTCGGGAGCGCCGATCAGCTCGTCGTGGGGGAAGGAACCCTTGTGGGTGTGGAAGTTCTTCCCGGCCTCGAGCGTGAACGTGTAGTGGCGGCCCTTGGGGTCGGTCAGCTGTACCTGGTCCCCGACCTTGAAGGGCCCGCGTCGGCGGGCGGCACCGGTCGGTTCGGACATGTGACCAGCCTACCGGTCCGCGGAGGGGGCGCGGACCAGGGGCGCGGGGCGGTCAGGAGGGGCGGGCCATGGCCTTGACGAAGGCGCGCTCCACGTCGGCGGCGGACAGGACGCCGTAGATGGCGCCGCTCTCCTCGACGACGAGGTACTCGGTGGCGGGGGTGGCGCGGAGGGTGTCGAGGAGTTCCTCGCCTGAGAGTTCCGCGGAGACGCGCATGCCGTCGGTGAGGTCCTGGGCCAGTCCGCTGACGGCGACCCAGGGACGGCGGTGTTCGGGTACGCCGACGATCGCGGCCTCGCGGACGAGGGACCTGGGTTCCCCGTCGGCGTCGACGATGACGAGGGCGCGGGCTCCCGCCTCGTTGGCGCGGCGCAGGGCTTCGGACAGGGGGGTAGCGCTCTCGACGGGGACGGCGCGGCGGGTCAGGGTGCGGGCGCGCAGTTCGGGGAGGTGTTCACGCAGGCGGGCCATGCGGAGGCTGTTGCCGGCGCCGGTCCAGATGATCGCGGCGAGGATGGCTGCGAGCAGGGCGTCGGTGACGGTGTCCATGCCGCTGACGTCCGCGGCGCGTTCGCCGAGGGCGCCGGTCTGGGTGACCAGGGGCAGCCCGATGAGGACGGTGATGGCGAGGGCGCGGCCGACCCAGGCGGCGGCGACTGTGCCCGTCATGGGCTTGCCGGTGATCTTCCAGACGATGGCGCGGAGCATGCGGCCGCCGTCGAGGGGCAGGCCGGGCAGCAGGTTGAACGCGGCGACGATGAGGTTGGAGATCATCAGTCCCGCGAGCAGGACGCCGGGCACGGTGCCGGCTTCCACGACGAGCATGCCGAGGTAGAAGACGCCGGCCAGGACGAGGGAGAGCAGCGGTCCGACGAAGGCGAGGACGAACTCGCGTCCCGGCGTCTCGGACTCCTTCTCGATCTCGGACACCCCGCCGAAGAACTGCAGTTGGATGCGGCGCACCGGCAGTTTGAAGCGGAGGGCGGCGACGGTGTGCGCGAGTTCGTGGACGAGCACGGAGGCGTAGAACGCGACCGCGAAGAAGAGGGAGACGAGGTAGCGGGTGGCGCCGAGTCCGGGCAGGACGTGGTCGAGCTGGCCGCCGAAGACCCAGGTGATGAGGGCGGCGACGAGGAACCAGCTGGGCGCCACGTAGACGGGGACGCCGAAGGGGCGCCCCATGAGCAGCCCGCCCCGGGGCTCGGGGGCCTTGGTGGGGCGGCGGCCGCTGGTCGCGGGGGTTCGCGTGGGTGGGGGGTTGCCCTGAGGTCCGGGGTCCTGAGCGGGCGGGGGCGTGTCGCCGTCGCTGCCCGTGCCGGACTTGGTGAACGGGTCCGGGTCGGAGGTGTCGTCCTGGCCGGCCGGGGTGGTGTCGTCGCCGTCGGGCGGGGTGGTGTCGCCCTGGCCGGCCGGGGTGGCGGGCTCGGGGTGCTCTGTGTGCGGGTGCTCTTCCGGATCCCGGGGGGTCTGTGGGACGGAGTTCGCGCGGTCCGCGCCGTTGACGGGTGTTGGGTGCGTGGGGCCGGGGCGGGCGGCCTGGTGGTCGTCCGTCGTACCGCTGCCGGGCTGCGGCCGGCCGCTCTCGTCCACGGTGATCCCTCGGTCCCCTCGTCAGAAATCCCTCGCTCCTGCCGTTGCACGATCATGCGGGGCGAGGGGGTCTGTCGTCGATGGTATGCGTCCGGTGTGGCGTTGCCCTCGTCGACTCCCCTGCGGGACCGCCGGGCCCCGCTTCCCAGGACGCCGGCGACGCGTTCGTACCTGACTGTCGGTGGCGGCCCGTATGGTCTGTCGTCATGGAAACCAGCACCGAAGGGGCCGCCGCGGCCGCTCGCCCTGCGTCGCTCTCGCCCTCGCGCGCGAGCGACTTCATGCAGTGCCCGTTGCTCTACCGGTTCCGGGTGATCGACAAGCTGCCCGAGAAGCCGAGCGAGGCGGCGACCCGCGGCACGCTGGTGCACGCGGTGCTGGAGAGACTGTTCGACGCGCCTGCGGGCGAGCGGACGGCCCCGCGGGCGAAGTCCCTCATCCCCGGCCAGTGGGACCGGCTGCGCGAGGTGAAGCCGGAGCTGGCCGAGCTGTTCGCGGACGACGGCGAGGGTGAGCGGATGGCGCGCTGGCTCGGGGAGGCCGAGCAGCTCGTCGAGCGCTGGTTCACGCTCGAGGATCCGACGCGTCTGGAGCCCGCCGAGCGGGAGCTGTTCGTCGAGGCCCAGCTGGACTCGGGCCTGAAGCTGCGCGGCATCATCGACCGGGTCGACGTCGCGCCGACGGGCGAGGTCCGGATCGTCGACTACAAGACGGGCAAGGCCCCGCGCCCGGAGTACGCGGAGGGCGCCCTGTTCCAGATGAAGTTCTACGCGCTGGTGGTGTGGCGTCTGAAGGGCGTGGTGCCGCGGCGGCTCCAGCTGGTCTATCTGGGCAGCGGTGACGTGCTCACGTACGACCCGGTGGTGGAGGACCTGGAGCGGGTGGAGCGCAAGCTGCACGCGCTGTGGGACGCGATCGAGCTGGCCACGGAGACGGGTGAGTGGCGTCCCCGGCCGACGAAGCTGTGCGGTTGGTGCGACCATCAGGCGGTTTGCCCGGAGTTCGGTGGGACTCCCCCGCCGTATCCGCTTCAGATCAGGGTGCCCGGGTCGGAGAGCAGCTAGCAGGGCAGAATGGGCCGGACTACCGAAGGAGAGTTACGTGGCGATCCGCGTCCTACTGGTCGACGACCAGCCGCTGCTCCGTACCGGGTTCCGGATGATTCTGGAGGCCGAGCAGGACATCGCGGTCGTCGGCGAGGCCGGAGACGGCCTGCAGGCGCTCGACCAGGTCCGTGCCCTGCAGCCCGATGTGGTGTTGATGGACATCCGTATGCCGCGGATGGACGGTGTCGAGGCGACCCGGCAGATCACCGGCCCCGGGCGGGACGGTCCGGCGAAGGTGCTCGTCCTGACGACGTTCGACCTCGATGAGTACGTGGTGGAGGCACTGCGCGCCGGCGCCAGTGGCTTCTTGTTGAAGGACGCTCCGGCCAATGAGCTGGTGCAGGCGATCCGGGTGGTCGCGGCGGGCGAGGCGATGCTCGCGCCGAGCATCACGCGGCGGCTGCTCGACAAGTACGCGGACCATCTGCCGTCGGGTGACGAGCCGGTGCCCGACGCGCTGCACACGCTGACCGAGCGTGAGGTCGAGGTCCTGAAGCTCGTGGCGCGCGGCTTGTCGAACGCGGAGATCGCGGCGGATCTGTTCGTCAGTGAGACGACGGTGAAGACCCATGTCGGCCATGTACTGACGAAGCTGAGGCTGCGCGACCGCGTGCAGGCGGCGGTGTACGCGTACGAGAGCGGTCTGGTGCGTCCCGGCGCCCAGTGAGGCCGGGCGTCCGAAGGAACGGGCCGGTGGCCGCCTCCCGCGAAGGGGGGCGGCCACCGGTCTGTTATGCGGTGCCCTTGCTGATCTCCCAGAAGCGG
The DNA here is from genome assembly GCF_056432625.1 of Streptomyces sp. NPDC045026. Taxonomy (NCBI): domain Bacteria; kingdom Bacillati; phylum Actinomycetota; class Actinomycetes; order Kitasatosporales; family Streptomycetaceae; genus Streptomyces; species Streptomyces sp. NPDC045026. The sequence continues at coordinate 111,772 of NZ_JBWKIS010000018.1, forward strand.
AACACGGTCGACGCGTCGAGGCAGGATTCCAGGCCGTAGACGCTGTCCCGGGCGACGGCGTACTGCTTGGCCTGCCAGACGGGCAGGACCGGCAGTTCGTCGGCGACGATGTTCTGGAGCTGCTCGAAGTCCGGGTCGGTGGAGGCGCGGTCGCTCTGCGCCCCGGTCTCCGGGATGATCTTCCCGGTGATGGTGCTGTTGGTGTAGTTGTTCCCGAGCACGTTGCCGGCGCCGAAGAACGGCTGGGTGAAGTTGTCGGGATCCGGATAGTCCGGGACCCAGCCCTTCACGTACACGCCGTACTTGCCGGTCTTGATGTCCTTCTCGTACTGGCCGAACTCGATGGACTTCATGTCGGCGTCGAACAGGCCGCTCGCGTTGAGCTGCTTGGCGATGGCCTTCAGTTCCTGGTCGGTGGCGGGGCCGTAGCGCGAGGGCGTCGACCAGAGGGTGATCTTCACCTTGCCGGTGATGCCGTCGGCGCGCAGCGCGGCGCGGGCCTTCGCGGGCGAGGGGTGGGCCCCGTAGGTGTCGAAGAAGGCCGTGTTGTGGCCGCTGATGCCCGCCGGGATGATCGAGTACAGCGGGGTGGCGGTGTCCTGGTAGACCTCGTCGACCAGGGCGTCGCGGTCGATCAGGTAGGCCATGGCCTTGCGCACGGACAGGCGTCCCGCGACCGGGTCCTTCATGTTGAAGACCAGGTGCTGGACCTCGGCGCTGGTGCCCTCGACGACGTCCATGCTCTGGCTCGTCGAGGTGGAGTTCTCGATGCCGGCGATGTCCTTGGCGGCGAGTCCGCGGTAGGCGAGGTCGATCTTGCCGCCGACGAGGGCCTTCTTCAGGCCGGCCTGGTCGCCGTGGAAGAACTTGATGGTCATGCCGGAGTTCTGGACCTTCGCGGTGCCCTTGTAGTCCGGGTTGACCGAGAAGACGGCCTGCTTCTTGTCGAAGGAGTCCAGCTTGTAGGGCCCGGAGCCGACGGCCTTGCCGTCCGTGCGCAGGCCGTCTATCGAGTACGCGGCGTGGTCGACGATCGATCCGGCGCCGGACGCGATCTTGCTCGGGAACGTGGCGTCCGCGTGCTTCAGCTTGAAGACGACGGTCTTGGCGTCGGGCGTCTCGACCTTGTCGAGCATGGGGAACATGATCGCCGGGCCTGCGTCGTCACCGATGTTCATCATGCGGTCGAAGGAGAACTTGACGTCCTTCGAGGTGAGCTTGTGGCCGTTGCTGAACGTGAGGCCGTCGCGCAGGGTGCAGGAGTAGACGCGGGTGCCGGTGTCCGTGAAGGAGCACTCCTTGGCCGCTTCGGGCTCCGGCTCGGTGCTGCCCTTGGGGAAACTCAGGAGTGACTGGAACACGTTGTTGAACAGCAGCCACGACCCCGGGTCGTAGCCGGACGCCGGATCGGTGGCCTGAATGTCGTCGGACATTCCCATGACCACGGCTTCGCCCTGCCCGGCGGCGTCTGACTCGTCGGTGCCACAGCCGGCCAGCAGAGCCGCGGTGAGTCCCGTCCCGAGGGGCAGGACCAGCCACTGGTTGCGCATTCTCACGTACGTGCCTTGTCGTCAGTGGTGCGGAATCGGGCGAGCCGGCCGTCCTGGAGAGGAGGGCCGGCTCGCGCTGGGATCAGCCGCTCACGCCGCGGCCGAGCTCCCAGAGCTGGAGGATCGAGGAGGAGCTGAGGGCCCACTCGACTCCGGTGATGTCGTCGCGTGCGGCGACGTACTGCTTGCCCTGCCACAGCGGAAGGACCGGCACGTCGTCGGCGACGATGTTCTGGATGCTCGTGAGGCTCTTGGAGGCGGTCAGCCGGTCGGCCTCACGACGGGACTCGGGGATGAGCTGGTCCCGGATGGTGCTGTTCGCGTAGGGGGACGCGAGGAAGTTGTCCTTGTCGAGGAACGGCGCGATGAAGTTGTCGGCGTCGGGGAAGTCGGGGAACCAGCCCAGGCCGTAGACGTCGTACTTGCCCTTGAGCTCGGACGCGCGGTACGTGTCCCAGGCGTCGCCCTTGATGTCGACGTCGAACAGGCCGCTGGAGTTGAGCTGCTTCTTGAGCACCTCGAACTCCCGCTTGGTGGCGGGGCCGTAGTGGTCGGTCGTGTAGTGCAGGGTCAGCTTCACCGGCGTGGTGATGTTGGACCGGGACAGGATCGAGGCGGCCTTGGAGACGCTCGGCTCGCTGTACTTGTTGAAGAACGAGTTCGTGTGGCCGGTGATGCCGGCGGGCACGAGCGAGTACAGCGGTTCGGCGGAGGTGCCGTAGACGTCGGCCGTGAGCTGGCCGCGGTCGACGATCTGCGCCATGGCCTGGCGGACGGCCTTGCTCTTGACCACGGGCGCGCTGGTGTCGAACCCGAGGTAGCGGATCTCCATGCCCGGCATCTCGACCAGGTTGATGTTCTTGCCGGGGTTGTCCGAGAGCTGCTTGATCTGCTCCGGCGACATGGTGCGCGTCATCATGTCGACGTCGCCCTTTTCGAGGGCCTTGCCCATGGCGGGGGCGTCCGCGAAGGAGATCAGCTCCACCTGGTCGTTCTTCGGCTTCAACTGCCCCTTGTAGTGGGGGTTCTTGGTGAAGACGGCCTTGACGAGGGTGTTGTTCTTGACCTTGGCGTCAAGGGTGTACGGGCCCGAGCCGTCGACCGAGAAGCCATTGCGCAGCTTCCCCTTCGTGTAGTCGTCGGGGTTGACGATGCCGGCGGTGGGTGTGGCCAGCTTGTACGGGAAGGTGGCGTCGGGGCTCTTCAGGTGGAAGATGACCTCGCTGCGACCCTTGGTCTCGATCGTGTCGATGCTCGAGAGCAGTGCGGAGGAGCCGCTGTCGCTCTTGATGCCGAGCACCCGGTCGATGGAGAACTTCACGTCCGAGGCGGTGACGGGGGTGCCGTCGGCGAACGCGAGGCCCTTGCGCAGGGTGCAGGAGAAGCGCTCGTTGCCGGTGTCGGTGAAGCCGCAGGTCTGTGCGGCCTCGGGGACCGGCTCGCCGCCGCCGCGCGGCATGGCCATCAGGGTCTGGATGGTCTGGCGCAGCACGTTCCAGGAACCCGCGTCATAGGCGTACGCGGGGTCGAACGGGGCCGGGACGGCCTTCGAGGCCACGAACCGGTCGGTGGTGCCGACGGCGATCGCATCGCCTTCCTTGCCCCCGCTGTCGGACCCGCCGCACGCGGCGAGCACAGGCGCGAGCAGGCCGATGACGGCCGGCAACACCAAAGTCTTGCGGTTCATGCTCGAAGTTCTCCAGAGCTTGTCGATCCTGTGGGCCCGGCAACGGGGGTGGTGCCGACGGGACACAAGGGGGTACGGCGATGTTCTCGCGACGACATTAATGCGCACGGCGAGGTGTCCCGAAGGCGCCGCAGCCATGGGTTCATCACGCTGCGAAACCGGGTGTGGACGCACCGATAACCCCACAGGGGTCGCTTCGGCTCAGGTTCCGACCAATCGGGACACAAGGTCACCCGGGGTGGCACAGGGGGTGGGGTCGCAGCACAGGTCCACACACCTGTCGACCCCACATCGAGTGGGAAACCTCACACGTTCAACTGGGTTGCCTGGCACAGTATTTCGGCCACGCGCGAGGGGCGTTACCGAAGGTTCAGCGGACCATCAGGCCATGCAGGAAAGGCAGGTTGACGTGTTCGAGCGAGGGGACGACGGTGCGTCGGTGGGCGGGCGCGATGGGGGCGACGGAGGGTACGGCGACGACGTGGCAGCCGGCCGCCTCGGCGGCGGCGACACCGGTCGCGGTGTCCTCGATGACGGCGCATCTGGCCGGATCCGCACCCAGACCCGCGGCGGCGAGCAGATACGGGTCGGGGTACGGCTTCGTCCGCTCGACCTCGTCACCCGCGACCGTGAGCGCGAAATGCTCGCGTCCGAGTGAGCTCAGGACCCGGTCGATGATGCGCCGGTGCGAGGCGGACACGAGGGCCGTGGGCACTTCGTGGGCGGCGAGTTCGGCGAGGAGGCGCGCGGCGCCCGGCATGAGCGGCAGGGTGCTGCTGATGCGCTCCTCGAAGCCGTCGTTGAGCAGCACGGTCAGCTCGGGCAGCGTGATGTCCGCGCCGGTCGCCTCGATGAGGAAGCCGGCACTGCGGGTCATGGGACCGCCGACGACGACTTCGCGCCACGCCTCGTCGAGCACGTGCCCCAGCGAGCCGAAGACGGCGACCTCGGCGTCCCACCAGAAGCCTTCGGTGTCCACCAGAGTGCCGTCCATGTCGAGGAGCACGGCCTGCAGGGCGGAGCCTTCGGCCGTTCGGGTACCGAGAGCGGGGACCGTACTGGTCATCCGGGCACACCTCCGTGAAGGGACGAGAAGGCCGGCCGCCTCCTTTGACAGGAAGGCAACCGGCCTGCACTGGACCGACCAGTGTACGACTCGTTCAGGTCAGCGCGCGTTGAAGTACTTCGCCTCGGGGTGGTGGATGACGATCGCGTCCGTGGACTGCTCCGGGTGGAGCTGGAACTCCTCGGACAGGTGGACCCCGATGCGCTCGGGCTCCAGGAGCGACGCGATCTTGGCGCGGTCCTCGAGGTCCGGGCACGCTCCGTAACCGAGCGAGAAGCGGGCGCCGCGGTACTTGAGCGCGAACATGTCCTCCATCTCGGCCGGGTCCTCACCGGCGAAGCCCAGCTCCGAACGGACTCGCGCGTGCCAGTATTCGGCGAGCGCCTCGGCCAACTGGACGGACAGGCCGTGCAGTTCGAGGTAGTCGCGGTACGAGTTCGACTCGAAGAGCTTGGCGGTCTCCTCGCCGATCCGGGAGCCGACGGTGACGACCTGGAGGCCGACGACGTCGGTCTCGCCCGACTCCTCGGGACGGAAGAAGTCCGCGAGGCACAGGCGGCGGCCGCGCCGCTGGCGCGGGAAGGTGAAGCGGGTGCGCTCGTTGCCCTGGTCGTCGAGGATGATCAGGTCCTCGCCCTTGGACACGCACGGGAAATAGCCGTAGACGACGGCCGCTTCCAGCAGGTTCTTGGTGTGCAGCTCGTCCAGCCAGCCGCGCAGGCGCGGGCGGCCCTCGGTCTCCACCAGCTCCTCGTACGTGGGCCCGTCGCCGGTGCGCGCCTGCTTGAGGCCCCACTGGCCCTTGAAGAGGGCGCCCTCGTCCAGCCAGGACGCGTACTCCTTGAGCTGGATGCCCTTGATGACGCGGGTGCCCCAGAACGGGGGCTCGGGGACCGGGTTGTCGGTGGACGTGTCGGAGCGCGCGGGCTGCTCGTCGGGCCGCTCCTCGATCTGTACGGCGCCCGCCTTCACCCGGCGCTGCTTGAGCTCGGGGAGCGTGGCGCCGGGGACGCCCCGCTTGACGGCGATGAGGGCGTCCATGAGGCGCAGGCCCTCGAACGCGTCGCGCGCGTAACGGACTTCGCCCTCGTAGATCTCGTGGAGGTCCTGCTCGACGTAGGCCCTCGTCAGCGCCGCGCCGCCGAGGATGACGGGGAAGTCGGCCGCCATCTTGCGCTGGTTGAGCTCCTCCAGGTTCTCCTTCATGATCACGGTGGACTTGACGAGGAGTCCGGACATGCCGATCACGTCGGCCTTGTGCTCCTCGGCGGCTTCCAGGATCGCGGAGACGGGCTGCTTGATGCCGAGGTTGACGACGTTGTAGCCGTTGTTCGACAGGATGATGTCGACGAGGTTCTTGCCGATGTCGTGGACGTCGCCGCGCACGGTGGCCAGGACGATGGTGCCCTTGCCCTCGGCGTCCGACTTCTCCATGTGCGGCTCCAGATAGGCCACCGCGTTCTTCATGACCTCGGCGGACTGGAGGACGAACGGCAGCTGCATCTGGCCGGAGCCGAAGAGTTCGCCGACGACCTTCATGCCGTCCAGGAGCGTCTCGTTGACGATTTCGAGGGCGGTGCGGGTCTGCAGCGCCTCGTCGAGGTCGGCCTCCAGGCCGTTCTTCTCGCCGTCGATGATGCGGCGCTTGAGGCGCTCGTCCAGGGGCAGCGCGGCCAGTTCCTCGGCCTTGCCGGCCTTGAGGGACTTGGCGGTGGCGCCCTCGAACAGCGCCATCAGCTTCTGGAGGGGGTCGTAGCCCTCGGCGCGACGGTCGTGGATCAGGTCGAGGGCCGTCTGCACCTCCTCCTCGGTGAACCGGGCGATGGGCAGGATCTTCGACGCGTGCACGATCGCCGAGTCGAGGCCGGCCTTCACGCACTCGTCGAGGAAGACCGAGTTGAGCAGGATGCGCGCGGCCGGGTTGAGGCCGAAGGAGATGTTCGACAGACCGAGCGTGGTCTGCACGTCGGGGTGACGGCGCTTCAGCTCACGGATCGACTCGATGGTGGCGATGCCGTCCTTGCGCGACTCCTCCTGGCCGGTGCAGATGGTGAAGGTGAGGCAGTCGATGAGGATGTCCGACTCGTGGATGCCCCAGTTGCCGGTGAGGTCATCGATGAGGCGCTCGGCGATGGCGACCTTGTGCTCGACGGTGCGGGCCTGGCCCTCCTCGTCGATGGTCAGCGCGATCAGGGCGGCGCCGTGCTCCTGCGCGAGGCGCGTGACCTTCGCGAAGCGCGACTCGGGGCCGTCACCGTCCTCGTAGTTGACGGAGTTGATGACCGCGCGGCCGCCGAGCTTCTCCAGGCCCGCCCGCAGGACGTCGACCTCGGTGGAGTCCAGGACGATCGGCAGGGTGGAGGCGGTGGCAAAGCGGCCGGCCAGCTCCTCCATGTCGGCGACGCCGTCGCGGCCCACGTAGTCGACGCAGAGGTCGAGCATGTGCGCGCCCTCGCGGATCTGGTCGCGGGCCATCTCGACGCAGTCGTCCCAGCGGCCTTCCAGCATGGCCTCGCGGAACTTCTTGGAGCCGTTGGCGTTCGTACGCTCACCGATCGCCATGTACGAGATGTCCTGGCGGAACGGGACCGTCTGGTAGAGCGAGGCGGCGCCCGGCTCGGGGCGGGGCTCGCGGACGGTGGGCGTCAGGCCGCGGACGCGCTCGACGACCTGGCGCAGGTGCTCGGGCGTGGTGCCGCAGCAGCCGCCGACGAGGGAGAGCCCGTACTCGCGGACGAACGTCTCCTGGGCGTCGGCCAGCTCGGGGGCCGTCAGCGGGTAGTGCGCGCCGTTCTTGCCGAGGACGGGCAGGCCGGCGTTGGGCATGCAGGACAGCGGGATGCGGGAGTGGCGGGCGAGGTAGCGCAGGTGCTCGCTCATCTCGGCCGGGCCGGTGGCGCAGTTCAGGCCGATCATGTCGATGCCGAGGGGCTCCAGGGCGGTCAGAGCCGCGCCGATCTCGGAGCCGAGGAGCATCGTGCCGGTGGTCTCGACCGTGACCGAGCAGATCAGCGGGAGGTTCGCGCCGGTGGCGTCGAGGGCGCGGCGGGCGCCGATGATCGAGGCCTTGGTCTGGAGCAGGTCCTGCGTCGTCTCGACGAGGAGCGCGTCGGCGCCGCCGGCGATCATGCCCTCGGCGTTCTGCTGGTAGGCGTCGCGCAGCGTCGTGTACGCGGCGTGACCGAGGGTGGGCAGCTTGGTGCCGGGGCCCATGGAGCCGAGGACCCAGCGCTGCTGTCCGGTGCTGGTGGTGAACTCGTCGGCGACCTCGCGGGCGATGCGCGCGCCGGACTCGGAGAGCTCGAAGACGCGCTCGGGGATGTCGTACTCGCCGAGGGCCGCGAAGTTCGCGCCGAACGTGTTCGTCTCGACGCAGTCGACGCCGACCGCGAAATACTCCTCGTGGACCGAGCGGACGATGTCCGGGCGGGTCACGTTCAGGATCTCGTTGCAGCCTTCGAGGTCCTGGAAGTCCTCGAGGGTGGGGTCCTGTGCCTGGAGCATCGTGCCCATCGCGCCGTCGGCCACGACCACGCGGGTGGCCAGGGCTTCACGGAGGGCATCGGCTCGGGTCCGGCCGGCGGGGTCGGTGGTCGGAACGGGCGTTGGCAACGAGGCCATGAAAGTGCTCCCTGAGATGCGACGGCTGTCGGCTTTGCGGCTCCCATGGAGGAGGCGCACCCGGTCAGGGTAGCCGGGCCGGTGGTTTCTCCGCGGAGGCGTCCACTGGCCGGAACGGCCGTGTGGCGCGTGGTGCGGGTGTGCCCCGAACCGGGGCGTCGAGCCAAACGGTGCGAAATATAGGCTCCTCGCGTATTCGCACGAGGTCGGCAACGACCGATAGTGTTCAGCATTGTCGAACGTTGCTCGGCGAGAGGATCGAGGGAGGAAGGGCTGGGATGGCACGGAACATCCAGTCACTCGAGCGGGCCGCCGCCATGTTGCGGCTCCTTGCGGGCGGTGAGCGCCGGCTCGGCCTCTCGGACATCGCATCCGCGCTGGGCCTGGCCAAGGGCACGGCGCACGGCATTCTGCGCACGCTGCAGCACGAGGGCTTCGTCGAGCAGGACGCCGCGTCGGGCCGCTACCAGCTGGGCGCGGAGCTGCTGCGCCTCGGCAACAGCTATCTGGACGTGCACGAGCTGCGGGCACGCGCGCTGGTGTGGACGGACGACCTGGCGCGCTCCAGCGGCGAGAGCGTCTATCTCGGCGTCCTGCACCAGCAGGGCGTACTGATCGTGCACCACGTCTTCCGGCCCGACGACAGCCGTCAGGTCCTGGAGGTCGGGGCGATGCAGCCGCTGCACTCCACGGCGCTGGGCAAGGTTCTGTCGGCGTACGACCCGGTGGCGCACAGCGAGGTGGTCGAGGTGGACCGCAAGACGTTCACGGGGCGGACGGTGAGTGACCTCGTGGAGTTCGAGACCGTCCTCGACCTGACCCGCGCTCGCGGGTACGCGGACGACGTCGAGGAGACCTGGGAGGGCGTCGCCTCCGTCGCGGCCCCGATCCACGACCGGCGGCGCATGCCGGTCGGCGCGGTCGGCATAACCGGCGCCGTGGAGCGCGTGTGTGCCGACGGGGAGCTGCGCCCCGAACTCGTCGCCGCCGTGCGGGACTGCGCCCGCGCCGTCTCCCGCGACCTGGGCGCCAGCCGCTTCTGAGCGCCCCGCGCCGCTTCGCCGGTGTCCTCCGTACGGACCGAAGGCCCCGCTCACCGGCGGGGCCTTCGCCGTTTCAACATGCAGGCCGCACCTTTACGGGCCACCATCGACGAACGCGCAGTCCAGACACGGAAGCGACAGCACGGAAGCGATAGCCCGACTCGATCAATAACGATCGAGTTTTCGATAACAGAACCCTTGACTAGCGAGTAACCCCGGGGTGAGACTCGCGTCCATCGGTCGGCATTGTCGAACACCTACCGGCAATAGGCGTTAGAGTGTGGCAAGCCAGGGCCGAAAACGCCCTCACCTGAGGGCGCGAACCACCGGAGAGGGACCCGGGGTTCGGCTTCCCCTGGACGAAGGACAAAGGAGTCGCGGGTGTCCAGCTCCGACATCTTCATCGGCGAGACCATCGGTACCGCCGTACTCATCCTGCTGGGCGGTGGCGTGTGCGCCGCCGTCACGCTGAAGAACTCAAAGGCGCGCAACGCCGGCTGGCTCGCGATCACCTTCGGGTGGGGCTTCGCCGTACTGACCGGCGCCTACCTGGCAGGGGGCGTGTCAGGCGCCCACCTGAACCCGGCGGTCACCATCGGTCTCGCCATCGAGGGCGGCACCAAGTGGAGCGATGTCCCGCTCTACCTGGGCTCGCAGCTCCTGGGCGCGATGATCGGCGCCCTGCTGGTCTGGGCGACGTACTACGGCCAGTTCCACGCGCATCTGACCGACCCGGAGATCCTCGCCGCCCCGCCGGCCGAGGAAGGCATGATCCAGGAGAAGGTCTCGCCCAAGGCGGGCCCGGTGCTCGGCATCTTCTCGACCGGTCCTGAGATCCGGAACGTGGCGCAGAACCTCATCACGGAGATCATCGCCACGGTCGTGCTCGTCCTGGCCATCCTCACCGAGGGCCTGAACGACGGGGGCAACGGCCTGGGCGTCCTCGGTGCCATGGTCACCGCGTTCGTCGTGGTCGGCATCGGCCTCTCCCTCGGCGGGCCCACGGGCTACGCGATCAACCCGGTCCGCGACCTCGGACCCCGCATCGTGCACTCCCTGCTGCCCCTGCCGAACAAGGGCGGCTCCGACTGGACGTACGCCTGGATCCCGGTCGCCGGCCCCCTCATCGGCGGCGCCATAGCGGGCGGTCTCTACAACGTCGCCTTCAAGTAGGCGACAGGCCCCCTACGCAATCTCCGCCAGAGCCGCACCGAGCACTTCCAGGAGCAGACCGTGACCGACGCACACACCGCGGGCCCGTTCATCGCAGCGATCGACCAGGGCACCACCTCCAGCCGTTGCATCGTCTTCGACAAGGACGGCCGGATCGTCTCCGTCGACCAGAAGGAGCACGAGCAGATCTTCCCGAAGCCGGGCTGGGTCGAGCACAACGCGACCGAGATCTGGACCAACGTCCAGGAGGTCGTCGCCGGGGCCGTCACGAAGGCCGGCATCACCCGCGACGACATCAAGGCCATCGGCATCACCAACCAGCGCGAGACGACACTGCTGTGGGACAAGAACACGGGTGAGCCCGTCCACAACGCCATCGTCTGGCAGGACACCCGCACCGACGCCCTGTGCAAGGAGCTCGGGCGCAATGTGGGCCAGGACCGCTTCCGCCGCGAGACGGGCCTCCCGCTGGCCTCCTACTTCGCGGGCCCCAAGGCCCGCTGGCTGCTCGACAACGTCGAGGGGCTCAAGGAGCGCGCCGAGGCCGGCGACATCCTCTTCGGCACGATGGACTCCTGGGTCATCTGGAACCTGACAGGCGGTGTCAACGGCGGCAAGCACGTCACCGACGTCACCAACGCCTCCCGCACCATGCTGATGAACCTCCACACCATGGAGTGGGACGCGAAGATCGCCGAGTCCATCGGCGTCCCGCTGGCCATGCTGCCGGAGATCCGCTCCTCCGCCGAGGTGTACGGCGAGGTCAGCGGCGGCCCTCTCGGCGAACTCCTCGGCGGCATTCCCGTCGCGTCCGCGCTCGGCGACCAGCAGGCGGCCCTGTTCGGCCAGACCTGTTTCTCCGAGGGCGAGGCCAAGTCGACGTACGGCACCGGCACCTTCCTGCTGATGAACACGGGCGACAAGCCCGTCAACTCGTACAACGGCCTGCTGACCACCGTCGGCTACCGCATCGGCGACCAGAAGGCGGTCTACGCCCTGGAGGGCTCGATCGCCGTCACCGGTTCGCTGGTGCAGTGGATGCGCGACCAGATGGGCCTGATCTCCACCGCCGCCGAGATCGAGACGCTCGCGTCGTCGGTCGAGGACAACGGCGGCGCGTACTTCGTGCCGGCCTTCTCCGGTCTGTTCGCCCCGTACTGGCGCTCCGACGCCCGCGGTGTGATCGCCGGTCTGACCCGGTACGTCACCAAGGCGCACCTCGCGCGCGCCGTGCTCGAGGCCACCGCCTGGCAGACCCGTGAGATCACCGACGCCATGACGAAGGACTCCGGCGTCGAGCTCGCGGCGATCAAGGTCGACGGCGGCATGACCTCCAACAACCTGCTGATGCAGACGCTCTCGGACTTCGTGGACGCCCCTGTGGTGCGCCCGATGGTCGCCGAGACCACCTGCCTCGGTGCCGCCTACGCCGCCGGTCTCGCCGTCGGCTTCTGGTCCTCGACCGACGAGCTGCGCGCCAACTGGCGCAGGGCCGCCGAGTGGACCCCCAACATGGCCGCGGAGAAGCGCGACCGTGAGTACAAGAGCTGGCTCAAGGCCGTTGAACGCTCCATGGGCTGGCTCGACGAAAGTGGCGAGGAGTAAGACATGACCACCCTGCAGAGCGTCCCTGCCCTCGGGACGCATCCGGCCGTCGGCTCGACTGCGTCGTTCAAAGCAGCGAGCCGCGCCGAGACCCGGGAGCAGCTCTCCAAGGCGCAGTACGACCTCCTGGTGATCGGCGGCGGAATCCTGGGCATCTCCACCGCCTGGCATGCCGCGCAGTCGGGACTGCGGGTGGCCCTGGTGGACGCCGGTGACTTCGCCGGCGCCACCTCCTCCGCCTCCTCCAAGCTCCTGCACGGCGGTCTGCGCTACCTGCAGACCGGCGCGGTGAAGCTGGTGGCGGAGAACCACTTCGAGCGGCGTGCGGTGTCGCGTCAGGTGGCACCGCACCTCGCCAACCCGCTCACCTTCTACCTGCCCGTCTACAAGGGCGGCCCGCACGGCGCCGCGAAGCTGGGCGCGGGCGTGTTCGCGTACAGCGCCCTGTCGGCGTTCGGTGACGGTGTCGGGCACCTGCTCTCCCCCGCGAAGGCACAGCAGGACGTGCCCGAGCTGCGGACGGAGAACCTCAAGGCCGTGGCCGTGTACGGCGACGACCAGATGAACGACGCGCGCATGGCCCTGATGACGGTCCGCGCGGCCGTCGACTCCGGCGCCGTGGTCCTCAACCACGCCGAGGTCACGGGCCTGCGCTTCACCCGGGGCCGGGTCACGGGCGCGGACCTCAAGGACCGCGTCGACGGCGAGGAGTTCGGCGTGAACGCCCGCCTCGTGCTGAACGCGACCGGGCCCTGGGTCGACCACCTGCGCGCCATGGAGGACCCGAAGGCGGCCCCCTCCATCCGCCTCTCCAAGGGCGCCCACCTCGTCCTCAAGCGCACCTCGCCGTGGAAGGCCGCGCTCGCGACGCCGATCGACAAGTACCGCATCACGTTCGCCCTGCCGTGGGAGGACATGCTGCTCCTCGGCACGACCGACGAGGAGTACGAGGGTGACCCGCGCGACGTGTCGGTCACCGAGAAGGACACCGACCAGATACTCGACGAGGCGGCCTTCTCCGTACGGGACCAGCAGCTGAAGCGGGATCTGATCACGTACTCGTTCGCGGGTCTGCGGGTGCTGCCGGGCGGGCCCGGCGACACGTCCAAGGCCAAGCGCGAGACGGTCGTCACCGAGGGCCGCGGCGGGATGCTGTCCGTCGCCGGCGGCAAGTGGACGACGTTCCGCCACATCGGCCGCACGGTCATGAAGAAGCTGGAGTCGCTGCCGGGCCACCCGCTGGGCGAGGACTTCGAGCCGGTCAAGGAGCTGCCGAAGCGGATGCCGCTGCCGGGTGTCGCCAACCCGCGCGCCGTCGCGCACCGCCTCCTGGTCGACAACCCGGCCCCGGGGCCGCGCATGGCCGCCGACACGGCCAAGCACCTGGCCACGCACTACGGTTCGCTGGCCTTCGACATCGCGCGGATGGCCAACGAGAACCCGGAGCTCGGCCGGCGGGTCCACCCGGACGCCCCGGAGATCTGGGCGCAGGTCGCCTACGCCCGCGACCACGAGTGGGCCGAGACGGCGGACGACGTGCTGCGCCGCCGCACCACGCTGACGATCCGCGGCCTGGCCACGGACGACGTGCGCGCCAAGGTCCAGGACGTGCTCGACAAGAAGTAAGTACCCCTGGACTTCACTGACTTGAGGGGCGGCTGCCACGGGGGGAGCCGCCCCTCTCGCATGCCCCCAATGCGCTGCCACACCGCGTACATACGCCCGCAACGCCCGCGCGCGAGAGTGGGAGCATGAAGTTCCAGGTCCTGTCGATCATCGGCCATGCGCCGCACCCCCTCACCGGTGAACTCCCCTCCGCCGCCGACCGGTTGGCGCAGGTCGTCGATGTCGGTGTCGCGGCGGAGGAGTTCGGCTTCGACGCGTACGCGGTCGGCGAGCGGCACGCGGGGGCGTTCCTTTCGTCGAGCCCGACGGTGATCCTCGGTGCACTGGCCGCCCGTACGTCCCGTATCAAGCTGCTGACCGGCGTGACGGTCGTCGCGATCCTCGATCCGGTGCGGGTCGCCGAGGACTACGCGACTTTGGACCAACTCTCCCGCGGTCGCGTCGAGCTGGTCATCGGCAAGGGCGCCGAAGCCGGCCACTTCGACCTCTTCGGGCTCGACGAGGAGCGGCAGTGGGACCTCCAGAGGGAGAAGTACGAGCTCCTTCGGCGGCTGTGGAGCGAGGAAGGCGTCGACTGGGAAGGAGAGTTCAGGCCCGCCCTGAAGAACGTGACGACGGTGCCGCGCCCGTACGACGGACTGCCGCGCGTCTGGCACGGCTCGGCGACCTCGCTCAACTCCCCCGAGCTGGCGGCCCGGCACGGCGACCCGCTGTTCACGGCCAACGCCATCCAGCCGCGGGCGGCCTACGCGAAGCTCATCGACCACTACCGGGAGCGGTTCGAGGCGTACGGGCACGATCCGGCGCGGGCCCATGTCGCGGCGGGCTCGGGCGGCCTGCTCATCGCGGACTCGCACGAGCGGGCGGTGGCGCGCTTCAAGGAGCTGTACGAGGCGAAGGTCGCACAGTCCTTCAAGCCGCACCTGGCGGGCAGGGCGGGGTACAACACGCCGTTCCGCACGATCGAGGACGCCATCGCGGACGGGCCCCAGCTGATCGGTTCGCCGCAGCAGATCATCGACAAGATCCTCGGCTACCACGAGGTGTACCGGCACGACCTGCAATCGATCACCGTCGACACCTTCGGGCAGGGGACGGGCGAGCAGGTCGAGACGCTCCAGCGGTTCGCCGAGGAGATCGCGCCGGTGATCAGGAGGGAGGCGCCCAGCTCCCTGTGGGAGTGAGCGCCCCCGTTCCGGGAAACCGCACCGTCGCCGGGAAACCGCTTCGTCGCTAAGAAGCCGCTTCGTCCGGGGTGTCCGAGGCGAGGATGGAGTTCTCCAGCTTGCGCAGCAGCCGCGCGAGCTGGCGGCGCTCCGCCGGGGAGAGCTCGCCGAGCATGCGGCGTTCGTTGTCGAGGTGCTCGGTGAAGACCTCGTCGACCTTGGCGAGCCCTTCGTCCGTGAGCCGCGAGTAGACGACCCTGCGGTCGCCGGCGTCGCGCTCCCGGACGATCAGGCCGTCCTTCTCCAGGCGGTCTATGCGCAGCGTGACCCCGGCCGACGAGACGAGCCCCTGGTCGGCGAGCTGCCCCGCGGTCAGGCGGTACGGCTCGCCGGAGCGGCGCAGCGCGGTCAGCACGTCGAACCCGGCGACGGAGAGCCCGTGCCGCTCTATCGACGCGATGAGCTTGGTGTTGTACCGCAGGAACGAGCGGTGCAGCCGGGCGAGGACCTCCAGTGGGGTCGTATCCAGCTCGGGCCGCTCACGCGCCCAGTCCTCGATGACCTCCGCCACGGCATCACGCCGTGCCGCCTTCCGTTCAGTCATCCCCGTCCCCTCGGCCGCTCCCGGGCGGGACGCGATGTCCTACGCCCCTGAAAATCCTACCCCTGAAGGGATCGGGGGGTGGAAGCGCGTCGGGCGAAGAGGCGGATCACGGCGATCGTGACGAGCACGGCCGCGGCCGGGACGGCGGCCTTCCGAAGGAGGACGGGCAGAGCGGCCGCGCCGAGATCCACCGCCTCGGGCTCGCGGGCCGGGGACGAGAGCGCCGCCGCCGGTTCCATGGTGACCGGTTCCCTCAGCAACTCCTCCAGGCGGTCGGCGAATTGCCGCACGATGCGGTCGCCCACCTCGGTCATGATGCCGCGGCCGAACTGGGCGGGGCGGCCGGTGATGTCGAGGTCGGTGCGGACGCGGACGCGAGTGCCGGCCGGGTCGGCGGTGAGCGACGCGGTGACGGTGGCGGACGCGGTGCCCGCGCCCCGGGTCTCGCTGCCGCTGAGGTCGAGGACCATCGAGCGGCCGCTCTCGTCGCGGTTCACGGTGCCCTCGCCGCGGTAGCTCATCTGCACGGCGCCGACCTTCACCTTGACGCGCCCGGTGAACGCGTCGCCGTCGAGGGTGTCGAGCACGGCGCCCGGCATGCAGGGGGCCACACGGCCGAGGTCGAGGAAGAGTTTCCACGCGTCGTCCGGCGCTGCCGGGACGGTGAAGGAGTGGTCGAGTCGCATGGGTGGGTGTCCAATCGTCGGGGTGGAGCGGCGCCGGGTCAGCGGGCGGCCTTGGGCCGGCCGGCCTCGCGAAGCAGGTCGCGTACGCGGCTGGGTGAGAGGGGGCCGCGCCGGACCACCACGCCGAAGGGGCGCAGCGCGTCCTCGACGGCGTTTGCGATGACGGCCTGCGGAGCGATGGCGCCGCCCTCGCCGAGACCCTTGACGCCGAGGTCGTTCATCGGGCTCGGGGAGTGGATCTCGTCGAGGTCGAGGTCGGGTATCTCGGACGAGGTCGGCACCAGGTAGTCCATGTAGGTGCCGGTACGGGGCTGGCCGTCGGGGCCGTAGACCATCTCCTCGTAGAGCGCGCCGCCGATGCCCTGGGCGATACCGCCGGTGACCTGGCCCTCGGCGATCATCGGGTTGACGATGACGCCCGCGTCGTGGACGGCCACGTAGTGCAGGATCTCGGTCTCGCCGGTGTGTTCGTCGACCTCGACGACGACGGCGTGCGCGCCGCTCGAGACGGCGAAGCCGGGCGGGCGGAAGTGCACGGTCTCGCTGAGCTCGGTGCCGTGCCGGCCGTCGGTGGGCTCGGGGGTGCCGGGGAGGGGGGCCCGGCCGGCGAGTTCGGCCAGGGTGAGGGCCGGCTCCTCGGCGGTCTTGGACGTGATGACGCCCTCGCGCAGGTCGAGGCCGTCGGCGGGGACACCGAGCCGGCGGGCCGCGGCCTCGATGATCTTCTCGCGGACGAGGCGGCCGGCCCGGTGCGTGGCGTTGCCCGCGTTGACGAGGGCCCGGCTGGCGATGGTGCCGACACCGAACGGCGTGGCGGAGGTGTCCCCGCCCACCACGTCGACGACGTCGAAGGGCACCCCGATCGCGTCTGCGGCGATCTGCGCCATGGACGTGCGATGTCCCTGCCCCTGGGAAGGCGCGCCGATCGCCAGCTTGACCCGGCCACTGGGCGCGATGTCGATGCGCGCGGTCTCGAACGGGCCGAGTCCGGTCGCCTCGATGTACATCGCGAAGCCGACCCCGACGAGCCTGCCGTCGCGGGCGCCCTCGCGCTGGCGGGCGCGCACCCCTTCGACATCGGCCTTGGCGACGGCGCGCCGCAGCAGCTCGGGGAAGTCCCCGGAGTCGTACGACTGCGGCTTGCCGGAGCGGTCGACGAGGCCCGTCGCGTAGGGCATCTCGTCGGGACCCACGAGGTTGCGGGCCCTCAACTCGGCCGGTTCGAGGCCGAGTTCAGCGGCGAGGCGGTCCATCGCACGCTCCATCGCGAAGACGGTCTCGGGGCGGCCCGCTCCCCGGTAGGGAGTGGCGAAGGTGGTGTTGGTGAGGACGCCGACGACGTCGATGTCCACGTGCGGGACGCGGTAGGGCCCCAGGAGGTGGCACACCGAGTTGTAGGGCACGACCAGGCCGGTCATGTTGTACGCGCCGAAGTTGACGGTGATGCGGTCGCGTACGGCGAGGAGGTGGCCCTGCGCGTCCGCGGCCAGTTCGATGCGGTGGATCTGCTCTCGGGCGTGCGAGGAGGCCGTCAGGTTCTCGTTGCGGTCCTCGCGCCAGAGCACGGGGCGGCCCAGGACGCGGGCCGCGTACGGGACGAGCATCTCCTCGACGTAGAGGATCCCCTTCTGTCCGAAGCCGCCGCCGACGTCGGTGGCGATGACGCGGACGCGTTCCGCGTCGAGGCCGAGCGTGTGCGCCGTGGCCTCCCGCACCCGGTGCGGGGTCTGGGTGTTGGACCAGACGGTCAGCTCGCCGCTGTACGGGTCGACCTGGGCCGAGACCGCGCGGGTCTCGATGGGCGAGGCGACATAGCGGTGGGCCCGGAACTCCTCACTGACGACGGTGTGGGCCGACGCGAACGCCGCGTCGGGGTCACCCACCTTGGTGGCCACGGCGACAGCGGTGTTGTCGTGCAACTCGTCGTGGAGCAGCGGCGCGCCGTCGATCAGCGCGTGGTCGGGGTCGACGAGAACGGGCAGGGGCGCGTAGCGGACGTCGACGAGTTCGAGGGCGTCCTCGGCGAGGTAGCGGTTCTCGGCCAGGACGACCGCGACGGGCTGGCCGACGTAGAGGACCCTGTCCGTGGCGAGGAGCGGCATCGGGGTGATCGCGACGTACGGGTCGAGGAGTTCGGCGAGGCCGGGCGGGGTGCGCAGCTCCTCCCTGTTGAGCATGGCGGGCAGGTGGGCGACGTCGGCGCCGGTCCAGACGGCGACGACCCCGGGGGCGGCGAGCGCGGCGGCGACGTCGACCGACCGGATGCGGGCGTGGGCATGCGGGCTGCGCAGGAAGGCGGCCTCGGCGGCACCGGGCAGGGCGACGTCGTCGACGTAGCGGCCGTTGCCCCGCAGGAGGCGGTCGTCCTCGACGCGCGGAACAGGGCGGCCGGTCCAGGGGCCGCCGTCCGGCGTGGGCTGCTGGGGTCCGTGGGACATATGGGTCACTCCCCCCGCCCGGCGGGGCCGCCGGCGAAGCGCTCGTCCAGCGCCTGGCACACGGCACGGCGGATGTTGCGGTACCCCGTGCAGCGGCACAGGTGTCCGCTGAGGGCGTCGGCGACATCAGCCGCGTCGGGCCGCTCGAGCTGTTCGGTCAGTGCGGTCGCCGTCATCACGAATCCGGGGGTGCAGAAGCCGCACTGCATGCCGTGGCACTCGTGGAACGCCCGCTGTACGGGGGTGAGCGGGGCGTCACCGGGAGCGAGGCCCTCGACCGTGCGCAGCTCGGCGCCCGTGCACTGCACGGCCAGGGTCAGGCAGGAGCGGGCCGGCTCCCCGTCGACGAGGACGGTGCAGGCACCGCAGACGCCGTGCTCGCAGCCGACGTGGGTGCCGGTGAGGCGCAACCGGTCCCGCAGGAAGTCGCTGAGCAGCAGCCGGGACTCCACCTGGGCGGTCACGGGCGCGCCGTTGACGGTGAGGCGGATCTCGTGCCAGCCGGAGGGTTCGGCGAGCGGCGGCGGGGCGGCGTGAGTGGCCGTCGCCGGGTCGGGGGTGGCGAGGTCGGTGGTCATGAGCAGCGCTCCCAGGCGAGGGTGCAGGCACGGACGAGGAGATGGGCGGCGGCCTCGCGGCGGTAGGCGGCCGTGGCGTGGACGTCGTCGGCGGGTGTGAGCCCGGCGAGCGCGGCGGACGCGGCCGCGTCGAGGGCCGCCGCCCCCGCGTCGGTCCCGGTCAGCGCCTCCTCGACGGCGGGCAGGCGGACGGGGACGGGGCCCGCGCCGCAGAAGACCGCGCGGGCGGCTGCGACCGTGCGTCGGTCCGGCGCCCGGCGCAGGGTGACCGCGACGCCGACGGTGGCGAAGTCGCCGTGTCTGCGGGCGAGTTCCTCGAAAGCCCAGCCGTCACCGGCCCGCGGCGGCAGGACGACCTCGGTGAGGAGCTCGTCCGGTGCCACGGCGGTCTGGAAAGTGGCCACGAAGAAGTCGGCGGCGCCGACGGTACGGGTGCCGCCGGGTCCGGCGATCACGAAGCGGGCGTCGAGGGCGAGCGCTGCGGTCGGCAGTTCGGCGGCGGGGTCGTGGTGCGCGAGGCTGCCGCAGACCGTGCCGCGGTGGCGGATCTGCGGGTGCCCGATGCGCCGGATCGCCGCCGCGAGCAGGGGCCACCCGTCGTGCACCGCGGGGTCGTCCGCGGCCCGGGACTGGCGGACGGCGGCGCCGATGCGCAGGGCGCCCGACGCGTCGACGTAGAGGCGGTCGAGGCCGGGGACCCGCGTGATGTCGACGAGCAGTCCCGGGCGGGCGAGGCGCATGCTGAGCATGGGGATCAGGGACTGGCCGCCGGCCAGGACCTTGGCCTCCCGCTCCTCGTCGGCGAGGAGTGCGAGCACCTCGGCGACGCTGCCTGGAGCGCTGTAGTCAAAGGGTGTCGGTTTCAACCGGCTTCCACCAGGCCTCTCGGGTCGACGCATCTATCTAATGCCTAAAATGATTTACACTAAAGTTTCTTCTTGGCAAGAGGGTGCAGCCGATTCGATGTGCTCGAGGTGAGCGACATGCGACACGTGATCGACCAGGCAGCCGCGTGGCAGGCCTCCACGACCCGCTTCGCGATGGCGACGGTCGTCCACACCTGGGGCTCCGCCCCGCACGCCGCGGGCACCTCGATGCTGGTCGCCGAGGACGGCCGCGTCGTCGGCAGCGTCTCCGGCGGCTGTGTGGAGGCTGCGGTGTGCGCGGTCGCGGAGGACGTCCTCGCCGGTGCGGAGCCCGCCCGCGAGACGTACGGGGTCAGCGATGACGACGCCTTCTCGGTGGGTCTGACCTGCGGCGGAACCATAGAGGTGCTGATACGCGAGGTCACCGGCGACGCACCGCTCGCCCGGGTGGCCGCCGACCTCGCGGCCCATGTCCCGGTGGCGCTGGTGACGCCGACGGAGGGCGGGCCGGGAAGCCTCGCCGCCGGTGCGTCCGGGGTGAGCGGGACGCTGGGCGACGCACGGCTCGACCGGGCCGCGGCTCAGGCGGCCGAAGCGCTGCTCGCCCGCGGCACGAGCGGCCTCGTACGCGTCGGCGAGCCGGGCTCGGACCCGTCGTGCGCGCCCGAGCGGGAACTGTTCGTGCAGGCCTTCGGGGTGCCGCCGCACCTCCTGGTGTGCGGGGCGGTCGAGTTCGCGCGCCCCCTCGTACGGATCGGAGCGCTGCTCGGACACCGGGTGACCGTGTGCGACGCCCGCCCGGCCTTCGCGACGGCCGCCCGCTTCCCCGACGCGCACGAGGTCGTCGTGGACTGGCCGGACCGCTGGTTCGCGGCCCACCAGGACCAGGTGGACGCGGCCACCGCCGTGTGCGTGCTGACCCATGACGCCCGGTTCGACGTGCCCGTCCTCGAACTGGCGCTGCGCAGCCGGGCCGGGTACGTGGGCGCCATGGGCAGCCGGCGCACCCACGAGGACCGGCTGGCACGGCTGCGGGCCGCCGGACTCGGCGAGGCCGAACTCGCTCGACTGCGCTCTCCGATCGGCCTCGATCTCGGCGGGCGCGGGCCGGAGGAGACGGCCGTGTCCATCGCGGCGGAGCTCATCGCGGTGCGGCGGGGCGGCAGCGGGCGGGCGCTGAGCGGCCTCGCGGGGCCGGTGCACGCGTCGTGAGCCATTTTTGGACGGGCGTTTTTGAACGGCCGTTCCGGTCGTGCCCCGCGAGGGCGCTCCGGACAGGCACGTCGGCAGTGGCGCGCGACGGCGACGGCGACGACCCGGGTGGTCGCCCGCCACGACCGGCCCGAACACCCCATTCTGAACACTCGTTTAATCTGAGGCACGTGGACGCAGAGCACAGCACCCCGGACCGGACCACCCCCCAGCCCCGTCGCGGCCGCTCCCACGACCCCGAGGGGCGGCGCAGCGCCGTGCTGGAGGCGGCCCGTCGGCTTTTCGCGGCCCAGGGCTACAAGGGGGTCGGCATCCGGGCCATCGCCGCCGAGGCGGGCGTCACCCCCGGCCTGGTCATGGCGTACTTCGGCTCGAAGGACGGACTGTTCCGCGAGGTGGTCGGCGGCGGGACCGGGGTCACCGAGGGTGTGCTCGACGACCCCTCGGTCGGCCGGGAGGAGCTGCCGCACGCGCTCGCCCACGACTATCTCGACCGCTGGGACCGGCTCCCCGCGCACGACCCCTGGCCGGCGCTGATCCGCTCGGGGCTCAGCCATCCCCCCAGCGCCGAGCTGCTGTCCACGATCCTCGACCGGCAGGTGAGCGAGCCCCTGCGGCGGCTGCTCGGCGACTGCGACGGGGCGGACGCGCGGATCGCCATGATCCGCAGCATCCTCTTCGGCGTGATCATGGAGCGCTATCTGTTCGCCCACGAACCGGCCACGTCGGTGCCGACGGACACCCTGGAGCCCGTCCTCGCGGACGTCCTGACAGCGGCGCTGAGCGGGCGGATCCCGGAGCGGCGGGCCCCGGAACCGGATCCCGCGGCAGCCCCCCGCCCGCCTGTGCGCGAGGCCCCCGGCGCGTCCGGCCCCGCCGTGTTCGCCGCGCTCAACGCCTGTACCGCGCACTACCGGACCCTGATCGGCCGCGTCGTGAAGCGGCACGGCATCAGCCTGGCCGCCTTCGAAGTGCTGTCCGCGCTGCACGCGACGAGCGCCCCGTACCGGCGCACGATGGGCGAGATCGCCGCGGCCGGCGCGGTCAGCGCGGGCGGTGTCACCCAGCAGGCCGACCGCCTCGTGCAGGCCGGCCTCATCGAACGCGAACGTGACGGCCAGGACCGCCGCATCGTCCATCTCCGCCTCACCCCGGCCGGGGCCGACCTGGTCGGCCGGGTGGCCGAGGAGCGCCGCGCACACGAACGGGAGCTGCTCGCGGGGCTGGTGCCGGGCGAACAGCGGCAACTCGCGGCGCTGCTGGACGGCTTGGGACGGTCGATGACGGAGGGACAGGGCTGAGCCCGCACGACGGACCAGGGCTGAGCCCGCACGACGGACCAGGGCTGAGCCCGCACGACGGACCAGGGCTGAGCCCGCACGGCGGGTACGCGAACGGCGCCGGTCTCCTCGCACCCCCCGCGCGACAGACCGACGCCGAACACCCGCCCCTCCCTCAGGAGTTGAGCTCCTCCAGCGTCTTCCCCTTCGTCTCCACCGCGAACAGCGCGATCACCGCACCCACCGCGGCCACCCCGGCGAGCTGGGCGAAGACGAGCGTCAGGCTGCCGCCCCCACCGATGATCGCGCCGACCGTGATGGGGCCCAGGATGACGCCGAGGCGGTTCCACAGACCGCCGAACGCGGCGCCCTTGGCGCGGTTGCGCGTCGGGTACAGCTCGGGCGAGTAGAGGTAGAGCCCCGCGTTGATGGCATACACGAAGAACGTCGTGCAGGAGGCGAAGATCGCGACCTGGCTGCCCGATGTCACGCCGACCAGGGCGAGCGTCGCGAGGGTAAAGGTGGTGCCGCCGAGTGCGGCCACGAGGGCGGGGCGCCGGCCCACGCGGTCGATGACGAGGGCGATGGCGAGGGTGCCGAGGAGTCCCGTCACATTGCTGAGCAGCGTGTAGACGAGCGCGGTGGTCAGGTCGAGCCCGAAGTTCTTGGTGTAGAGCGACGGCAGCCAGGTGGAGATGCCGTGGTTGACGTAGTACGCGACGAACCAGAGCCCGGAGACCACGGTCGTGCGGCGCAGGTAGCGGCCGGTGAACAGCTCGCGCAGGCGGCCGCGGGACGTCTCCTCCGTGCGGTCCGCGGCCGGTTGCGGCAGGGGCTCCCCCGTGGCGGCGGCGACCTCCGCCTCGATCCGCGCGATGGCCTGCTCGGCCTCCTCGGTGCGGCCCTGGGAGAGCAGCCAGCGGGGCGACTCGGCGACGTGCTTGGGCAGGGCGGCGGCGAGCAGGACGGGCAGGGCGCCGATCACGAACATCGCGCGCCAGCCGAGGTTCGGCACCACCCACACGGCGATGAGGGTGGCGGCGGCCAGACCTGCCGGGAAGATCATCTCGTAGATCAGGACGAAGCGGCCGCGCTTGTCGGAGCGGGCGATCTCGTTGATGTACGTGGCCGCCACGGGGACGACCCCGCCGATGCCGAGGCCCTGGACGAAGCGGAAGAGCGAGAAGAGCTCGATGCCGTTCGAGAAAGCCACGGCGAGGCTCCCGAGGGCGGTGACGGCGACGCCGAGGGCCACCGTCCGCACCCGCCCGATCCGGTCGCCCAGCCACCCGGCGACGAGGGCGCCCAGGAGCATGCCCACGGAGCCGGTGGTGACCGCGAAGGTGGCCTGGCCCGTACTCAGGTGCCAGTCCTTGATCAGGACGGGCAGCGCGGACGCGGCAAGGAGCTGGTCGAACGCCTCGAAGAACGTCACGGCACCGATCAGGAACCGGACCTTCACGTGCCAGCGGGATTGCGGGAGTCGTTCGAGCCGGGCGGCTACGGAGCCAAGGCCTTGCTTGCCGGCCACAGTCGTCATGAGGGGTCCTTCCGCGAACACGCGAACAGAGGAGTTGCGCAGACACTAGGAGGAGTTATCTAAGCGGTCAATGATTAATGACTTAGATACATCGGAAGTGACCTCACCGTCACCCTCACGTAACCAGCCTCGGGCAGCGCTCGCGACAACTTCGCCGAGGGGTCTTGCGAGAAATTATTTAAGCCCTTAGATTTCTAGCACTTCAGCGCTTAGGCATCACCGCGCTGCACGTTCACCCCCTCCCTTCCCCCTCCCCCTGCACCCGTAGGCCGTCGACCCTGGAGGTCCCGCCCGTGCCTCACCACCCCACCGACATCCTGATCGCGGGCCAGTGGCGACGCGGCGCGGGCGCGCCGGTCGAGACCGTCGATCCGGCGACCGGAGCGGTGCTCGCCACCGTCCACTGCGCGTCCGCCGAAGAGGTCGACGAGGCCGCGCAGGCCGCCGCGCTCGCCGTGGCGGACCCGGCCTGGCGCGACCTCCTCCCCCACCAGCGGGCCCGACTCCTCTACCGCATCGCGGAGTTGACCGAGAAGGCCGCCGACGAGCTCGCGGCCCTCCAGACCGCCGACACCGGCAAGACCCTCACCGAGACGAAGGCCCTCGCGCTCAGCGCCGCCGGCACCTTCCGGTACATGGCGGCGGCCCTGGAGACGGCCGAGGAGACCCTCACCCCGCCCCGCGGCCCGTACGTGACGATGAGCGTGTACGAGCCGATCGGTGTCGTCGGCGCGATCAACCCCTGGAACTCGCCGGTCGCCAGCGACGCGCAGAAGATCGCGCCCGCCCTCGCCGCCGGAAACGCCGTCCTGCTCAAGCCCGCCGCCTGGACCCCCCTGGTCTCCCTCGCGCTCGGCCGCCTCATCCACCAGGCACTCGGCGAACTCGGCCTGCCCGCCGCCCTGTTGTCGGTCCTTCCCGGCAGCGGCCGGGTCGTCGGGGACGCGATCGTGCACCACCCCCTGGTGACCAGGATCGGATTCACCGGCGGTACCGAGACCGGCCGGTCCATCGCGGCGGTGGCGGCCTCGAAGCTGATCCCCGCCTCGCTCGAACTGGGCGGCAAGTCGCCGACGATCGTGCGCGCGGACGCGGACGTCGAACAGGCCCTGGCGGGCGTGATGTTCGGGATCTTCTCGTCCAGCGGCCAGTCCTGCATCGCCGGTTCGCGGCTCTTCGTCGCACGCGAGATCTACGACGGCTTCGTCGGCAAGCTCGTCGAGCGGGTGAGCAAGTTGCGCGTCGGTCCCGGCACGGACCCCGGCACCCAGGTCGGGCCGCTGGTCCACCACCGGCACCGGGACTCGGTCGCCGCCTATGTCGATCTGGCCCGCTCCGAGGGCGCCCGGGTGCTGTGCGGCGGCCGGGCGCCCGAGGGCGACACGTACCGGGACGGCGCGTACTACCTGCCCACCGTCCTCGACGGGCTCCCCAACACCTCACGGACCTGCCAGGAGGAGATCTTCGGCCCCGTCCTGGTCGCCCTGCCCTACGACGACGAGGACGACCTGGTCCGCCAGGCCAACGACTCCGTCTACGGGCTCGCCTGTGGGATCTGGACCCGCGACCACCGGGCCGCGTGGCGCCTGGCCCGCCGGATCGAGGCGGGGACGGTCTGGATCAACACGTACAAGCAGTTCAGCGCGTCCACCCCGTTCAGCGGGATGAAGGACAGCGGTCTCGGTACGGAGAAGGGCCGCGACGCCATCCGCGCCTACCAGCGCCAGAAGTCCCTGTACTGGGGCACTTCGGACGCACCTCTGCCCTGGGCCGGCTGACCGCGCCCCTGCTCTGGGCCAACTGACCGCGCCCCGTCGTCTGGAGACACTCATGCCCCACCCATCACCAGGACCCGTCGCTCGCCTGCGCTCCCTGCGCTACGTCGAGCTGCTCACCCCCGCCTTCACCGAGGCCGCCGACTTCTACGAGGAGGTCTGGGGCCTGCGGACCGTCGAGGCGGAGCGCGGCGCGGCGGCCTGGCTGCGCGGCACCGGCGAGGAGCACCACGTCCTGCACCTCACCCGCGCGGACCGCACGGGGCTCGGCCGGCTCGCGTTCGCCGTCGCCACGCCCGCCGAGGTCGACGAAGCGGCCCGGCGCCTGGAGGCCCGCGGGATCACCCCCGTCTTCGGCCCCGGACCGCTCGACCAGGTGGGCGGCGGCTACGGCCTGCGCTTCACCGACCCCGAGCAGCGGCTCGTGGAGATCAGCGCGCAGGTGGAGGCGGTCGCGCCGCGCGGCAGGGACGCCGCCGTCCCCGTCGGCGTCACGCACGCCGTCCTGAACACCGCCGACATCGACGCCTCCGTCGCGTTCTACTGCGACGTCCTCGGACTGCGCGTCTCCGACTGGTCCGAGCACCAGATGGCGTTCCTGCGCTGCAACGCCGACCACCACTGCATCGCGTTCAACCAGGCCGAGTGGGCTTCCCTCAACCACGTGGCGTACGAGATGAGTTCGGTCGACCACTTCATGCGCGGGCTCGGCCGGCTCAAGCACCACGGCATCGACCCGCAGTGGGGTCCTGGCCGCCACGGTCCCGGTAACAACACCTTCTCCTACTTCACCGACCCGTCCGGCCTCGTGTGCGAGTACACGTCGGAGGTCGCGCAGATCGTCGAGGACGCCTGGATCGCACGGGTGTGGCGGCGCGTGCCCGAGCTGTCCGACCTGTGGGGCACGGCGGGCCCGCCGTCGAAGGAGATCCGCTGTCACATGGCCGGCGCCCCGGACCCCGGCCCACTCGCATCTGTCTCCCAGGAGGTCCCCGCATGAGCACGGTACGCAAGGTGGGCCTCGTCGGCTGGGGCGCGATCGGCCGCGTCGTCGGCACCGCGCTCGCCGAACAGCAGGTCCCCGGCGCCGAGTTGGCGTGCATCATCGACAACCGCCCCCTCGGCGACACGGCGCCCGCGCCCCAGCGGACCTTCGACGAGGCCCTGGAGTGCTGCGACCTCATCGTCGAGGTGGCCGGGCAGGGTGTCGTACGGGAGTGGGGTGAGCGGGTCCTCGCCTCCGGCACCGATCTGCTCGTCGCGTCGACCGGGGCGCTGACCGACGACGAGCTGGCCAAGCGGCTGCTCGCGGCGGGGCCCGGCCGGGTGTACTTCACCGGCGGCGCGGTCGGCGGGCTCGACCTCCTCCAGGCGGTGCGCTCCCTCGGCCCCCTCGACGAGGTGCGGCTCACCACCACCAAGCTGCCGTCCACCCTCGAACAGCCCTGGATGGACGAGGAGTTGCTGGACCGGCTGCGGACGGCGACCGGCCCCGTCGAGGTCATGTCCGGCACGGCGCGCGACATCCCCGTGAAGTTCCCCAAGTCGACGAACGTGGCCGCCTCGGTCGCCCTCGCCGTCGGTGACCTGGACGCTGTGCGGGTCCGGGTCGTCGCCGACCCCGGCGCCCGCCACACGCGGCACGTCGTCGAGGCGTCCGGCGCGCACGGCGCGTACCGCTTCGACGTCGCGCACCTGCCGGACCCGGGCAACCCCGCCACCAGCCAGGTCGTGCCGTACGCGGTCCTGCGCAGCCTGGCGGCGCTGGCCGGGCGGACGGGCCAGATCCTGTGAGCGCCGTCCATAGCGCCGTCCATGTCGAGGAGGCGGGCGACCACGGGCCCCTGCTGCTGTGCCTGCACGGCATCGGCTCCTCGTCGGCGGCGTTCGCCCCGCAGCTCGCAGAGCTGTCCGCGTACGCCCGGGTCGTGGCCTGGGACGCGCCCGGCTACGCCAAGTCACCGGATCCGGAAGGGCCGTTGGACCTGGACGGGTTCGTGGACGCGGCGGCAGAGGTCATCCGGGAGCGCGGCGGACGCGCGCACGTTCTCGGTGTCTCCTGGGGCGGGGTGATCGCGCTGCGGCTCGCCGCCCGCCACCCGGACCTGGTCGAGTCCCTCGTCGTCGCCGACTCCAGCGCGGGCTCCGGCACGGACCCCGCCAAGGCCGAGGGCATGCGGGCGCGGGCCGCCGAACTGGCCGAGCTCGGGCCGCGCGCCTTCGCCGAGAAGCGCGGACCGCGGCTCGTGTCCGGCAGGGCGCCCGAGGAACTCGTCCAGCGCGTCGTCGACACCATGGCCGGGTCCGTGCGGCTGCCCGGCTACGCCTACGCCGCCGAGTCCATGGCCTCGGCCGACCTGCGGCCGGAACTGCCCGGGATCGCCGCGCCCACGCTCGTCCTGTGCGGCGACCAGGACCAGGTCACCGGCGTCGAGGCCTCTCAGGTCCTCGCCGGCGCCCTCCACAAGACCGCCTACGTGATCGTCAAGGACGCCGGTCACCTGGCCAACCAGGAACAGCCCGCGCGCTTCGACGCGTGGGTCCTGTCCCACCTCCGCATCACCGCCCGCATCCCCGAGTAGGAGTCCCCGCCATGCCTCTGACCACCACCGACTACGACAACGGCAGCGACCTCGGCAAGTACACCGACTCGCTCATAGCCACCAAGGAGTCCCGCGTCGCGGACTTCAACACGCTCTCCTTCCAGGAGAAGGCGGGCCCGCAGTACCGCCGCGGCCAGATCCGCTACGTCGGCTCCGGCGCCACCGGCAACCACGAGAACGACTCGCGGATCCTCCCGTCCGGCGGCTTCACCTTCTCCAACATGCTGCTGCCGCCCGGCGCCGAGGGCCCGGAGCACACCCACCACGACGTCGAGGAGGCCTTCTTCGTCCTGGAGGGCCAGGTCCGCGTGGGCATCCACCGCGGCGCCGACGAGGTCGAGTACCGCACCCTCGGCTACCGCGACATGATCGTCGTCCCGGCGGGCGTGGCCCGGTCCCTGAAGAACGAGGGCGACACCGACGCCCTGTTCTGCGTCGTCATCGGCACACAGAAGCCGCAGGTCCCGACGTACCCGGAGCACTCGCCGATGCACGGTGTCACCCGTGACTGACCCCTCAGGGGGCGCCGGCACCGTCGTCGTCACCGGGGCGGGCCGTGGCCTGGGACTGGCCAT
Source organism: Streptomyces sp. NPDC045026 (assembly GCF_056432625.1). Taxonomy (NCBI): domain Bacteria; kingdom Bacillati; phylum Actinomycetota; class Actinomycetes; order Kitasatosporales; family Streptomycetaceae; genus Streptomyces; species Streptomyces sp. NPDC045026. The sequence continues at coordinate 140,466 of NZ_JBWKIS010000018.1, forward strand.
GGCCCGCCGGGCCGCCGAGGACGGCTTCCGCGTCGTGGTCGCCGAGCTCGACACCGAGCGCGGGACCCGCGCGGCCGAGGAGCTGCGCGGCGACGGGCTCGACGCCCACTTCGTGCACTGCGACGTGGCCGACCCCGACTCGGTGGACGAACTCGCCGACCGGGTGAGGGACTTGGGGCCGCTGTACGGCCTGGTCAACAACGCGGCTCTCGCCAACGGCGTCGGCGGCAAGGAGTTCCAGGACATCGACGTCGAGGTGTGGGACCGCCTGATGACGGTCAACGCCCGCAGCCCCTGGCTGGTGTCGAAGGCCCTGTACCCGCTCTTCGGCTCACCGGGCCGGATCGTGAACGTCGCCTCGGACGCCGCGCTCTACGGCTCCCCCCGCCTCGCCCACTACATCGCCTCGAAGGGCGCGGTCATCGCGCTGACCCGGGCGATGGCCAGGGAACTCGGCGACAAGGGCGTCACCGTCAACGCGGTCGCGCCCGGCCTCACCGAGTGCGAGGCGACCGAGACCGTGCCCGAGGAACGGCACGAGCTGTACCGCTCGGGCCGGGCCATCTCGCGGCCGCAGGAGCCCGGCGACCTCATCGGTCTCGTCGCCTTCCTGCTCGGCGAGGAATCCCGCTATCTCACCGGACAAGTGATCGCCGTCAACGGCGGCTTCACGATGAACTGACCCACAGGAGTGCAGAGTTATGGATCTGGGCCTCGCCGACCGGACCGTCCTGGTCACCGGCGGCAGCTCGGGCGTCGGCCTGGCCACGGTCCGCGCCCTTCTGGACGAGGGCGCGCGCGTCGCGACCTGCGGCCGTGACGCCGACCGCCTCGCGAAGGCGGCGGCGCGCCTGGGCAGCGACCGTCTCCTGACCGGCGTCTGCGACGTGCGGGACGCGACGGCCGTACGGGACTTCGTCCGGCATGCCGCCGACACCTTCGGGGGCCTCGACGGGCTCGTCAACAACGCGGGCCAGTCCCGCATGAAGAGCCTCGACGAGTCGACCGCCGAGGACTGGCGCGACGAGCTGGAGCTGAAGTTCTCCGGCGTCCTCAACCCGCTGCACGCCGCGCGCACCCACCTCGCCGCATCCGAAGCCGCGTCCGTCGTGAACGTCAACGCGGTCCTCGCCAAGCAGCCCGAGACCCGCCTGATCACGACGAGCGCCGCCCGCGCCGGCATCCTCAACCTCTCCAAGTCCCTGGCCACCGAGCTCGCCCCCGAGGGGATCCGCGTCAACTCGGTCTGCCTCGGCCTCGTCGACACGGGCCAGTGGACCCGCCGGCACGCCGCCGCGGAGTCCGGGCTCTCCTACGAGGACTGGCAGGCGGAGCTCGCCGCCGACCGCGGGATCGCGCTCGGGCGGCTCGGGCGGGCCGAGGAAGTCGCGTACGCGATCGTCGCGCTGCTCTCGCCGCGCGCCTCGTACATCACCGGAACCAGCATCGACGTCTGCGGCGGAGTCGGCCGCTCCATCCTCTGAGGAGACCACCATGCGTTACGACACCGGAGGCGATCTCCTCGTCGCCGTCCTGCGGGAACTGGGCATCGACACGGTCTTCGGGATCGTCAGCGTGCACAACCTGCCGCTCGTCGAGGCCGTGGACCGTGAACTGCGGTTCGTGCCCGTGCGCCACGAGGCGTCCGCCGTCAACGCGGCCGACGCCTACGGCCGGGCCCGCGGCACGCTCGGCTGCGCCCTGACCTCGACCGGGACGGGCGCGGGCAACGCGGCCGGCTCGCTGGTCGAGTCGCTGGCGTCCGGCACCTCCGTCCTGCACATCACCGGGCAGGTCGAGTCGGAGTTCCTGGGCAGCGGCCGCGGCTTCATCCACGAGACCAAGGACCAGCTGGGCATGCTGACGGCGGTCTCCAAGTACGCCGCGACCGTGCCGTCCGCCGACGCGGCGGGCCGCATCCTGCGCGAGGCGGCCCGCGCGGCGCTGACCGCGCCGGGTGGCCCCGCGAGCGTGGAGTGGCCGGTCGACCTCCAGTACGCGGCCCAGACCGACATCGCGGTCGAGGAGTTCACGGAGGCCGCCGCGCCCACCCCTGGCGATGACGAACTCGCTGCCGCGGGCGCCCTGCTGGCCTCGGCCGAGCGCCCCGTGATCTGGGCCGGTGGCGGCGCGACCCGTGCCCGTACCCAGCTCGCGGACCTGCTCGCCGCGACCGGCGCGGGGCTCCTGACGTCCAACTCCGGGCGCGGCGCCGTCCCCGAGGACCACCCGCAGGTCGTCGGCAACTTCGCGACGACGCCGGCCGGGCGCTCCCTGCTCGCCGACGCCGACGTGCTGCTCACGATCGGCACCCACTTCCGGTCCAACGAGACCGCCGACTACGGCCTCGAACTCCCCGCCGCCCACATCCAGATCGACCTGGACGCGGACGCCCTCGGCCGCGTGTACCCCGCCCGGCACGCGCTGCACGGCGACGCCGCCGACGTACTGGAGCGGCTGCTCCCGTACGCGAAGCCCGCCGAGCCGGGCTGGACGGCGCGGGTCACCGCTGTCCGCGACGACGTGCGCGCGACCCTGCACGACAACATCGGCCCGCAGGCCGCCATCTGCGACGCGATCCGGGCCGCGCTCCCCCGCGAGGCCGTCGTCGCCCGCGACGTCACCATCCCGTCGAGCAGCTGGGGCAACCGGCTCCTCGACATGTACGACCCGCGGGACAACGTCTTCCCGCGCGGCGGCGGCATCGGGCAGGGCCTCGGCATGGGCATCGGTGCCGCGCTGGCGAGGCCCGACGCGCCCACGGTCGTCATCGCCGGTGACGGCGGGCTCGCCGTGCACCTGGGCGAACTGCTCACCCTCGCCCAGGAGCGCCCGCGCCTGACCCTCGTCGTGTTCAACGACGGAGGCTACGGCGTCCTGCGCAACATGCAGGACCGGCACAGCGACCGCCGCTCCGGCGTCGACCTGGCCACGCCCGACTTCGAACTCCTCGCACGCGCCTGCGGGTTGCCGTATCTGCGGATCGCCGCCGCCGAGCACGCCGAGCCCGTCATCGCCGAGGCCGTCGCCTCCGAGGGGCCGACGCTCGTCGAGGTCGACCTCGCGGCGCTCGGCCCGATGAAGAACCCGTTCACCCCGCCCGTGAAGATCCCCACCGCGTAGGGAGGCCCCGCAGCCATGACCGCAACCGACGAGACCCTCCTGGACCTCCTCGTACACCGCATGACCTGGGAGGCCGACGGCGTCCTGTCCGTCGAACTGACCCACCCGGACGGCAAGCCCCTGCCCGCGTGGGAGCCCGGCGCGCACCTCGACGTCCACGTGGGCGGGCAGGTCCGCCAGTACAGCCTGTGCTCGGACCCGCGCACCCCGACGTCGTACCGCATCGGCGTCCTCAATGAACCGTCGTCACGCGGGGGTTCGCGCCATGTGCACACGAAGCTGCGCCCCGGCGGGCGGGTCACGGTGTCGGCGCCGCGCAACCACTTCGCGCTTCAGGACGCGCCGGGCTACGTCTTCGTCGCGGGCGGCATCGGTGTGACGCCGATCCTCGCGATGGCCCGCGAGGCCGCACGCCGGGGTGCCGCCTGGCGCATGGTGTACGGCGGGCGCAGCCGCGCGTCGATGGCGTTCGTCGACGAACTCGCCGCGCTCGGCGGTGATCTGACGGTGGTGCCGCAGGACGAGCAGGGCCACATCGACCTCGCGTCCACTCTCGCCGGGCTGCCGGACGGGACGCTCGTCTACTGCTGCGGGCCCGAGCCGCTGCTCGCCGCCATCGAGGCCCTCTGCCCGGCGGACCGGCTGCGCGTCGAGCGGTTCGCGGCCCCGGTCGTGGAGCGCTCCGCGGACGACGAGGGCTTCGAGGTCGAGTGCCGCACCTCCGGACTCACCCTCACGGTCGGCGCCGAGACGTCGATCCTGGAGGCGGCGGAGGCGGCCGGCCTGGACGTGGCCAGCTCCTGCCGCGACGGAATCTGCGGGTCCTGCGAGACCCGGGTGCTCGACGGCACGCCCGACCACCGCGACTTCCTGCTCTCCGATGCCGAGCGGGCCGCGGGCGCCTCGATGATGATCTGCGTCTCGCGCTGCGCCTCCGGCCGCCTGGCCCTCGACCTGTAACCCTTTTCCTGGAGGCACGTGTGACCACCACCTGGCCGTACCTGGACGTCCACCAGTCCCGTACGCACGAACCCACCCCCTACGAGTACAAGCTGGCCGCCACCATCGAAGAGGTATTCACCAAGGAGGGCCACGAACTCGCCGATGTCATCCGCGGGCTGAATGTCCGTCAGGTCCACGCCCCCGACGGCGCCCCGTGGACCGAGGACTCGTTCCGCGCCGAGATGAACCGACTGGGAGCGTGACCCTGATGACCGCCACCACAGCCACCACAGCCGGTTCGGCAGCTTCCACCGCCGACCACATCTACGCGACGGGCCTGCGCAATCAGTGGCACCCCGTCGTGCCGTCCTCGTTCGTCGCGCCCGGCGCCATGCGCAAGGTGACCGCGCTCGGCGAGCAGTGGCTCCTGTTCCGCCGCTCCGACGGCACCCTGTCCATGCTCGCGGACCGCTGCCCGCACCGCGGTGCGCCCCTGTCGCTCGGCAAGCACCTCGGCGACCGGGTGGCGTGCTGGTACCACGGCGTCGAGGTCGAGGGCGACGGCACCGTCTCCTCTGTGCCCGGCCTGCCCGGCTGCAGCCTGGAGGGCAAGAAGCTCGTCAGGTCGCTTCCCGTGCGCGAGGTCAACGGCGCGGTCCTCGCCTACTTCGGCGACGAACAGCACCCGGAACCGGCCGAGTTGACGCTCCCCGAGCCGCTCACCGACCCCGGCACCGACGCGATCCTGTGCTATGCGGAGTGGGACGTGCCGTGGCGCTACGCCGTCGAGAACCTCCTCGACCCGATGCACGGCGCCTTCCTGCACCACGACTCGCACACCATGTTCGACGGTGACACGACGGCCAAGTTCCGCATCCGCGAGACCGACCGGGGCTACTTCTTCGAGAAGACCGACCAGCGGGGCGTCAACTTCGACTGGGTCGAGCTGTGTCACACCGGCGTCGACTGGGTCGACCTGTCGATCCCGTACCCGCCGTCGGCAGGCCCCGGCGGCCCGTTCGGGATCGTCGGCATGGTCTGCCCGGTCGACGAGGAGCGCTGCGGTGTCTTCTTCTGGCGTTACCGCAAGGTCGAGGGCTGGCAGCGCGACACCTGGCGCTTCCTGTACAAGACCCTCATCGAGAAGCGCCACTGGGAGGTGCTCGAACAGGACCGCGTGATGCTGGAGGCCATGCCGGCGGACGCCGACCAGCGCGAGAACCTCTACCAGCACGACCTGGGTGTGGTGCGCCTGCGCCGCATGTACCGGGCGGCCGCCACGGGGCAGGCGTCTGCATGAGTTCGAGAGCCCGCTGGGCCGGCGTCCTCAGCCTCCTGGTCATCGTCCTGATCAGCTACGTGGACCGGGTGAACGTCTCCGTCCTCATCACCGACGAGGCGTTCACCGACCACTTCGGCATCACCGGTGACCGGGTGGCTCAGGGCGCCCTGTCGACCGTCTTCCTCGTGGGGTACGGCATCGCGGCCTTCTTCCTCACCCCGTTCTACGAGACGACGCTCGGGGTGCGGCGCGGCCTGTTCGTGAGCGTGGCCCTGTGGTCGGTGATGACGCTGCTGTCGCCGTACGCCCTGGGCGCGCTCACGCTCACCGTCCTGCGTGCCCTGCTGGGCGCGGCCGAGGGGCCGCTGTTCTCGCTCAAGACGATGTACGTGCGCGAGCACTTCCCGCCGCACGAGGCGGGACGGCCGAACGCGGTCAGCTCGATGGGGGTGTCCCTGGGCACGGCCGCGGGCCTCCCCCTGATCACGTATCTCGTCTACCACTTCGACTGGCATACGTCGTTCCTCGCCCTGGCCGCGCTCAACGCGGTGATCGGCCTACCGCTGATAGCCCTGTTCGTCCGTGGCCGGGGTGTGGCGGGGGCCCGCCGGTCCGGGTTCGGTGCCACCCTCAAGGGCGCCCTGAGCATGCCGCGCCTGGCGCCGATCCTGCTCATCGAGATCGCCACGCTCGCCTATCTGTGGGGTTCGAGCGCCTGGCTGCCGTCGTATCTGATCCAGGAGCGGCACTTCTCCCTGGCCGCCATGGGCGCCGTGTCGTCGCTGCCGTTCCTGATGTCGCTGGTGTCCGGGTTCCTCGGCGGGCTGCTGCTCGACCGGCTGCCGCGGCGGCTGCTCGCGCTGCCGTTCGTCGTCGGCTCGGCCGGCACGGCGGTCTGTGTCCTCCTCGTCGCCGGGGCGGACAGCGACGGGGCGGCGGCGACGGGCCTGATCCTCGCGGGCGCGTTCTGGGGCCTGCAGGGCCCGGCGATCCCCACGCTGGTCCAGCACTGCGCGCCGGCCCGTTTCGTGGGCAGCGCGTACGGGGTGGTCAACGGGGTCGGCAACCTGGTCTCGGCGTTCATGCCGATGCTGATGGGCGTGGCCATCGCGGCGAGCGGCGGGCACGGCTTCGGCGCCGGGTTCACGCTGCTGGCCGGGGCGCAGTTGATCACGCTGGTGTGCGGGGCCTGGCTGCTCGCGCGGCCGGTTCAAGGTCCGTCGGGCGCAGGTGCGCAGTCCTCGACAGAGTGCTCCGACTTGGAGCACAGCCAGGCGAGTTGAGGCCGCCCGGCCGGGGAGATCCCGGCCGGGCATGCGTCGTTCGTCGTCCGGGTGTTCCGTTCCCGCACCCGCACGATCAGGTCGTGGTTGCGGGACTCCGCCCCGCCCACCGCATCCCTGCACACATAATGGGCCGATACATCGGAGGTATCGGCGCTCCAGACGGTGGCGCTCCGACCGAGGACAGGGAGGCCGCCATGGCCGTCACCGACGAGGCCATCGAGAAGATCAAAGGCATGATCGTCTCCGGCGCGCTGCGCCCCGGCGACCGGCTCCCGAAGGAGAGCGAACTCGCGGCCGACCTCGGCCTGTCCCGCAACTCCCTGCGCGAGGCCGTCCGCGCGCTGTCCCTCATCCGCATCCTCGACGTGCGGCAGGGCGACGGTACGTACGTCACGAGCCTCGACCCCCAACTCCTGCTCGAAGCCCTGAGTTTCGTCGTCGACTTCCACCGCGACGACACCGTCCTCGAATTCCTCGCGGTGCGCCGCATCCTGGAGCCGGCCGCGACCGCGATGGCCGCGAGCCGGATCGACGAGGCGCGGCTCGACGCACTCGCCGCCCAGCTGGACGCGCTCGGCTCCGCGCCCTCGGTGGAGGAACTCGTCGCCTCCGACCTGGAGTTCCACCGCGGCATCGTGCAGAGCTCGGGCAATTCGGTCCTGTGCTCGCTCCTCGACGGCCTGTCGGGCCCGACGACCCGGGCCCGCGTCTGGCGCGGCCTGACGCAGGAGGACGCGGTCAGCCGGACCCTGCACGAGCACCGGGCGATCCTGGCGGCGCTGCGCGACGGCGACGCCGAGGCGGCGCGGTCGTGGGCGACGGTGCACATCGCGAGCGTGGAGCAGTGGCTGCGCTCGACGCTCTGACACGGGTTCCGCTACGGGCGTGACCGGGGAGTGCGAGGGCGGATCGCGGGGCAGTGATCCGGTCACTCCCCCGTTCAAGGGGGCTGCGGATGGCCCCCGCGCACGCCGTAAGGTGGGCAGGTACGCGATGGGGGTCCCCCCGGGCCATCAGGGCACTGGGGGAACGTCGGAAGGAGGCGCTGGGTGATCGAGCTCGAGGGGGTTCCCGAGCTGGTCGACCCGGTCATGGTGGCCGCGTTCGAAGGCTGGAACGATGCCGGGGACGCCGCCTCCGCCGCGGTCGCGCATCTCGACAAGGAGTGGAAGGGCGAGGTGTTCGCGGCGCTCGACGCCGAGGACTACTACGACTTCCAGGTCAACCGGCCGACGGTGTGGCTCGACGGCGGCGTGCGCAAGATCACCTGGCCGACGACCCGGCTCTCCGTGGTCCGGGTCGGCGGCGACAAGCCGCGCGATCTGGTCCTGGTCCGGGGCATCGAGCCGTCGATGCGGTGGCGTTCGTTCTGCAACGAGCTGCTCGGTTTCGCGCACGAGCTGGGGGTCGAGCTGGTCGTCATCCTGGGCGCGCTGCTCGGCGACACCCCGCACACGCGGCCCGTGCCGGTCAGCGGCGTCACGTCCGACCCGGATCTGGCACGATCCATGGACCTGGAGGAGACCAAGTACGAGGGTCCGACGGGCATCGTCGGCATCCTCCAGGAGGCCTGCACGCACGCGGGCGTCCCCGCGGTCTCCCTGTGGGCGGCGGTGCCGCACTACGTGTCGCAGCCGCCGAACCCGAAGGCGACGCTGGCGCTGCTCAACCGCCTCGAGGACCTCATCGACCTGCGCATTCCGCTGGGTGAGCTGGCCGAGGACTCCCGGGCGTGGCAGCTGGGCGTGGACCAGCTGGCGGCGGAGGACAGCGAGGTCGCCGAGTACGTGCAGTCGCTGGAGGAGGCCCGGGACACCGCGGACCTTCCGGAGGCGTCCGGCGAGGCGATCGCCCGCGAGTTCGAGCGCTATCTGCGGCGCAGGGACGGCGGCGGCCCTCCGGGCGGTCCGGCCGGCCATGCGACGGACGGCGGGGACTCGGCGCCGTACCTGCGGGACACCCCGAGCGAGCGCACCCGTCCGCCGCGACCCCAGCAGCGCCCCGATCCGGGCACGGAAGCCCCCGGCGGGACGGGTGACACGGACGCGTCCCCGGAGTCCGGGGAGTCCGGGAAGTCCGGGGACGATTCCTCGGAGGACTCGCCGGAGTAGGGCGAAGACGGCTGAGCAGGGGCGGTGCACACGCGATGTGCACCGCCCCTTCGCTGTGCGGACGCTGCCGAGCGGGCAAACGTGACCGCCCCCGAACTCCGTGGAGTCCGGGGGCGGTTGAGGGACGTACACGCCGGGTTCGGTCGGTCCGGTCCCAGGACCGAACCCGGACCGAGGTGACTAGAGGGCCACTCCGAGCAGGGCGTCGACCGCGCGGGACACCACACCCGGCGCCCCTTCGTCCGTACCGCCCTGCTCCGCCTGGAGGGCGGCCCAGCGGTCCACCGCGAGCAGCGCGGCCGGTGCGTCGAGGTCGTTCGTCAGCGCCTCGCGGATCTCCTCGACGAGCGCCGTCGCGGACGGCCCGTCGGGCCGGGAGACGGCGGCGCGCCACCGGCCGAGCCGCTCGACCGCGTCGCTCAGGACCTGGTCGGTCCACTCCCAGTCGGCCCGGTAGTGGTGGGCGAGGAGCGCGAGGCGGATCGCGGCCGGGTCGACCCCGTCGCGCCGCAGCTTCGAGACGAAGACGAGGTTGCCCTTGGACTTGGACATCTTCTCGCCGTCGAGCGCGACCATGCCGGCGTGGACATACGCCTTCGCCATCGGGAACTCGCCGGTGAGGACCTGCGCGTGCGAGGCGCCCATCTCGTGGTGCGGAAAGGCCAGATCGGACCCTCCGCCCTGGACGTCGAAGCCCATGCCGAGGTGGTCGAGGGCGATGGCGACACATTCGATGTGCCAGCCGGGACGCCCCTGGCCCAGCGAGGCGCCGTCCCAGCTCGGCTCGCCCTCGCGGGCGGCCATCCACAGCATCGGGTCGAGCGGGTTCTTCTTGCCCGGACGGTCCGGGTCACCGCCCCGCTCGGCGGAGAGGAGCCGCATCGCCGCGGCGTCCAGGCGGGAGACCTGGCCGAAGTTGGGGTCGGACTCGACGGAGAAGTAGACGTCGCCCTCGAGTTCGTAGGCGGCGCCCATGTCCCGGAGCCGTTCGACGAGCGGCACGATGCCGGGTATCGCCTCTACGGCTCCGATGTAGTGCTGCGGCGGCAGCATCCGCAGGGCGGTCATGTCCTCGCGGAAGAGGGCGGTCTCGCGCTCCGCGAGGCCGGTCCAGTCGACGCCGTCACGGATCGCGCGCTCGAGCAGCGGATCGTCGACGTCCGTCACGTTCTGGACGTAGTGAACCTGCCGCTTGGTATCGAGCCACACGCGCTGAACGAGGTCGAACGCGTTGTAGGTCGCCGCGTGACCCATATGGGTCGCGTCGTACGGGGTGATCCCGCAGACGTAGATACGGGCGACGGGACCGGGCTCGAGGGTGACGAGGCCATCGGTCGCGGTGTCGTGGATCCTCAGGTCGCGGCCCTTGCCAGGCAGGACGGGGACCTCAGAAGCGGGCCAGGCATACATGCCATGAGCCTAACCGGACGGAGCTTCCGCATACGAACCGGACCGGGTCCGATGGCCGGGAAGGCCCTCTTGCGGTCCTCTCCGGTGCCATGTCAGGCCTCGACCGTGGCACGGATGGCTCCCGAGAGACCGAAGTGGCGGATGCCGTGCAGCAGATGGGCCCGGAGCCCCGTCACGAAGTACGTCCACCCCTGGGTCTGCCCGACGGCCCGCGCGGCGCCCTCCAGGCCCTCCCCCATGGGCTGCTCGGTGATCGTGAGCAGCGTGGCCGCGCCGTCGTCGGCCCGCTCCAGCTCGATGGTCACGTCTCCCCCCAGCCACCTCCACGAGATCAGCCGGTCCGTCTCCACGGGCCCGACCTCGACGTCGAACATCGCGTCGACATGGCCGAAACGCCAGGTCACCGTGGTGCCGGGGATCATCGGGGCGGACGCGTCCGCCGTGAAGAAGCTGGACAGCCCCTCCGGGCTCACGATGGAGTTGAACACGTCCTTCACGGGCCGGTCGATCCGGTCCTCGACGATCAGTTTCACGGCGTGACCTCCGTTCCAGGGATCCCCTGAGGGGACCCTTCGAACGTAGCCCCAGCCACTGACATGCGCCCCCGGACGACGCGGACCGGAGGGCTCAAAGGACGGGCTCGGAAGGACGGACTCAGACGGGCGGCCACGGGATGGCGGGCCACTCCCCGCTCGGCTCCCGGTGCTTCCCGCTCGCCAGCAGCCCGTCGACCCGTGCGCGTACGGCGTCCAGCTCGGCCTCGGTGATCAGCTCCGCGAGCCGCAGCGCGAGGGGCTCACCGGCCCCCAGAGCGCCCGTGAGCGCCTTCAGGGCCTCGGTCATCTCCGCGGTCAGAGGCTCCCCCGCCCAGCCCCACAGAAGCGTGCGCAGCTTGTCCTCGGTGTTGAAGGTGACGCCGTGGTCGATGCCGAACAGACGCCCTTCGGCGTCGACCAGGAGGTGGCCGCCCTTGCGGTCGCCGTTGTTGATCACCGCGTCGAGCACGGCGAGGCGCCGCAGCCTGACGTCGTCGGCGTGCACGAGGAGCGCCGTGCGCCCCTCGCCGACCTCGGCGAGGCCGACGGCCTTCCACCCGTCTCCCGGCTCCTCGCCCTCCACGAGAGCGAGCAGCTCACCGCCCTCGGAGGGCTCCTCGGGCTGGTCGATCCAGAGCTGGCACATGCCTTCGCCGTACGGCCCGTCGCGCAGGACGGTCGGCGGTACGAGGTTCCAGCCGAGGGCCTCGGACACCTCGTAGGCGGCTACCTCGCGGCGGGCGAGGTTGCCGTCGGGAAAGTCCCACAGGGGGCGCTCGCCGGCGACGGGCTTGTACACGCAGGACGCCTCGCGGCCCTCGTGGGTGACCCTGCACAGGAGCACCGCGTTCGACGCCTCGCGGATGCGCCCCTGGACCGCCAGCTCGCCCCTGGTGAGGAGGTCCGTGTCCGAGACGGTCACGCTCCTCGCCGGTATCCGTTCTGACGCGGGCATACGTGTCCCTCCGGGTCGAGCGGCAGACTGCACAGCGGGCACGGCGGGCGCCCCGCGTTCACGACGTCCAGGGCACGCTTGGCGAAGGCGCGCGCCTGTACGCCGGTGAGCCGGACCCGCAGCATCGGGGGGCCGTTCTCCTCGTCCTGGAGAAGCCGTTCCTCGGCCTCCGCGAGGTCCTCGTCGGAGTCCGCGTCGAGCTCGACGAGTGCCTGCGCCTCGACGATCATCCGTTCGTCCTCGCCGTCCCAGGCGAGGGCCATCGTGCCGACCCGGAACTCCTCGTCGACGGGCGATTCGAGGGGCGCCGTGTCGTGGATCTCCGTGGGCGCGACAGCGGGCACCGAGGCGTTCCCGCCGCTGCGGCGCACGACCTCGTCGAGGAGCTCGTCCATGCGCTCGGCCAGCGCGGCGACCTGGGCCTTCTCCAGGGCCACACTCGTCACGCGGGCGCCGCCCGAGGCCTGAAGGAAGAAGGTGCGGCGCCCGGGGAGCCCGACCGTGCCGGCCACGAAGCGCTCCGGGGGGTCGTAGAGGAACACCTGACGGGACACGTCCTGTCTCCATTGGAATCGACTGCTGGGACCGACTGCTTGATCGAGCGCGGCAACAACTGCGGTTACTGCGACGGCTTCACCCTACTGCGGCGGACGATCACGGGGCGCCCGCACCGCCACCGACCGGCGCATCCCCCTCGGCCGGCTTCACGCGCGGGGCGAGCGACGCGAAATCGCCGGTGTCGCCGAGGCGGACGAGATAGGGGCGGAGCCGGGTGTAGCGGATCGCGGTGACGGAGCAGGGCTCCACGGAGATGCGCTGGAAGAGGTCCAGGTGAAGCCCTATGGCGTCCGCGACGAGCGACTTGATGATGTCGCCGTGCGAGCACATCAGATAGGTGGCGTCCGGGCCGTGGTCGCGCTCCACGCGCGCGTTCCACTCGCGTACGGCCTCCGCGGCCCGGTGCTGCATGGCCCGCATGGATTCGCCGCCGGGGAACGCGGCCGCGGACGGGTGCTGCTGCACGACCTCCATCAGCGGGTCGTCGACGAGTTCGGCGAGCTTGCGGCCCGACCAGTCGCCGTAGTCGCACTCGCCGATGCGGTCGTCGGTGTGCGGGGTGAGTTCCGGGCGGGCGGCGAGGAGCGGGGCCAGGGTCTCCTGACAGCGCTGGAGGGGGCTGGTGACGATCTCGGCGAGGGGTACCGCGGCCAGCCGCTCCGGCAGCGCGGCGGCCTGCGCGGCGCCGCGCTCGTCGAGGGACACACCGGGGGTCCACCCGGCGAGCAGACCCGCGGTGTTGGCGGTGGAGCGTCCGTGCCGGACGAGAATCAGCGTGGGCATGCGCGCCAGCCTATGGGTATCGCGACATGCGGCCCCAGCTCCCCCTGGGAAGAATGCGAAGCGTGATCGTCGACTGCGGCATCTACCGGGACGGGCGCAGGACCGAGGGGCCCGCGGACTTCTCCGACGCGCTCGCAGAGGCCAGGGCCGAGGGCCACTCCTTCGTCTGGATCGGCCTGTACGAGCCGACGGAGGACGAGTTCGCGCGGGTCAGCGACGAGTTCGGGCTGCATCCACTGGCCGTCGAGGACGCGCTCAAGGCGCATCAGCGGCCGAAGCTGGACGTGTACGACGACTCGCTGTTCGTGGTGCTCAAGCCGGTCGTGTACGAGCCGGAGAGCGACAAGGTCTCCTCCGGAGAGGTCATGCTCTTCATGGGCGACTCGTTCGTCGTGACCGTCCGGCACGGCGAGGGCGCACCCCTGAAGGCCGTACGCAAGCGGCTCGAAGCCGATCCCGACGTGCTGCGGCACGGGCCCACCGCGGTCCTGTACTCGATCGCCGACGCGACCGTCGACCACTACCTGGAGGTCGCGACCGAGCTCCAGACCGACATGGAGGGGCTGGAGGCCGAGGTGTTCTCGCCGGAGAGCGGCGGCTCGCGCAACACGGCGTCCAGGATCTACACGTTCAAGCGCCAGATCCTGGAGTTCCGCAGGGCCACGGGCCCGCTGATGCTCCCGCTGGCCAAGCTTTCCGGAACCGGCCCGTCCGTAGGGCCCGTGCCCTTCGTGAACGAGTCGGCGCGGCCGTTCTTCCGCGACGTCAGCGACCACCTCCTGCGCGTCAACGAGTCCGTGGACGCCCTGGACCGGCTCGTCTCGGACATCCTGTCGGCGCATCTGGCGCAGATGGGAGTGCGGCAGAACGACGACATGCGGAAGATCTCGGCGTACGCGGCCATGGTCGCGGTCCCGACACTGATCGCGGGCGTCTACGGCATGAACTTCGACCACATGCCGGAACTCCACTGGCTCTGGTCGTATCCGCTGGTGATCCTCGTGATGGTCTGCCTGGAGCTTCTGCTCTTCCGCACGTTCAAGCGGCGCGGCTGGCTGTAGCGCACGCCGCGCGGGGGCTACGCGAACTCGACCGCGCTCGCCGGGGGCCCGCCCAGCGCGTCGCGCCGCTCCGGCATCTCCAGTGACACCATCCGCCGCCAGCCGACCAGGCGCTCATACGCGTACACGGCGTGGATGCCCGCGGCGAGCAGGGCCGCCTTGGGCTTCGGCCAGCGCAGGATGCGCCCCATGTGGTCCATCACGGCGAGGCTGACGTCGCGGTAGACGCGGATCTCCTCCAGGGCGCACTCGCGCAGGATGCGCTGGATGTCGCGGCCGTGACCCGCGTACGCGAAACGCAGGAGCTCCTCGTGGCAGTACGCGAGGTGGTTGTCCTCGTCGGCCGAGATCATCTTCACCGCGCGGCCGATGTCGGGGTCGTCCGCGAAGTGCTTGCGCAGCAGGTCCATCTGCTCGGAGGCCCGCTGCTCGGTGACGCGGCTGTGGGCGAGATACATGACGATGTCCCGCACGGTGAGCGGTTCGTCGGCCTTGAGCTGCTCGTGCGCGAGGCCGATGCCGTGCTTCTCCAGGAGCATCGTGTAGTCGGTCTCCAGCGGGACTTCCACGGGTTGCAGGCCGCGCTTCTTCATCAGGGCCTTGAAGATCCGTCCGTGCTTGTCCTCGTCGGCGCCGTGCCGCGCCACCTTGGGCGCGAGGTCACGCTCGCTCAGGGGGACGAGTGCGGCGATGCGGCCGTTCTCCCAGCCGCCCTGCGCCTCACCGCTCGCCGCGATGGAGCAGAAGAGCCGGAACGACTCGTCGTCGTCGAGGATCTCCTGGAACAGGCTCTTGGCCGACAGCATCTCTGGTACCTCCGTGCACGCCGCGCGTTCCCTGCAGAGTTCCGCCGAAAACGAGTCAAATACGGCATGCCGGACCGGGCAACAGCTGTGGGGGGCCACTCGGCCGAAGGAAGGGCCTCGAGAGAGGGTTCCGGGGCGTAACCAGGTGCCAGGTGAGGCGTTGTTACCCGTGACGGCCGTGGCGGGGAAGACCCCCGAGCCCCCACCACGGCCGCAGAACTTTTCCTCTCCCCGCGTTACGCCAGTCCGGCCCGCTCCAGGGCCTCGGTGCCGGCCCGCAGGGCCGCGATCCGCTCGTCGAGCGTGAAGCCGGCGGGGGCCAGCGTCAGAGTCGTCACCCCGGCAGCCGCGTAGGCCTGCATCCGCTCGGCGATCCGCTCCACGGAGCCGAGCAGCGTCGTCGAGTCGATCAGCTGGTGCGGCACCGCGGCCCCCGCACCCTCCTTGTCGCCGCCCAGGTACTTGTCCTGGATCTCGGCGGCTTCCTTCTCGTAGCCCATGCGCTGGGCGAGCTGGTTGTAGAAGTTCTGCTTCCGGCTGCCCATGCCGCCGACGTACAGGGCGGTGTACGGGCGGAACATGTCGGCGAGCGCGGGCACGTCCTTGTCGGCGCCGAGCGCGAGGGGCAGCGTCGGGACGACGTCGAAGCCCTCCAGCGTCTTGCCGGCCTTCTCGCGCCCTGCCCGCAGGTGGGTCAGTGCGGTCTCCTCCAGATGCTCCGCGGCCGGGAAGATCAGTAGGGCACCGTCGGCGATCTCGCCGGTCTGCTCCAGGTTCTTCGGGCCGATCGCCGCGATGTAGAGCGGAATGTGCTCGCGCTGCGGGTGCACGGTCAGCTTGAGCGGCTTGCCCGGTCCGCCCGGCAGCGGCAGCGTCCAGTGCTCGCCCTCGTACGACAGCCGCTCGCGGCTCATCGCGCGGCGCACGATGTCGACGTACTCGCGGGTGCGGGCCAGCGGCTTGTCGAACTTCACGCCGTACCAGCCCTCGGATACCTGCGGGCCCGAGACGCCGAGGCCGAGGCGGAAGCGGCCGCCGGACAGGGAGTCGAGGGTCGCGGCCGTCATCGCGGTCATCGCGGGCTGGCGGGCGGGGATCTGCATGATCGCCGAGCCGATGTCGATGCGCTCGGTCTGCGCGGCGACGTAGGAGAGCACCGTGGGCGCGTCCGAGCCGTAGGCCTCCGCGGCCCAGCAGACGGCGTAGCCCAGCTTGTCGGCCTCCTTCGCGACGGCCAGGTTGTCCGCGTCCATTCCGGCGCCCCAGTAACCGAGGTTGATGCCGAGCTCCATGGCCGATCCCCTTACTGATCAGTAACGTCCTTTGTCCGGGCACCCTAGCGCGCCGGTTCGGCGGTCGGCCAAGGCCGGTTGTCCACAGGCCCCCAATAACCGACTTCCGGCCAGTAATCTCAGCGCCCATGGAGCAGAGGCATCTCGGCCGCACCGGCCTGCGAGTGTCCCGGATCGGGCTCGGCACCCTCACGTGGGGCCGCGACACCGACGAGCACGACGCCGCGGACCTGTTGAAGACCTTCTGGGAAGCGGGCGGCACACTCGTCGACACGGCCGATGTCTATGGGGGCGGGGAGGCCGAGTATCTCCTCGGGCAGCTCGTCGAGGGCCTCGTGCCGCGGCGCGATCTGGTCATCGCGACCAAGGCGGGGAGCGTGCCCGACCCGGACCGCCGCTTCGACGGCTCGCGCGGCCATCTCCTGGCCGCCCTCGACACTTCCCTCGCCCGCCTCGGCACGGACTACGTCGACCTGTGGCAGGTCCACGCCTTCGACCCGGCCACCCCGCTCGACGAGACGCTCCAGGCACTGGACATCGCGGTGAGCAGCGGTCGCGCCCGGTATGCCGGCGTCTCCAACTTCAGCGGCTGGCAGCTGGCCAAGGCGGGCACCTGGCAGCTGGCCGCGCCGGGCATACGCACCCGGCTCGCCAGTACGCAGATGGAGTTCTCCCTGCTCCAGCGCGGGGTCGAACGGGAGGTCCTGCCCGCGGCGCTCGACCTCGGCATCGGTCTGCTCCCGTCGTCGCCGCTCGGCCGCGGGGTCCTCACCGGCAAGTACCGCAAGGCCACGCCCGCCGGCTCGCGGGGCGCGTCCGACCACATGGCGCCCTTCGTCGCGCCCTACCTCGACGACGCCGCGACCCGCATCGTCGACGCGGTCACCACGGCGGCGGACGGCCTCGCCGTGACGCCGCTCCAGGTCGCCCTCGCCTGGGTCCGCGACCGGCCCGGGGTGGCCGCCCCCATCATCGGCCCGCGCAACTCGCAGCAGCTCACGGCGGCATTGTCAGTGGAGGCCCTTAGTCTTCCTGACGAGATCTGCCAGGCGCTCGACGACGTGTCGGCGCCCGTGCACCGCTATCCCGATCAGGACTGGAGCACGCTGTGAGTACGGAGCCCGCTGCCGCGGAGGGCCACCCGGGCCCGGCCGACACCGACGCGCCCCGCGCCGGGCAAGGCGCGGAGGCCACCGGCCCCGAGGAAACCGGCCCGGAGGAAGCCGGCACCGAGGAAACCGGCGCCGAGGAAGGGACCGGCACCCCTGATCCGGCCGAGACGGACGAAGGTGCCGGCGCCACCGCGGATCAGGCCGGAGCCACCGCCGGAGCCGCCGAAGGCGAAGGCGTGTCCGAGGCCGCTACCGAGGTCGCCGCGCAGCGTGAGTTGCAGGAGCGGATCGCCCAGCGCAAGGCGGCCAAGGAAGGGCCCATCGCGGCCGGGGGGAAGCTGAGCGGCACGGCCGCCGATCTCCTCGCCGCGGTCCGGGCCGTCGAGAGCGGTGAGCGGCCCGCCGCCGTGTTCAGCACGCCCGCACCGGCGCCCCGCAAGGTCGTCGCCGAGCCCGTCCGCCGGGCGCCGGCCGCCGCGCCCACGAGCCCCGCCGAACCGGCCGGGGAGGCGGTCGACGCCGTGCGGGCCGTGCTGACCGAGGGCGGCGCCCCCGCCTCGCTGGCCGCACCTGCCGCCGCGACGCTCGGCGAGGGCGCGGACAGCACGCTCCGGGACGACCCCTGGCAGCTTCTGCGGATCCCGGGGGTACGCCCCGAGCAGGCGGACGGGTTCGCCCGCGCGCTGCTGGGCGCCGAGTGCGGCCCCGACGACGAGCGCCGGGGCCGCGCCGTCACCGTATGGCTGCTCGAACAGGCCGCGGTCGCCGGGCACACCGCCCTGGACGCGCCGCTGCTCGCGGAAGCGCTGGGCAAGCGCGATGTACCGAGCCCGGACGAAGCGCTGCAGAGCGCCATCGCGGAGGGCGACGCGATGGTCTTCCAGGACGCGCTGGAGGAGCCCGGTGGTCCCGCCCGCGCGCCGGAAAGCGCCCAGGAGACCGCCGCGGAGGACGGCGCGGAGGACGGCGAAGAGGCCGAGCGTCCGGTGCGGGTGCTCGTCGGCCTCGAGCGGTACGCGCTCGCCGAGGAGAGCCTCGCCGACGGTCTCGCCCGGCTGGTCAACTCCCTCTCCAAGGAAGACAGTTCACAGGCTCTCGCGGACTGGGAGCCGGCCGCGGCGGCCGCCGCCGGTTCCACCGCCGAGTTGATCAGGGCGGTCGCCGGACACGGCCT
Organism: Streptomyces sp. NPDC045026; assembly: GCF_056432625.1. Taxonomy (NCBI): domain Bacteria; kingdom Bacillati; phylum Actinomycetota; class Actinomycetes; order Kitasatosporales; family Streptomycetaceae; genus Streptomyces; species Streptomyces sp. NPDC045026. The sequence continues at coordinate 158,897 of NZ_JBWKIS010000018.1, forward strand.
CGTCCTGCACACCGGCGCGGAGGCGGCCCGCGCCGAGCCCGCCGCACTCGTCCAGGCCGTGGCCCGCCTCGGACTGCGCGTGTGCGCCGCGGCGCACAGCGTCGACGGACGGCGCCGCCTCGCCGAGCACTTCGGCCCCGGCGCCCCCGAGGGCATCGCGGTCACCGTGTCCGGCCTGCTGTCCGGCGCCGAGGGCCCCGGCCGGGACCGGGACGGCGCGCTCGCGGTGGACCTGCTGGTGGTCCTGGACGCGCCGCAGCTGGACGTGGAGACGGCCGCGATGCTCGCCGAGTCGCTCCCGGACGGCGCGCGGCTCGTCCTCAGCGGCGACCCGTCCGTCCTGTGGTCCGCGGGCCCCGGCCGGGTCTTCGCGGATCTCCTCGCGGCCCGCGCGTGCCCCCAGATCGCCTCCCGGACCCCGGACCCCGGCCCGGTCGGCGAGCTGGTCTCCGGCATCGGCATCGGCGAGCTGAACCAGGTGGAGGCCCCCGGCAAGGAAGTGGTGATCGTGCCGGTGCGCGACGCCGCCGAGGCGATCCACCGGGCCGTACAGCTGGTCGCCGACTCGGTGCCGCGCGCGATCGGCGTGCCCTCCGAGCAGACCCAGGTCATCACCCCCGGACACGGGGGCGCCGCCGGGACGCGCGCGCTGAACGCGGCCCTCAAGGAACGCCTCAACCCCGGCCCCGGCCGCTTCGGCGGCTTCGACCCGGGCGACCGGATCGCGTACGTACCGGCCCCTGGCCGCACCCTGCCCGGCCGGGTGGTGCGGGCGGACGCGGAGGGCCTGCACCTGGACTGCGCCGGGACCCCGGTCGTCGTACCGCAGGACGCGGTGGAGCGGGCCGTGCGGCACGGGTGGGCGCTGACCGCGCACCAGGCGGTCGGGCTGCGGTGGCCCGCGGCGGTGGTCGTGCTGCCGGGCGACGCGACGCAGGCGCTGAGCCGCCCGTGGGTGTACACGGCGTTCAGCCGCGGTGAGCGGCACCTCTCCGTGGTGCACGGCGCGGACGCGGCCCTGCCGCGCGCGGTGGCCGAGGTCGCGGCCAAGCCGCGTACGACACGCTTGCAGACCTTGCTGCGCACACAGGTCCCGCCGACGCAGTAGGCGCACGGCGGCATGCGAGAGGGGCGGGCGGACCGAAGTCCGCCCGCCCCTCTCGCTCACTCGCTCACACCCTCACCGGCCCACGTGAGCGGACCGCGTCAGGACGGTTCCAGCTCGTCCTCCTTCGCGCCCGCGATCGCGTCGGGCCCGTCGTCCGCCAGGTCGCCGTCCAGCTCGTCGTCGAAGACGGCGCTCACGTCGAAGCGGCAGACGACCCGCTGCGGATCCGCCTGGTCAAACGGCCCGTCCAGCCACTCCCCGGGCTCAGCCGGTTCGTCCGAGGCCGTGACCCACAGCGTGGAGTCGCCCTCCTCCAGGCCGAACTCCTTGTGCCGGGAGGCGATTTCGTCGGGTTCGAACTCTCCGAAGAGGACACCGAGGGCAGCGTGCACGCTGGTCCCGATGGTTCCGACGGCCGCCGCGGCGCCGTCGTCGAGGTCCGAGTCGGCCTCCACGTCGGCGACCCGCTGGGCCTGCGCGAGGAGTCGCTGGGGCTCCACCACGGCGTAGTCGCGGCGGATCAGCACGCTCAGGGCGTTCGGCTCCTCGGGTCCGGTGTACGGGGGAAGCGAGTCCTCCGTGCCGGGAATCTCGAAGGGAGTGACCTCGTCGTAGCGGTCGTAGAGGAGCTCGTCGTACTCCTCGGCCGCCGCGGCCAGTTCGTTGAACGCTTCGTAGACGGCCGGATCGTCCTCACCCGACCTGCGCTCGACAGCCGCCAGGTGGCGGTCGAGCGCAGCCTTGACCGCCTCGGCGGCGGCGCGTACCTCGGCAGCGGTGGGCTGCGCAGCATCAGACATAGTGCAGACGCTATCCGTACACGGCCCGTGCCCGCACAATAGATGCGATGCCGGAATACGAATTTGTCGACGTGTACGTCCCGCGCGGGGTCTCCCGCAAGGACGCCACACGCCTGCTGACCGACCATGCCGAGTACGGACACTGGGAATTGGACCGCCTGAGCCTGTTGCGCGACGGGAGCCGCAGGGTGCGGTTGCGCCGGCGGATCATCCGCCAGCTGCGCGCCACGTGGTGAATGAGCGGAGCGGGCCCCGTCACCGCTGGGCCCGCTCCGTTCCGCACCTGCTCAGTCACGCCGCGTCAAGCGGAGGTCACACGCCTGCCCGCGCGCGCCGGTAGAGGAGCGCGCCCCCGAGCAGGGCGCCCACACTGGCCGGCAGGACGGTACCCAGCGGCATCGAGCTGCCGGTCTCGGCGAGCTGCTCCGTACCCTTGGGCTGGGTGACGGTCTGCGGCGCGGGGTGGTTCGGGGTGCTGGGGGTCACCGGCTTCGGCGGCGCGGGCGTGATCGGCTGCGTCGGCGGCTTGGTCGGCGGGGTCGTGGGCTCGTCGCCTCCCGGCGAGTTCGCGCAGTCGTTGCCCCCCGCGGGGTTGAGCAGCCCGATGACCGAGACGCTGTTGCCGCAGGCGTTGACCGGCACGTGGACCGGGACCTGCACGTGGTTGCCGGAACCGACACCGGGCGAATCGCTCGTGCCCCCCTCGGCCGTGGCGCCGCCGCCGTGGTGGTGGTGGCTCCCACCGGGCCGGCCGCCTCCGGGCTTCGACGTGTTGGAACAGTCGTTGCCCGACGCCGGGTTGAGCAGCCCGACGACGTTCACGGTGTTGCCGCACGCGTTCACCGGGATGTCCACGGGAAGCTGGATCGTGTTGCCGGAGAGGACGCCGGGCGATCCCGACGAACCCCCCTCGGCACCGGAGTCCGCGTGTGCGTAGCCCCCGGACACGGCGAGTACGCCGGTCGCGGCCGCCACGGTGATCAGGCCTTTACGCGTGACCTGTCGCATAGCTTTAACCTGCCTTATGCCTTGCAGAATGCGCACGGGCATCCATACGCGTGCGCGGAATGCCCAGTCGGCCCCGGAGCGCATGGCGCGCACTCCGGGGCCGACGGGCTCAGACCCTCAAGGGGCGATGCACAACAACGTCACTTGTTGACGCAGGCGTTGCCGAAGGTGGGGTTCAGCAGCCCGATCACGGACACCGTGTTGCCACAGGCGTTCACCGGGATGTGGACCGGAACCTGGATGACGTTGCCCGAGATCACACCGGGAGACTTCACGGCAGCACCCTGGGCACCGGCGTCGGCAGCGGCGATGCCCGCGCCGGCGAGCACGAGACCACCAGTGGCAGCCGCAGCAGCGACGACCTTCTTGATCATTATTCCTCCTTGTTGGCAATGCAGTCCCAGCCGCGGACTGCACCCCCTGTAACGAGGAGGGGCTGATGAGGCTACGAGCCTATGTTTCCTTTCACTCTTCTCAGTCCCGTACGTACGCGCGGCCGAATATCCGGCGGCGCGGGCCCGGCGGGTCAGGACGCGTCGATGAACCGGTCGAGCACGCGCACACCGAACTTGAGCCCGTCGACCGGAACCCGCTCGTCCACGCCGTGGAACATGCCCGCGAAGTCCAGCTCCGGCGGCAGCTTCAGCGGAGCGAAGCCGAACCCGCGGATGCCGAGGTCGTCGAAGGACTTGGCGTCGGTGCCGGCGGAGAGCATGTACGGCACCGCGCGGGCGATCGGGTCCTCGGCCTGGAGCGCCGTCTGCATGGCGTCGACGAGCGCGCCGTCGAAGGTGGTCTCCAGGGCCTTGTCCGCGTGCACGTCCTCGCGCCGCACGTTCGGGCCGAGGATGCGGTCCAGGTCGGCGAGGAACTCCTCCTCGTAGCCCGGCAGATAGCGGCCGTCGACGTGCGCGGTGGCCTGCCCGGGGATCACGTTCACCTTGTAGCCGGCGCCGAGCTGGGTCGGGTTGGCGGTGTTCTGCAGCGAGGCGCCGATCAGCTTGGCGATGCCGCCGAGCTTGGCGAGCGTCTCGTCCATGTTCTCCGGGTCGAGCTCGGTGCCGAGCGCGTCGCCGAGCTCGTCGAGGAAGTGCCGCAGCGTCTTGGTGACCCGCACCGGGAACTTGTGCCGCCCCAGGCGGCCGACGGCCTCGGACAGCTCGGTGATCGCGTTGTCCTTGTGGATCATCGAACCGTGGCCGGCGGTGCCGTCCACCGTCAGCTTCATCCAGTGCATGCCCTTCTGGGCCGTCTCGACGAGGTAGAGGCGCAGCTTCTCGTTGACGGTGAAGGAGAAACCTCCGACCTCGCTGATCGCCTCCGTGCAGCCCTCGAAGAGGTCCGGGTGCTTGTCGACGAGGTGCCGCGCGCCGTACGTGCCGCCCGCCTCCTCGTCGGCGAGGAAGGCCAGGACGATGTCGCGCGGGGGCTTGCGGCCGCTGCGCAGCCGGTCGCGGACGACCGCGAGGGTCATCGCGTCCATGTCCTTCATGTCGACGGCGCCGCGGCCCCACACACACCCGTCGGCGATCTCGCCGGAGAACGGGTGGTGGGTCCAGTCCGCCGCGTTGGCCGGTACGACATCGGTGTGGCCGTGGATCAGGAGCGCGGGCCGCGAGGGGTCCTCGCCCTGGATCCGGGCGACCGTCGAGGCCCGGCCCGGGTGCGACTCGAAGATCTTGGGCTCGAGGCCCACCTCGGCGAGCTTCTCCGCCACGTATTCGGCGGCCTTGCGCTCGCCGGGGCCCGAGTGGTCGCCGTAGTTGCTGGTGTCGATCTGGATCAGCTCACGACAGAGGTCGACGACCTCGTCCTCGCCCGAGACCGTCCTGCCCGTGCTCGACTCGCTCACGCCTGTTCCTCCCACTGTCGTTGCTGGTGGTCCCCCTCATCCTCTCTCTCCGGGGGCCGCCACCCAAGGGCGGGCCGGTGTCGTCATCCGCCGTTCACAGCGAAGGGGTGGCCGGATCGGGCACCCCTTCGGGCCTGGTAATGTTCTCTCTGTCGCCGCGGGGAACACCCCGCGAAGACAGACACCTTGTCCGGGTGGCGGAATGGCAGACGCGCTAGCTTGAGGTGCTAGTGCCCTTTATCGGGCGTGGGGGTTCAAGTCCCCCCTCGGACACCAGCAGGAACCCCAGTTAACCTGGGGTTTTTTGCATTTCCGGCCCTTGTGTCGACCCCCTCTCCGTCAAGCGCTCGAAGAGCAGCGGGCGGGCGACGCGCACGGCGGTGGTGATCGCTCCGAACAGGACCGCGTCCGCACCCGTCCTGCTGGGCTCGACGCGGGGGCGCAGCGGGGTGAGGCGGTGCAGGGTCTCGCCGACCGTGGCCAGCAGGAGGTCCGCGCCCCGGCCGACGCCGCCGCCGAGGACCACCAGATCGGGGTCGAGCACGGCGGTCACGGAGGCGACGGCGAGGGCGAGGCGCTCGCCTTCCTGGCGTACGGCGGCAAGGGCGGCGGTGTCGCCGGTGCGGGCGGCGTCGAAGACGCGCTTGGCGGTGAGCGGTCCGGTCATGCCCAGGGCGCGGGCGGCGCGGACGACGGCGTCGGCGGAGACCGCGTCCTCCAGCATGCCGCGTCGGGGGGCCGCCCCCGACGCGGGTACGCCGTCCAGCGGCAGGAAGCCGATCTCGCCCGCGGCGCCGTGCGCGCCGAGGAAGAGTTCGCCGTCGGCGACGACGCCCATGCCGAGGCCCGTGCCGATCAGTACGTACACGAACAGATGGCTGTCGGCGCCCGCGCCGAAGGTGTACTCGCCGAGGGCGGCGAGATTGGCGTCGTTGTGGACGGAGAGCGAGGTGCCGAGCCGGTCGCGCATGCGCTCGATGAGGCCGGCTCGGCCCCAGCCGGGCAGGTTGACGGCGTAGCGGACCCGGCCGGTGTGGCGGTCGAAGACGCCGGGGGTGCCGACGGCGGTGTGCACGACGTCGGCCTGGCTCAGCCCGGCGTCCGCGAGGGCCTGTTCGGCGCAGGTGACGGCGGCGTCGGCGACCGCTCCCGCGCTGCGGCCCCGGTTGCGTACCTCCGTACGGGAGACGATCGCGCCCGTCAGGTCGGCCACCGCCGTGCGCAGCCGGGCGCGGCCGATGTCGATGCCGAGGACGTGTCCGGCACGCGGGTCGGGTTCGTAGAGGACGGCGACGCGTCCCCTGCTCTGGGCGTGGGTGCCCGCCTCGCGGACGAGGCCGGCACGTTCCAGAGCGGCGAGGGCGGAGGAGACGGTGGGCTTGGACAGGCCGCTGTCGCGGGCGAGTTGGGCGCGGGAGGCGGGGCCTTCGAGGCGCAGGCGTTCGAGGAGCAGCCATTCGTTGTTGCTGCGCAGGCGCCGGCGGTTCCAGGGGGGCGTCGTCACCGGGCGCCCTCGGGCGGGGCGGTGACGTGGCAGGCCGCCGTGTGGCCCTCGGCGACCGGTTGCAGGCGTGGGGTGACGTGGTGGCACTGGTCGACGGCGAGCGGGCAGCGGGCGCGGAAGCGGCAGCTGGGCGTGGGGTCGATGACGACGGGCGGGTCGGTCTTGGCGGCGGCCGCGTCGATGTCGAGGGGGGCGCGCGGGTCGGGGACGGCGGACAGGAGCAGCTCGGTGTAGGGGTGGCGGGGGTGGGCCAGGACGTCCTCGGTGGGGCCGGTCTCGACGACGTGGCCGCCGTACATGACGGCGATCCGGTCGGAGAGATAGCGGGCGCCGGCGATGTCGTGGGTGATGTAGAGGATGGAGACGCCCTCGGTCTCGCGCAGGTCGGCCATGACGTTGAGCAGGCCGATGCGGATGGAGACGTCGAGCATGGAGACGGGTTCGTCGGCGAGGATCAGCTTGGGGCGGTGGGCGAGGGCCTGGGCGAAGCCGATGCGCTGGCGCTGGCCGCCGGAGAGTTCGTACGGGAAGCGGGACAGGACGTCGGCGGCGGGGGTGAGGCCGACCGCTTCGACGACGCGCTCGGCCTCTGCCTGGCGCTCGGTGCCGCTCAGTTCGGGGCGGTGCAGCTTGAGGCCGCGCAGGATGCCGTGGGAGACGCGGTAGGCGGGGTTGAGGGAGGCGAAGGGGTCCTGGAAGACCATGGGGACGTCGCCTCGGTAGGCGAGCTTGGCCCTTCGGCCGCGCTGGGCGGTCAGCGGCTTTCCCTGGTACCGGATTTCGCCGCGGGTGGGCTTGTGGACCTGGGCGACGAGGCGGGCGAGCGTGGACTTGCCGCTGCCGCTCTCGCCGACGAGGGCGACGATCTCGCGTGCGCCGATGGTGAGGTCCACGTCGTCGACGGCGTGCAGAAGGCGGCGGGTGAGCCCGGAGCCGACCTTGAAGTGGCGGGTGAGGCCGATCGTTTCGAGGAGAGGGCTCATGACGCGGCCTCCGTGAGGTGCAGCAGGCAGCGGGAGCGGGCCGCGCCGACCTCGTACAGGGTGGGCTCGGTGACGTGGCACTGCTCGTGGACGAGGGGGCAGCGCGGGTTGAAGCGGCAGCCGGGCGGGGGTGCGGCGAGGTCGGGCGGGCTGCCGGGGATGCCCTTCAGGGGGACGCGGGGGCCGCGGATCGAGGGGAACGCTTCGAGGAGGCCGCGGCTGTAGGGGTGGGAGGGGTGGTCGAAGACGGTGCGGGTGGGGCCGTGTTCGACCACCTGGCCCGCGTACATGACGAGGAGCTGGTCGGAGAAGTGGCTCACCAGCGACATGTCGTGGGTGACGAACACGACGGCGAAACCCAGGAGTTGCTGGAGTTCCTTGATCTGGACCATGAGGGAGCGCTGGGCGACGACGTCGAGTGCGGAGGTCGGCTCGTCCATGATGACCAGGTCCGGGGTGAGCAGCAGCGCCATGGCGATCATGGCGCGTTGGCGCATGCCGCCGGAGAGCTGGTGCGGGTAGCTGTGCAGATGGACCGGGTCGATGCCGACGAGGTCGAGGACCTCGGTGGAGCGGGCGCGGATCTCCTCGTTCGAGTACGTCCCGTGGGCGGCCATGGCGTCCTTGTACTGGGCGGCGAGGGTGGTCACCGGGTTCAGGGCGTTCATGGCGGACTGCAGGACGACGGAGTAGTCGCGCCAGCGCAGGGCGTTGAGTTCGCGTTCGCCGAGGGTGACGAGGTTCTCGCCGCGGAAGCGGACGGTGCCGCCGGCGATGCGGGCGGGCGGGTTGAGCAGCCGCGCGACGGCGAACATCAAGGTGGACTTGCCGCAGCCGGATTCGCCGACGATGGCGGTGAACTGACCTTTCTCCACCGAGAGTTCGACGTGGTCGACGGCCGTGACGGGGCCACGTGGCGTGTCGTAGACGACGGTCAGGCCGGTGACGCTCAGCAGGGGTTCAGGCATCTTTGCGCCTCCTTCGTGCCGGCCGCAGGGCCGGGTTGCCGATCTCGTCGAAGGCGTAGTTGACGAGGGCGAACGCGACGCCGAGCAGGGCGACGCAGAGGCCGGGGGCGATGGACCACAGCGGGGTGCCGGTCTGCAGGGCCTGCTGGTTCTGGGCCCAGTAGAGCATCGTGCCCCAGCTCTGCGAGTTCGGGTCGCCGAGGCCGAGGAACTGCAGGCCGGCCGCGCTCAGCACCGAATAGAGCGCGGCCCCGAGGAAGTTGGCGACGATCAGTGAGGTCATCGTCGGCAGGACTTCGCAGACGACGATGTACGAGCGCCGCTCGCCGCGCACCCGGGCGGATTCCAGGAAGTCCCGGTTGCGCAGCGACAGGGCCTGGGCGCGTAGCTGGTTGGCGCCGTAGGACCAGCCGGTGAAGACGAGGACGGCGAGGATCACGGTGAGCGAGCCCTTGCCGGCGTACTTGGCGAGGATGATCACCAGTGGGAACGCCGGGATGACGAGGACGACGTTCGTCAGGAGCGACAGGAGGTCGTCGGCGAGGCCGCCGAGGTAGGCGGCGGAGACGCCGATGATCACGGACAGGACGGTGGCTAGGGCGCCGGCGACGACCGCGATGACGAGCGACTCCCGTGTGCCGTAGATGAGTTGGGAGTAGATGTCCTGGCCGAGGGCCGTGGTGCCGAGGAGGTGGGCGGTGGACGGGTCGAGGCGGGGGGCGAAGTTCGCCTCGTCGGGGTGGTCGACGGAGGTGAACAGGCCCGGGAACGCGGAGACGACGGTGAACACGAGCAGGATCACCGAGCCGGCCATGGCTTTCCGGTTGCCGCGGATCGCCCTCCACAGGCCGCCTCCCGTCCGGTTGCGGGCGGGGGCCTTCTCGGGGGGCGGTGCGGTGATGGCGGTGGTGGTCATCGGCAGCTCACCCCTTCGCCCTGGCTCGTGGATCGAGCCACACGGTCGCGATGTCCACCGCCAGCAGAGCCACCAGTACCGCGACGGTGAACAGCATGAACAGGGCCTGCATCAGCGGGTAGTCGACGTTCTGGACGGCGTTGTAGAGGAGGTAGCCGACGCCGGGATAGTTGAAGACGTACTCGATGAGGATCGCGCCCGAGATGACGAAGCCGAGCGACATGGCGAAGCCGGCCAGGTTGGGCAGGATCGCGTTGCGGGCCGCGTAGCCGTACATGATGCGGCGGGACCCGAGCCCCTTCGCGCGGGCCATCCGGACGTAGTCCTCGGCCAGGGTGGTGATCATGTTGTTGCGCATGGTGAGGATCCAGCCGCCGATCGTCGTGATGAGCAGCGTCGTCGCCGGCAGGACGGCGTGGGAGAGCACGCTCCCGACGAAGCCCGGGGAGAAGCCGGGCACGATCGTGGTGTCGTAGTTGAAGTTGGCGGGAAGCCAGCCGCCGGTGCCCTGCGAGAAGACCAGGATCAGCAGCAGGCCCACCCAGAAGTACGGCAGCGCCGACGTGATCACGAAGATCGGCGGGAGGATCGCGTCGAGTGCACCGCCGCGGCGCCAGCCCGAGACCGTACCGATGAGCGTGCCCAGCACGAACGCGAGCACCGTGGTGATGCCGACGAGGCCGAGGGTCCAGGGCAGGGCGCCGCCGATCAGCTCGGTGACCGGCTCGCCCAGCGTCTGGCCGATGGAGCGGCCCCAGTTGCCGGTGAACATGTGGCCCAGATAGTCGAAGTACTGGACCGCCACGTTCTGGTCGGGCTTGAAGCCGAACGACGTCAGCATCTGTTCGAGCGCGTCCCGGGAGACCCGGCCGCGGGTGCGCACGACGAGCGCGTCGACGGGGTCGCCCGGCATGAAGCGCGGGATGAAGAAGTTCAGGGTGAGGGCCGCCCAGAGCGTCAGCAGGAAGAACCCCAGGCGGCGCAGTATGAAGCGCACAAGTCACCGCCTACTGGGCCGACTTGGAGTACAGGTGGGTGAGCACCTGGCCCGTGTCGGGGAAGTTGTAGGCCGCTGGCTGGGCGTAGGGGTTGCCCTCGGTGGGCCAGCCGGCGATGTCCTTGGTGTTGTACTGGAACCAGTCCACCGACTCCACGACGGGGATCAGCGGGACGTCGTCGATCATGTACTGGGCGACCTTCTTGACGATGTCGACCTGCTGGGTCTCGTTCGCCGTCGCGTACTCGTTGAGGAGCTGGTCGACCTTCGGGTTCTTGTAGCGCTCCCAGTTGCTGGTCGCGTTCTTGCCGAGCGGGGCGGTGTTCCCCGAGTGCAGCATCTGGCGCAGCTCGTAGTACGGGCTGGGGCCGCTGGTCTGCTGGGCGTAGTACGCGAGGTCGTAGTCGCCGGTGTAGAGCTTGCCGATCATCGTCTGCTGCGCGAGGTCCTGGACCGTGAGGTCGATGCCGACGGCCTTCAGGTTCTGCTTGATGACGTTGAGGGAGGCGTCCCAGTCGGTGTAGCCGGTGATCGTGATGATCTTCAGTTTGAGCGGCTTGGACGGGGAGTAGCCGAGCTCGCCGAGGAGCTTCTTGGCGCGCGCCGGGTCGGGCTTGTCGAAGCCGGCCTTCGCCACGGCCGCCTTGTCGAAGTACTTGTCGAACGTCGGCGTGACGATGCCCGACTGGTTCGCGGCCGGTTCCTGGCCGCCCACACCGATCTTGGAGACCTTGTCCCGGTCGATGGCCAGCGAGATCGCCTGGCGGACCTTGAGGTTGCTGGTCGTCTTGTGGGACGGGTCGAGGTTCGGGTGGATGCTGACGTTCAGGACGGGCGGCGACCAGGTGTGGTTGTCGGCCGACTTGTCCAGGTAGAACTGCTTGATCCCCGGGATGAACTGACTGCCCCACTGCGCCTTGCCGTTGGCGAGGTCGAGGTTGGCGGGACCGTTGTCCAGGTAGGCCGGGTACTCGACCTTCTGGATGTACGGCTTGCCCGGCTGCCAGTAGCCGGGGTTGGCCGTGTACTGGATGTTGTTCGGCGAGCAGGGGTCGACCTCGAAGGGGCCGGTGCCGACGGGCTTCTTGTCCACCCAGGTGTCGGGGTGCGCGGCGGCCGCGCCGGTGCCGAAGACGTGCTCGGGCACGATGGCGACCTGGTGGGCGAAGGCGTAGAAGTACGGCTGTGCCGCTTCCTTGAACTTCAGGGTGACCTTGTCGCCGGAGGCGGTGGCCGACTGGAGTCCGGCCGTGGTCCACAGGGCGTACAGGTCGGTGGACTTGACGCGCTTCATGAGGTTGAAGGTGAAGGCGACGTCCTTGGCGGTGAAGGGCTTGCCGTCGTTCCACTTCACGCCGGAGCGGATGGTGAAGTCGATCTGCGTCTTGTCGGCGTTCCACTGGTAGCTCTTGGCGAGCATGGGTGTCTCGGCCTGGTCCTTGAGGGTGTTGACGAAGATCAGGGGTTCATAGACGAAGCCGATGGAGGTGTTGTAGACCGCCGGGTTGAACGGGTTGAAGTTGCAGGTCCAGGTCTGCCCCGCCGTGTTGGCGATGGTGACCGTGCCGCCCTTCTTCTTGGGGCCGCTGTTCTGTGTGGCGTTGTTCCCGTCGGAGCTGCCTTTGTGCTTGGTCTCCGAACAGGCCGTCGCCGTCACGGCGAGCGCGCCGATGACCGCTGCGGCGAGGATGCGCGTGGGCCTCATGTCCTGCCAGTCCCTTCGTGGGCCGGGTGGGTGCGTCAGGTTCCGGTGCGCGCGGCCTCGACGGCCAGCGCGAGTGCCCCGAGCAGGGGCGCGTCGTACGGGTGCGCTGCGACTGCGAGCTGCGGCGGGTAGGGCACGGCCGCGTCGAGGGCTGCGCGCAGCGGTGCGTGCAGCGCCTCCCAGGAGCGGACCATGCCGCCGCCGACGACGATCCGCTGGGGATCGACGGCGATGGCGAGGTTGACGAGGTGGAAGGCCAGCTCGTCGACGAACTCCCCGATGTGGTGGGCGAGTTCGGTGGACCTGTCCACCTGCGCGGCCTGGCTGAGCGCCTTGCCGCTGACGACGTCCTCCAGCAGGATCCGGTCGCCGGCCGCCCGACCGACGTCGGCGGGCGCCCGCAGGTTGTAGCCGATCTCGCCGGACGCGCCGTGCCGTCCGGCCAGGACCGTGCCGCCGGCCACGATCGCGACGGCGAGGCCGGTGCCGAGGTTGACGTACAGGCCCGGGTCGCAGCCCTGCAACGCCCCGGCATCGCACTCGTAGCGGGCCGCGGCCTTCACGTCGGTGGCCAGGCGAAGGTTCGACTCCGGGAATTCCAGGGCGAGTTCACGGCCGAGGGCGAGCTCTCCCCAGCCGGGGATGTTCGGGGCGAGGGCGACGCCGTCGTCGCCGGGGATGCCGATGGTGGACACGCCGACGGCGACGGGTTCGCGGCCGTCGAGAAGCGTTCGGGCGGCGCCCACGGCCCTTTTGAGGCCTGCTCGTGCGCCGTGCTCCGCCGCGGTCTCGACCGTGAGGTCGTACAGGCGGGTGCCGTGCTGGTCTGCGACGGTCAGGGCCGTCTTGGTGCCGCCGAAATCGAGTGCGAGGACGACGGGCGTGGAGGGAGGCACGTTCACTTCGGAGCTCCTCACGCGGGAGGGAGGCGCCAGTAAAGTTACGTAACTAAACGAGGTGGCCCGGACTGTACGCTCGATGCCCCTCGCGCGTAAGTCCTCTCGTGCACAACGGAGTTGATGATCTTTCGGAGCCTCCAGAGCTTTCGGAGCTTTCCGGTCTTTCGGGCTTCGGGCTTCGGGCTTCGGGCTTCGGGCTTTCGGGCAACGACAAGGCCCCCGGAAATCCCGGGGGCCCGCCTGATCGGTGCGCGCGTGGTCAGCCGGTGAAGCCGGCGGTGATCTTCGTGAACTGCCAGTTGTCCTGGCTGATGCCGGAGCAGTTCTCCGCCACTCCCCCGCCCGCGCACGGCCGGTCGCGGTTGACCGACCAGAAGGCGAGGCGTGCGATGTGGTGGCTGTTGGACCAGTCCTTGACCTGGGTCCAGATCGCCGGCGTCGTGGTCTCCGCCTGGTCGCTGATGCCGTTCATGCCGGAGATACCGATGTGCGCGTACGCCGTCGTGTCGTCCCAGCCGAAGACCGACTTGAGCTTGGTCTTGAGGCCCTCGGCGGCGTTCACGGTGTTGCCGTACATGTCGGAGCCGCCGCCGAAGTCGAACGGCATGATCGTGAAGACGTCGATGTCCGCGTTCAGGGCCTTGGACTGCTCGATGAGGCGGTTGCCGTAGTACGTCGGTCCGGTCGTCGAGGTGCCGAAGGTGAGGATCGTGCGCAGGCCCGGGTTGTTGGCCTTGACGATCTTCAGGGCGCCCAGGATGCGGTCCTGGACGGCTTCGTTCTCGAACTCGTCGGAGTTCTCGATGTCGACGTCGATGGCCTTGAGCCCGTACGCGTCGATGACCTTCTGGTAGGCGCCCGCGAGAGCTTCGGGGGTCGAGCAGTTGGGGCCGAGCTTGTTGCCGCTCCAGCCACCGATGGACGGGACGACATCGCCGCCCGCGGAGCGGATGGCGTTGATCGCGGTCTGGTCCTGGCCGCCGGTGAGGGCGCGCTGACCGTCCCACGCGGGGTTGCAGCCGCCGGAGGAGAGAATGAACGCCATCGTGAACCACTTGACGCCGGTCGCGTTCATGACCGTGGCCGGGCTCGGCGGGTCACCCCAGCCGGTGTAGAAGTACGGGGCCGCCTGCTTGAATCCGGTGCCGCCGCCGGAGCCCGGATCGGTCGTCACGGAGATCGAGTTGGAGGCGGCCGAGGCGTTGCCGGCCGCGTCATGGGCCTTGACCGTGAAGGCGTACGCGGTGCTCGGGGCGAGCCCGCTGACGGTGGCGCTCGTGCCGGAGACCGTCAGAAGCTTGTTGCTGCCGCCGCTGTAGATGTCGTAGCCGGTGACGCCGACGTTGTCGCTCGCCCCGGTCCAGGACAGGGAGACGCTCGTCGAGGTCTTGCCGGTGGATTTCAGCGCCGTCGGGGCGGTGGGCGCCTGGGTGTCGCCGCCCCCGCCGCCGGGCCCGTCGAGGCTGATGTCGTCGGCGTAGTAGGTGCCCTGCGCGTACCAGCCCTGGGTGTAGATCGTGGCGCTGGTCTGGGAGGCGCCGGTCGTGAACTGCACCGTGAGCTGACTGTAGGCCGTCGGGGACTGCGTCCAGGTCGAGGCCCCGCCGTCCACGCCGAGGTAGACGTAGTTGCCGCGCACCCAGCCGGAGAGGGTGTACGCGGTGTTCGGCTGGACGGAGACGGTCTGGCTGCACTTCGCGTTGTCGCTGGAGCTGGCCGCCCCCGACAGGGCCTTGGTGCCGCCGTGGACCGGGCTGGACACGACCGAGCCGAGCCCGCCGGAGCAGGTCCACGGGCTCGTGCTGCCGCTCTCGAAGCCCGCGTTGGACAGTACGTTCGCGGCCTGAGCGGTGGCGGGGAGGGCGACCGCGCCGGCCACGGCGAGTGCGGCGGATCCGATGAGGGCGAGGAGGCGGGGCCTCGCGGAGCGTCTCTTGCGTCTGGAGAACACACGAACTCCCGGTGGGGGCAAGGGGATTGGACCGGACACCAGCGGCGCGCGAGGCGCGACCACCAAGTTGGTATGGACCAATCCCCTTGTCAAGACCCCGCGTTCACTCCACTCACTCGTGTCCGGGCGCCCGCACGTTCCACTCCGCGATCACCGGTCGCCCGTGCTCCGTCGAAAGGCGGCTCACCGTCCCGGTCGCCAGTTGGAACAGCCGGCCCTCCGCCGGGGCGAGGCCCAGGCGGCGGGCCGTGAGGACGCGCAGGACGTGGGCGTGGGCCACGAGGACCACGTCGCCCTCCGCGAGCGCGGGCGCCACGCGGGCCAGGACGCGGTCGGCCCGCTCACCCACGGCCTCCGGGGACTCGCCCGGCCCGCCTTCAGGGCCCTGGGGAACACCTTGGGTCCACAGGTCCCAGTCGGGGCGGGTGCGGTGGATCTCGCGGGTGGTGACACCTTCGTAGGCGCCGTAGTGCCACTCGTGGAGGTCCGGTTCGGGCCTGGCCCCGCTCAGACCCGCGAGGTCGGCGGTGCGGACCGCGCGGCCGAGAGGGCTGGTGAGGACGAGGGCGTACGGACGTCCGGCGAGGAGCGGGGCGAGGGACTTGGCCTGTTCCTCGCCGTGCTGGGTGAGGGGCTTGTCCGTCCAGCTGGTGTGCTGTCCGGACAGGCTCCACTCCGTTTCGCCGTGGCGGACGAGCAGAAGGTCGCCCATGACTGTCGTCTCCCCCCGGTTACTTCTGGGTGGTCTCGACGGCGTGGCCGCCGAACTGGTTGCGCAGCGCCGCGATCATCTTCATCTGCGGCGAGTCGTCCTGGCGGGAGGCGAAGCGGGCGAAGAGGGACGCGGTGATCGCGGGCAGCGGCACCGAGTTGTCGATGGCCGCCTCGACGGTCCAGCGGCCCTCCCCGGAGTCGGCGGCGAAGCCGCGCAGCTTGTCCAGGTGCTCGTCGTCGTCCAGCGCGTTGACCGCCAGGTCGAGCAGCCAGGAACGGATGACCGTGCCCTCCTGCCAGGAGCGGAAGACCTCACGCACGTCGGTGACGGAGTCGACCTTCTCCAGGAGCTCCCAGCCCTCGGCATAGGCCTGCATCATGGCGTACTCGATGCCGTTGTGGACCATCTTGGAGAAGTGGCCGGCACCGACCTTGCCGGCGTGGACGTAGCCGAAGTCGCCTTCGGGCTTGAGGGCGTCGAAGACCGGCTGGACGCGGGCTATGTGCTCCTTGTCGCCGCCGACCATGAGGGCGTAGCCGTTCTCCAGACCCCAGACACCGCCGGAGACACCGGCGTCGACGAAGCCGATGCCCTTGGTGGCAAGCTCGGCGGCGTGCTTCTCGTCGTCGGTCCAGCGGGAGTTGCCGCCGTCCACGACGATGTCGCCGGGCGAGAGCAGTTCCTTCAGCTCGTCGATCGTCGACTGCGTGGCGGCGCCCGCCGGGACCATCACCCAGACCACGCGCGGGCCTTCGAGCTGGTCGACGAGCTCGGCGAGGCTGCTGACGTCGGCGAGGTCGGGGTTGCGGTCGTAGCCGATGACGGTGTGGCCGGCGCGGCGGATGCGCTCGCGCATGTTGCCGCCCATCTTGCCGAGGCCGATGAGTCCGAGCTGTATCGCGGTCATGTCTGTGTTCACTTCTTCCGGAGCGTGCGGTAGGTGGCGACGAGCGCCTGGGTGGAGGCATCGAGGCCGGGGACGTCGGCGCCTTCGGTGAGGGCGGGTTCGACGCGCTTGGCGAGGACCTTGCCGAGTTCGACGCCCCACTGGTCGAAGGAGTCGATGTTCCAGACGGCACCCTGGACGAACACCTTGTGCTCGTAGAGGGCGATGAGCTGGCCCAGGACGGAGGGGGTGAGTCCCCTCGCCAGGATGGTGGTCGTGGGGTGGTTGCCCTTGAAGGTGCGGTGGGGCACCTGCGCCTCGGGGACGCCCTCGGCGCGGACCTCGTCGGCGGTCTTGCCGAAGGCGAGAGCCTGGCCCTGCGCGAACAGGTTGGCCATCAACAGGTCGTGCTGGTCCGCCAGTTGAGCGGTCAGCTCGCCGACCGGGCGGGCGAACCCGATGAAGTCCGCCGGGATCAGCTTCGTTCCCTGGTGGATGAGCTGGTAGTAGGCGTGCTGCCCGTTGGTGCCGGGGGTGCCCCAGACGACGGG
>NZ_JBWKIS010000019.1:0-174943 GCF_056432625.1 Streptomyces sp. NPDC045026
GTGCGGTGAAGATTCGACACCTCCACCACACACGGAGGCCTTCGCCCTCTTCAAGGCCCGCGCGTGTCAACAACGCTCATGCTCAATACAGCTAGGGCCTGTCTGCGCACCGGCCGCACCGTGCCCCGACCGGCGCCCTCGCGGAGAGAGCCGCTGAACTCGTCCGCGGGGGCGCCGGGGCATGAACCGTCCGGGACCTACGATCCGACGCTGACGGTGAAGCGCCGGGGGTTCCCGTCGTGCGCCGCGCCGGACACGTCCGGCTGCCCGTCGGGGCGCACGTCGTCGTACGGGAAGGCGTACCCGATGGGCGAGTTGGCGTGCACGACCCGCGACCAGTGGTTGGTGACGTCACCCTGGTAGTAGTCGGCCGTCGTGGTGCCGTTCGGCTGCTCGGGGTGGGTCAGCATGATGCTGCGGTTGAACCCGGCGGCGAGACGGGCGAGGAGGCCCTTCTTGTCGTCGGGGTCGCCGGGGTTGTTGGTGAACGGGCCGTGGTTACAGGTGAAGATGTCCTTCGACGCGGGCTTGGGGAAGGTGTGCCCGCCGTCGAAGGTGAGGGTGTCGCCGCTGACGCGTCCCGTGAACACGCCCCGGCCGCCCTGGAGATCGATCTTCAGGTCCGTCGTGCGGTACTTCTCCCAGACCTGGTTGACATAGCTGTCCCAGACGTCCCGGAACGGCATCTCGTCGGGGCGGTCGAAGTACGGGGCCATCAGGTTCTGCGGCGAGATGACGCGCAGGACCTTGCCGTCGCCACCGCGGATGACGAGCTTGTCCCAGGGCTGCCCGTCCTTGGCGGTCTGGGCCGTGAGATCCGCGGCGATCCTGTCCACGGCGCCGTCCGGGAGCGGTGCGACGGTGTGCGTGGCGTCGCCCTCCAGGGTCAGGCCGATGGGCAGGGCCGTCACCAGGTCGACGTAGCTGATGTTCGCGTACAACTGGTCGGAGTTGAAGGTGAATTCGCAGAACGACCAGGTCTTGCCGTAGTTCGCGTCGGTGGAGGTCGCGAAGGCCGGCTCGACGAGCGCTGGGCCCGGGTTGAGGAAGAATTCGAGCGTGTTGTCGCGGACGAAGTAGACGCGGGCGCCGTACATCTGAGGCAGCGTCAGGACTTTCGGTGCCGAGCCCGCCGCGCCCAGCGGGATGGCGCAGTCGACGGGCAGCGGGGTCTGCGGGGCGGACGGCGAGTCGGGGTGGTAGACCCCGCCGTCGGGCTTGAGCAGTACCCAGCGGTCGGTGCCCTGCTCGTGGCCCGTGACGTAGGCGCGCACGGTGCCGGGCAACGACTTGTTCTGCAGGGCGAGTTCGCAGGTGGCGGGGGCCGCCTTGGCGTCCGGGCTGAGGGCGCTGCCCCAGGCCGGGTAGGTGAGTGCGGTGGCGGCCGTGGCGGCGCCGGTCAGGAACAGTCTGCGCGATATCACGGAGGACTCCTGAGATGTGGGGGAGCCCTACTGTTTCGAGTGGCGCGCGACGGGTCAAGACTTGTGACGGGGAGCGCTCCCATTTCTTCGGACCGTTCAACTCTTGGCGATGGTCAGGCGAGAGCCAGGCAATGGTCGAGCGATGGCCGGGAGATGGTCGGGAGGCGGTCAGGCGATGGCTCGGTGGCCGCCCGGGGTGGTGGCGGCGTGTGGAAGGGCCGTTGTCAGTGGGCGGTGCCAGACTCGGTCAGGCAGACAACGGGA
Organism: Streptomyces sp. NPDC045026; assembly: GCF_056432625.1. Classification (NCBI taxonomy): domain Bacteria; kingdom Bacillati; phylum Actinomycetota; class Actinomycetes; order Kitasatosporales; family Streptomycetaceae; genus Streptomyces; species Streptomyces sp. NPDC045026. The sequence goes on from NZ_JBWKIS010000019.1 coordinate 1,689, forward strand.
CCCCTGCAAGGGGGGCACCCTCAACGAGGAGGGCACCATGCTCACCACCCGTTTCGTCGACGGCTCGCCCAACTGGCTGGATCTCGGAACCCCGGATCTCGACGCCGCCGTTTCCTTCTACAGCGGACTCTTCGGCTGGCAGTTCCAGTCGGGCGGCCCCGAAGTCGGCGGCTACGGCCAGTTCCAGCTGGACGGCAGGAGCGTCGCCGGCGGTGTGAAGGTCACGCCCGACCAGGCCCCGCCGTCCTGGACCGTCTACTTCCAGACGCAGGACGCGGACGCGACCGTGAAGGCCGCGGAGCAGGCCGGCGGATCCGCGCCGTTCCAGACCATGGACGTGCTGGACCTGGGCCGCATGGCCGTCGTCGCCGACCCCGCGGGGGCGACGTTCGGCCTCTGGCAGCCAGGGCGGAACAAGGGCCTGGATCTCGCCACGGACGACGGTTCGCTCAACTGGATCGAGCTGTACACCCCGGACGTCGCCGCGGCGAAGGACTTCTACGGCTCGGTGCTCGGCTGGGGCACGTTCGACGTCTCGTTCCCCGGCGGCACGTATGTGACGGTGAACCCGGCGGGCACGAGCGAGGACGACATGTTCGGCGGCATGGTCACGCTGGGCGACGACCCGGCGGAGTCCGACATCGGGGCCCACTGGTCGCCGTACTTCCATGTGCCGGACGTCGACGCGATCGCCGCCCGGACCCAGGAGCTCCGCGGTAAGGTGCGCTTCGCGCCCACGAACCTGCCCGGCGTCGGCCGCATCGCCAAGCTGACCGACCCGCAGGGCGCCCGCTTCGCGGTGATCAAGGGAGACCCGGACCAGACCTGAGCCGGGTCGGGCCGGGCAGGACGGGCGCAGGTTGCGATCCGCCCGGCGCGCCGCGTTGATCAGTCGTTGATCGTCTGTTTTTCGCCACGCGGCACGATCTTCGGCATGTACTCGAACCACACGCTGCGCCCCGTGGCGAGCGTCCCCGTGGCCCCCGTCCCCTCATGGCAGGACGAGGCGCTGTGCGCCCAGACGGGCGCCGACTTCTTCTTTCCCGAGCCCGGCAGCTCCGTGCGCGAGGCGAAGAGCATCTGCGGTCGGTGCGAGATGCGATCCGCCTGCCTGGAGTACGCGCTCGCCAACGACGAACGCTTCGGCGTCTGGGGCGGCCTCTCCGAGAAGGAGCGTTACCAGCTGCGCCGCGGCTGAGCGGGGCACGTGCCCATGACGCGGCACGCCCCGGGCGCGTGGCCCGGGGCGTGCTTGCGTGACGGAGGTGGGTCAGCCGGCGGCGCGGGCCACCATGCGGGCCTTGCGGGCCGCCAGCTTCTCGTCGAACTTGGCGGCCTCGCTGTCCAGGCCGCCCATGTACAGACCGAGCTCCTCCTGCGCCTTGAGACCCTCCGGGCCGAGCCCGTCGATGTCCAGGACCTTCAGGAAGCGCAGCACGGGCTGGATCACGTCGTCGTGGTGGATGCGCATGTTGTAGATCTCGCCGATGGCCATCTGGGCGGCGGCGCGCTCGAAGCCGGGCATGCCGTGTCCGGGCATCCGGAAGTTGACGACGACGTCGCGCACGGCCTGCATCGTGAGGTCGGGGGCGAGCTCGAAGGCCGCGCCGAGCAGGTTCCGGTAGAAGACCATGTGCAGGTTCTCGTCGGTGGCGATGCGCGCCAGCATGCGGTCGCAGACCGGGTCGCCCGACTGGTGGCCGGTGTTGCGGTGCGAGACGCGGGTCGCGAGTTCCTGGAAGGCGACGTACGCGACCGAGTGCAGCATCGAGTGCCGGTTGTCGGACTCGAAGCCCTCGGCCATGTGAGCCATGCGGAACTGCTCGAGCTGGTCCGGGTCGACGGCGCGCGACGCCAGCAGGTAGTCACGCATCACGATGCCGTGGCGGCCCTCCTCGGCGGTCCAGCGGTGCACCCAGGTGCCCCAGGCGCCGTCGCGGCCGAAGAGGGAGGCGATCTCGTGGTGATAGCTGGGGAGGTTGTCCTCGGTCAGCAGGTTGACGACGAGCGCGATGCGGCCGATCTCGGTGACCTTGGACTGGTCCTTCGCCCAGGCCTCGCCGTCCTCGAAGAAGCCGGGGAAGTTACGGGCGTCGGCCCACGGCACGTACTCGTGCGGCATCCAGTCCTTGGCCACCTTGAGGTGCCGGTTCAGTTCCTTCTCGACCACTTCCTCCAGCGCGTACAGCAGCTGGGCGTCGGTCCAGGTGGAGGACGAGCTGCCGAGGTGGGGAGAGGTGATGGTCACGAGGGCTCCAGGGGGACGGGAGTAATGCGAGGGGACGAGCTCGCAGGCACGAGCGGTTGTACCTACGGTGTCGTAGGTTACGTTGCCGTAGGTTAAACCCTCTGTAAAGGGCCCCCCGGAACCGGCCCCTCCGGTCTCAGTGACCTCTATGGCTTCATTGCGCCTCAGAAGTGCAGCTCGCGGAGCCGGACTGAGAGGCACGTCACACAGCCTTCGAGTTTCTCGAACTCGCTGATGTCCACGAGAACCGGCTCCAGGCCGAGTTCCGCGTACAGCTCCGCCGTCCTCGGCGCGCTCGCCGCCATCAGGAGCTTCCCGCCACCGAGGAGCACCACATGCGCTCCGGCCTCCTCCGGGACGGGCAGGAAGCGCGGGAAGAGCGACGGCACGTCCACCATCGGCTCGTGTCCGACGACCGTGCCGTCGGGCAGGGCCGTCACCGCCGACTTCAGGTGCAGCACCTTGCTGACCGGTACGGCGACGACCTTCGCCCCGAGCGGCTCGAACGCGGCCCGCAGCTGTCGCACGCCGTCCGCGTTCGTGCGCCCGCCCCGGCCCACGTAGATCGTGTCGCCGACCTTGAGGACGTCGCCGCCGTCGAGTGTGCCCGGCTCCCGCACCCGGTTCACGGAGCAGCCGAGCCGGGCCACGGCCTCCTCGACGCCCGCGGTCTCCCTGCGCCGGGATGCGGCGCCGGGCCGGGTGATCAGCGCGACGTTGCGGTACATGACCACCGCGTCCTCGACGAAGACCGCGTCGGGGCACTCGTCGGCGGCCTCGACCTCCACCGTCTCCCAGCCGTGCTCCACAAGCACCGCGACATAGGCCTCCCACTGCGTGAGCGCCAGATCCGGGTCGACGGGTGTGCGCTCGACATGCGTGACGAGCCCGTCCACGAGGCGGGGTCCGGGGCGGCGGATCAAGGCCTTCTGGCTGGGCACGTGCGGCTCCTCGGGGCGGGACGGCTCGTGGACGGGCTCGTGGTGAGCTCGGGCGGGCTCATGGATGGTCCGGCCCGGACATCATGCACAGTGCGATGCGGACATGATGCACAGCACGGCGCAGACATCATGCGCAACCCGGCGCGGACATCATGCACAGCTCGGCGCCGGTGACGGAATCCCCTGCTTGTGGCCCGATTCCGCGCGTCGCCCGCCCGTCGCCCGCCCGAAGCGCGAGCTACCCGCCGTACCCGCCCCCCTCCTTAGTGATGTCCCGGAGCCGGCCCCCTTCCATGAGCAGCGTGCGCGTGACCCCGATGGACTCCAGGAACGGCAGGTCGTGGCTCGCCACGAGCAGCGCGCCCTCGTAGGACTCCAGGGCCGAGGTCAGCTGCCGGACGCTCGCCAGGTCGAGGTTGTTCGTCGGCTCGTCGAGCATCAGCAGCTGGGGGGCCGGCTCGGCGAGCATCAGCGCCGCGAGGGTCGCCCTGAACCGCTCGCCGCCCGAGAGGGTCGCCGCCGCCTGATCGGCCCGTGCCCCCTTGAACAGGAAGTGGGCGAGCCGCGCCCTGACGCGGTTGTTCGTCGCCCCGGGAGCGAACCGAGCCACGTTCTCGGCGACGGTCAGACCCTCGTCGAGCACGTCGAGCCGCTGCGGCAGGAAGCGCAGCGGAACATGCGCCACCGCCTCACCCGCGAGGGGCTCGAGGCCCCCCGCGATCGTGCGCAGGAGCGTCGTCTTGCCCGAACCGTTCCGCCCCACGAGAGCGATCCGCTCCGGACCGCGCAGCTCGAACTCGCCCTCGACGCAAGCCCCGTAGGCCATGCGAAGCTGACGCAACGTGAGAACCGAGCGCCCCGGCGGCACCGCCGTGTGCGGCAGATCGACGCGGATCTCGTCGTCGTCGCGCACGGCCTCCACCGCCTCGTCGAGGCGCTCCTTGGCCTCGGCGAGACGGCCCTCGTGCAGTTGGCGGTGCTTGCCCGCGGAGACCTGGGCCTGCCGCTTGCGCTGCGCCATGATCGCCTTCGGTTCGCGCTTGGTGTCCCACATCTTCTGTCCGTAGCGCTTGCGCCGGGCCAACTTGACCTGGGCGTCCGCCAGTTCGCGCTTCTGCTTCTTCAGGTCGGCATCGGCGACCCGCACCATGCGCTCCGCCGCCTCCTGCTCGGTCGCGAGCGCCTCCTCGTACGCGGAGAGGTTCCCGCCGTACCGGACGAGACCACCCGGACGCAGATCGGCGATCTGGTCGACGCGTTCCAGGAGTTCACGGTCGTGGCTGACCACGACCATGACGCCCGGCCACGCCTCCACGGCCGCATACAGGCGCCTGCGGGCGGGCAGGTCGAGGTTGTTCGTCGGCTCGTCGAGCAGCAGGACGTCGGGGCGGCGCAGGAGCAGCGCGGCGAGGCGGATCAGGACCGACTCGCCTCCCGAGAGCTCGCCGACGGTGCGGTCGAGGCCGATGCGGCCGAGGCCGAGCCCGTCGAGGGTCGCGACGGCGCGCTCCTCGACGTCCCAGTCGTCGCCGACCGCGGCGAAGTGCTCATCGCGCACGTCGCCCGCCTCGATGGCGTGCAGCGCGGACCGCGCACGGGCGATGCCGAGGGCCTCGTCGACGCGGAGGGAGGTGTCGAGGGTGACGCTCTGCGGCAGGTAGCCGATCTCGCCCTGCACCTTCACGGCGCCGTCGGCCGGGGTGAGTTCTCCGGCGATGAGCTTCAACAGCGTTGACTTACCCGCGCCGTTGAGGCCGATGAGCCCGGTCCTGCCGGGGCCGAACGCGGCCTGAAGGTCGTCGAACACCCGTGTGCCGTCGGGCCAGGCGTAGGTGAGGGAGGTGCAGGTGATGGAAGTGGGGGAGGTAGACATACGGCCTCGCGGTCGCTCGGTGGGAACGGTGGGCAGCGCATGGGGACACCGCGGGCGACCACAGCCGGAAGGAACGAGAGCGCACGGGGCGCGAAGGGAGGTCCCGCACCGGATTCCGGCAGGAGGACGGCTCGATCATCCGAGGTCGCACACGCAGGACACAGGGCGCACCGCTGGGGTGCGGCCGCGTGACGCGGTGTCTCAGAACCTCAGAAGAGCAACGTCCTACTCCGATCGACGACAACAGGATCAACGGGAACGCTGTCCACCGTACGAACGTGGCTGTGGGCCGTCAACGAATTATCGTGGGCCCTCACGCCCTCACGCCTACCCCGCAGGAGGAGACCTCCGTGCCCCACGGCTCGCTCTCGCTGCCCGCCCGGCTCTTTCTGCTGGGCTTCGACACGGAGAAGGGCAGGGTCTCCGGCGCCCCCGACCTCGCGCTCGCCGTCCGCGCCGCGGCGCTCGTCGAACTGGCCCGGCGCCGCATCATCAGCGACGTGGACGGGGTCGTCACCCCGGTCTTCGACGCGCGCACCGGCGACCCCGTCCTCGACGAACTCATGGAGCTCGCCGAGGAGTCGAGGCCGCGCACCTGGCGCACCTGGATCGGCTACCGCTCCCGCGCCACCCTCGACACCGTGCGCCGCCAACTCGCCTCCGAGGGCTATCTGTCGGCCGAGCGCAAGCGCGTCCTCGGACTCTTCCCGGTGACCCGGTACGGCCTGGAGCGCGCCGGATACGTCGAGGTGCTGCGGGCCGAGGTGCTCGGCGCGCTGGAGGGGGCCGAGCCGGCCGGCCGGGTGGACGAGGACGACGCGGTCCTCGCGGTACTCGCCGCCACGGGCAAGCTGCGCCGGCTGATCCCCGGCAGGACCCGGCGCACGCACCAGGACCGCCTCGACCACCTCACCGAGCGCGCCGGCGGCATGTCCCCCGAACTGCGGCAGAGCCTGGGCGACATCCGTGCCGCGCTCGCCGCGGCCGTCAAGGCGGCGGAGGCGTCGCGGGCCTCGGCGGCCGGGGGCGGCGGGGGCTGAAAAGGGCCCGGCCGGTGTCACACGTACGTGTCGGATTCTCGCCGGCCGCGTGCGGGCCCCGGATGGTTGGCTGTGCGGCATGACGAACCGTACGCACCTGAATGACCAGGCGCTGGCCTTCCGCTCGCTGCACGTCGCCGGCCGCCCGCTCGTCCTGCCCAACGCCTGGGACGTCGCGAGTGCCCGCATCGTCGCGGACGCCGGAGCCGCAGCCGTCGCCACCACCAGCGCCGGGTTGTCCTGGGACCTGGGCGTGGCCGACGGGGACCGGCTCGGCAGGGACGAGGCGTTCGACGCCGTCGCGCGGATCGCCGCCGCCGTGGAGGTGCCGGTGACCGCTGACATCGAGAGCGGCTACGCCGACGCGACCCAGGACGTCGCCGTCACCGTGCGCGCCGTCCTCGACGCCGGAGCGGTGGGAGTCAACATCGAGGACGCCTGGCACGGCGGGAGCGCCCCCCTGCGGCCCGCAGGGGCGCAGGGGGAGCGGATCGCGGTGGCCCGCGCCGCGGCGGACGCGGAGGGCGTGGCCCTGTTCGTGAACGCCCGCGTCGACACGTATCTGATGGGCGTGGGAGAGCCGCAGGAGCGGCTCGCGGCGACGCTGGAGCGGGCCGCTGCCTACCTCGCGGCGGGAGCGGACGGGATCTTCGTGCCCGGGGCCGTCGACCCGGTGACAGTGAAGGCGCTCGTCGCCGGCGTCGAGGGGCCGCTCAACATGATGGCGTGGCCCGGGGCGCCGTCCGTGGCCGAGTTCGCCGCGCTCGGGGTCGCCCGCATCAGCGTCGGCGCGGGCATCGCGCAGGCCGCGCACGCCCTCGTCCGCAGGGCGGCCCGGGAACTGCTCACCGAGGGAACGTACGGGAGCCTGGCCGGCGGGCTCGACTACGGGGAGCTCAACACCCTCCTCGGCAACGGGAGTTGAGCCCGTAGGCGGGGTTGGTCAGTACGCGTCCCGCATCAGCTCCGCCAGATCGCTGTCCAGGTCCACGTGCAGATGCTCGTCGCCCACCGGCACCAGCGCCGCCGTGCTGCTGAGGAAGCGGCGCAGCTCGCCCGTCCGGACGTGCACGATCGCGGTGCCTTCGTGGGCGTGGAACTCCAGGACCGTGCGGTCGAAGCCGTACGGCCGCACCCGGACGTCGCCCGCACCGGCCGGCTCCCGCACCCCGGCGGAGAGGAGCTCGCGGGCGAACGTCCAGCTCACGTCGACGCCCTCGAGCGTGGCCGGTGCGGGGAACGACATGCGCACGGCGAAGGGGTCCCGCATGTCGTAGCGCAACGCCGCGGGAATGGTCGACATCCGCGGCGCGGCGGCGACGAGACGGGCCTCTACGGCTTGCTCGATGACGGTGGACAACGCCTGCTCCCTTGTGACGGCTGAACGGACGGCGGTTCGGGCAACAGCTCGGACGGCGAGTCGGACGACGGGTGGGGCGCCGGGTAGCACTCCCCGTCACTTGAAGAGACGGCGGAACGAGGGAATCCGTGCACCGAACGGCCGGGGAAAGGCGAGTGACCTGTGTCACCGGTCTCCGGCGCCCCGGTGAGCGGGCCATCTGGACGGGGCCGTGGGAGTGGGCTAGCTTCGCCCGCCATGAGGGGCATGGGGAAGTCGAGACGCATGGTGTCCATGGGGCTGGCCGGGGCGGCACTCGCCCTCGCGTTCACTCCGGCGGGTCCGGCGCAGGCCGCCGGCGGGCACACACAGGCGAGGCCGCAGGGGACGCACACGGCGCCGCATTGGGACCTGAAGGACAGCGGCACCGACGCGCGGTTCCGGGGACTCGCCGCGGTGAGCCGCGACGCCGCCTGGGTGGCCGGGAGCAAGGGCACGGTCCTTCGCACCTCGGACGGCGGCGCCCACTGGCGGAACGTGTCGCCGCCGGGCGCGGGCGAGCTGGAGTTCCGCGACATCGAGGCCTTCGACAGCCGGCGCGCGGTCGTCCTCGCGATCGGCGAGGGCGACGCCTCGCGGGTCTTCCGCACGGACGACGGCGGGGCCACCTGGACCGAGTCGTTCCGCAACCCGGATCCGAAGGCGTTCTACGACTGCCTGACGTTCTTCGACGCGCGCCACGGACTCGCGATGAGTGACCCCGTGGACGGCAAGTACCGCATCCTGTCCACGCGCGACGGAGGACGCTCCTGGGACGTCCTGCCCAGCGCCGGCATGCCCGCGGCGCAGGAGGGCGAGGCCGGTTTCGCGGCGAGCGGGCAGTGCCTGGTCAGCTCCGGTCCGCGGGACGTGTGGCTGGCCACGGGCGGGGCCGCACGCGCACGCGTGCTGCACTCGTCGGATCGTGGTCTGACCTGGCGGGCGACCGACGCCCCGATCCCGGCGGGCGACCCGGCGCGCGGCGTCTTCGGCCTCGCGTTCCGCGACCGTACGCACGGCATCGCGGTCGGCGGCGACTACCGCGCGGACCAGGCGTCCCCGAGGGCCTCGGCCACGACGCGCGACGGCGGCCGCACCTGGACGACGTCGGCCACGCCCGTCCCCGCCTACCGCTCGGGCGTCACCTGGCTCCCGCACAGCCGCACGAGCGCCCTCGCGGTCGGCCCGACGGGGACCGACCTCACCCTCGACGCGGGCCGCACCTGGCGCACCGTCGACACGGGCTCGTACGACACGGCGGACTGCACCCACGACGGCGCCTGCTGGGCCTCGGGCGAGAAGGGGCGCATCGCCCGGCTCGAACGGTGACCCGGGCCGGAGCCGGCTAGCCGTCCAACTGCTGGCGGAAGCGCTCCAGTTCGGGTGCCGTCTTCCTCGCGATGAACTCCGTGACGCGGTACTCGCACACGTCGCCGGTGACGAAGGGGTCGGCCGCCGTGATCTTCTCGATCTGCGCGCGGTCGTCCCCGACGGCGAGGATGATCCCGCCGTCGCGCGGGTTCTTGCGGCCGGAAGCGATGAAGACACCGGCTTCGTACTGCTCGTCGAGCCAGGCGATGTGCGCTGCGTGCAGCGCGTCGACGCGCTCGACCGGGGCCGTGTAGGTCAGCTCAAGTACAAACATGATCGCCAGGCTACCCGTGGCCCGCCGGCCCCGCTCTATGGTGGGCGCCATCATGAGTCACCAACAGATCCTCGCCGACTGGCCCGCCGACGAGCGCTCCGCCCGCGCGGTCCAGGACGCTCTGCGCGCCCGCGTTGTCCTCGACGAGCCGGGGCCCCCGCCCGGGACCGGACTCGTCACCGGTGTCGACGTGGCCTACGACGACGAGCGTGACCTCGTCGCGGCGGCGGCCGTAGTGCTCGACGCGGCGACCCTCGAAGTTGTCGAGGAGTCCACCGCCGTCGGGCGGATCTCTTTCCCGTACGTGCCGGGCCTGCTGGCCTTCCGTGAGATCCCGACCGTCGTCGCCGCGCTGGAGGCCCTCAACTCCCGCCCCGGGCTTGTCGTCTGCGACGGGTACGGCCTGGCGCACCCGCGCCGCTTCGGCCTCGCCAGCCACCTCGGGGTCCTGACGGGGCTGCCCACGATCGGTGTCGCGAAGAACCCGTTCACCTTCACGCACGAGGAACCGGACGCGCCGCGCGGCAGCACGGCGTCCCTGCTGGACGGCGACGAGGAGGTCGGCCGGGCACTGCGCACCCGGGACGGCGTCAAACCCGTCTACGTCTCCGTCGGCCACCGCACGAGCCTCGACACCGCGTGCGCCCACACCTTGCACCTCACGCCGAAGTACCGCCAGCCCGAGACGACCCGCAGAGCCGACGCGCTGTGCAGGCGGGCCCTCGCGGAGGCCCAGGACGACGCCGCGCGCGCGTAGGCCACTTCCCGCGCCCTCGGCGGAGCCCAAGGCGTGTCCCCGCGCGCGTAGTCACCTGCCGTGATCCCGCGCGCGTAGCCACCTGCCGCGCCCTCGGCGGAGCCAAGGCGTGACTCCGCGAGCGGTCACCTGCCGTGATCCCGCGCGCGTAGCCACTTCCCGCGTTGCCCAAGGCGTGTCCCCGCGCGCGTAGTCCCCCGTTATCGCGTCGCGGCCACCCGGAACGTGATCCCCGCTTCCCGCAGGCGCGTCGTCAGGGCATCACCCATCGCGACGGCCGTCGTGACCTGGCCCGAGGTCTCGGGCAGGTCGTCGAGTGCCAGGCACATCGCGGACTCGCCGAGCATCTTCGCCGTCTCGTCGTAGCCGGGGTCCCCGCCCGAGACCTCCGTGAACACCCGGCGGCCGCCGCCCTCGCCGACGAAGCGCACCGAGAACCAGCTCGCCGCGCGCCGCGCCTCGTCCGGCCCGTCACCCGGCTTGAGGCGTCCGGACAACCACCGGCGCGCGGGCGGCAGTTGGGCGGCGGCGAACAGCGCGCCCGTCGCCGCGACCCCGCCGAACGCGACGGGCAGGTGCCGCACGGCGGCGTAGTGCCGGTAGCGGAAGTCGGGGCCGTAGCGCTCCAGCGCCCGCGCGGACCGCTGCACGACCTGTGGGTCGATCGTCGGGAGCGGCAGCGCCCACGCGTCGACCTCCTTGGCGTAGCGGGGCGCGCCCGTCGGCGCGTACGCCCTGCGGCCGACCAGGCGTGGCTGGTGCCGCCGCCGGTCCTGCTGCGCGGCCAGCATCTGCCGGCCCCGCGAGAACTGGGTCAGCGCGGACGCGAACGTGCCGCCCGAGAACGTCGCGTTCGACCGTACGAACCCGTCGATGCGCAGCGGCACGTCCTCGGGGAGCTGCCCCACCGTGAAGTGCACGCCCAGGTCGTGCGGGATCGAGTCGAAGCCGCACGCGTGGACGAGGCGCGCCCCGGTCTCCCGCGCGCGGGCGTCGTGCCGCACGTACGTGACGTCGACGAACTCCGGCTCGCCGCACAGGTCCGTGTAGTCGGTGCCCTCCTCGGCGCACGCGGCCACCAGATCCTGGCCGTAGGTCACGTACGGGCCGACGGTCGTGGCCACCACGCGCGTGCGTGCCGCGAGAGCGCGCAGGGATGCCGGGTCGGCGACGTCGGCGCGGACCAGCGGCAGCACGGCGCACGCGGGATCGATCGTGGTGAGGCGCTCGCGCAGCCGCTCCAGCTTCCCCATGTCGCGCCCCGCGACGGCCCACCGCAGTCCCTCGGGCGCGTGTGCCGCCAGATACTCGGCGGTGAGCGCGCCGGCGAACCCGGTCGCACCGAAGAGCACGATGTCGTACTCGCGGCCCGCCCTGTCGGCTCCGCCGGGCCTGTCCCGTATGTCTCGATCCTTGCCGCGCCCGCTGTCCTGCCTGGTCATGACACCTCTCAGCCCTGTGCCCCGTGCCGTTGTCGGTGGCCGAGGCTAGCGTGAGGGGTGAGCGGAGGTTCAGGGGCCCCGCCTGGAGCGGGAGGTCGTCGTAGCCGAGCCCAAGAAGCCGTCGCAGCGGGCGCTCAAGACCTGGGCGCGCGTACGGGAGTTCGCCCTCGGAATGCCGGGGGCCACGGAGGACTTCCCGTGGGGCGAGACGGTCGCGAAGGTGAACAAGAAGGTGTTCGTGTTCCTCGGCGTCGACGACGGCAGCTGTCCGATGGGGCTCACGGTCAAGCTCAGGGACGAGGAGGCCCACGCGCACGCCCTGACGACTCCTGGAGCCGAGCCCGCCGGATACGGCCTCGGCCAGGCGGGCTGGGTGCGGATCCCGCTGGATGTGAAGGGAGCCCCGAGCGCGGAGCTGCTCTGTGACTGGGTGGAGGAGAGCTTCCGGACGGTGGCCACGAAGAAACTCGTCGCCGAGCTGGACGCGCGATGAGCGCCGCCCCGGCCGGACGGGACGGCATGCCGTCTCAGGCGAGTTACCCCGAATCCATACGCGCCTCCTGGCAACACCGGAGCACCGCGTCGTAAATTACTAAGCGCTTGCTCGCCAGGGGTTGTGCTGAGTGGAACACGTTCTTAGCATCGCTGGTGTTACATCAGTTGTGTCACAGTGCTGGGGGCTCGATGGCAGTGGCAGGGATGACGGACAGCGGCCCGCTCGCCGGGGTGCGCGTGGTCGAACTGGCGGGCATCGGCCCGGGCCCGTTCGCCGCGATGCTCCTCGCCGACCTGGGCGCCGATGTCGTGCGCGTGGACCGCCCCGGCGGCGCCGGGCTCGCGATCAACCCCGAGTACGACATCACGAACCGAAACAAACGCTCCGTGATCATCGACCTCAAGGCGCAGGACGGCCCCGCGCGCGTCCTCGACCTCGTCGACAAGGCGGACGTCCTCATCGAGGGCTACCGGCCCGGGGTCGCCGAGCGCCTAGGCGTCGGCCCCGACGCCTGCCACGCCCGCAACCCCCGCCTCATCTACGGACGCATGACCGGTTGGGGCCAGGAAGGCCCCCTCGCGCAGCGCGCCGGGCACGACATCGCGTACATCGCCCTCACCGGCACCCTCGGCATGATCGGCAAGCCCGACGAGCCGCCGACCGTCCCCGCGAACCTCGTCGGGGACTACGCAGGCGGCTCGCTCTACCTCGTCGTCGGCATCCTCGCCGCCCTCCACCACGCGCGCGACACCGGCACGGGCCAGGTCGTGGACGCCGCGATCGTCGACGGCGCCTCGCACCTCGCCGCGATGATCCACGGCATGCTCGCGGCCGGCGGCTGGCAGGACCGGCGCGGCAGCAACCTCCTCGACGGCGGCTGCCCGTTCTACGGGACGTACGAGACCTCCGACGGCCAGTACATGGCGGTCGGCGCCCTTGAGCAGCAGTTCTACGACGAGTTCAGCGCGCTCCTCGGCATCGGGGACACGGCCCCCGCCCGCAAGGACCTCGCCCGCTGGGGCGAGCTGCGCGACGCAGTCGCCGCCCGCTTCAAGACCCGTACCCGCGAGGAGTGGACCGCCGTCTTCGAGGGGTCCGACGCGTGCGTGGCGCCGGTCCTCTCCCTGCGCGAGGCGCCCGGCCACCCCCACCTGGCCGCGCGCGGCACCTTCACCGACCACGGCGGCATCACTCAGCCCGCCCCCGCACCCCGCTTCTCCGCGACTCCCACCGCCGTCCGCAGCGGCCCCGCGCAGCCGGGCGCCGACACCGCCGCAGTGGCCCGCGACTGGGACGTACCGAGTCTGACGAAGGAAGAGAACTGATGGAGCTGTCCGCACCCCTCGCCTACGCAGCCGACCCCCGGCAGGCGGCCGACGACGCCGCCGCGCTCGAGTCGGCGGGACTCGACGCCGTCTGGGTCGCGGAGGCCTACGGCTTCGACTCGCCCACGATCATGGGCTATCTCGCTGCCCGCACCGAGCGCATGAAGATCGGCGCCGCGATCCTCAACGTCTATTCGCGCACGCCCGCCCTCATCGCCCAGACCGCCGCCGGACTCGACGCGGTCTCCGGCGGCCGCGCCATCATCGGCCTGGGCGCGTCGGGCCCGCAGGTCGTCGAGGGCTGGCACGGAAAGGCGTACGACAAGCCGCTCGGCCGCACCCGCGAGACCATCGAGCTGACCCGCCGCATCCTGCGCCGCGAGGTCATCGACCACCACGGCATCACGGACATGCCCCTGCCCGCGGAGAAGGGCGGCAGGCTCGGCAAGCCCCTGAAGATCCTCGCCAAGCCCGTACGCCCCGAAGTCCCGCTGTACGTCGCCTCGTTGGGCCCGGCGAACGTGCGGATGACCGCCGAGATCGCCGACGGCTGGCTGCCCACCCTCTTCATCCCGGAGAAGGCCCAGCAGGTCTGGGGCACCCCGCTCGCCGAGGGCGCCGCGAAGCGCGCCCCCGAGCTCGGACCGCTCCAGATCGTCGCCGGCGGCCTGCTCGCCATCGGTGAGGACGCGGCAGCCGCCCGCGACCTCGCCCGCCCCAACATCGCCCTCTACGTGGGCGGCATGGGAGCGGTCGGCAAGAACTTCTACAACGACCTCGCCGTGGCCTACGGCTACGAGAAGGAGGCCAAGCTCATCCAGGAGCTCTACCTCTCGGGGAAGAAGAAGGAGGCCGAGGCCGCCGTCCCGGACGAGTTCTGCGAGCTCATGAGCCTGTGCGGGCCCGAGAGCTACGTGCGCGAGCGTGTCGAGGCCTTCCGCGCCGCGGGCGTCACCATGCTGAACGTCATCCCGGTCGGCCCCGAGCCCGCCCGGCTGGTCGAGACCGTCAAGAGCTGGCTGTAGGGAGGGCACCACGATGGCAATGGAACGGCAGATCTTCACCGCTGAGCACGACGCGTTCCGCGAGACCGTCCGCACCTTCCTCGCCAAGGAGGTCACCCCCCACTACGAGCAGTGGGAGAAGGACGGCATCGTCTCGCGCGAGGCCTGGCTCGCGGCCGGACGCCAGGGCCTCCTCGGGCTCGCCGTGCCCGAGGAGTTCGGGGGCGGCGGCAACGCCGACTTCCGCTACAGCGCCGTCATCGCCGAGGAGTTCACCCGCGCGGGAGCAGCCGGTCTCGCGATCGGACTCCACAACGACATCATCGGGCCGTATCTGACCTCGCTCGCCACGGACGAGCAGAAGCGCCGCTGGCTGCCCGGTTTCTGCGACGGCTCCCTGATCACCGCCATCGCGATGACCGAGCCGGGCGCCGGATCCGACCTCCAGGGCATCCGCACCACGGCCGAGGACCGTGGCGACCACTGGGTGCTGAACGGCTCCAAGACGTTCATCTCGAACGGGATCCTCGCCGACCTCGTGATCGTCGTCGCGAAGACGACGCCCGACGGCGGCGCCCACGGCCTGTCCCTCCTGGTCGTCGAGCGCGGCACGGACGGCTTCGAACGCGGCCGTAACCTCGACAAGATCGGCCAGAAGTCCCAGGACACGGCCGAGCTCTTCTTCAACGACGTCCGCGTCCCGAAGGAGAATCTCCTCGGCGAGCTCAACGGCGCCTTCGTCCACCTGATGACGAACCTCGCGCAGGAGCGCATGGGCATCGCCGTCGCCGGGATCGCCGCCGCGGAGCACCTCCTGGAGATCACCACGACCTACGTCAAGGAGCGCGAGGCCTTCGGCCGACCGCTCGCCAAGCTCCAGCACATCCGGTTCGAGATAGCCGAGATGGCCACCGAGTGCGCCGTCACCCGGACCTTCCTGGACCGCTGCATCGTCGACCACTCGAACGGCGAACTCGACGCGGTGCACGCCTCGATGGCCAAGTGGTGGGCCACCGAGCTCCAGAAGCGCGTGGCCGACCGCTGCCTCCAACTCCACGGCGGCTACGGCTACATGACGGAGTACCGCGTCGCGAAGGCCTTCACCGACGGACGCATCCAGACGATCTACGGCGGCACGACGGAGATCATGAAGGAGATCATCGGGCGCTCGCTGCTCGGCTGACTCCCCACGGACCTACCGGCCCACCGGCCCGGCCCACCCTCATTGCTCGGCCCACCCTCATTGAAAGGCAAGCGAGTGAGCACCGAAGCGTACGTATACGACGCGATCCGCACCCCGCGCGGACGCGGCAAGGCGAACGGCGCCCTGCACGGCACCAAGCCGATCGACCTCGTCGTCGGACTGATCCACGAGGTCCAGCGGCGCTTCCCGGGCCTCGACCCCGCCGCCATCGACGACATCGTGCTCGGCGTCGTCGGCCCGGTCGGCGACCAGGGCTCCGACATCGCGCGGATCGCGGCCATCGCGGCCGGGCTCCCGGACACGGTGGCGGGTGTGCAGGAGAACCGCTTCTGTGCGTCGGGCCTCGAAGCGGTCAACCTGGCGGCCATGAAGGTCCGTTCGGGCTGGGAGGACCTCGTCCTCGCGGGTGGCGTCGAGTCGATGTCGCGCGTCCCGATGGCCTCGGACGGCGGCGCCTGGTTCGCCGACCCGATGACCAACTACGAGACGGGCTTCGTGCCGCAGGGCATCGGCGCGGACCTGATCGCCACCATCGAGGGCTTCTCGCGGCGTGACGTCGACGAGTACGCGGCCCTCTCGCAGGAGCGCGCGGCCGCCGCCGTGAAGGACGGCCGCTTCTCCCGCTCCGTCGTGCCCGTCACGGACCGCAGCGGCCTGACCGTCCTCGACCACGACGAGTTCCTGCGCCCCGGCACGACCGCCGACTCGCTCGCCAAGCTGAAGCCGTCGTTCGCGGACATCGGCGACCTCGGCGGCTTCGACGCCGTCGCGCTGCAGAAGTACCACTGGGTCGAGAAGATCGACCACGTCCACCACGCGGGCAACTCCTCCGGCATCGTCGACGGCGCGTCCCTCGTCGCCATCGGCACCAAGGAGGTCGGCGAGCGCCACGGCCTGACCCCGCGCGCGCGGATCGTCTCCGCGGCCGTCTCCGGTTCCGAGCCCACCATCATGCTCACCGGACCCGCGCCGGCGACCCGCAAGGCTCTCGCCAAGGCGGGCCTGACCATCGACGACATCGACCTCGTCGAGATCAACGAGGCGTTCGCCGCCGTCGTCCTGCGCTTCGTCAAGGACATGGGCCTCTCCCTCGACAAGGTCAACGTCAACGGCGGCGCCATCGCGCTCGGCCACCCGCTCGGCGCCACCGGCGCGATGATCCTCGGCACCCTCATCGACGAACTGGAGCGCCAGGACAAGCGCTACGGCCTCGCCACGCTGTGCGTCGGCGGCGGCATGGGCATCGCCACGATCGTCGAGCGACTCTGACCCCCGTCCTTTCCCGCACTGGCATCTACGGAGCAGCAGAAATGACCGAGAGCACCACCATCCGCTGGGAACAGGACGAGACCGGAATCGTCACCCTCGTCCTCGACGACCCCAACCAGTCCGCGAACACGATGAACCAGGCGTTCAAGGACTCCATCGCCGCGATCGCCGACCGCGCCGAGGCCGAGAAGGACTCGATCCGCGGCATCATCTACACCTCCGCGAAGAAGACGTTCTTCGCGGGCGGTGACCTGAAGGACATGATGAAGGTCGGCCCCGACAACGCCCAGCAGGCGTTCGAGACCGGCACCGGCATCAAGAACTCCCTGCGCCGCATCGAGACGCTCGGCAAGCCCGTCGTCGCGGCGATCAACGGCGCGGCCCTGGGCGGTGGCTACGAGATCGCGCTCGCCTCCCACCACCGCATCGCCCTCGACGCGCCCGGCTCCAAGATCGGCCTCCCGGAGGTCACGCTGGGCCTGCTCCCCGCGGGCGGCGGCGTCACGCGCACCGTACGCCTCATGGGCATCACCGACGCCCTGTTGAAGGTGCTCCTCCAGGGCACCCAGTACACCCCGAAGCGCGCCCTGGAGAACGGCCTCGTCCACGAAGTGGCGGCCACGCCCGAGGAGATGCTCGCCCAGGCCCGCGCCTTCATCGACGCCAACCCCGAATCGCAGCAGCCCTGGGACAAGCCCGGCTACCGCATCCCGGGCGGCACCCCGGCCAACCCGAAGTTCGCGGCGAACCTGCCCGCCTTCCCGGCCAACCTCAAGAAGCAGACGAACGGCGCCCCCTACCCGGCCCCGCGCAACATCCTCGCCGCGGCCGTCGAGGGCTCCCAGGTCGACTTCGAGACGGCGCTGATCATCGAGGCGCGCTACTTCACCGAGCTGGTGACCGGCCAGATCGCGAAGAACATGATCCAGGCGTTCTTCTTCGACCTCCAGGCGGTGAACTCGGGCGCGAACCGGCCCAAGGGCATCGAGAAGCGCACCGTCCGCAAGGTCGCGGTCCTCGGCGCCGGCATGATGGGCGCGGGCATCGCCTACTCGTGTGCCCGCGCGGGCATCGAGGTCGTCCTCAAGGACGTGACCGCCGACGCCGCCGCACTGGGCAAGGGCTACTCCGAGAAGCTCTGCGCCAAGGCCGTCTCCCGCGGCCGCACCACGCAGGAGAAGGCGGACGCGCTCCTCGCCCGGATCACGCCCACCGCCGACCCGCAGGACCTCGCGGGCTGCGACGCCGTGATCGAGGCCGTCTTCGAGGACCCGGCGCTCAAGCACAAGGTGTTCAAGGAGATCCAGCACGTCATCGAGCCCGACGCGCTGCTGTGCTCCAACACCTCGACCCTGCCGATCACCCTCCTCGCCGAGGGCGTCGAGCGGCCCGAGGACTTCATCGGGCTGCACTTCTTCTCGCCCGTCGACAAGATGCCGCTCGTCGAGATCATCAAGGGCGAGCGCAGCGGTGACGAGGCGCTCGCCCGCGCCTTCGACCTGGTCCGCCAGATCAGCAAGACGCCGATCGTCGTGAACGACTCGCGCGGGTTCTTCACCTCGCGTGTCATCGGGCACTTCATCAACGAGGGCGTCGCGATGGTCGCCGAGGGCATCGAGCCCGCGTCCGTCGAGCAGGCCGCCGCCCAGGCCGGCTACCCGGCCAAGGTCCTGTCCCTGATGGACGAGCTGACGCTGACCCTGCCCCGCAAGATCCGTAACGAGACCAAGCGGGCGGTCGAGGAAGCGGGCGGCACCTGGGCGGGCCACCCGTCGGACGTCGTCATCGACCGCATGGTCGAGGAGTTCGACCGTCCCGGACGCAGCGGCGGCGCCGGCTTCTACGAGTACGTGGACGGCAAGCGCGCCGGTCTGTGGCCGGGCCTGCGCGAGCACTTCACCAAGCCGGGATACGAGATCCCGTTCGAGGACATGCAGGAGCGCATGCTCTTCTCCGAGGCGCTCGACACCGTGCGCCTCCTGGAGGAGGGCGTCCTGACCTCGGTCGCCGACGCCAACATCGGCTCCATCTTCGGCATCGGCTTCCCGGGCTGGACCGGCGGCGTGCTCCAGTACATCAACGGCTACGACGGCTACGCCGGGGCAGGTGCCGGCCTGCCCGGCTTCGTGGCCCGCGCGCGCGAGCTCGCCGAGCGCTACGGCGAGCGCTTCGAGCCGACCGCGCTGCTCGTCGAGAAGGCCGAGAAGGGCGAGACCTTCACCGACGCCTGACGGGCACGGGGTTCCGCGCCGGGGGTCAGCCCTCGGCGCGGAACGCCTCGCGAAGCTGCTCCTTGAGTGACCGCTGGAACGCCGTGACCAGCGCCTGCACCACCATCGGCTGCATATGGGCCGACAGGGACTTCATGGCCGCCACGTGCGCGGGGTCCTCGGGGTTCGACTCCCGCTCCCGGTAGGGCCCCCACACCTCGTCGCGGAACAGTCGCGTCAGCTCCTGGGCGGCGTCCCGTGTGTGCTCCATGAGGACGGTGCGCGCCGCCAGGATCGTCTCGTGCGCGATCGGCACTCCGAGGAGCTCCACCCCGAGCCGCAGCAGACCGGGGTCCACGCGGAAGGTGTCGCTGTCCTCCAGGTACGCGACGACCCCCATCGCGGCCAGCCGGTCCACATCCTCCCCGGACAGGGCGCGCCCGGCCCGGCGCTCCAGCTCGGCCCGTGTGACGTCCTCCTCCGCGTCCGGGGCCCAGCTCGCGACCAGCGCGCGGTGGATCGCCAGATCGTGCGCGCTCAGGTCCGCGGGCAGCTGCTCCAGATACCGCTCGATCGCGGAGAGCGTCATGCCCTGGTGCTGGAGCTCCTCGATGAGCGCGAGCCGCGAGAGGTGGTCCCGGCCGTAGTGGCCGACCCGGCGCGGCCCGATCACCGGCGGCGGTAGCAGGCCCTTCGTGCTGTAGAAGCGGATCGTACGGACAGTGACGCCCGCGCGCGCGGCCAGTTCGTCGACCGTGAGCGTCGGCTCCGCGGTGTCCGTCGTCATGCTGCGCCTCGCTTCTCGGGTCCCGCGTCCGCCCTGCTCCGGTTCCGCACCGGGCAGGTTCAACAGTATTGCTGACACACCAATGTTGTGAAAGCGCGGTGCGGCGGAAAAGGCGGGCGTGAAGGGGCGGTTGGGGCGTGAGCGAGTGCTTATACGCCTCGCCGAACCCGCTGTACAGGGGTTGATCATCATGTGAGAAGTCCCGCTATGTGATCTCCGCCACCGCGTGCTCCCTGCTTCGTGGGGGAAGGTGCACAGTCGGTCCGCGCCATGTCAGGGATGTCGCGGGCTGCAGCACATCCGGACCCCGGAGCGATCCGGGCATCACAGAGGGATCCCCCCACGTGAGCAAGGAAGCCGCCAACACGGCTCTGGACGCATCCCGCACAGATGCGTCGCAGGCGCCCGCCGACGCGGGTGACGCCGGCTACAGCAAGGACCTCAAGGCCCGCCACGTCAACATGATCGCGATCGGTGGCGCGATCGGTACCGGACTGTTCCTCGGAGCGGGCGGCCGCCTCCACTCGGCGGGCCCCGCGCTCGCCGTCGCGTACCTCGTCTGCGGAGTCTTCGCGTACCTGGTCGTACGCGCCCTCGGCGAGATGGTCGTGTACCGGCCGTCCTCGGGTTCCTTCGTGTCGTACGCGCGCGAGTTCCTCGGTGAGAAGGGCGCCTACGTCGCCGGCTGGATGTACTTCCTGAACTGGTCGATGACGGGCATCGCGGATATCACCGCGATCGCCCTGTACACCCAGTACTGGAGCGCCTTCACGACGATTCCGCAGTGGGTGCTCGCCCTGATCGCCCTCGCGGTCGTGCTCGGCGTGAACCTGATCTCGGTGAAGTACTTCGGCGAGATGGAGTTCTGGTTCGCGATCATCAAGGTGGCCACGCTCGTCGCCTTCCTGTTCGTGGGCGTCTTCCTGATCGCCACCCAGCACCCGATCGACGGCCAGACCCCGGGCCTGAGCATGATCACGGACCACGGCGGATTCATGCCGAGCGGAACGATGTCGGTCATCCTCGTCATGCAGGGTGTCGTCTTCGCGTACGCCGCCCTGGAGCTGGTGGGTGTCGCGGCGGGCGAGACCGCCGACCCGCAGAAGGTCGTCCCGCGCGCGGTGAACTCGATCATGTGGCGCGTCGGCCTCTTCTACTGCGGCTCGGTGCTGCTGCTCGCGCTGCTGCTCCCGTCCTCGGTGTACTCGTCGAACGAGAGCCCGTTCGTCACCCTGTTCAGCAAGCTCGGAGTCGGCGGCATCGGCGACATCATGAACCTGGTCGTGCTCACCGCGGCCATGTCCAGCCTCAACTCGGGCCTCTACTCCACGGGCCGCATCCTGCGCTCCATGGCGATGTCGGGCTCCGCGCCCAAGTTCACCGCCCGCATGAACCGCAGCCAGGTGCCGTACGGCGGCATCCTGCTCACCGCCGGTGTCGGCGTCCTGGGCGTCGGCCTCAATTACCTCCTGCCGCACGACGCCTTCGAGATCGTCATCGAGGTCTCCTCGATCGGCATCATCGGCACCTGGATCATGATCATGGTCGCCCACCTGGCGTTCGTCCGGCGGGCCAAGCAGGGCCTGGTCAAGCGGCCGTCGTTCCGCCTGCCCTGGTCCCCGGTCACCGAGATCGTCACGATCGTCTTCCTGCTGCTCGTGCTCGGCCTCATGTGGAACGACCCGGACACGGGCCGCAAGACCTTGATGCTGATCCCGGTCATCGTGGTGCTGCTCGTCGCCGGCTGGTTCGCCGCCCGCCGCCGCATCGCGCGCGTGGAAACCGAGGAACTGACCAAGCTGACCGACGGCGCATAACGCCGGCCCCCCACTGTCAGTGGCAGCACCTACGGTGGCGTCATGTCGGAGATCACGTATGTCCGGGGTGACGCCACCGTGCCGTTGGGCAAGGGGACGCGCGTCGTCACGCATGTCTGCAACGACATGGGCGGCTGGGGCAAGGGCTTCGTCCTCGCCCTGTCCCGACGCTGGCCGGAGCCCGAGGCCGCGTACCGTCGCTGGCACCGAGAGCGCGCGAAGAACGACTTCGGTCTCGGCGCCGTCCAGTACGTCCAGGTCGAACGCCATCTGTGGATCGCGAACCTGATCGGACAGCGCGGCACCAGAACGGGCAGCAAGGGCGTCCCCGTCCGCTACGAGGCGATCGACGCCGGCCTCACCGGCATCGCGGCCAAGGCCGCCGAGCTCGGCGCCTCGGTCCACATGCCGCGCATCGGGTGCGGGCTGGCGGGCGGGAAGTGGTCGCGGGTCGAACCGCTGATAGCCGAGCGGCTCGTGGCCCGCGGCATCGCGGTGACGGTGTACGACCACGGGGACTGAGCCGCACGTTGCGAGTGGCGGGTGGTCGGGTAGGTCCAGGGCATGGCTCTCGTACCCCTGCCTCTGGAAATCCACCTCAAGGTGGGTCAACTCGGCGCATTCGTCGCCCTGTTCACGGCGGGGGTCCTCGGCCGGGCACGACGGTGGGCCGGGCCCCGGGCGGCGCCGGCCCTCAAGGGTGAGCAAGCGCCTCCGCCCTGTCAGTGCGCCCCCGTCCGGCCCCGCGCCGACCCCACCGGTGTGCCGCACAGCCCGATCGCCGCGGCCGAGGCGGACCTGCGCACCTGTGTCTCCGAGCTCGCGTCCGACCTGGCGTCCCGGTTGGGTAGCGAGTCGCAGGGCGGTGGCCTGGCACACCCCTGAGCACCGCCCGACCCGGGGGTCGCATACTGGATCACATATCGCCCGGGAACCGCTGGGGAGCCGTATGAAGCAGCACGAGCCCGATCCGGAGCCGCCCCCGCCCGGCGGGATCCTGTGGGACATCGCCGGTGAGGTGCGCTCCCTGCTCGCCCTGCCGGCGGCGCTCACGCTCCAGGTCGCCCACCCGGCCGTCGGCGCGGGCGTCGACGAGCACTCCGTGTTCCGCACGGACCCCTGGGGCCGCGGCGAGCGCTCACTGCGCTCGGTGATGCTGTGGGTCTACGGCGGTGACGCCGCCGCACAGGAGGGCCGCCGCCTGCGGCAGCTCCACCGGACCATCCGCGGCACCGACACCCGTGGCCGCAGCTACCACGCGCTGACTCCCGAGAACTACGCGTGGGTCCACGCCACCGGCTTCCCCGTCTACCGGCAGGCCCAGCGCTACCTCGGCCGCCGCCCCTTCACCGAGGCGCAGGAGCGACGGCTCTACGCGGAGTGGCTCCAGGTCGGCCGGATCCTCGGCCTGCACGACCGCGACATGCCGCAGACCGTCGAGGAGTTCTGGCCCTACTACCGCAAGGTCCTGGCCGACGAGATCGAGCTGACGGCGGTCGTCCGCGAACTCGTCGCGGTCGACGCACCGGTCCCGGCGCCGGACCGCGGGCCGCTGCCGGTCAGGCTCGCACTGCGCGCGCTGTGGCCGGTCCTGCTGCCCCCGCTGGCCCGCTTCCGCCGCTTCCTCACGATCGGACTGATGCCGTCCGACGCGCGCGAGGCCATCGGCCTGCCGTGGACCCCGGTCCAGGAGCGCAGGCTGCGACGGTTCGGCGCGGTCGTACGACGCGTGGTGCCGATCCTGCCGCAGCGCCTGCGCTATCTGCCGATGGCCAGACGGGCGCGAGCCGCCGAAGCGGCCCGCGCCCGCTGAAAGGCGTCCGCCGCGTCAGTGGTCGTGCACCGAGTTCGTCGCCGCGATCTGCTTCCACGACTTCGGCTGCGCCGGCGCCACCTCGGCCCGCGCGACCCGGTCCCGCTGCGCCGCGGCCGTGCCCGGCTTCGACGGCTGGTAGAGCCACGTGTCGAAGAGCCCCGCCAGCGGCTTGCCCGAGATCTTCTCGGCGAACTTCACGAAGTCGGCGACCTTCGCGTTCCCGTACGCGTGCTCCTGCGGCCATCCCTTGAGGATCGCGGCGAACTTCTTCTCGCCGACCTCGTTGCGCAGCGCCTGGATGGCCAACGCCCCCCGGTCGTACACGGCGATGTCGAACTGGTTCTCCGCGCCCGGGTCACCGGGCTTGACCTGCCAGAACGCGTCGTCCGCCGGGTGCTGCGCGTACGTGTAGTCCGCCAGCTCCTGAGCCGTCCCCTCGCCCTCCTTCTCCGACCACAGCCACTGGCTGTAGCGGGCGAAGCCCTCGTTGATCCAGATGTCCTTCCAGCCGTCGACGGAGACGCTGTCGCCGTACCACTGGTGCGCCAGCTCGTGCACGATCACCGACACGTTCGACCCGTTCGCGAACTGCTTGGGGCTGTAGAACGGCCGTGTCTGCGTCTCCAGGGCGAAGCTGGACGGCACGTTCGGGACGTACCCGCCGAGGGCGTTGAACGGGTACTTCCCGAACTTCGTCTCCAGCCACTCGGCGACCTCGGTGGTCCGCTCGACGCTCGCGCGCGCCGCGCCGTAGTTGTCGCCCAGGTCCTTGCTGTACGCGTTCACGACCGGCAGTCCGTCCGCCGTCTTGTCCGTCGTGATGTCGAACTTGCCGATCGCGAGCGTGGTCAGATACGTCGCCTGCGGCTTGTTGGAACGCCAGTTGAAGCGCGTCCAGCCGAGCTTCGACGCCTGCGACTGGAGCACGCCGTTGGAGATCGCCTGCGTCCCGTCCGGCACGGCCACCGACACGTCGTACGTCGCCTTGTCGCGCGGGTGGTCGTTCGACGGGAACCACCAGGCCGCCGACTCCGGCTCGTTGGCACCGATGCCGCCGTCCGGAGTGCGCTGCCAGGACGTGAAGCCGTACAGCTTCACCTCGGACGGCTTGCCGGCGTAGCGGACGACGACGCTGAACGACGATCCCTTGGGCAGGCCCGCCGGCGGAGTGACCTCGAGCTCCTCCACGCCGGACGTGGCGAACTTGGCCTTCTTGCCGTTGACGAGGACCTCGCTGACCTTGAGGCCGAAGTCGAGGTCGAAGCGCGAGAGGTCCTGCGTGGACGTCGCGAGGATCGTCGCCGTGCCCTCCAGGAGGTCCGTCTTCGGCTGGTACTTCAGGCGCAGGTCGTAGTGGGAGACGTCGTAGCCGCCGTTCCCGTAGTCCGGGTAGTAGGGGTCGCCGATTCCCGGAGCCCCAGGGGAGAAGTCCGCCGCCGATGCCGGGATCGCCAGCATGAGAGCGGCCGCCAGTGCGCCCGGGGCGATGAGTCTGCGGTACACGAAAGCTCCAAGTCGTAGGGCCGTGAACGTTGTTGCCGACCCTATTCAGCCCCTCGTGCCCCGGTCATGTCCATGGCCCCACGTGTCACACGATCGCCATTCGGCCGACATGTGCCAATCCGTCCCATGGACCTTTCATCGCCACGGACTGCCCTCTTTTGCAAGGGAGTTCACCCGGGGTAGCTTCCGCCCCATGCCGATACCTGAGAGACGCACGCGCCCCCTGTGGAGGACGCTCGCGACAGCGGCCACCGCCGCACTCCTTGCCGTCCTCGTCTCACCCGGGGCCGCCCAGAGCGCCGCGCCCCGCGAGTCGAAGCCCGTCTACTCGTACGACAAGGCCATCCGCGAATCCGTCTGGGTCGACACCCGGCTCGACGGCGACGGCGACGGAAAGACCGACCGGGTCGCCGTCGACATCATCCGGCCGCGGGAACCCGCCCAGCAGGGCCGCAAAGTCCCCGTGATCATGGATGCGAGCCCGTACTACTCCTGCTGCGGCCGCGGCAACGAGAGCCAGCTGAAGACGTACGACGAGAACGGGAACGTCGTCCAGTTCCCGCTGTACTACGACAACTACTTCGTGCCGCGCGGCTACGCCTTCGTCGCCGTCGACCTCGCCGGAACCAACCGCTCCGACGGCTGTGTCGACGTCGGCGGCCGCTCCGACATCCAGTCCGGCAAGGCCGTAGTCGACTGGCTGAACGGCCGTGGTAAGGGCTACACCACCCGCACGGGCACCGAACGCGCCAAGGCCGGCTGGACCAACGGCAGAACCGGCATGATCGGCAAGAGCTACGACGCCACCATCGCCAACGGCGTCGCCGCGACGGGAGTCGAGGGCCTGAAGACGATCGTCCCGATCGGCGGCATCTCCTCCTGGTACGACTACTACTTCCAGCAGGGCGCGCCCCTGTACGACAGCGGACCCGAGTGGCTGTCCGACTACGTCGAGAGCCCCGAGGCGCGCGCCCGCTGCGCCGCAGTGCAGAAGCGACTTGTCGACGAAGCGCCCAGGACCGGTGACTGGACCGGCCTGTGGGACGAGCGGAACTACGTACCCGACGCCCACAAGGTCAAGGCCAGCGTCTTCGTCGTGCACGGCATGCAGGACCTCAACGTCCGCGCCAAGCACTTCGGCCAGTGGTGGGACGCCCTCGCGAAGGCGGGCGTCGACCGCAAGATCTGGCTCGCGCAGACCGGCCACGTCGACCCCTTCGACTCCCGCCGCGGCGCCTGGGTCGACACCCTCCACCGCTGGTTCGACCACGAACTCCTCGGCTACGACAACGGCGTGGACCGCGAGCCGATGGCCGACATCGAGCGCACCCCCGACCACTGGACCACCGACCGCGTCTGGCCGCCCCGCACCACCGACGCTGTGCGCCTGAGCCCCGCCAAGGGCAGCGCGGCCGGCGTCGGCAAGCTCGGCCTCAAGCACGGCTCGGGCACCGAGACGTTCACCGACGACCCGAAGCTGAGCGAGACCGACTGGGCCACGCAGATCGACAAGTCGACACCTGACAAGGCCGGGTTCATCACCGAGCCGCTCGGCAAGGACCTGCGCCTGTCCGGCTCGTCGAAGGTCACCGTCACCGCCACCCCGTCGACCACGACCGCCCACCTCTCGGCCGTCCTCGTCGACCTCGGCCCGGCCACCATCCGCGACTACGCCGACGCCGGCGAGGGCATCACCACGCTCACCGACCGCACCTGCTGGGGCGCGAGCACGGCCGGCGACAGCTCCTGCTTCCTGCGGACCGAGGCCAAGACGGCCGACGTCGACCGGACCGTGTTCAGCCGCGGCTGGGCCGACCTCGGCAACTACGCCTCCGAGCGCACGGGCAAGCCGCTCACCCCGGGCAAGCCGTACACGATCACCCTCGACCTGGCCCCGAGCGACCACGTCGTGCCGGCGGGCCACCGTCTCGCGCTGATCGTCGCGGGCACGGACAAGGACCTCATCGACCCGCCGTCGACCAGGCCCACGCTCACCCTCGACCTGGCCAGGACGTCGGCGCGCGTCCCGTTCGTCGGCGGAGCCCACGCGTTCGCGTCCGCCACGGCCGGCACCCATGCCGCCGCGCCGCGCACGTCGGCACCCGAGCGCCTGTCCGGCCCCCGCCCGTTCCGCCCCGTCCCGGGAGGCAGCACTCGATGACGCCGCGCTCGATGACACCCCGTATCCGCACCCTCGCCCTGGCCGCGACGGCGGCCGCCTTCGCCGCGCCCCTGCTCACAGCCCCTGCCCAGGCGTCCTCCGCCCCGCCGCGGACCGGCTTCGAGCGGAGCGACGGAGCCCACTGGACCGGTCAGCCCGAGGAGCAGGACTTCCTCGCGGCGGTCGACAAGGGCAGTGACCGCGTCTCCGTCGCCAAGGCGGGCACCACCAAGCAGGGCAGGCCCGTCCAGCTCGTCCGCATCGGCGAGCACCGGACCGCGAACACCGTGCTGCTCATCTGCAGCCAGCACGGCGACGAACCGTCCGGCCGCGAGGCGTGTCTCACCACGATCCGCGACCTCGCCTACGCCAAGGACAAGAAGACGCAGGCCTTCCTGTCCCGCACCACCCTGCTCGTCGTGCCCACCGCCAACCCCGACGGCCGCGCCGCGAACACCCGCGGCAACTCCGACGGCATCGACATCAACCGCGACCACATCGCCCTGGAGACCGCCGAGGCGCGGGCCATGGCCGCGGTCATCCGCGACCGCAGGCCCGACGTGATCTACGACCTCCACGAGTACGGCGCCACACCCAAGTTCTACGACAAGGACCTCTTCGACCTCTGGCCGCGCAACCTCAACACCGACACCCAGGTCCACGACGAGGCGGAGACCCTCTCCACGGCGTACGTCCGTCCTGCCGCCAACGCGGGCGGATACTCGACCGGCACGTACGGCATCTGGACCGACCCGGTGACCGGCGAGCCCGTCAAACAGACCGCGGGTGACGGGCAGGAGCGCATTCTGCGCAACGTCTCCGGCGTGAAACACGCGCTCGGACTGCTCATCGAGAGCCGCGTCGACCCGCAGACTGATGCGGAAAAGGCCGACCCCGCGCTCAACAACCGGCGCCGGGTCTCGTCCCAACTCTCCGCATTGGGCGGCCTGTTCACCTTCACCGACCAGCATCGCGGCAGGATCGAGGCGGCCACCGGCGCCGCCCGCGTGGCCGGATACCGCGACCGCGGACCCGTCTACGTCGGCGGCGCGGACAACGACCCGGCCGAGCCCGCGGAGATCATCCAGAACCCGCCGTGCGGCTACCGCCTCGACGCGGCGCAGTACGCGTCCGTCAAGGACAAGCTGGCGCTGCACGGGATCACCGTGCACAAGGACCGGGCAGGAGCAGGGGTGTTCGTGCCGCTGCGCCAGTCCGAACGGGCGCTCGTGACGCTGCTCCTCGACGCGCGTGCTCCGTACCACCTCATTGAGGGGGAGCCCGACACCACGTGCTGAATCCGGGGCAATCACCTCATTTGTGGTAGGCCCTGAGGGGTGAATAATCCCGAAAACAAACCTGTCGCGGAGGTGACGGGGCGACGGAGTCCGGCGACCGACCGGGTGGTGTTCGGCGTGACCGCCGCACTCACCGTGGCGTTCGTCATCTGGGGCTCCGTCGCCACCGGCTCCCTTGAGGACGTCTCGACGCGCCTCCTCAAAGGGCTGATCCACAACGGCGGTTGGGCGTTCATGCTGGCCGCGTCCGGCTTCGTGGTCTTCGCGCTCTGGCTGGCGATCAGCCGGTACGGGAAGATCACGCTGGGCGAGGAGGGCGAGACGCCCGAGTTCAGGACCGTCTCCTGGGTCGCCATGATGTTCAGCGCCGGCATGGGCATCGGCCTGATGTTCTACGGAGTCAGCGAGCCCCTCGCGCACTACACGACGCATCCGCCGGGCACCCAGCCCGTCGACTCCGCCCAGGCCATGGAGACCTCCATGGCCACGACCCTCTTCCACTGGACGCTGCACCCCTGGGCGATCTACGCCGTCGTCGGACTGGCCATCGCCTACAGCACGTTCAGGCGCCGCCGTCGGCAGACCATCAGCTCCGTCTTCGTACCGCTGATCGGCGAGCGGCACGCGCACGGCGCCTGGGGCCGCGTCATCGACATCATCGCCATCTTCGCCACCCTCTTCGGCTCCGCCGCGTCCCTCGGTCTCGGCGCCCTGCAGATCGGCAGCGGATTCGAGGTGCTCGACTGGATGGACAAGGCGAGCACGGGCCTCCTCGTCACGATCATCGCGGTCCTCACCGTCGCCTTCGTCGCCTCGGCGGTGTCCGGGGTCGAGAAGGGCATCCAGTGGCTGTCCAACATCAACATGGTCCTCGCGCTGATCCTGGTCGTGTTCGTGTTCATCGCTGGGCCGACGATCCTCGTCCTCGACCTGGTGCCCACGTCCCTCGGCGCGTACCTCGGTGACCTGCCGCAGCTCATCGGCAGGACCGAGGCGTCCAGCGGCAAGGACGTCGCGGCCTGGCTGGGCAGCTGGACGGTCTTCTACTGGGCGTGGTGGATCTCCTGGACGCCGTTCGTCGGCATGTTCATCGCCCGCATCAGCAAGGGCCGTACGATCCGGCAGTTCGTCGGCGGCGTCATCCTCGTACCCAGCACCGTCAGCCTCATCTGGTTCGCGGTCTTCGGCGGCACGGCGATGGACCTGAAGGAGCACGGAGCGCTCGGCGGCGCGACCACCCCCGAGGCCCAACTCTTCGGTGTGCTCCACGAGTTCCCCCTCGCCACCGCGACGAGCCTGCTCGTGATGATCCTCGTCGGGATCTTCTTCGTGTCCGGCGCCGACGCGGCGTCCATCGTGATGGGCACGCTCTCGCAGAAGGGCGCCCTCGAACCCGGCCGCTTCGTGGTCATCTTCTGGGGCGTCGTCACCGGAGCCGTCGCCGCCGTCATGCTCCTCATCGGCAACGGCTCGGGCAACGCGCTGACGGGCCTGCAGAACCTGACGATCCTCGTCGCCGCGCCCTTCACCCTCGTCATGATCGGCATGTGCGTGGCCCTCATGCGGGACCTGCGGCACGACCCCCTGATCGTCCGCGGCGACATGGGCACCGAGGCCGTGGAGGCCGCCGTCATCGCCGGCCACGAGCAGTACGACGGAGACTTCGAGATCCGGATCGGGCCGGGCCAGGGCACGGAGAGGGAGGGGAACCCGATCGGCTGACCGCGATCCATGCGGTCCGATCACTCAGGAGACGGCGAGCCCGGCCGCCTCCTGAGCGCAGCCCCACGCGACCGTCACACCGGCCCCGCCGTGCCCGTAGTTGTGGACCAACACCCCGCCCCACGGCGCCCGTTCACGCTCGACCCGCACCTCTGGCCGCGTCGGCCGCAGCCCCACCCGGTGCCCGATGACCCGCGCCCCCGCGATCTCGGGCCGCACCGCCGCACACCGCGCCACGATCGCCTCCGCCACGGCGGGATCGGGTTCGAGCGACCACATGTCCTCCTGTGTCGTGCCGCCGAGGATCAGCCGGCCGGGCTGCGGAAAGAAGTATGTGGAGGTGTCGGGGGAGTCGCCGCCGCCGACGAACCACGTGTCCACGCCCGGGTTGTCCACGAGGACGAGCTGCCCCCGCAGAGGGCGTACGGCATCGTCCGGTACGAGCGTGCGGGCATCGATGCCCGTGCAGTTCACCACGACCGGCGCCTGTGAGCCCGCCTCCGCGAGGTCCGTGACCTCCCGCGCCTCCACGCGCCCGCCCGCCGCCTGGAAGCGCTCCTTCAGCCACTCCAGGTGCACCGGCATGTCCACCAGCGGAACCCGCGCCCACAGGCCCCCGCCGCCCCCGTACTCCGCCGCGGTCGCCGGCCGAAGCCCCGCCACCCCGTCCGCCCACGGCCCCAGACCCTTGAGCAAGGTGTCGGCCTGCACGCCCTCCGCCATCCGCACGCCCGCCGAACCGGGCCGGGCCGCCAACTCCTCGTACACGCGCAGGGACCGCAGCGACCAGTCGCTCACCCGCTCCACCGGCTCGATCCTGTACGGCCACCACAGCGCGCCCGCGACCGCCGACGTCGTCAGGGAGGTGGGATCCCGCGTCCAGACCCGCACGCGCCGCCCCAGACGTACGAGTTCAAGAGCCGTCGTCAGGCCGATGACTCCGCCGCCCACCACGATCACATCGCTGCTCGCGTCACTGTCCATGAGCGGACCGTAGCGGAATGCGTCATGCCGTGCTCACATCAGGTCTTGGGTGGGAATACTCAGGACATGTCTGCCGAGTACGCGACCTTCGGCCTGGCACCGGCCATGCGCGCCGGTGGAGTTCTCACGAACGGGGACTACCAAGTCCACCGGGAGTTCCTGGACTTCATCGTGAACGGCTCGCCGCTGCTGTTCCAGCTCTCCGACCTCGACGCCGTCTCCCCGCTCGCCTCCGACATCCCGCCGGCGATCTTCACGGCCCACGTCCGCAGCCTGCTCCTCGAAGCGGACGCGCCGCTGCCCGACGGCCGCTACGTCATCTACGGGTGCCCGGAGTGCGAGGGCCTCGAATGCGGGGCCGTCACCGCCGTCATCGAGGCGGACGGGTCCGACGTCATCTGGCGCGACTTCGCCTGGCAGACCGAGGAACGCGCCGACCTGGAACTCAACGGCTACCACGGCATCGGCCCCTTCCACTTCCACGGCGCCACCTACCGCGAGGCCCTGCGGCGGCTGCTCGACGGCGGCGCGGAGCCCGCACCGGCCCGTCGCGTCCTGCTCATCGGGGCCCGCGTCGCCGTCCTCGCCAGACTCGCCGCCGCGCTGCGCACCATCGGCATCGGCGCCGAGATCACCCAGGACGCGGCCGGTGTGCCACCCGAAGAACTGCGCACCTACGGAGCCGTCGCCTTCGGCCGCGCCGTCAGCGAGTCCGACCGGGCCGCGGTGCGCGAACAGTTCGAGCGGGCGGGCGCCGACGCGGCGTACGTGGACGGGCTCGCCCCGATCATCCCGCTCCTCGTCGCCCAGATCGAGAGCGCCCTGGACCGCCGCGCGGCCCGGCAGCGCCGCCTCACGCGCCTCGTCGCCACCGACGGGGAGGCGGGCCTCGAAGTCACCTCCACCTGCCGGGTCCGCCTCACCGCGTACCGCCTCGACCGGCTCTACCGCACCCACGCCCAGGACGTCTTCGACGCCGTACTCGAACCGGGCCGCCACCGCATCGCGCTCGACCCGAAGGCGGTCAGGGGAGAGTCGTTCGTCGTGGCCCGCACCACAGGGAGCGTGCTGGTCGCGCCCATGGCCCGGTGAGGTGACTGGCATCATCCGCAGCCGGGGAGCGGCGGGCGCCGGCGCTCCGCCCGATCGCTAAAATCGGCGGTCTGATGACTGCCACTCTCGTAGCCAAGAACCTCGCCGCCGGGCACGGCGACCGGTCCCTGTTCTCCGGGCTCGACCTCGTGGTCGCACCCGGAGACGTGATCGGGCTCGTCGGCGCCAACGGCGCGGGGAAGTCCACGCTCCTCAAGCTCCTCGCCGGCCTCGACACCCCTGAGCAGGGCGAGCTGCGTCTCTCGCCGCCCGGCGCGACCGTGGGGCACCTGCCCCAGGAGCCGGAGCGCCGCCCCGGCGAGACCGTGCGCGAGTTCCTCGCCCGGCGCACCGGCGTCGACGCCGCGCAGCGCGCCATGGACGAGGCCACCCAGGCCCTGGTCGACGGTGCGCCGGGGGCCGACGACGCGTACTCCGTCAGTCTGGAGCGATGGCTCGACCTCGGCGGCGCCGACCTCGACGAGCGCGCCGAGGAGATCACCGGCTCGCTCGGCCTCGGCGTCGGCCTCGACCAGGAAATGACCTCGCTCTCCGGCGGCCAGGCCGCCCGCGCGGGCCTCGCCTCGCTGCTGCTGTCCCGTTACGACGTGTTCCTGCTCGACGAGCCGACCAACGACCTCGACCTGGACGGCCTGGAGCGACTGGAGTCCTTCGTGCGCGGACTGCGGGCCGGCACGGTCGTCGTCAGCCACGACCGCGAGTTCCTGACCCGCACCGTCACCAAGGTCCTGGAGCTCGACCTGGCCCAGCAGGAGATCAACCTCTACGGCGGCGGATACGAGGCCTACCTGGAGGAGCGCGAGGTCGCCCGCCGGCACGCGCGCGACGAGTTCGACGAGTTCGCCGACAAGAAGGCCGCCCTCGAAGGACGCGCCCAGATGCAGCGGGGCTGGATGGACAAGGGCGTCAAGAACGCCCGCCGCAAGGCCACGGACAACGACAAGATCGGCCGCAAGTTCCGCAGCGAGGCCAGCGAGAAGCAGGCGGCCAAGGCCCGGCAGACGCAGCGCATGATCGAGCGGCTCGACGTCGTGGACGAACCGCGCAAGGAGTGGGAGCTGCGCATGGAGATCGCAGCGGCGCCGCGATCCGGCGCCGTCGTCGCCACGCTGCGCGACGCGGAGGTACGGCGCGGCGACTTCACGCTCGGTCCCGCCTCGCTCCAGATCGACTGGGCCGACCGCATCGCGATCACGGGTGCCAACGGCGCGGGGAAGTCGACGCTGCTCGGCGCACTGCTCGGCCGGGTGCCGCTGGACGCGGGGCACGCGACGCTCGGCTCCGGTGTCGTGGTCGGCGAGGTCGACCAGGCGCGGGCGCTGTTCCACGGCTCGGAGTCGCTGCTCGACGCGTTCTGCGCGGCCGTGCCGGACACGGAGCCGGCCGAGGTGCGCACCCTGCTCGCGAAGTTCGGCCTCAAGGCCGATCACGTCCTGCGGTCGGCGGCCACACTGTCGCCCGGCGAGCGCACCCGCGCCGCGCTGGCGCTGCTCCAGGGCCGGGGCGTCAACCTGCTCGTCCTGGACGAGCCGACCAACCACCTCGACCTGCCCGCCATCGAGCAGCTGGAGTCGGCGCTCGACTCGTACGAGGGCACGCTCCTGCTCGTCACCCATGACCGCCGCATGCTGGACGCGGTCAGGACGCAGCGGCGCCTCGAGGTCGCGGGCGGCAAGGTGACGGAGCTGTCCGTCTGACGGCTGCCGCGTGGGGCGGGGTGTGCTGCGTGGGGTGAGGTGTCGCGCGTGGGGCGAGGTGTGGCGCCGGGGTGATGTGCCGCGTGGGGTGACGGGTGCCGCGTGGGGTGACGTGTGCCGCCGGGCTGACGTGTGCCGCGTGGGGTGACGTGTGCCAACCGCTCTGACAAGTGCCGGCCGCTCTGGCGTGGCGCCCGGGGCCGGTCACCCGCGTGGTGACCGGCCCCAGGTGTGTCAGCGTCCCTTCGGGTCGAGCAGGCCGGCGCGGCGCAGCGCTTCGGCCATCTCGCTGTTCGCGGGCGCGGGCGCGGAGGACCCACCGCGCCGCTGCCCCTGGGGCTGCTGTCGCTGGCCCTGACCCTGGCCCTGCTGGCGTCGGCCCTGGCCGCCCTGCCCCTGGCCCTGGCCGCCCTGCCCCTGGCCCTGGCCGCCCTGCCCCTGGCCCTGGCCGCCCTGCCCCTGGCCCTGGCCGCCCTGCCCCTGGCCGCCCTGCCCCTGGCCGCCCTGTGCCTGGCCCTGGCGCTGCTGACCCCGCTGCTGCGGCGGGCGTCCGCCACGTTCCCGACGGCCGCCACCGCCACCGGCACCGGCTCCGCCATCCGCACCCGGCTCGCCCGTCGCCG
This sequence comes from Streptomyces sp. NPDC045026, assembly GCF_056432625.1. Taxonomy (NCBI): domain Bacteria; kingdom Bacillati; phylum Actinomycetota; class Actinomycetes; order Kitasatosporales; family Streptomycetaceae; genus Streptomyces; species Streptomyces sp. NPDC045026. The sequence continues at coordinate 36,042 of NZ_JBWKIS010000019.1, forward strand.
CCTCGTCGTCGAGGCGCAGCGTCAGCGAGATCCGCTTGCGCGGGATGTCCACGTCGAGGACCTTCACCTTGACGATGTCACCCGGCTTCACGACGTCCCGCGGGTCCTTCACGAACGTCTTCGACATCGCGGACACGTGCACGAGCCCGTCCTGGTGCACACCCACGTCCACGAAGGCGCCGAACGCCGCCACATTCGTCACGACGCCCTCGAGCACCATCCCGGAGGCCAGGTCGGAGATCTTCTCGACGCCGTCCTTGAAGGTCGCCGTCTTGAAGCCGGGACGCGGGTCGCGGCCCGGCTTCTCCAGCTCCTTCAGGATGTCCGAAACCGTCGGCAGACCGAACTTGTCGTCCACGAACTCGGCCGGCCGCAGCCCGCGCAGTGCCGCCGCGTTCCCGATCAGGGACGCGACCTCGCCGCCCGTCGTCTTCACCATGCGCCGCACCACGGGGTACGCCTCCGGGTGCACGGACGACGCGTCGAGCGGGTCGTCGCCGCCGCGGATCCGCAGGAAGCCCGCGCACTGCTCGTACGCCTTCGGGCCCAGCCTGGACACGTCCTTGAGGCCCTTGCGGGACGTGAACGGGCCGTTCGCGTCGCGGTGCGCCACGATGTTCTCCGCGAGGCCCGAGCCGATGCCGGAGACGCGGGCGAGCAGGGGAGCAGACGCCGTGTTCACGTCCACGCCCACGCCGTTCACACAGTCCTCGACGACCGCGTCCAGGGAGCGGGACAGCTTCACCTCGGACAGGTCGTGCTGGTACTGGCCGACACCGATCGACTTCGGGTCGATCTTCACCAGCTCGGCCAGCGGGTCCTGGAGGCGGCGGGCGATCGACACGGCGCCGCGCAGCGACACGTCCATGTCGGGCAGCTCCTGCGAGGCGAAGGCCGACGCCGAGTACACCGACGCACCCGCCTCCGACACCATCACCTTGGTGAGGTTCAACTCCGGGTGCTTGGTGATGAGTTCACCGGCGAGCTTGTCGGTCTCGCGCGACGCCGTGCCGTTCCCGATCGCGATCAGGTCGACCGCGTGCTCGGCGGCGAGGCGGGCCAGCTTGGCCAGCGCCTCGTCCCACCGGTTCGCGGGTACGTGCGGGTGGATGACGTCCGTCGCCACGACCTTGCCCGTCGCGTCGACGACCGCGACCTTCACGCCCGTACGGAAGCCGGGGTCGAGGCCCAACGTCGCGCGCGTGCCCGCCGGGGCGGCGAGCAGCAGGTCCCGCAGGTTCGCCGCGAAGACCTGCACGGCCTCGTCCTCCGCGGCCGTGCGCAGCCGCAGTCGCAGATCGAGGCCGAGGTGCACCAGGATGCGGGTCCGCCAGGCCCAGCGCACCGTGTCGGCCAGCCACTTGTCCCCGGGTCGCCCCTGGTTCCTGATCCCGAACCGGTCCGCGACGATCGGCTCGTACGAGGACGGGCCACCGGCGACGTCGCCCGGCTCCTCCGGCTCCAGGGTCAGGTCGAGGACCTCCTCCTTCTCGCCGCGTAGCATCGCGAGGATCCGGTGGGAGGGCAGCGCGGTGAACGGCTCCGAGAAGTCGAAGTAGTCGGCGAACTTGGCGCCCGCCTCCTCCTTGCCCTCGCGGACCTTGGCGGCCAGCCGGCCCCGGCCCCACATGCGCTCACGCAGCTCGCCGATCAGGTCGGCGTCCTCGGAGAAGCGCTCGGTGAGGATGGCGCGGGCACCGTCGAGCGCGGCCTGCGCGTCCGCCACGCCCTTGTCGGCGTCGACGAACGAGGCCGCCGCGGCGGCCGGTTCGACGGTGGGGTCCCCGAGCAGCCCGTCCGCCAGCGGCTCCAGCCCCGCCTCGCGCGCGATCTGCGCCTTGGTGCGGCGCTTCGGCTTGAACGGCAGGTAGATGTCCTCGAGGCGCGCCTTGGTCTCGGCGGCATTGATCTGCGCCGCCAACTCGTCGGTCAGCTTGCCCTGTTCCCTGACCGAGTCGAGGACCGCCGCGCGCCGCTCCTCCAGCTCCCGCAGGTAGCGCAGCCGCTCCTCGAGCGTGCGCAGCTGCGCGTCGTCGAGCATCTCGGTCGCTTCCTTGCGGTAGCGCGCGATGAACGGGACCGTCGAACCGCCGTCGAGCAGCTCGACAGCGGCCTTCACCTGCCGCTCCCGTACGCCGAGCTCCTCGGCAATCCTGCCTTCGATCGACCCCGTGATGGGACCTGCGCTGGGTGTTGCCACGATGCCGTACCGCCTTCTCAACTGAGGGTGCGCGGCAATTGTGGCAGGTGGCGCCGACAACGGGGGGCAGCCCACCGGCCTGCCGGCGCCGGACAGCCGCTCAGGCGGTCTTGCCGATCAGGTCGGCGGGGAACGCGCCCGCGCCGACGGCGGTGCCCATGAATCCGCCCGCCAGCTCGGTGAGCCGGGCCACGCCCGCCTCGCCCAGGTGCGCGTACGGCTCCCGGTCGAGCCGGTCGGTCTGCGCCTCCAGGTCGTGGCGCAGCGCCGCCCCGAGTTCGGTCAACTCGCCCTGCGCGTCGAGCACCTTGCGCTCCCGCAGCCGGTCGGCGGCCGCGTCGAACTCCTCGCGGGTCCAGCCGCGCGTGGCGAGCAGCCACTTGGGGGCCATGCCCTTGCCGGTCGCGACATGGCTCACCAGCGCCTCGACGGGATCGAGGTCGGCGGCGAGCAGCGCGGCCAGATGCCCGTCGCCGCGGTGCTCACGCAGCAGCGTGGTGGCGTGCCAGTACGCGAGGTGCGGCTCCTCGGGCACCGGCAGGTCGGCGTGGGCGGCGTACAGCGGCCGGGCGTGGCGGGTGCAGGCCTCCGTGGCCCGCAGCGCGAGCGTGGCGGCCTCGGCCATCTCCGGGGAGGTCACCATCTCGTCGCCCAGGAGCCTGCGCAGCGTCGAGTCGACGGCACGCGCGCGTGCCGCGAGGACCGTCTCCGGAGAGGCCGTCTCCCACACGGCGGGAACGTGTTCGGCGACGAGCTCGTGCTTGAAGTTGTAGAACGTCGCCGTCACGGTCCCGGCGCCGACGGCCCCCATGGCCGCCGCGCGGGCCGCGAAGTACGCCGCGCTCCGGTGGGTGATCCCGATGGCACCCAGCTCCTTGCCCAGGTCGGGCGAGAAGTAGTGCATCGAGTGGAACGGGTTGACCATGTTGTGGCAGCGGCGGGCGGCGCGGGGGTCCGGAGAGGTCGTCATGCGAGTACGTTACCGACTGGTTGGTACGGGTGGAACGTGCGGGGCGCGGACCATTCGCCGAGACGTTCGCCGAACCATTCACCGCACCGCTCCCGCCACGTCGTCAGGCGCGCGAGGGCAGGAAAGGTGGGGTACTCGTCATTGCAGCCGTCCCGTCGTGCCCGAAGACTGGCCGTATGGCCGCCCGCACCGTGCTCATCCTGCTGTTCGACGACGTCCAGAGCCTGGACGTGACCGGCCCGGCCGAGGTCTTCGCCGGCGCCGCGTTCTGCCAGGGCTCGCTACGCGGGGACACGTACCGCATCCGCACCGCCTCCCTCGACGGCGGGCCCGTCCGCACGTCCAGCGGGCTCACGCTCGTCCCCGACCACGCACTTGCCGACGCGCCCGCCCCGCACACGCTCCTCGTCCCCGGCGGCCGCGGCTCGCGCCGGGCGGATCCGCGGCTGACTGCCTGGCTGCGGGAGCACGGCCCACGCGCACCACGACTGGTCTCCGTCTGTACGGGCGCCATCCTGCTGGCGGCGGCCGGCCTCCTCGACGGCCGGCGGGTGACCACCCACTGGGCGTACTGCGACCGGCTCGCCCGCGACCACCCCGCCGTCGAGGTCGACCCCGACCCCATCTACGTACGCGACGGGAACGTGGCGACCTCGGCCGGTGTCACCGCGGGCATCGACCTCGCCCTCGCCCTCGTCGAGGAGGACCACGGCCGCGAGACCGCCCTGTCCATCGCCCGGCATCTCGTCGTGTTCCTGCGTCGCCCGGGAAACCAGGCCCAGTTCAGCGCGCAGCTCTCCGCCCAGACCGCGCGGCGCGAGCCGCTGCGCGAGGTCCAGCACTGGATCACCGAGCACCCGGACGACGACCTGTCGGTCGAGTCGCTCGCCTCCCGCGCCCGCCTCTCGCCGCGCCACTTCGCCCGCGCCTTCCATGCGGAGACCGGCATGACCCCGGGCCGGTACGTCGACCGCGTCCGCCTGGAACAGGCGCGGCGCCTCCTGGAGGACACCACCGACGGCGTCGAGGGCATCTCCCGCACCTGCGGCTACGGCACGCCGGAGGCGATGCGCCGCGCGTTCGTCAAGGCGTTCGGCGCGCCCCCAGCGGAGTACCGGCGCCGCTTCCATTCACCCCAAGTCCGCTCAGGATCCGGGACGACTCCGCGCACAACCGAGACAACCCGACCGAAAGGCACCCGATGAAGATCGCCATCGTCCTCTTCGACCGCTTCACCGCGCTCGACGCCGTCGGCCCCTACGAGACGCTCGGGAGGATCCCCGACGCGGACCTGACCTTCGTCGCCGAGCGAACCGGCCCCGTGCGCAGCGACACCGGCCGGCTCGCCATCACCGCCGACAAGGCGCTGTCGGAGCTGACCGACCCGGACATCGTCGTCGTCCCCGGAGGGCCGGGCCAGACCCGGCAGATGGAGAACGAGGTGCTGCTCGACTGGCTGCGCGCCGCCGACGCCACCAGCACCTGGACGACCTCCGTGTGCACGGGTTCCCTGCTCCTCGCTGCGGCCGGTCTGCTCGACGGCCGGCGCGCGACGTCGCACTGGCTGGCGCTCGACGCCCTGAAGGAGTTCGGCGCCGAGCCGACGGGCGAACGGGTCGTCGTCGACGGCAAGTACGTCACCGCCGCCGGGGTCTCCTCCGGCATCGACATGGGCCTGACCCTCGTCGGCACGATCGCGGGCGACGAGCACGCGCAAACCGTGCAGCTGTTCACCGAGTACGACCCGCAGCCGCCCTACGACGCGGGCTCGCCCGAGAAGGCGCCCGCGCACCTCGTCGAGAAGGCCCGCGCGGAGAGCCGCTTCACCCTGCCGTAGCCCAGGAGGAGGAGTGCCGGCTCATTCTGACGTCGTCCAGGTGAAGCGCGGCTTCCTGCGCTCCAGGAACGCGGCGACGCCCTCCGCGGTGTCGCCGCTCCCGCGCGCCTGCTCGGCCCAGTGCGCGGCTCGCTCCACGCGCCCGTCGGCGAACTCCTTCGCCGCGGCCTGCGTCAGCTGCGAGCGCGCACCGAGAATCCGCGCGAACTCGCCGATGCGCTTGTCCAGTTCGTCCCCGGCGTGCACCTCGTCCACGAGCCCGGTCCGCAGCGCACGCTCCGTATCGATCAACTCGCCCGAGAACAACAGGTACTTGGCCGTCGCGGGACCGACCAGGGAGGCGAGGCGGCGCGTCGAGCCCGCCGGGTACACGATCCCCAGCTTCGACGGGGTGATCCCGAACAGTGCGTCCTCGGCCGCGAACCGCAGGTCGCAGGCCGCCGCCAGCTGACACCCGCCGCCCACGCAGTACCCGCGCACCGCGGCCAGCGTGGGCTTGGCGAAGGCCGCGAGCGCCTCCTCGGCCGCGACCGCGAGCTCCTGCGCCCGCGACCCCGAGCCGCCGAGCGTGGAGATGTCCGCGCCCGCGCAGAACGTCCCGCCGGCCCCGGTCAGCACCAGCACCCGCACCGCCGGATCAGCCTCCAGCCGGGCGAGCAGCGGCGGGAGCGAGCGCCACATGCCGTCCGTCATGGCGTTCCGTTTGGCGGGGTGGTCGATGACGACGGTGGCGATGCCGTCGGTGACCGTGTGCGTGAGCTGCGGCAATGTGTGCGACATGCGCCGGATGCTATCCGCAGGCCTCGAACGTACGATCAAGAAGGGGTGACCGGCGAGGAGGCGTCATGGCACGGTCCCACCACAAAGACGAACGCTCCCACCACGAGGAGCCCGACCCGGCGGCCAATCCGAAGAAGCTGCGACGCGGATTCGGCTGGATCGCGGGACTCGGCGGCGTCCTCGTGATCGCGGGACTCGTGGGCCTCGTCTACACCGGCGTGGCCACGCTGACGTCCATGCTCCTCTTCGGCTGGCTGCTGCTCATCGGCGGGATCATCGGCCTCCTGCACGCGGTCCAGTCGAGAGGCACCAACTTCTTCTGGCTGGGTGTCGTCGTCGCCGCGCTCAATCTCGCCGCGGGCGTCGTGGTGATCCGCCACCCGCACGGCTCGGCCGAGGCGCTCACGATGTTCGCGGCGCTGCTGTTCCTCACCGGCGGCGTCTTCCGGCTGGTCGGCGGGATCGTGGTGCGCGGACCTCACTTCGGCTGGACGCTCGTACAGGGCGCCTTCGGCATCCTGCTCGGCGTCCTCGTGCTGGGGAACTGGCCGAGCAGCAGCCGCTACGTGATCGGCTGCTTCTTCTCGCTCGCGCTCCTCTTCGACGGCCTGGGCCTGCTCGCCACCGGCCTCGGCGGGCGACGCGTCGTGGGGCTCATGACGGCCGATGACGAGTCCAAACACGTACAACCTGAATAGCCATGGAAGAGGGAACTAGAGCGGCAGGATCAGTCGCACACCTGACGCTGTCATACGCCAACGGTCAAATTACGTCGATACTCGCTGACTTCTGGTCAGTCATTCGGTACGGACCAGTGGATTCCCAACACTCGATGCGTGGTGACAATCGAGCGCAAGGGCGGCGACCGGACGATGAGCGACCAGGGGTGGGGGTCCCGCCCGAGTCCTCAAGACACTGGGGGAGTGCCCCCCGACCAGCCGGCGGGAAGTCCGCTGCCGTACGAGGGGGTCTGGCGCTTCACGGCACAGGCCGTCGACGCGTCCGTGCCGCAGGCCCGGCACGCCGTCCGTGACCTGCTGGTACGTCAGGGCGTACCCGCTTCCGACGACCTCGTTCAGGGGCTGCTGCTCATCGTCTCCGAGCTGGTCACCAACGCCGTGCGGCACGCGGTCCTGCTCTCACCCGTCCTCGCGGTGGAGGTCGCCGTGGGCGCCGAGTGGGTGCGCGTCTCCGTGGAGGACGAGCACCCCTACCGCCCGACCGCCCTGGAGGCCACCGACGGGCAGACGGGCGGGCGCGGCCTCCTCCTCGTGCGCGAGGTCACCCGCGAGGCGGGCGGGGTGTGCGACGTCGAGCACACGGCGAGCGGGGGCAAGGTGATCTGGGCCGCCCTGCCCCTCAAGCCCGTCGGCGCCTGAGCGGCCCTCTCACCAGCCGGCGGACGGCCCCGTCAGCTCCCGGATCGCCGGCCGCGCCGCGTCGAGCACGGTCATGAACCACGCCGAGAACGGCCCCTGGGCGTGCCGCACGGCCAGCTCCTCGGCCGTCACGTACACGGTCTCGCCCACCTCGGAGGGGTCCGGCCGCAGCGGCGCCTGGACCATCCCCACGAACAGGTGGTTGAACTCCTGCTCCACGAGGCCCGAGTCCGGGTCCGGGTGGTTGTAGCGCACCGTCCCCGCCTCCGCGAGCAGTGAGGGCGAGACCCCCAGCTCCTCGAACGTCCTGCGGGCGGCCGCCGCGAACGGCGCCTCGCCCGGATACGGGTGCCCGCAGCACGTGTTCGACCACACGCCGGGGGAGTGGTACTTGCCGAGCGCGCGCTGCTGGAGCAGCAGCCGGCCCTGTTCGTCGAAGAGGAACACGGAGAACGCTCTGTGCAGCTTTCCGGGCGCCTGATGCGCGGAGAGCTTCTCCGCCGTGCCGATCGTCCTGCCGTCCTCGTCCACGAGTTCCAGCAAGATCGCTTCTCCGGTGCCGTTCGACGAACTGTTCGCCGCGGTGGCAGGTGTGGTCGGCATACCCATCCTTCGCTTCGGTCCTCGAGCCCCAAGTCTGCCGTACCGGGCAGACAGTCCCGGCACTTGGCAGCGCCCGCATGTCCCGCCCGGAGGGCCGGGCGGGACATGCACAGGGTCAGACGCCGAAAGCGGCCGGGTAGGTGATCGTGCCCTGCGGCACCTGCCAGGAACCGTCCGCCGCGCCCAGGACGAGCGCCGCCATCGCCTCGTCCGGCACCTCGAACCCGGGTCGGATGCCGTACCCGACAGCGGGCATGAAGCCGAACCTCTGGTAGAACTCCGGCTGTCCGAGCACGAGGGCGAGCCGCTCCCCACGCGCGCGTGCCGCGTCGAGCACCGCGCGGACGACGGCCGAGCCGGCGCCCGTGCGCTGGTGTCGCGGAAGTACCGCGACGGGTGCCAGGGCCGCCGCGGGAGCGCCGTCGACCAGGCACCGGGTGATCAGGGCGTGCGCCGCCACGGTGCCGTCCGGCGCCTCGGCGACGTACGACAGACCCGGCAGCCACGCGCCGGTGTCCGCCCGCAGGGCGTCCACCAGATCGGCCTCCGCCTCGGTCGGGAAGGCCGCGGCGTTCACGGCGTGCACGGCCGTGACGTCGGCGGCCGACTCCGGCCGTGTGGGCCAGGACGCCGCGGGGCGCAGCGCGTAGCCGGTGTAGCCGTAGTCCTCGCCGTGGTCGCGCCGCATCGCCAGCTCGGCGCGCGCGCCCGCGAGGGCCTCGGTCATGCCGGGTACCTGCGGGTCCGCGGCATCGGCGCGCTGCGCGAGCGGGCCGTAGTACGCGTCCCAGTCGGACTCGGGCTGCCGGTGGACGCCGAGCACGGAGTACCCGGCGCCGGTGCAGGCCCGGACGTTCTCCTCGGTCGTCCGCAGCGCGTAGTGCGGTTCCCAGAAGGCGCGCGCCTCGGGGGACGGGTCGGCGGCGGTCCACTCGCACTCGGTGAGCACGAGCGAGCCGCCCGGAGCGAGCAGCCGCTTCCACCGCCGCAGCGCGGTGTCGAAGCCGATGGAGTACGCCGAGCTCTCGGCCCAGATCAGGTCGAACGAACCATCCGGATAGGGGAGTTCGCCCATGTCGGCGTTGATGGGGTGGATCCGGTCGGCGAGGCCGCGCGCCTGAGCGGTGGCGCGCAGCTCGTCGAGGAACGGCTCGTGGAGGTCGACCGCGGTGACCTCGCAGCCGGTCTCGGCAGCCAGGAGCAGCGCGGAGCGGCCGGGGCCGCAGCCCAGGTCGAGCACGCGCGGGTGCTCGGGCAGCGGCCCCACGAAGGAGAGGAGCCGCAGGGTGGTGGAGTCGGAGCCGGGGCCCTGCCGGGGAAGTCCGTGGTGCAGGGCGAAGAAGGCGTCACGTACGACGTTGTCGTTCAACGGTTTGAACCCTTGGGTGAGAGGGCCCTGCCGACGCGCACTCCTGCTGGGCGAGCGGGAAGGGTCAGGCGTGGGCCCGGATGATGGGGATGCACCTGTCGCTGCGCGGGGCAGCGCTCACCGCGACGACAGTCATCAACCCACCTCCTCAAAGATCCGTGGCCAACGTAGCACGCAGCGTGTGCGCCTGCCTTGAGAGGACGGGCGGTCAGTGGCAGAGCTTCGCCTCGTGCTCGGCGTGACCGACCGGCTCCAGCTGGAACGTGCAGTGCTCGACGTCGAAATGGACGCCCAGGCAGCCCTGGAGCTCGTGCAGCATCTTCTCGTGGCCGATGGCGTTGAGGGCCTCCGAACTCACGACGACGTGAGCGGACAGGACGGGCATGCCCGACGTGATCGTCCATGCGTGCAGGTCGTGGATGTCCAGGACGCCGGGGAGCCCCGTGATGTGGGCCCGCACCTCCGCCATGTCGACGCCCTTCGGTGCCGCTTCGAGGAGTACGTTCAGCGTCTCCCGCAGCAGCTTCACGGTCCGCGGGACGATCATGATGCCGATCGCGATCGACGCGATCGGGTCGGCGGCCTGCCAGCCGGTGGCCAGGATGATCGTCGCCGAGATGATCACCGCGACCGAGCCCAGCGCGTCGGCGGCCACCTCGAGGAAGGCGCCGCGCACATTGAGGCTCTCCTTCTGGCCGCGCACCAGGATCGACAGCGAGATCATGTTCGCGACGAGACCGATCAAGCCGAAGACGATCGTCAGCCCACCCTCGGTCTTCGCGGGTTCCATGAACCGCTGGATCGCCTCGACCAGCACATAGCCGCCGACGCCGAGCAGCAGCAGGCAGTTGGCGAGCGCGGCAAGGATCTCGGCGCGGGCGAAGCCGAAGGTGCGCTGTTCGCTCGCGGGGCGGTTGGCGAAATGGATGGCCAGGAGTGCCATGCCGAGACCGAGCGCGTCGGTCGCCATGTGGGCGGCGTCCGCGACCAGGGCGAGCGAGTCCGCGAGGACTCCGCCCACGATCTCGACCACCATCACGGTCAGCGTGATGCCGAGCGCGATGCGCAGCCGGCCCAGATGGGCGGCCGAGGCCGTGCCCGTGGGCGCGTGGCTGTGCCCGTGATCGTGTCCGGCCCCCATGGAAACCGCCCTCCGTCCGTTCGTGGGCGCGCCCCGCCGGCCGCCCCCGCGATCACAGTGAACTACGGGTAGGGGGTATCTGCAAACACTGCACTGAACACCGTTGTCATGTGCCCTGACCTGCGGAAATGGATGCAGGTCAGGGCGTCGCGAGGATCAGTTGGCGGCGGTCTCGGGGTGCCGAAGGAGCCAGCCCGCCCACGCCGACTCGACCATCTCGCGCACCCCGCGACTCGTCGCCCAGCCGAGTTCCTTCGCCGCGAGATCCGCGGAGGCCACCGCACGTGGGGAGTCGCCGGCGCGGCGGGGTTCGACCACCGCCGCGCGCGCGTCGCCGCTGACCTCGGAGATCACGTCGACCAGTTCGCGTACGGAGACGCCCTCACCGGAGCCGATGTTCACCGTCAGATCGCCCGTCGCGCCCGGCTCGGTGAGCCGGCGCGCGGCCGCGAGATGGGCCTCGGCGAGATCGGCGACGTGCAGATAGTCACGTACGCAGGTGCCGTCCGGCGTCGGGTAGTCGTCGCCGAAGATCCGGGGGGCCTCGCCGCGGCTCAGTCGGTCGAAGACCATCGGGATCACGTTGAAGACGCCGGTGTCCGCGAGTTCGGGGGCGGCGGCGCCCGCCACGTTGAAGTAGCGCAGGCACACGGTCGCCATGCCGTGCGCCCGGCCCGCGGCCCGCACCAGCCACTCGCCCGCCAGCTTCGTCTCGCCGTAAGGGCTCATCGGCGCGCAGGGGGTGGACTCCGTGATGAGGTCCACATCCGGGTTGCCGTACACGGCCGCGGACGAGGAGAAGACGAAGCGCCGCACACCGGCCGCGGCGACCGTTTCCAGCAGCACTGCCAAGCCGCCCACGTTGTCGCGATAGTAGGGCTCGGGCCGCTCCACCGACTCGCCGACCTGCTTGCGGGCCGCGAGATGCACCACACCGGTCACCGCGTGCTCCGCGCACACCCGCTTCACCAGCTCGGGGTCCAGGGCCGAGCCCCTGACCAGCTCGATGCCGGACGGAAGCCGGTCGGGCACCCCGGTCGAGAGGTCGTCGAGGACGACCACGTCCTCCCCGGCGCCGGCCATCGCCCGCGCCACATGTGCCCCGATATAGCCCGCTCCGCCTGTGATCAGCCATGTCATGGTCGACCACCCTAGGCCGTGCCCGTGGGTGCCGCCCCGGGCCCTCGCGCGAAGCGCGGTTTGTGGGTCGGGGCCTTGATCGACAATGATGACGGGGCGGTCCCGCGCACTCAGACCGCTCTTATCGGGCCGTAAACGGGCGGTGAACGTCGGCTTCTCATCATCCGATAGCCTCTGCCGACGAGCCGCCCGGCCGCTCTCGGCCCGAGGCGCCCCCACCACGCCTGTGCCCGCTGGTTCGGCGTGCAGGTAATCCAAGGAGTGAGTTCGTCTGTCGACCGCCATCGTCACCGGTCAGCCGGTACCCGGGTCGTCGCTCGAGGGCGAGCTGCGGTCACTCGGCTTCGACGTGCGGCTCGCCCCGGACGCCGCCCAGGCAGGGACGGCGCTCGCCGCGGTCCCGGCAGGACAGCGGGTCGCGCTCGTCGACGCGGGCTTCGTGGGCCACACCCACGCCCTGCGCCTCGGCCTCACCGACCCCCGCTTCGCCGCCTCGGCCGTCCCCGGCGCCGTTTCCGTACAGCCCGCGGCCCGCGAGGCGCTGACCGCCGCCCTGCGCGAGAGCGCCGAAGGCCCGTCCGCGGCGGACGTCGGCACGCGGGCCGGCACCCTGGCCGGCGTGCTCGCCGACCGCGTCGCCGAGCGCCTGGCAGCGGCGTACGGCACCGACGTGCACCGGCCCGATCTCGGTGAACTCGTCGCCGCTGTGCCCGCCGACCCGCAGGCTCGCAACGAAGCGCGCCAGGCGGTCGCCGCCGTCGACGACGAGGCGGTCCGGCTGCGCACGGCGGTCAAGGCGCGCGACGGCTTCTTCACGACGTACTGCATCAGCCCGTACTCCCGCTACATCGCCCGCTGGTGCGCCCGGCGCGGTCTCACCCCTAACCAGGTGACGACCGCCTCACTGGTCACCGCGCTGATCGCGGCGGGCTGCGCGGCCACCGGCACCCGCATCGGCTTCGTCGCCGCGGGCGTCCTGCTCCTCTTCTCCTTCGTCCTCGACTGCACGGACGGGCAGCTCGCCCGCTACTCCCTGCAGTATTCGACGCTCGGCGCCTGGCTCGACGCGACCTTCGACCGGGCCAAGGAGTACGCCTATTACGCGGGCCTCGCGCTCGGTGCGGCCCGCGGCGGTGACGACGTGTGGGCGCTCGCACTCGGTGCGATGGTCCTGCAGACCTGCCGCCATGTCGTGGACTTCTCCTTCAACGAGGCGAACCACGACGCGACGGCGAACACCAGCCCCACCGCGGCCCTCTCGGACAAGCTCGACAGCGTCGGGTGGACGGTCTGGGTGCGCCGGATGATAGTGCTGCCGATCGGCGAACGCTGGGCCCTGATCGCGGTGCTCACCGCGCTGACGACGCCGCGCGTCACGTTCATCGTGCTGCTGATCGGCTGCGCCCTCGCGGCGGCGTACACCACGGCCGGCCGCGTCCTGCGCTCGCTGACTCGCCGGGCCACCCGGACGGACCGGGCAGCGCAGGCCCTCGCGGAGCTCTCCGACAGCGGGCCGCTCAGCGAACTGCTCCAGCGCGCGGTGCGCGGTGTGCCTCGTCACACGGCCCCCGCCGTCGCCGCGCTCGGCGCCCTGGTCCTCGTACTCGCCACAGCGATGTCGGACTACGGCAGCTGGTGGCCCGTCCTCGGCGCCGCCGTCTACGCGCTGACCTCCGCCGCGGCCGTCTCGCGCCCTCTCAAGGGCCCCCTCGACTGGCTGGTCCCGCCCGTCTTCCGCGCCGCCGAATACGGCACGATCCTGCTGATCGCAGCGAAAGCGGACGTAAACGGAGCGTTGCCGGCGGCTTTCGGACTGGTGGCCGCGGTCGCCTACCATCACTACGACACGGTGTACCGCATCCGCGGTGGCACCGGCGCGCCCCCGCACTGGCTGGTCCGGGCGATCGGCGGGCACGAGGGCAGGACGCTGGTGGTCACCGTGATCGCCGCACTGCTCACCAACACAGATTTCACTGTCGCGCTCACGGTTTGCGCCGTGGCCGTGGCACTGGTGGTGCTCGTCGAGAGCATCCGCTTCTGGGTCTCCGCAGGAGCACCCGCCGTACACGATGAAGGAGAACCCGCATGATCGGCCTCGTGCTGGCTGCCGGCGCCGGACGGCGTCTGCGTCCCTACACCGACACCCTGCCCAAGGCCCTGGTGCCGGTCGGCCCCGAGGGTGACGAGGAGAGCCTCACGGTCCTGGACCTGACTCTCGGCAACTTCGCCGAGATCGGTCTGACCGAGGTCGCGATCATCGTCGGTTACCGCAAGGAAGCCGTCTACGAGCGTCGCGAGGCGCTCGAGCAGAAGTACGGCGTCAAGATCACCCTGATCGACAACGACAAGGCCGAGGAGTGGAACAACGCCTACTCCCTGTGGTGCGGCCGTGACGCGATCAAGCACTCGGTGATCCTCGCCAACGGCGACACCGTGCACCCGGTCTCCGTCGAGAAGACGCTGCTCGCCGCCCGCGGCGACGGCAAGAAGATCATCCTCGCCCTCGACACGGTGAAGTCCCTCGCCGACGAGGAGATGAAGGTCGTCGTCGGCCCCGAGGGCGGGATGACGAAGATCACCAAGCTGATGGACCCGGCCGAGGCGACCGGTGAGTACATCGGCGTCACGCTCATCGAGGGTGAGGCGGCCGACGAGCTCGCCGACGCGCTCAAGACCGTCTTCGAGACGGACCCGCAGCAGTTCTACGAGCACGGCTACCAGGAGCTCGTGAACCGCGGCTTCAGGATCGACGTCGCCCCGATCGGCGAGGTGAAGTGGGTCGAGATCGACAACCACGACGACCTCGCCAAGGGACGTGAGATCGCGTGCCAGTACTGACGAGGCTCATCCCCTCGCCGGTTGTCGTCGACATCCGGGCGGGGGCGATCGACGACCTGGCGACCGTCCTTGCCGACCAGCGGATCTCGTCGTCCACCGGACGCCTGGCCATCGCGATCAGCGGTGGCTCGGGCGCCGTCCTGCGCAAGCGCCTCGAGCCGCAGCTGCCCCGTGCGGAGTGGTTCGAGGTCGGCGGCGGGACGCTGGACGACGCGATCAAGCTCGCCGATGCCATAAAGAAGGGCCGCTACGACGCGGTCGTGGGCCTCGGCGGCGGCAAGATCATCGACTGCGCCAAGTTCGCCGCGGCGCGCGTCGGCCTGCCGCTGGTCGCCGTCGCGACGAACCTGTCGCACGACGGCCTGTGCTCGCCGGTCGCGACGCTCGACAACGACGCGGGCCGCGGCTCGTACGGGGTGCCGAACCCGATCGCCGTCGTCATCGACCTCGACATCATCCGTGAGGCCCCGGTCCGCTTCGTACGCTCCGGCATCGGTGACGCCCTGTCCAACATCTCCGCGATCGCGGACTGGGAGCTCGCCGCCCGCGAGCGCGGCGAGGACATCGACGGCCTGGCCGCCGCCATGGCGCGCCAGGCCGGCGAGGCCGTGCTGCGCCACCCCGGCGGCGTGGGGGACGACGCGTTCCTCCAGGTCCTGGCCGAGGGGCTGGTCCTCACCGGTATCGCGATGTCGGTGTCGGGCGACTCCCGCCCGGCCTCCGGCGCCTGCCACGAGATCAACCACGCCTTCGACCTCCTCTTCCCCAAGCGCGCCGCGAGCCACGGCGAGCAGTGCGGCCTGGGCGCGGCCTTCGCGATGTTCCTGCGGGGAGCGCGCGAGGAGTCGCTGTACATGGTCGAGGTCCTGCGCAGGCACGGCCTGCCCGTGACCCCCGAGGAGATCGGCTTCACCGTGGACGAGTTCGTCCAGGTCGTGGAGTTCGCGCCGCAGACCCGTCCGGGCCGGTACACGATCCTCGAGCACCTCAATCTGTCCACCGACCAGATCAGGGACGCCTACGCCGACTATGCAAAAGCCATCGGTAGCTGAGCTGCGCCCGGTCGTCCACCCCCCGGGTGTGAAGGACCGGCGCAGCGGCGAGCACTGGGGCGGCCGGCTCTACATGCGCGAGATCTCGCTGCGCATCGACCGCCACCTCGTGAACACCAAGGTCACCCCCAACCAGCTGACCTACCTGATGACCGTCTGCGGTGTCCTCGCGGCCCCCGCGCTGCTGGTCCCGGGCGTCTGGGGAGCCGTCCTCGGCGTCGTCGCGGTCCAGCTGTACCTGCTGCTCGACTGCGTCGACGGCGAGATCGCCCGGTGGCGCAAGCAGTATTCGCTGGCCGGCGTCTGGATGGACCGCGTCGGCGCGTACCTGACCGACGCCGCGGTCCTCGTAGGCTTCGGTCTGCGCGCCGCCGACCTGTGGGGCAGCGGCCGGATCGACTGGCTGTGGGCCTTCCTCGGCACGCTCGCCGCGCTCGGCGCCATCCTGATCAAGGCGGAGACGGACCTGGTCGGCGTGGCCCGCGCACAGAACGGCCGGGAGCAGGTCAAGGAGTCCGCCTCCGAGATCAAGGCCTCCGGCATGGCGCTCGCCCGCAAGGCGGCGTCGGCGCTGAAGTTCCACCGCCTCATCCTCGGGATCGAGGCGTCGCTGCTGATCCTGGTCCTCGCGATCGTCGACCAGATCCGGGGCGACCTGTTCTTCACGCGCCTGGGCGTGGCGGTTCTGGCCGGCATCGCGCTGCTCCAGACCCTGCTGCACCTGGTGTCCATCCTGGCTTCGAGCAGGCTGAAGTGAGTACGCGGATGAAGCTCGGCGCGGTCATCATCACCATGGGCAACCGCCCCGAGGAGCTGCGCGCCCTCCTCGACTCCGTCGCCAAGCAGGACGGCGACCGGGTCGAGGTGGTCGTGGTCGGCAACGGCTCCCCCGTCCCGGACGTCCCCGCCGGTGTCCGCACCGTCGAACTGCCCGAGAACCTCGGCATCCCGGGCGGCCGCAACGTCGGCATCGAGGCCTTCGGGCCCTCGGGCTCCGACGTGGACGTGCTGCTCTTCCTCGACGACGACGGACTCCTGCCGCACACCGACACCGCCCAGCTGTGCCGCGAGGCCTTCGAGGCGGACCAGAAGCTGGGCATCATCAGCTTCCGGATCGCCGACCCGGAAACCGGCGTCACCCAGCGCCGCCACGTCCCGCGCCTGCGCGCCGCCGACCCGATGCGCTCCTCGCGCGTCACCACGTTCCTCGGCGGCGCCAACGCGGTGCGCACCCGCGTCCTCGCGGAGGTCGGCGGCCTGCCCGACGAGTTCTTCTACGCCCACGAGGAGACCGACCTCGCCTGGCGTGCCCTCGACGCGGGCTGGATGATCGACTACCGCTCGGACATGGTGCTGAACCACCCGACCACGGCTCCCTCCCGGCATGCGGTCTACCACCGCATGGTCGCCAGGAACCGGGTCTGGCTCGCCCGCCGCAATCTGCCCGCGCTCATCGTCCCCGTCTACCTCGGCGTCTGGCTGCTCCTCACGCTCGCCCGCCGCCCCTCCCGACCTGCGCTGAAGGCCTGGTTCGGCGGGTTCAAGGAAGGCTGGACGAGCCCGTGCGGCCCCAGACGTCCCATGAAGTGGCGTACGGTGTGGCGCCTGACCCGACTGGGCCGACCTCCCATCATCTGACAAGCTCGTGTCTGAGAGCATTCGGCCCGTACCCCGGTCCCTGGCTCCTGCCTATGCCCGACCGGCTGCGCACTTTGAAGACGAAAGTTTCCACTAGTGAGTGAGACAACGCATGACGGCGGTGTCGCGGTGACCGCGCGACCGTCGCCCGATGAGGGGCTCTCCCCGGCCGACCTGGCCGCCAAGTACGGCCTGACCGTCAGTGGCGCCAGGCCGAGCTTGTTCGAGTACGTCGGCCAGCTGTGGGGGCGGCGTCACTTCATCCTCGCCTTCTCGCAGGCGAAGCTCACCGCCCAGTACAGCCAGGCCAAGCTCGGCCAGCTCTGGCAGGTGGCGACGCCTCTCCTGAACGCGGCCGTGTACTACCTCATCTTCGGCCTCATCCTGCACGCCAGCCGGGGCATGTCGATGGACGTGTACATCCCGTTCCTGGTCACGGGCGTCTTCGTCTTCACCTTCACACAGAGCTCGGTGATGGCGGGCGTACGGGCGATCTCGGGCAATCTGGGCCTGGTGCGCGCCCTGCACTTCCCACGGGCCTCGCTGCCGATCTCGTTCGCGCTCCAGCAGCTCCAGCAGCTGCTGTTCTCGATGATCGTCCTGTTCATCGTCGCGGTCGGCTTCGGCAGCTACCCGGGTCTGTCCTGGCTGCTGATCGTCCCGGTGCTCGCGCTCCAGTTCCTCTTCAACACCGGACTCGCGCTGATCATGGCGAGGCTGGGCTCGAAGACCCCGGACCTGGCGCAGCTGATGCCGTTCGTGATGCGTACGTGGATGTACGCGTCCGGCGTGATGTTCTCCATCCCGATCATGCTGGCCGACAAGCCCGCGTGGGTCGCCGACCTCCTGCAGTGGAACCCGGCCGCCATCTACATGGACCTGATGCGCTTCGCGCTCATCGACGGATACGGCTCCTCGAACCTGCCGCCGCACGTATGGGCGGTCGCGGCAGGCTGGTCCGTGCTGGTCGCCGTCGGCGGCTTCGTCTACTTCTGGAAGGCAGAGGAGCGGTACGGCCGTGGCTGACGAAGACATCCTGGGCAAGAACGCGGGCAAGGGGCACATCCCGACCGTCATCGCGGACGGGCTGCACATCGTGTACCGCGTCAACGGCGCCAAGACGGGCAAGGGCAGCGCGACCTCCGCGCTGAGCCGCATCGTCAAGCGCGGCGAGGAGCGCGGCGTCCGCAAGGTGCACGCCGTCAAGGGCGTCACCTTCACCGCGTACCGCGGCGAGGCCATCGGCCTGATCGGCTCGAACGGGTCCGGCAAGTCGACCCTGCTGCGCGCCATCGCCGGGCTCCTGCCGGCGGAGAAGGGCAAGGTCTTCACCGACGGCCAGCCCTCGCTCCTCGGCGTGAACGCGGCGCTCATGAACGACCTGACGGGCGAGCGGAACGTCATACTCGGCGGGCTCGCGATGGGTATGTCCCGCGAGCAGATCCGGGAGCGCTACCAGGGGATCGTCGACTTCTCGGGCATCAACGAGAAGGGCGACTTCATCACGCTCCCGATGCGCACCTACTCCTCCGGTATGGCGGCGCGGCTGCGCTTCTCCATCGCGGCGGCCAAGGACCACGACGTCCTGATGATCGACGAGGCCCTGGCCACGGGTGACCGCAAGTTCCAGAAGCGCTCCGAGGCCCGCATCCGCGAGCTGCGCAAGGAGGCCGGCACGGTCTTCCTCGTCAGTCACAACAACAAGTCGATCCGCGACACCTGCGACCGCGTGCTCTGGCTGGAGCGTGGCGAGCTGCGTATGGACGGACCGACAGCTGAGGTACTCAAGGAGTACGAGAAGTTCACGGGCAAGTAGTCCGGGCGGCCACCGGGCAACCCTCTGCACCCGATTTCGCGTCTCAAGGCCCCGCCGGGATCTCGTCGGCGGGGCCTTGATATGCATGTAGGTGGCAACTGATTCCGGTCGGGGGTCCCGCCGAGGATTCCCGCAGAGGTCAAGTGAAGGTCAACTTCCTTGCGTGCAGGGAATCTTGGGGCCAATCGGTGTGTTGTTGTGATCTGCAGGAAACCCCGTCGGGGCAGGGCCGGTTGTACAACGTAAGCTGTACCGGTGCCGATTCGCGGCATAGGGGCGATAATGCGCGACACCCTGACTCAGGGGTCGGTCTGCCGCGCGTCAGGTTGGGCGGCGTGTCCGAAATGGGATGTTTTGGGTCAGCAGTGTAGAACGGGATGTGTGACGGCAATGGCTATGGAAACTCTCCAGCTCCACGATGCTTTCGCCGTCCTGGTACCGGGCAGCGCGTGGTGACGGGATCATCGGGAGCGCCCGCCGGGTCCCCGGCCGGGGCGACACTCGACAAGGCCGCCGACGAGAATTTTCCGGTGGCGCCCTTCTTCCTGCCCCGGGACTGGCGCGACGACCTCATGGCGGTCTACGGCTTCGCCCGCCTCGTCGACGACATCGGTGACGGCGACCTCGCTCCCGGCGGTGCCGATGCCCGCCTCCTGGGCGTGTCACCCGAACGGGCTGAGGGGGACCGCCTGGCTTTGCTCGACGCCTTCGAGGCCGACCTTCACCGGGTGTTCGAATCCACTCCTCGTCACCCCCTCCTGCGCGCCCTGCAGCCCACCGTGCACCGCCGCGGCCTCACCCCCGAACCCTTCCTCGGCCTCATCCAGGCCAACCGCCAGGACCAGCTGGTCACGCGCTACGAGACGTATGACGACCTGCTGGCTTACTGCGAACTCTCGGCCAACCCGGTCGGCCGCCTCGTCCTCGCGATCACCGGCACCGCGACCGCCGAGCGCATCCGCCTCTCGGACGCCGTGTGCACCGGCCTGCAGATCGTCGAACACCTTCAGGACGTCGGCGAGGACCTGCGACAGGGCCGCATCTATCTGCCCGCCGAGGACATGAAACAGTTCCACGTTCAGGAGTCCGACCTCGCCGCACCCACGGCGGGCGCATCGGTGCGCGCCCTGGTCGCGTTCGAGGCGGAACGCGCCCTCGGTCTCCTGAATGAAGGCACCCCCCTCGTGGGTAGCGTCCACGGCAGGCTGAAGCTGCTGCTTGCCGGGTTCGTGGCAGGGGGGAAGGCGGCGGTCACCGCGATCGGCGCCGTTTCCTACGACGTACTTCCTGGACCGCCCAAGCCCACCAAGCTCCGGTTGCTGCGTGAGGTGGGAGCGACTCTGCGAGGAGAGGGGTGAGCCGGACCGTGGAGTCAGACCAACACGTGTCGGCAGCGGTACTCGCCGCATACAGCTACTGCGAGACCGTGACCGGACAACAGGCACGCAACTTCGCCTACGGCATCAGGCTGCTGCCGACGGCCAAGCGGCGCGCCATGTCGGCGGTGTACGCGTTCTCGCGCCGCGTCGACGACATCGGCGACGGCGCGCTGCCGCCGGACGTCAAGGCCGAGCGGCTCGACGACACCCGGGCGCTGCTCGCCCGGATCCGCGACGGCGACGTGGCGGAGGACGACACCGACCCGGTGGGCGTCGCCCTCGCGCATGCCGCGCACCGGTTCCCGATCCCGCTCGGCGGCCTCGACGAACTCATCGACGGGGTCCTGATGGATCTGCGCGGTGAGACGTACGAGACCTGGGACGACCTCAAGGTCTACTGCCGCTGCGTGGCCGGCGCCATCGGCCGGGTCTCGCTCGGCATCTTCGGCACCGAGCCGGGCGCGCGGGGCGCCGAGCGCGCCTCCGAGTACGCGGACACGCTCGGGCTCGCGCTCCAGCTCACGAACATCCTGCGCGACGTGCGGGAGGACGCGGCGGACGGCCGCACCTACCTGCCCGCCGACGACCTCGCCAAGTTCGGCTGCTCGGCGGGCTTCGACGCCCCGACGCCCCCGGCGGGCTCGGACTTCGCGGGTCTCGTGCACTTCGAGGTGCGCCGGGCCCGCGCCCTGTTCGCCGAGGGGTACCGGCTCCTTCCGCTGCTCGACCGGCGCAGCGGCGCCTGCGTCGCCGCCATGGCCGGCATCTACCGGCGCCTGCTCGACCGCATCGAGCGCGAGCCCGAGGCCGTTCTGCGCGGCCGCGTCTCGCTCCCCGGGCGCGAGAAGGCCTACGTCGCCGTGCGCGGCCTGTCTGGTCTCGACGCCCGCAGCGTCTCCCGGCAGCACCTCAGGAGGCGTGTCTGATGAGCACGTCCGACAGAGCGGACCGCACCGACGGGAAACGGCGGGCAACCCTCCGAGGCGAAGCGGCGTCCATGACTTCAGCGGCCTGCCGTGCGCTTTTCAACCATCGCGCGCACACTGACGGAACGGCCGGAGGGGAGGGCGCATGAGGACCGGGAACATGCGGCCCGACGGGCCGGACGCGGACACCGACGGCGGCACCGGACGGCAGACCGCGGTCGTCGTCGGCGGCGGTCTCGCCGGGACCACGGCCGCACTCGCGCTCGCCGACGCGGGCCTCGACGTCACCCTGCTCGAAGGGCGCCCGAGACTGGGCGGCCTCGCGTTCTCCTTCAAGCGCGGCGACCTCACCGTCGACAACGGCCAGCACGTGTACCTGCGCTGCTGCACCGCCTACCGCTGGTTCCTCGACCGCATCGACGGCACGGCGCTGGCGCCCGTGCAGGAACGCCTCGACGTACCCGTCCTCGACGCCGACAGAAACCGGCTCGGCAGGCTGCGCCGCACCGCGCTGCCCGTCCCGCTGCATCTCGCCGCGAGCCTCGTCACGTATCCGCATCTCTCGCTCGCCGAGCGCGCCAACGTCGGGCGTGCCGCGCTGGCCCTCAAGGGGCTCGACCTGGGCGACCTGGCCCTGGACGAACGGGACTTCGGCAGCTGGCTGGCCGAGCACGGCCAGTCGGCGCGCGCCATCGAGGCTCTGTGGGACCTGGTGGGCGTCGCCACCCTGAACGCCGTCGCCGGCGAGTCCTCACTCGGGCTCGCCGCCATGGTGTTCAAGACCGGGCTGCTGTCCGAACCGGGCGCGGCCGACATCGGCTGGGCGCGCGTCCCCCTCGGTGAACTCCACGACACTCTCGCCCGCAAGGCGCTCGACTCCGCGGGCGTACGCACCGAACTCCGAACGCGCGTCACCTCCATCTCCCGTACCGGGAACGGACGTTGGAGCGTGGAGGTTCCCGGGGAGCGGATCGCGGCGGACACCGTCGTCCTCGCCGTCCCCCAGCGTGAGACGTACGACCTGCTGCCCGACGGCGCGCTCGACGACGCCGAGCGGCTGCTCGCCATCGGGACCGCGCCGATCCTCAACCTGCACGTCGTCTACGACCGCAAGGTCCTCAAGCGGCCCTTCTTCACCGCGCTCGGCTCGCCCGTGCAGTGGGTCTTCGACCGCACGGAAGCCTCCGGACTCATCGAGGGGCAGTACCTCGCCGTCTCGCAGTCCGCCGCGCAGGACGAGATCGACGAGCCCGTCGCCGTGCTCCGCGAGCGCTACCTGCCCGAGTTCGAGCGGCTGCTGCCCGCCGCCCGGGGCGCGAAGGTACTCGACTTCTTCGTCACCCGGGAGCGCACGGCGACCTTCGCGCCGGCCCCCGGCGTCGGCGCGCTGCGGCCCACGGCCCGCACCAACGCCCCCGGCCTGTACCTGGCCGGCGCGTGGACCGCCACCGGGTGGCCCGCGACCATGGAAAGCGCGGTACGCAGCGGTGTCAGCGCCGCCGATGCCGCTCTCGCCGCACTCGACCGCCCACGCGGCCATCTGTTCCGGGAGGCGGCATGAAGCTCGATCTCCAGGGGGCGGACCATCCGGCCCCCGGCGACGCAACAAAAGGAGACCCTGTGCCCGCTGTGCCCTCGGCCGAACCGGCCGCCGACGCGGTGGACGTGACCGCGCTGCTCGAGCGCGGCCGGACCCTGGCCACCCCGGTGCTGCGGGCGGCCGTGGACCGCCTCGCTCCCCCGATGGACACCGTCGCCGCATATCACTTCGGCTGGATCGACGCCCAGGGCAACCCGGCCGACGGCGACGGCGGCAAGGCCGTACGGCCCGCGCTCGCCGTCCTGTCCGCCCAGGTCCCGGGTTCGGCACCCGAGGTGGGCGTGCCCGGCGCGGTCGCCGTCGAGCTGGTGCACAACTTCTCGCTCCTGCACGACGACCTGATGGACGGCGACGAACAGCGCCGCCACCGGGACACCGTCTGGAAGGTGCACGGCCCGGCGCAGGCCATCCTCGTCGGCGACGCCCTCTTCGCTCTCGCCAACGAGGTGCTCCTCGAACTCGGCACCGTGGAGGCCGGCCGCGCCACGCGCCGCCTGACCGCCGCCTCGCGCGCCCTCATCGACGGGCAGGCGCAGGACATCAGCTACGAGCACCGCGAGCGGGTCACCGTCGAGGAGTGCCTGGAGATGGAGGGCAACAAGACCGGCGCCCTCCTGGCCTGCGCCTCCTCCATCGGCGCCGTGCTCGGCGGCGCCGACGACCGGACCGCGGACCAGCTGGAGAAGTACGGCTACCACCTCGGCCTCGCCTTCCAGGCCGTGGACGACCTGCTCGGCATCTGGGGCGACCCGGAGGCCACCGGCAAGCAGACCTGGAGCGATCTGCGCCAGCGTAAGAAGTCACTGCCCGTCGTCGCCGCGCTCGCCGCGGGCGGCCCCGCGTCCGAGCGGCTCGGTGAACTCCTCGCCGCCGACGCCAAGAGCAACGACTTCGACACCTTCTCCGAGGAGGAGTTCGCGGCCCGCGCCGCCCTCATCGAGGAGGCCGGCGGCCGCGACTGGACCGCCGAGGAGGCGCGCCGGCAGTACGCCGTCGCCATCGAGGCCCTGGACTCCGTCCAGATGCAGGACCACGTGCGGGCGCAGTTCGTCGCGCTCGCGGACTTCGTCGTCGTACGAAAGAGATGATCGCTATCGGCCGCATATGACTCGCAGTCGCCGGCCGGTGTCCATCCAGGGCATCGGCCGACGGCGGACCCAGCAGAGATCGAGCACTGCACGAAGGGGAAGCCATGACAGCGACGACCGACGGAAGCAGCGGAGCGGCAGCTCCCGGCGCGACCTCGGCCACCACTGCCCAATTGACCGACACGAGCCCCGGGGCGGCCGGGACGCACGACGCCGCCACCCGTTCCGTCCAGCGCGCCGCTGACTTCCTGCTCGCCCGGCAGGACGCACAGGGCTGGTGGAAGGGCGACCTCGACACGAACGTCACGATGGACGCCGAGGATCTTCTGCTGCGTCAGTTCCTCGGGATCCGGGACGAGGCGACCACCCGCGCCGCCGCTCTCTTCATCCGCGGTGAGCAGTGCGACGACGGCACCTGGGCCACGTTCTACGGCGGCCCGGGCGAACTCTCCACCACCATCGAGGCGTACGTGGCCCTGCGCCTGGCCGGGGACGCCCCCGACGAGCCGCACATGGCGAAGGCCTCCGCATGGATCCGGGAGCGGGGCGGCATCGCCGCGAGCCGCGTCTTCACCCGCATCTGGCTGGCCCTGTTCGGCTGGTGGAAGTGGGACGACCTGCCCGAACTGCCCCCGGAACTCATCTACTTCCCGAAGTGGATGCCGCTCAACATCTACGACTTCGGCTGCTGGGCCCGGCAGACCATCGTGCCGCTCACGGTCGTCTCCGCGAAGCGCCCGGTACGGCCCGCACCCTTCCCGCTCGACGAGCTCCACACCGACGCGAGGAATCCCAACCCGGCCAAGCCCCTTGCTCCGGTGGTGAGTTGGGACGGCGCGTTCGAGCGGCTCGACAAGGCGATGCACCTGTACCGCAAGGTCGCGCCGCGCAGGCTGCGCAAGGCGGCCATGAACTCGGCCGCCCGCTGGATCATCGAGCGCCAGGAGAACGACGGCTGCTGGGGCGGCATCCAGCCCCCGGCGGTGTACTCCGTCATCGCCCTCCACCTGCTCGGCTACGACCTCGAACACCCCGTGATGAAGGCGGGGTTGGAGTCCCTCGACCGGTTCGCCGTGTGGCGCGAGGACGGCGCCCGGATGATCGAGGCCTGCCAGTCTCCCGTATGGGACACCTGCCTGGCCGTCATCGCCCTCGCCGACGCCGGCCTGCCCGCCGACCACCCCCGGCTCGTCAAGGCCGCCGAGTGGATGCTCCAGGAGCAGATCGACCGGCCCGGCGACTGGTCCGTCCGCCGGCCCCAACTGGCCTCGGGTGGCTGGGCGTTCGAGT
Source organism: Streptomyces sp. NPDC045026 (assembly GCF_056432625.1). NCBI lineage: Bacteria > Bacillati > Actinomycetota > Actinomycetes > Kitasatosporales > Streptomycetaceae > Streptomyces > Streptomyces sp. NPDC045026. The sequence continues at coordinate 61,088 of NZ_JBWKIS010000019.1, forward strand.
TCCACAACGACAACTACCCCGACATCGACGACACCGCCGAGGTGGTCCTCGCCCTGCGCCGTGTCCGGCACCCGGACAGGCCGCGCATGGAGAAGGCCATCGAGCGGGGCGTGCGCTGGAACCTCGGCATGCAGTCGAGGAACGGCGCCTGGGGCGCCTTCGACGTCGACAACACCAGCCCGTTCCCCAACCGGCTGCCGTTCTGCGACTTCGGCGAGGTCATCGACCCCCCGTCCGCGGACGTCACCGGGCACGTGGTGGAGATGCTCGCTGTCGAGGGCATGTCGAACGACCCACGCACCCGGCGCGGCATCGAATGGCTGCTCGCCGAACAGGAGCCGAACGGCGCCTGGTTCGGCCGCTGGGGCGTCAACTACGTATACGGGACAGGGTCGGTGCTGCCGGCCCTGACCGCCGCCGGACTGCCCCCCTCGCACCCCGCGGTCCGCCGAGCCGTCGCCTGGCTCCGATCCGTCCAGAACGACGACGGCGGCTGGGGCGAGGACCTGCGGTCCTACCGCCACGAGGACTGGAAGGGCCACGGCGTGTCCACCGCCTCGCAGACCGCCTGGGCGCTGATGGCGCTCCTGTCGGCGGGGGAGCGGGACTCCAAGGCCGTGGAGCGAGGAGCCGCCTGGCTGACCGAGACCCAGCTGGAGGACGGCACCTGGGACGAGCCGTACTTCACCGGCACCGGCTTCCCGTGGGACTTCTCGATCAACTACCACCTCTACCGCCACGTCTTCCCGCTCACGGCACTCGGCCGGTACGTCCACGGGGAGCCGTTCGCCGACCAGGCGGCCTTGACGGGCAAGGGGAGCTGATGACCGGATCACCGGCGGCCCCGCGCCCGCCGGACGCCGCCCCGCTGCTGGTCGCCTGCGCGCTCGGCATCGAGCACCTCGCCCTGCGCACCGGCACCCGCACCGGAGCACCGGCCCCCGTGACCGTGCTGCGTACGGGCATGGGCCCCAAGGCGGCCGAGCGGTCCGTGGCCCGGGTCCTGGAGGACCCGGCCCTGCTCGACGCGGCCGTCGTAGCGACCGGCTTCTGCGCCGGCCTCGCCCCCGGGATGCACCCGGGCGACCTGGTCGTCGCCGAGGAGACCCGCGACACCTACGGCTCGACGCCGTGCACCGGCACGGAACTCCTCGTCAAGGAGCTGGTCAGGGCGGTACCGGGACGGACCGTGCACACCGGCCCGCTCACCGGCTCCGACCATGTCGTGCGCGGCCACGAGCGCGGTGACCTGCTCGCCACGGGCGCGATCGCCGTGGACATGGAGTCCGCGGCCACGCTGCGCACGGCGGCCGCGCGGGGCCCGCGCCCGGCTGCGGCCGTACGGGTGGTCGTGGACGCTCCAGAACATGAACTCGTCCGTATCGGCACGGTGCGCGGTGGAATATCGGCTTTCCGCGTTCTTCGTGCCGTGCTTCCCGCATTTTTCGAATGGCACCGTTCTTTGCTGCTCCCCCGGAGGTGAGCCAGATGGCCATGCCGCTTCGCCAGTCCATCAAGGTCGCGACGTACCTCATTGAACAGAAGGTTCGCAAGCGCGACAAGTTCCCGCTCATTGTCGAACTGGAACCGCTGTACGCCTGCAACCTCAAATGCGAGGGCTGCGGAAAGATCCAGCACCCCGCCGGAGTGCTCAAGCAGCGGATGCCCGTGGCGCAGGCCGTGGGTGCCGTCCTGGAGTCCGGTGCGCCGATGGTGTCCATCGCCGGCGGCGAGCCGCTCATGCACCCGCAGATCGACGAGATCGTCCGCCAGCTGGTGGCGAAGAAGAAGTACGTCTTCCTCTGCACGAACGCGCTGCTCATGCGCAAGAAGATGGACAAGTTCAAGCCCTCGCCGTACTTCGCCTTCACGGTGCACATCGACGGGATGCGCGAGCGCCACGACGAGTCCGTCGCCAAGGAAGGCGTCTTCGACGAGGCGGTGGAGGCGATCAAGGAAGCCAAGAAGCGGGGCTTCCGCGTCACCACGAACTCCACCTTCTTCAACACGGACACCCCGCAGAACATCATCGAGGTCCTGAACTACCTCAACGACGACCTCGAGGTCGACGAGATGATGCTCTCGCCCGCCTACGCCTACGAGAAGGCGCCCGACCAGGAGCACTTCCTGGGCGTCGAGCAGACCCGCGAGCTCTTCAAGAAGGCCTTCGCGGGCGGCAACAGGCGCCGCTGGCGCCTCAACCACTCGCCGCTGTTCCTCGACTTCCTCGAGGGCAAGGTCGACTTCCCGTGCACCGCGTGGGCGATCCCGAACTACTCGCTCTTCGGCTGGCAGAAGCCCTGCTACCTGATGGCGGACGGGTACGTGACCACGTACAAGGACCTCATCGAGAAGACCGACTGGGATGCCTACGGGCGGGGCAAGGACGAGCGCTGCAACAACTGCATGGCGCACTGCGGCTACGAGCCGACGGCCGTCCTCGCCACGATGGGATCGCTCAAGGAGTCCATCCGCGCCGCCCGCGAGACCGTCTCCGGAAACCGCGGGTGACACGGACATGACCTCCGGAGAGCCCGTCTCATTGGGGCTCCCTGAGCTGCCGGTCCGACCGATCGCCGACCGCAGAACGAGTCGGCAGATCCACGTCGGGCCGGTGGCCGTGGGGGGCGGAGCGCCGGTGTCCGTGCAGTCGATGACGACGACACGGACCTCGGACATCGGGGCCACGCTGCAGCAGATCGCCGAACTGACGGCGTCCGGCTGCCAGATCGTGCGGGTGGCGTGCCCCACGCAGGACGACGCGGACGCGCTCGCGACCATCGCGCGGAAGTCGCAGATCCCCGTCATCGCGGACATCCACTTCCAGCCGAAGTACGTCTTCGCGGCCATCGAGGCGGGCTGCGCGGCGGTCCGGGTGAACCCGGGCAACATCAAGCAGTTCGACGACAAGGTCAAGGAGATCGCGCAGGCGGCCAAGGACCACGGCACTCCGATCCGCATCGGCGTGAACGCGGGCTCGCTCGACGCCCGTTTGCTGAAGAAGTACGGCAAGGCGACGCCCGAGGCGCTCGTCGAGTCGGCGCTGTGGGAGGCGTCGCTCTTCGAGGAGCACGGCTTCCGCGACATCAAGATCTCGGTCAAGCACAACGACCCGGTCGTGATGGTGAACGCCTACCGCCAGCTCGCCGCGGCCAGTGACTACCCGCTGCACCTCGGCGTCACCGAGGCGGGCCCGGCCTTCCAGGGCACCATCAAGTCCGCCGTCGCCTTCGGGGCGCTGCTGAGTGAGGGGATCGGCGACACGATCCGCGTCTCGCTGTCCGCGCCGCCGGTCGAGGAGATCAAGGTCGGCATCCAGATCCTGGAGTCGCTGGGGCTTCGGCAGCGGCGCCTGGAGATCGTGTCGTGCCCTTCGTGCGGGCGGGCGCAGGTCGACGTCTACAAGCTCGCCGACGAGGTCTCCGCGGGCCTCGACGGGATGGAGGTGCCCCTTCGGGTCGCCGTCATGGGGTGTGTGGTCAACGGTCCCGGCGAGGCGCGCGAGGCGGATCTCGGCGTCGCATCGGGCAACGGCAAGGGTCAGATCTTCGTGAAGGGCGAGGTCATCAAGACCGTCCCCGAGTCGAAGATCGTCGAGACCCTCATCGAAGAGGCGATGAAGATCGCCGAGCGGATGACGGACGCCGGGGTGGCCTCGGGCGCACCCGACGTCACCGTGAGCTGAGAACAACCGGAGAGGGGGCCCGAGCGTGACAATTCTGGAAAGCATCCGGGGGCCGCGCGACCTGAAGGCGCTGAGCGAGGAGCAGCTCGACGAACTGGCCGCGGAGATCAGGGAGTTCCTGATCCACGCGGTCGCGAGAACCGGCGGCCATCTGGGACCCAACCTGGGGGTGGTGGAGCTCTCCATCGCCCTGCACCGGGTCTTCGAGTCGCCGGTGGACCGGATCCTGTGGGACACCGGCCACCAGAGCTACGTACACAAGATGCTGACAGGTCGTCAGGACTTCTCGAAGCTGCGCGGGAAGGGGGGCCTGTCCGGCTACCCCTCGCGCGAGGAGTCCGAGCACGACGTCATCGAGAACAGCCACGCGTCCACCGTGCTCGGCTGGGCGGACGGCCTCGCCAAGGCCAACCAGGTCCTGGGGGAGCGGGGCCACGTCGTCGCCGTCACCGGCGACGGGGCGCTCACCGGCGGCATGGCCTGGGAGGCGCTCAACAACATCGCGGCCGCCAAGGACCGCCCGCTGATCATCGTCGTCAACGACAACGAACGGTCGTACGCCCCGACCATCGGCGGTCTCGCCAACCACCTGGCCGCACTGCGCACCACCGACAGCTACGAGAAGGTCCTCGCCTGGGGCAAGGACGTCCTCCTGCGCACCCCCGTCATCGGCCACACCGTGTACGAGTCCCTGCACGGCGCCAAGAAGGGGTTCAAGGACGCCTTCGCGCCGCAGGGCATGTTCGAGGACCTGGGGCTCAAGTACGTGGGGCCCATCGACGGGCACGACCTGGGTGCGGTCGAGTCGGCGCTGCGACGTGCGAAGCGGTTCCACGGGCCCGTGGTCGTGCACTGCCTGACCGAGAAGGGCCGCGGCTACGAGCCCGCCCTCGCGGACGAGGCCGACCGGTTCCACACCGTCGGCGTGATGGACCCGCTCACCTGCGAGCCGCTCGCACCGTCCAACGGCCCGTCCTGGACCTCGGTGTTCGGTGACGAGATCGCCCGCATAGGACGAGAGCGCGACGACGTCGTGGCGATCACCGCGGCGATGCTGCACCCGGTCGGACTCACCAAGTTCGCGGAGGAGTTCCCCGGCCGGGTGTGGGACGTGGGGATCGCCGAGCAGCACGCGGCGGTCTCTGCGGCCGGACTCGCGACCGGCGGTCTGCACCCCGTCGTCGCCGTCTACGCCACCTTCCTCAACCGCGCCTTCGACCAGCTCCTCATGGATGTCGCACTGCACAACTGCGGCGTGACCTTCGTCCTCGACCGGGCCGGCGTGACCGGCGTCGACGGCGCCTCGCACAACGGCATGTGGGACATGTCCGTCCTCCAGGTCGTGCCCGGCCTGCGCATCGCCGCACCACGCGACGCCGAGCAACTGCGGGCGCAGCTGCGCGAAGCGGTCGCCGTGGACGACGCCCCGACCCTGATCCGGTTCCCGAAGGAGTCGGTCGGCCCCGAGATCCCGGCGGTCGACCGGATCGGCGGCCTCGACGTACTGCACCGGTCCGACGACCCGGCCATCCTCCTCGTCTCCGTCGGTGTCATGGCGCCGGTGTGCCTCCAGGTCGCGGAGCTCCTGGCGGCGCGCGGCATCAACTGCACGGTGGTGGACCCACGTTGGGTCAAACCCGTCGACCCGGACCTCGCCCCGCTCGCCGCACGGCACCGGCTCGTCGCCGTCGTCGAGGACAACAGCAAGGCGGCCGGCGTCGGCTCCGCCGTGGCGCTCGCGCTCGGCGAGGCCGAAGTCGACGTCCCCGTAAGGCGGTTCGGGATCCCCGACCAGTTCCTCGCGCACGCCAAGCGCGGCGAGGTGCTCGCCGACATCGGGCTCACGCCCGTCGAGATCGCCGGACGGATCGGCGCCAGCATGGCCCTGAAGGCCGAGACCTGGGCCCTAGTGGCCGGCAAGGAGAGCGACGACGTATGAGCAAGGAGTTCGATCTCGCCAGACTCCTGGCCGAGCGCGGCGCCGAGCGCTACGAGCTGCACGCCAAGTACCTCAACCACCAGCTCCCGCGCATGCTGCACACCATCGGCTTCGACAAGGTCTACGAGCGGGCGGAAGGCGCCTACTTCTGGGACGAGGACGGCAACGACTACCTGGACATGCTCGCCGGGTTCGGTGTGATGGGCCTCGGCCGGCACCACGCCGTCGTCCGCAAGGCGCTGCACGACGTCCTCGACGCCTCGCTCGCCGACCTCACCCGCTTCGACTGCCAGCCGCTGCCGGGTCTGCTCGCCGAGAAGCTGCTCGCGCACAGCCCGCACCTGGACCGGGTCTTCTTCGGCAACAGCGGTACGGAGGCCGTCGAGACGGCGCTGAAGTTCGCCCGGTACGCGACGGGCAAGCCACGGATCCTGTACTGCGGGCACGCCTTCCACGGGCTGACCACCGGGTCTCTGTCCGTGAACGGTGAGTCCGGATTCCGGGACGGCTTCGCGCCGCTCCTGCCGGACACGGCGGTGCCGCTCGGCGACCTCGACGCCCTGCGCGCGGAACTCGCGAAGGGAGACGTGGCCGGGCTGATCGTCGAGCCCATCCAGGGCAAGGGAGTCCACGCGGCGCCGCCCGGCTATCTGCGCGCCGCTCAGGAACTGCTCCACCAGCACAAGGCGCTGCTCATCGCGGACGAGGTGCAGACGGGCCTCGGCAGGACAGGTGACTTCTACGCCTATCAGCACGACCAGGGGGTCGAGCCTGACCTCGTATGCGTGGCGAAGGCGCTCTCCGGCGGGTATGTGCCCGTCGGTGCGACGCTCGGCAAGGACTGGATCTTCAAGAAGGTCTACTCGTCCATGGACCGGGTCCTCGTGCACTCGGCCAGCTTCGGCTCGAACGCGCAGGCCATGGCCGCAGGGCTTGCCGTGCTCTCCGTGATGGAGAACGAGGAGGTCGTCGCGAACGCCCGGGCCACCGGTGAGCTCCTGAAGACCCGGCTCGCCGAGCTCGTCGACCGCTACGAGCTGCTGAGCGACGTACGCGGGCGCGGCCTGATGATCGGCATCGAGTTCGGGCGGCCGAAGTCGCTGAAGCTGCGCAGCCGCTGGACGATGCTCCAGGCCGCGCGCAAGGGTCTGTTCGCGCAGATGGTCGTCGTGCCGCTGCTCCAGAAGCACCGGATCCTCACGCAGGTCTCCGGTGACCACCTGGAGGTCATCAAGCTGATCCCGCCGCTGATCATCGGGGAGCGCGAGGTGGACCGCTTCGTCGAGGCGTTCACCGCCGTCATGGACGACGCGCACTCGGGCGGCGGGCTGATGTGGGACTTCGGCAAGACGCTGGTGAAGCAGGCGGTCGCCAACCGCTGAGTTCGCGAGACGGCTGCTTCTTAAACGCGAAACGGCTGCTTCTTAACGAAGACGCCGTTTGCCTCTGGGGCAAGAAATTTGCCCCAGAGGCAGGTCTCTGGCTCAATCGACGGTATGAGCCCTGCACCTGAGGAGCCGGCTCCGGAACCCACGGAGCTGCCCGCCGTCGCCCCGCAGCTGCGCGCACTCCGGCGCCGCGCCGCCCTGACCCTGGAGGCCGCCGCCCGGGCCGCCGGGCTCTCGCCGGCCCACCTCTCCCGCCTGGAGACGGGGCGCCGCCAGCCCTCGCTCCCGATGCTGCTCGCCCTCGCCCGCACCTACGGTACGACGGTCTCCGAACTCCTGGGCGAGATGCCCGCCGACCGGGACGCGGTCGTGCGCTCCGGCGACATGGAGGCCACCGAGGCGGGCGGCTGGATCTACCGGCAGGCGGGCGCCCCGGGGCGCGGCATGCAGGCGCTGCGCGTGCACGTGCCGTTCGGCGCCCAGGGCGACATCGTGCGGATCCACCCCGGTGAGGAGTGGCTGTACGTCCTCGAAGGACGGCTGAGGCTGCGGCTCGGGGACACCGCGTACGCGCTCGCGCCGGGGGACAGCGCGCACTTCGACTCGCTCACCCCGCACCGGATCGCCGCCGCCGACCGCGACGGCGCCGAGCTCCTCTTCGTACACACCCTGCTGCAGAGCCCGTCCGCCGCGCTGTGTCTCGGCCCGGCGACGGGCGCCGGCGAACGGACCCAGGGAGGTCCCCAATGAGCTCAGAGCCGAACGACGTGACCGAGCCGGAGCGGCCCGCCCGCCGCGACATCGAGGACAAGCTCCCCCGCGGCATCTGGGTGCGCCTGCTCGTCTACGTCTTCGCCGGGCACCTCGTCGCGGGCTTCATCTATCTGCTGTTCACGCTGGGGGCGTCGCGCGGGTGACGCGCCCAGCGTGGGGCCGCTGAGCCTCAGTCGAGGAGGCGCTCGCGCAGCCGGTCGCGCTGGGCGGGGGACAGCTTGAGGCCTTCCTCCAGGTAGCGGTCGGTCGAGCCCCAGGTCTGCACGACCTGCTCGAAGGCGGCCGCCAGATACGTGGCGCGGGCGTCGAACAGGGGGCTCAGCAGCTCCATGACCTCGGGGGACATCGCGTCCTTCGAGGTGCTGCTGCGGTGCACCTTGTAGCGGCGGTGCGTGGCGTTTGACTCCAGGTAGTCCGCCTCGATGGCGTCGCGCTCCACACCCACGGCCAGGAGCGTGACCGCTATCGAGAGGCCCGCGCGGTCCTTGCCGGCCGCGCAGTGCATGAGTGCGGGCACGCTGTCCTCGGCGATGGCGTGCAGGACCTGGCTGTGCTCGGCGGTGCGCTCCGTGATGATCGCCCGGTACGACTCGATCATGCGGTTCGCGGCCTGGCCTTCGGACAGGGCGGCGCGCAGCTCGTCGAGGTGGCCGTCGCGCACCATCTGCCAGAACTCGGCGCCGTCCGCCGGGTCGGTCAGCGGCAGATTCACGTTCCGCACGCCGGGCAGCGTGACGTCGGGCCCTTCGAGGCGCTGGTCGGCGGCGTTACGGAAGTCGAAGATCGTGTGCAGCCCGAGCGAGGAGAGGAACGCGGCGTCCTCGTCCGTGGCGTGCGCGAGGTGACCACTGCGGAACAGCACGCCCTGCTTCACCCGACGGCCGTCCACGGTCGGGAGACCACCCACATCGCGGAAGTTGCGCACTCCGGCCAACTCGGGCTCGGTGGACGGGACCTGCTGCGTCACGGGGGCTCCTCCCGGTCGGCCGCGGCGCTGCTCGCCTGCGGGCGCCTTCGACGATACGACATGGCTGCCAGGGGCAACCATGTGAGAGGGCGGCTGGCGATTGCGCGTCGAATGTCCTGAATGGGGGGTATGTGGGCATACGCGAGTTACGGGGTAACTGTTCCTGAAATCGGGGCAGATGGTGGGCGTTGCGTGAGCAGGGTCATAGCGGTGACCGTGCGTGGCGGCCGGGCCGGGAGAATTTCCCGCAGGTATCGCAGTTGCAAAGATCGTGAATAGACGGAGTGTGACGGATTTTTCCGGAAAGGGTCATTTAAGGATCAAGAACCGGAATGCCCAAGGGGATTCGCGCCTTGTCCCCGCGCTCCCCGCTCGCTTACGTTCGGCGCAATCCGGACGGACCGCCTCATCCTGCCGCCGCCCGGAATCCGCACTTCGATCCGTGCTCGGCAGGAGCGGGGGACCCAGGTAGATCGCCGTTTCCGGGACACCGGGCACGGCTCGGGGTGAAGCCGCGCCCGAAAGGCGCGCGGCCGGGCAGCTCCAGCCCGAACCCGACAGCTCACCTCGCAGGCGACGGAGAGGAATCCCCCATGCCCGCGAAGGGTAAGCACCGCCGTCCCAAGTCCCAGCGCTTCGCGCGCTCGATCGCCGTGGCCGGAGTGGGCGGCGTCGCGCTCGCGCTGCCGCTGATGGGTGCCACCGGTGCCCACGCCGCGACCCCCGCTGCCGCCCACTCGGTCGCACAGGCCGCCGCCGCTCCTGCCGCGGCCAAGACCTATGCCGTGAAGGACGGGGACACCCTTTCGAAGATCGCCGACGCTCAGCACGTCAGCGGCGGCTGGAAGAAGCTCTACTCCGACAACCGCTCGGTCATCGGCGGCGACCCGTCCTCGATCCGTCCGGGCCTGAAGCTGACGATCGGCCAGCAGGCCGCGGCACCCGCCGCGAAGTCCCCGGCCACCGCCACGCAGGCCGCCGCGCCCAAGACCGCGGCGGCGACCACCACCGGTGCCGGCTACACGCTGCCCGTCCAGGGCGCCTCCATCGGCACGGCGTACAAGACCGCAGGCGCCATGTGGTCCAGCGGCTACCACACCGGTGTCGACTTCGTGGTCCCGACGGGCACCTCGATCAAGGCCATCGCCGCGGGCACCGTCGTGTCGGCCGGCCTTGACGGCGCGTACGGCAACGAGGTCGTCATTCAGCACGCCGACGGCAAGTTCTCGCAGTACGCCCACATGTCGTCCCTCTCCGTCTCGTCCGGACAGGCCGTGACCGAGGGTCAGCAGATCGGCCTCTCCGGCGCGACCGGCAACGTCACGGGACCGCACCTGCACTTCGAGATCCGCACCACCGCGAGCTACGGCTCGGACGTGGACCCGGCCGCGTACCTCCGTGGGCACGGGGTCTCGCTCTGACCTCCATGGCATGACATGAAGGGGCGGGTCCGGTTCCGGGGCCGCCCCTTTGTCGTGTTCCTGCGTCGTGCCCATGCGCCGTATCCCCGACCCCCGTCGTATTCCTGAAATCGCGAAACTGACCGGGTGGGCTATATCACCACCCGTCAACCCCTTCTTACGGTCGCGTAGGTCACATCGCAGGGTGAAAGATGTGTGGTCGTGGCAAACGAATCGAGATCACTCAGCGGCGGCACGATTCGGTCCTACGCGGCGGTGGGGGACAGCTTCACCGAAGGCGTCGGGGACCCCGGTCCCGACGGGGCCTTCGTGGGCTGGGCCGACCGTCTCGCCGTCCTCCTGGACGACCGGACCCCCGAGCACTCCTTCCGGTACGCGAACCTCGCCGTGCGCGGCAAGCTCCTCGACCAGATCGTGGAGGACCAGCTCCCGCGCGCCGTCGAACTCGCCCCGGACCTGGTGACCTTCGCCGCCGGCGGCAACGACATCATCCGTCCCGGCACCGACCCCGACGACGTGGCGGAGCGCTTCGAGAAGGCCGTGGCCAAGCTGACCTCCGCCGTCGGCACGGTCATGGTGACCACCGGCTTCGACACCCGGGACGTGCCGGTCCTCAAGCATCTGCGCGGCAAGATCGCGACGTACAACGGGCATGTGCGCGCGGTCGCCGACCGCTACGGCTGCCCGGTGCTCGACCTGTGGTCCCTCAAGACCGTCCAGGACCGCCGTGCCTGGGACGACGATCGGCTCCACCTCTCGCCCGAGGGGCACACGCGGGTGGCGCTGCGGGCCGGGCAGGCGCTCGGCGTCGAGGTGCCGGCGGACCCGGACCAGCCGTGGCCGGTGCAGCCGCCGCGCGGCACGCTGGAAGTGCGGCGCGACGACATCCACTGGGCGCGGGAATTCCTGGTGCCGTGGATCGGCCGACGGCTGCGCGGCGAGTCGTCCGGGGATCACGTGGCGGCGAAGCGGCCGGATCTGCTGCCGCTCTGACGGGAGCCGGGCGTGTGATGGGGGAGCTTGCCCTTGGGGGGCGGCTCCCCCGCGTCATTTCTGCGCGGTCACCCCGGGCTCCCGTCGGAGCCCGACGTCGCGGTGCCGTCAGCCCGACGTCGCCGCCGTAGCCGTCAGGTCCGACCGCTCGAGCCCCAACTCCCGGGCCAGCGCGTCGTCGACCCACTCCTGCATGCGGGCCCGCGAGACCGTCCCCGTATAGGCGGTCATCTGCACCGCGAGACCGTCGAGGAGCGCCGTCAGGCGCAGCGCGGCGCCCGCCGGGTCCGGGCAGCGGAACTCGCCGGCCGCCACGCCCTCCGCGACGACCTCGGTGAGCGCCGCCTTCCACTGCTTGTCCAGGTCGCGGGTGACCTCCCGCAGCGCGGGCTCACGCAGCGCCGCGGACCAGCCCTCGATCCACAGCCGCCAGCCCTTGGCCTGTCCGGTCGGCGCGTACCACCGCACGGCCGAGCGCAGCCGGCGCAGCGCCGTCGTGCGCTTGCCGAGCAGCTTGCGCAGATGTGCCAGGTCGCCCTCGGCGGCATGCGCGAACGCGGCAGCGACGAGCTTTTCCTTCGTCGAGAAGTGGTACAGAACCAGCGCGTTGCTCACCCCGAGCGCTGCGGCGACGTCGGCGATGCGCACGGCTGCCACGCCCCGCGCCTCGATCTGCTCGATGGCGGCCCGCAGCAACTCTTCGCGCCGCTCGGCCACGCTCAACCGCACTCTTGCCACGCGGTAACACTACACACGGGCACCGACGTCCGGCGCCGCGCGGCGAAGGCCGTGCGAACGGCTCGTGCATGACTCTTGACAGCGCCCAGTGGCGCCCGCCACAGTCTCGCTTACTGACTGGCCGTTCAGTCAATAGGCCGTCCTGAGAACAACCGTCACGCCCCGTGCCCCGCATTGCAGCAGGAGTTTCCCCGTGACCCAAGCGCCGCCGAAGCCGCCGAAACCGCCCGTCGAGCCATCCGAGTCGTCCGAGCCGTCCACAGGCGCACCCGACCTGTCCGAGGGATGGGGTGAACAGCGCTCCAGGCTCAAGAAGGACCTGCGCAGGCTGGACGTCCTGTTCTTCCTGATCTGCACCCTGGTCGGCCTCGACACGATCGGCTCCGTGGCCGCGCAGGGTCCGCAGGGCCTGACCTGGATGGCGATCCTCGCCCTCGCGTTCTTCCTCCCGTACGGACTGCTCGTGGCCGAACTCGGCTCGGCCTTCCCCGTGCAGGGCGGACCCTACGTGTGGACGCGCCTGGCGTTCGGGCGGCTCGTCGCCGGGGTGAACCAGCTCCTGTACTGGATCTCCAACCCCGTCTGGGTGGGCGGCAGTCTGTGCATCATCGCGCTCACCACGTGGGAGGAGTTCTTCACCCCGCTGCCGGGGCTCTGGAAGTACGCGGCCGGGCTCGTCTTCATCTGGGGCGGTGCGCTGGCCGTCGTACAGTCCGTGCGGATCGGCAAGTGGGTGCCCATCGCGGGCGCCGTCGCCCGGATCGTGCTCCTCGGGTTCTTCCTGGTCTCCGTGGTGGTGTTCGCCTTCGAGCACGGCGTGCACGCGCTGCCCACGGGTGAGTTCGTCCCGACGTACGCCGGTTTCGTGGCGCTGGTCCCGGTCCTGATCTTCAACTACGTAGGCTTCGAACTGCCCAGCTCCGCGGCCGAGGAGATGACGAATCCGCGGCGCGACATCCCCCTGTCGATCCTGCGCTCCGGCTTCGCGGCGGTGCTCCTCTACGGCGGCCCGATCCTCGGCATCCTCTTCGTACTGCCCAGCCACGAGATCGGCAGCCTCGGCGGCTTCATCGACGCCTGCAAGGCCGTGTTCACGGTCTACGGCGGGTCGATCGCGGCCGACGGCGCGGTCACGCTCACCGGACTCGGCTCCGTGTTCGGCGGGGTCGCCGCGGCGGGCCTGATCATCGGCCTGCTCACCTCGGGCGTCACCTGGGCCATGGGCGCTCACCGCGCGCAGGCCGTAGCCTGCGCGGACGGAGCGGGTCCGGCGTGGCTCGGCCGCATCTCCGAGAAGCACGGGACGCCGGTGCGGGTGAACCTCCTCTCCGCGGTGCTCGGCTCGATCCTCTTCGTGGTCGCCCTCAACCTCACGGGGGGAAACGGCGAGAAGTACTTCGCGGCGGGCCTCGGTCTGACGATCTGCACCACCTTCATCTCGTACGTCATCACGTTCCCCAGCCTCGCCGTGCTGCGCCGCAAGTACCCGGACACACCGCGCCCGTACGCCGTCCCGGGCGGACGCGTGGGCGCCTGGGTCGTGAGCATCCTCGCCACCGGGTTCGTGGCGTTCACCGTGATCGTGCTGATCTGGCCGGGCTTCGGGGTCGGCTGGTTCGGCTCGGCGGGCAGCGCGGCGGACTCGCTGCCGGAGTCGTTCGCCGGCCAGCGCACGCAGTACACACTGAGCCAGGTGGTGCCCCTGTTGCTCTTCGTCGGCATCGGGCTCGTCTTCTACGCGATGGGCGCGAGGACGCGCAGGCGGGTGGGCAAGTAGCCGCTCACGCCGCGTTGGAGGGCCTTCCCCCGTAGTCGGGGGAAGGCCCTCCTGCGTGTCAGACCCCGACGAACTGGTAGTCGCGCACGATGCGGCCGTCCTCCGCGACGACGACGAACTCCAGTCCACCGCCCGTCACTTCACCGCTCCGCGTGAGCACCGACTCCCAGCGGAACGTGACGACGTCGTTCAACTGCTGGGCGTGTGCGGCCGTCGCCCTGAACGTGTACTCGCCGGATGCCACGAACTCCTCGTGGGCCCGCGCCACCCGTGCCTCCAGCTCGTCGTGACCGCGCGCCTCCAGCGAGGCCGTGGAAAATCCGAGGCGTACGGCCGTCTCCTGCAACTCCTGCGGCGGCAGCAGGGCGTGCACGCCGTCCGGGGACCACAGGGCGTGCACCGCCTTGCGGCGCAGTTCGGGGTCCCGCTCGTTCCAGACGGCCGCGTACCGGCCGGCCAGCTCCTGTGCGTCGATGTGCGGCATGGACTCGCTCTCTCCCTGTCCCTGATGGCTGTCTGTGCTGTGAGCACTCTGCGCGGAGGCGTGCGGCGCGACAATTCCCCGCAGGGAATGGCACGTTGGCCTGGCTGTCGGGTAGACACGGTCGGGTGACGACGCAGGCGGAACCGGCTGGGGCAGGGACAAGGGCACGGCCCGCGGACAGGGCGGCGCGGGACGGGCTCGGTGACGCGTTACGTGAGTGGCGCGTGCGGCGGCGCGTCAGCCAGCTGGAGCTGGCCACGCGCGCGGGAACCACGCAGCGGCATGTCAGCTTCGTGGAGAGCGGCCGTTCGGTGCCGGGCCGCGCCATGGTCGTACGCCTGGCGGAGGCGCTGAAGGTGCCGCTCAGGGAGCGCAACGCCCTTCTCCTTGCAGCCGGTTACGCGCCTGCGTACCAGGAGTCGCACTTCGGGGGCCCGCAGCTGTCCGCCGTCCGTACGGCGCTGGAGCGCATCATGGAGGCGCATCTGCCGTATCCGGCGGTCATCATCGACCGGCGCGGGGATCTCGTCTCGCGCAACGCGGCCTTCGACGCGCTCACCGAAGGGGTCGACCCCGCGCTGCTCTCGGCGCCGGTGAACATCGCGCGCGTGCTGCTGCATCCGCGCGGCCTCGCGCCGCGGATCGTGAACCTGGACGAGTGGGCCTGGCACGTCATCGACGGTCTGCACGACGAGTCCGTCCGCAATTCCAACCGAGCTCTTTCGGGGCTGGTCGCCGCACTGGAGGACATGGTGCCGGACCGGCCCCGACAGGCCGGTCCGGACTACCTCGGTTTCGCCGTCCCGCTGCGGCTGCGTACGGAACGCGGTGAGTTGCGCCTCCTGAGCACGCTCACCCACTTCGGGACGGCGGTCGACGTCACGCTCGCCGAGCTGAAACTGGAGGCGTTCCTACCGCTCGACCAGGAGACCGCCGTCCTCCTCGCCGACGCCATGGACGGGCGCCGGTGAGGTACCGGCCCGGTCGAGCACCCCGTGCGCGTCCAGCGCGATCGCACCGCCCGGGTGCACGAGCAGCGGATTGACCTCCAGTTCGGCCAGCTCGGGATGGTCGACGGCGGCCCGGGCGACCGCGCACACGGCGGCGGCCGCCGCGTCCAGATGCGCTCCGGGCGCGCCGCGCCAGCCCGCCAGCAACGGCGCGTGCCGCAGCTGCAGGAGCAGGGCACGCGCGCGTGCGGGAGTCAGCGGCGCGAGGGCCAGCGCCGTGTCGGCGAGCAGTTCGGCGGTCACGCCTCCGATGCCGACCATGACGACGGGCCCGAACGACGGGTCCCGCCGCACACCCACGATCAGTTCGTGTCCGTACGGCGGTGTGGCCATGGCCTCCACGGCATAGCGGTCCGCGCCTGTCGCCGCCTTCATGCGCGCGAACGCGGCCCGCAGCGCGTCGGCGTCGGCGATCGACAGGGCGACCCCGCCCGCCTCGGTCTTGTGCGCGAGCCCCATCGCCTTGAGGACGAGCGGATACCCCGTCCGATGCTCCGCCGCCTCCACGGCTCCGTCCGCGTCCACGACGAACTCTGCGGCGGGAAAGGCGAGTTGATAGGACGCGAGCAGCTCGCGCACGCTCTCGTAACCACCGTCCGCCAGTTTGTACGTCGCCGGGGCCGGCGATTCCTCGCCGGCGAGAGCGGGAACCGTGAGGCGGGCCGCCGCCGCGACGGCGGACGCGGCCTGCTCGATGCGCTCGTAGACGGGCACGCCGCGCTGCCGCAGAACCGTCAGGGCGGGGGTGTCACGGGCCATCGTGTGCACCACGAGCGCGCGCCCGGATGCGACGGCGCCGTCCGCGAGGGCGTGCGCGACCTCGCACTCGCGGTCCGCCTGGGCCGGATTGGCGGTCGCGTAGTCGCCGAAATAGCCCGTGAGGACGACGGCGTCGGTGTCTCCCGAGTGCAGCAGGGCGCCCGCCACGCGCGCGTAGCTGCCGAGATCGGCCTCGCCCGCGCCCGCCAGGTCGACCGGGTTGCCGCACCCGGCGCCGGCCGGCAGTTGCTCCGCCACCGCCTCGCGCGTGCCCTCCGCGAAGGCGGGCACGTCGAGGCCCTGGGCGGCGAACGCGTCGGCGGCGAGGGCGCCTTGGCCGCCGCTGTCCCCGACCACGGCGACGCGACGGGGGTGGGGCGACGCTCCGGCCGGGTGACCCGGACTCCCGTGGCGTACGCCCTGGGCCAGCAAGTACACCGCCGTGTCCACCAGTTCGCCCGCCGTGTCGAGCAGCAGGGCGCCGGCGTCGCGGCACACCGCCTCCACCGTGGCGCGGGCGCTCACCAGGGCGCCGGTGTGGGACGCGGCGGCCCGCCCGGACGCGGCGCTGCGTCCCAGGGTCAGGAGCAGGACGGGCTTCCCGGCGGCGTGCGCGGCGCTCAGGACCCGCGCGAGACGCCGGCCGTCGCGGAAGTCCTCGATGTACGCGGCGAGCGCTCTCGTGGGGCCGTGCGCGATCAGCGACTCCAGCGCGTCCGCCGCGTCGATGTCCCGCTGGTTGCCCAGCGACACGAACCGGGAGAAGCCCTGCCCTGCGCGCGCGAGGAGACGGCCGATCTCCAGGGCGAGATTGCCGCTCTGGGACACGAGACCGAGGCCGCCCGAGGGGAACTCGCCCCAGCTGAGCCGCAGTTCGCTCGTCGTGTCCACCACGCCCATGCAGTTCGGGCCCAGCAGCCGCGCTCCCCGGGCCGTGACGAGCCGGGAGAGCGCCCGCTCCTCGTCGGCGGTGGCGCCGCCCGACGTGATCACGGTGAAACACCGGGCGCCCGCCGCGAGGCCGTCCATGACCACCGGCCGCACATGGCGGGGCGGCACGGCGACGACGACGTGCTCGGGCGGTACGGGCAGCGACGCGAGATCCGGCAGGAACGGTTCACCGTCCAGGGCGCCCCCGCGGTGGTTGACCAGGTGGACCGCCCGGCGGTCGCGGCCCGACAGGGCCCCCGACGCCAGCCAGTAGCCCCACTTCTCCGGATTGACGGACGCTCCGACGACGGCGACCGACCGAGGGTCGAAGAGTGAGTCGAGGCCCACGCGCGCGTGCACGCCGGCGTTCGGTGGCGGCGTCACCTGTACCACCCGAACCGCTCCGCGATCACGGGAAGCCGGTCCGCGACGATCGCGTGCGCGGCGGCACGCGGCGTCGTCCCGTCGGCCTCGGCCCGCGCCAGCATCTGGTCGATCAGCGCGCGCATGGAGCGCCGTGTGTACGCGAACGCCTCGTCCGCGTCGGCGTCGATGTCACCGAACAGGGTCCACCACCACCAGGCGTTCGTGCCGGAGTTGACGACGACGTCGGGCAGGACGGTGATGCCGCGCCGCGCGAGCAGCTCCTCCGCCTCGGGCAGTACGGGCATGTTGGCCGCCTCGACGATCCAGCGCGCCGTGATCAGTTCCTGGTTCGCCGCGTCCACCGCGTACGACACGGCGGCGGGCACGAGGACCTCGGCGTCGGCCGACAGCCAGGCGTCGCCCGGCAGTTCACGGTCGTCTTCGCGCAGCGCCGAGCGGTCCACCGTCCCGTAGGCGTCCCGGGCGGCGAGGAGCGCGTCCACATCCAGGCCTTCGGGGTTGGCGACGGTGCCCTTCACGTCCGCGACGGCCACGACCCGCAGCCCCGCGCGCGCCAGGAACCGGGCGGTCGCCCCGCCCATGGTGCCAAGACCCTGCACCGACACCCGGGTGCCCTTGTACGGGACGCCCGCGCGGTCCAGGGCCGCGAGCACCGACTCGGCGACCCCGCAGCCGCCGACGAGCTCGTCGAGGCCGATGCCGTCGACGTCGACCGCGAAGGCGTCGGCGAGGCGCCTGCGCGCGGCTGCCTCGTCGTCGAGCAGCGGGTACACGGCCTGGATGGACGAGACGAGCCCGGCCTCGTCGGCCGCCTTGTCGACGAGGTCCTGAGTGAGCCCCAGGTCCTCGCCGGTGGTCCAGAAGGACTCGATGTAGGGCCGCATGGCGCGCAGATAGCGCACGAGGACGCCGTACGCCTCCGGGTCCTGCGGGTCGCAGTCGATGCCGCCCTTGGCTCCGCCCAGCGGGATGTAGCGGCCCTGCGGGTTGTAGTGCAGGGCCTCCTTCATCGTCATCCCGCGCGCGAGGCCGGCGACCTCGTCGAGGGTGCAGCCCTGGCGCATCCGGAGCCCGCCGCTGGACACGCCGCGCACGAGCCGGTCGACGACGAGGTAGCCGTGCCTGCCGGTGACGTGGTCGGTCCAGGTGAGCGACATCAGGGGGGTGGCGGGCGCGGTCATGCGGTCTCCTCGGGGACGGTGATCAGGGTGGGTCCGGGGGTGGCCAGGGCCCGGGTCAGGAGCGCGGCGAGTTCGCCGGGGGACGGCGCGGAGGCGCCCCTGCCCCCGAAGGCCCGCGCGAGGCCGGCCAGGTCCACGCGCGCGTGGTCGACGGCGGCCGGTGTGTCGCCGCGCGCGGCCATCTCGTCGCGGATCTCGCCGTAGCCGCCGTTGTCGAACACGACGACGGGCAGCGGAAGTTGGAGCTGAGCGGCCGTGGCCAGCTCCTGTACCGAGAACTGGAGCCCGCCGTCCCCGCTGATCGCGATCACGTGTCGGTCGGGGCAGGCGGTCTTCGCGCCGATCGCGGCGGGCAGCGCGTAGCCGAGGGTGCCGAACCCGGTGGGGTGCAGATAGCGCCCCTCCGGGCCGACGGTGAGGTGCGGGAGCGCGCCGTAGTAGCAGCACTGGGCGCTGTCGGAGGTCACCACGGCATCGGCCGCGAGGACGCTCCTGATCGCTTCGAGATACGGCACCCAACGTGCGTCACGCGCGCGTGTCTCGTCGTCGCGGGCGCCGCGGACCGCGGCCGTGGTCCGCTCGGCCGCGTCCGTGGAAGCGGGCCCCGGAACCTTGACGAGCCGCTCCTCGAGCGCCTGCATCGTGGCTTTCGCGTCGCCCACCAGGGCTACGTCCGCGGGGACGCCCGCGTACATCTGCGCCGGATCGACGTCCACGCGGATCAGCCGCCCGCCGAGCGCCGGCGGCGCGGACCACAGGTCCGACTCGGCGAGCTCCGTCCCGACGGCGAGCACGACATCGCAGTCGGCCAGCCACTTCTGTACGGAGGCGCTGTGCAAGGACACGCCGAGGGACAGCGCATGCCGTTCGTCGACGATGCCCTTGCCGTTCGCCGTGGTCGCCACCGGAGCGCCCAACTGCTCGGCCAGCACCCGGCATTGGTCAGCCGCGCCGCGTGCGCCGCCACCCAGAACCAGACCGGGCCGCACCGCGCCGGCGAGGAGCGCGGCCGCCGCGTCGAGCGAGGGACCGTCCGCCGCGCGGGTCGCGAGCAGCGGAGCGCGCCGTACCGGCCCGGCGGGCTCCGTCGCCTCGAGAAGGTCGAGCGGCACCTCGATGTGCACGGGCCGCGGCCTCTGAGTACGGAACAGGCTGAACGCCCGCGCCACCGCCGCCCCGATCTCCTCCACGGAGGACACCCGATGACTGAACGCCGCCACGTTCCGCAGCGCCTCCGTCTGGCTGCGCATCTCGTGCAGCAGACCCGTCGACTGGCGCGGATGGCGCAGCGGCATGCCCGGCGACACCACGAGAAGCGGCACGCTGTCCGAGTACGCCTGCCCCACGGCGGCCGCGATGTTCAGGAGGGCGGGCCCCGTCGTCGTGATCGCCACGCCGGGGTCGCCCGTCACGCGCGCGTAGGCGTCGGCCGCGTACCCGGCGCCCTGCTCGTGACGCGGCGCGACGTGAGTGATGCCGTACGCCGCCAAGTGCCGGTAGATCTCCAGGTTGTGGGTCCCTGGAATGCCGAACGCGGTGGACACCCCATGGGCGGCGAGCGCCCCGACGAGCGCCTCGCCGCCGGTCAGCGTTCGCATTTCGTCAGTCACCGTCTCGTCAGTCACCGTCTCCTCGGTCACAGCGACCTCGAAATGACCAGGCGCATGATGTCCGAGGTGCCTTCCTCGATTTCCTCCAGCTTGGCGTCCCGCATCCACTGCTCGACCGGGAACTCCCGTGAATAGCCCCACCCGCCGAGCGTCTGCACGGCCGCCCAGGTGCAGTACGCCGCCGTCTCCGAAGCGGTCAGTTTGGCCATGGCCGCCTCGGCGGTCGCGTCGAGTCCGGCGTCCAGGCGCCGCGCCGCGCGCCACGTCATCAGACGGGACTGCTCGATCCGCGTCCGCATGTCCGCGAGGCGGAACGCCACGGCCTGGTGCTCGATGATCGGCTTGCCGAACTGCACGCGCGTACGTGCGTAGTCACGCGCGTACTCGTACGCGGCCCGCGCCACACCCGTGGCGGCCGCGCCGAGGACGGCGCGCGAGATGTCGAACGTCCGCATGAGGCCGGCGAAGCCCTGCCCCTCGTCGCCGAGGCGGTCGGCGTCGGGCACGAACACGTCGGAGAAGAACACCTCGCGGCACACGATCGCGCGCTGGCCCATCTTGCGCATCGGTTCACCGAACGTGAGCCCCTCGGCCCCCTTGCGCAGCAGGAACGCGGTGACACCGCGCGAGCGCTGCGCCGGGTCGGTCTTGGCGAAGACGACGTACTGCTCGGCCTCGCCCGCGTTCGAGATCCACGCCTTCTGGCCGTTCAGGAGGTAACCGCCCGTCGTGCGCGTCGCGGTCGTCACGATCGATGCGGCGTCGGACCCGGAGCCCGGCTCGGTCGTCGCCAGCGAGGTCATCGGGGTGTCGGGACCGGCCAGCGGCGTCAGCCACGCACGCTTCTGCTCCTCGGTGCCCAGCTCCATGACCGGGTCGGCGAAGAAGCCGTTCGAGCACAGGAGGTTGCCGATGCCCAGGTCACCGACGCACAGCTCCTCCTGGACGAGGACCTGCGTGAACACGTCGGTGAACCCGCCGCCCCCGTACTCCTCGGGCAGCATGAATCCGGTGATGCCGACCTTCGCGGCCGCGCGCCACAGATCCCAGGGTGTCTCGACGTCTGCCTCGTCCACGGCGCGCCCGCGCGGCCGGATCTCCTCACGCGCGAACGTCCTCGTGAGGTCCACGATGTCCCGCTGCTCCGGGGTGAGGGGGACCAGCTCGATGGGGAGCTCTGACACGGTGCCTCCAGAAACTGACGGATACCGACGAGGGGGTCACGACCGGCGCGGATCACTGCCCCGATTACTGAATCGCCAGTCAGTATCTGAGGCCGCAAAGTCCGGTGTCAACGCAACGGCTACTGAATGATGGATCAGTTTTTCGGCGCTTCCCGCGACGCGGCTTCCGGCCTCCCCGCGCGCGCAGGTGTCCGAGCGGGACGCGAGCCGGTCACCAACCGTGACGAAGAGGGGTGCGGGAGTGACGGGGCCATGCCGCGCCTTGGAATTCCCTGTGCGTCCGGGTCCCGGATCGGGCGCTGTCAGCGGGGCCGCCCATAATGGAATCCCTGATCGGGAATCCCTGATCGATCCACCGGGAGGCGCTGTGTCACGTTCCCTGAGCTCCGGGCTCCGCCCGCTGCGGCCTGCCGCTTTCGGCGCGGACCCGGCGGGAGAGCGGCTCGAGCGGATCCGGAGGTCGCCGAACTTCGCGGACGGCAGCTTCCAGAACCCGGTGGGCGCACGCACCAGGCCGACGGGTTCCATGATCGAGTTCGCGAAGGTCTTCTTCGCCAAGGAAGGGCGCGTCCGCCGGGCGCCCACGGGCACCGTTCCCGTGCACTCCACGACCCTCGCCGATCTCGCCAAGCCCCCGGTGAGCGGCCTGCGGCTCACCTGGATGGGGCACTCCAGCGTTCTCGCCGAGATCGACGGCCGCCGCGTGCTCTTCGATCCCGTCTGGGGCGAGCGCTGCTCGCCGTTCTCCTTCGCGGGCCCCAAGCGGCTGCACCCCGTGCCGCTGCCGCTCGCCGCGCTCGGCCCGGTGGACGTCGTGGTGATCTCCCATGACCACTACGACCACCTGGACCTGCCCACCATCCAGGCGCTGGCCGACACGGACACGGTGTTCGCGGTGCCGCTCGGCGTCGGCGCGCACCTGGAGCACTGGGGCGTCCCCGCGGACCGCCTCCGCGAGCTCGACTGGAACGAGTCGACGAAGGTGGCGGGCCTGACCCTGACGGCCACGCCCGCGCGCCACTTCTGCGGCCGCGGCCTGCGCAACGAGCAGCACACCCTGTGGGCGTCCTGGGTCGTCGCCGGTCCCGAGCACCGCGTCTACCACAGCGGTGACACGGGCTATTTCCCCGGCTTCAAGGACATCGGCACGGAGCACGGGCCGTTCGACGCGACGATGATCCAGATCGGCGCGTACAGCGACTTCTGGCCCGACATCCATATGCGTCCGGAGGAGGGCATGCGCGCCCACCTCGACCTCCAGGGCGGGCCCGGCGGCGGGCCCATGCTGCCGATCCACTGGGGCACGTTCAATCTGGCGCCGCACCCGTGGGCCGAGCCCGGCGAGGGCGCGCTCGCGGCGGCGGATCAGACCGGGGCCAAGGTCGCGGTCCCTTGCCCGGGCGAGCCCTTCGAGCCCACGGCCGAGACGCTCCCCGACCAGCCGTGGTGGCGCGGCGTCGCCACGCAGCCGGAGACGGGCTGGCCCGAGGCGGAGCGGTCGGGCACCGGCGCGGCGGCCGGAAACGGTGCGGGCGCGGGGTCCGGCTCCGGCGAGCAGGAGGCTGTGCCGGCGGTCTGAGGCGTGACCTTCGGCAGCTCTACGGGTGAGCCGGATGCGAGCTGCACCGCAAGATGATCCTGCTTCAGCAGCCTTTCACGACCGCTCTCCAGGGGCTGTGGCAGAGCGGAGAAAGACGCCGCCCGTGCGTTGGTGACCCTGACATGATCGGTGACATGAAGGTACTTGTGATCGGAGCGTCAGGGACGATCGGCAGCGCTGTCGCCAGTGCGTTGGAGGCCTCTCATCAGGTGGTCAGGGGATCCCGCAGGGGGCCGGTGAAGGTGGATATGGAGAGCCCGTCTTCCTTGGACGCGCTCTTCGACGAGGTGCAGGATCTCGATGCCGTGGTGTGCTGCGCCGCCTGCGGCCCGCTGGTGGACCTGGAGTCGGTGACGGATGAAGAGATCGCGGCTGGAGTGCAGGGCAAGCTGCTGGGGCAGGTCGCGCTCGTCCAACGAGCTGCGCGCCGTCTGCGCGATGGCGGCTCCATCACCCTGACCGGGGGCACCTTCGCCACCCCGCTGGCCGGCGGTTCGCTGGGAGCTCTCGTCAACACCGGCCTGGAAGGCTTCGTCCGCAACGCGGCCGGCGAGCTACCGCGAAGGCTTCGCATCAATCTCATCAGCCCTGGATGGATCAAGGAAACCCTGGAAAGCATGGGCGCAGACGGGGCCGAGGGAACTCCCGTCTCCGAGGTGGCGCGGGCGTATGTGACAGCGGTGGAAGGCACCGCGCAAGGCCGGACCATACGTCCGTGACCGCCAGGAGAGGCCGGCCCGCCGCCCTCGACTGCGGCGGGCGGGCGACCTGACTGCGTCTGGCCGAACCCCTGCCTCGGTTCGGGCTCAGTCACTGGCGCCCCGATACGGCTTCCACGGTCCTGGCGAGATGGTCACGCGTTTCAACAGCGCTGGACTGCGTCCTGGCAGTGCTGTCGAGTTGCGGATCCGCGCTGTCGAGCACGAGCTCAATCGGACGGCGTGACCGGGGACCGCATGCCGAGCCACTGCTCGGCGTCCCATGCCTCGAACCGCTCTACCTCGGTGAAGCCGAGCTTCACCGCGAGACGCATCGATCCGGCGTTGGCGGTCTGCGTGGTGAGTACCACCGGCTCGCCGGGAAGCGCGCGGGCGAACCAGTCGAGTGCCGCCGTGCACGCCTCGGCGGCGTACCCGAATCCCCACACCCGCGGCAGGAACAGGTAACCGAGATCGGCCTTCCCCGCAGCAGCCGGGCGACGGTGCTCCGTTGCTCTCCTGAGCAGGATCTGGCCGATCATCGCCCCGTCGAGATCAACGACGAAACTTCCGGGCCACTGCTCGGGCACCGTGGGTATCTCGCGCTCAAGCTCGTCACGCGGGCGGGGGCCGCCGAGGTATGTGTGCACCTCTGGCGAGGCGAGCAGTTCGATGAACGCCGCACGGTCCCGGGGTTCGGGCTCACGGAGCACGAGCCTCTCGGTCCTGATCGGGGCAGGTGGCCAGGCGACGGGTCCGAGCTCAGTCATCCGGGCAGCCAATCAGTAGGCTCGGCAGCGATCAAGACTCGCGGACCGATCAGCCACCACAGAAGGACGAGGTTCTCCGCGTGCGGCTGCTCGGAGCCCGGCACGAGTTCACGTGCCGAACGCAGCCTCGAGCTCGGCTCCGGCCGCGATCATTGCCAATGCACTGCATCTCGAAAATGACTTTGAGACCGGCGTCCCCCGCACAGCACTCGCCCCCGATACGACGCCCCTTCGGGCGATGGAACACCCGTACCCATAACTGGTCAGGCGTCCGCACCTGTTATCGGTCTGTCGTACGAACCCTCATACCAGAGCGGGATCTGGGCCGCCGGACTTTGGCAACTGCCCACCGCATGTGAGCCGTCCCCGACTACCGTGTGTGCTCGCTGAGCGACGCAGCGGCGGCATTCCCACCCGCTCCCGGCCGGGAGCGCGTTGCCGCCTGCCCGCCTCGCGCCGACCGCAGGAGCCCCCACGTACGAGGACGCCGAATGTCTCACCTTCGCCCACCGGCCGCCCGCGCAGACCGCCGAGAGGGCGGTCGGCACGGCAGGCCGGGCGGCCGGTCCGTCCCCCCGCAGCCCGAGACCCACATACGGCCCCAGCTTCTGCGCCTCGCCGTACTGCCGCCGATCGCCGTCGCCCTGAGCGCGAGCGCGGCCGTTCTCTTCACCATCCGCTCCACGGGCGCCCGCCCCGGCCTCGCGCTCTGGGCCGTCCTCGCCGGAGCGTTCCTCGTGACCCTGGCCGGCATCGTGATCGCCGCCGTCGCCGCCGACCGGGCCGCCAGGTCCGTACGCGAACGGGTCGGCGTCCTGCGCCGTGCGAGCGCGCGCGGACAGGGCGAACTGCGCGGCCTCGTGGAGCAGTTGCGCAAGGGGGAGGGGCCGCCGCCGCGCAGGCAGCCCCCCGGGGTCGGCCCGGACGGCGACGAGTTCGACCTGCTGGCCGCGGACATCACGCGCGCCCAGGACGTGGCCGTCACCGCCGTCGTCCAGGCGTCCCAGCTCTCCAGCCACGCGGGCAGCGAACAGAAGGTCGAGGTCTTCGTCAATCTGGCCCGGCGCCTGCAGTCCCTCGTGCACCGCGAGATCTCGATCCTCGACGAACTCGAGAACGACGTCGAGGACCCCGACCTGCTCAAGGGCCTGTTCCACGTCGACCACCTCGCCACCCGGATCCGCAGGCACGCCGAGAACCTGGCCGTGCTCGGCGGCGCCGTGTCCCGGCGTCAGTGGAGCAGCCCGGTCTCCATGACCGAGGTCATGCGGTCGGCCATAGCGGAGGTCGAGCAGTACGCACGCGTCAAGCTCGTCCCGCCGGTCGACGGCACCCTGCGCGGGCACGCCGTCGCCGACTGCATCCACCTGCTCGCCGAACTCGTCGAGAACGCCACGGTGTTCTCGGCCCCGCACACCCAAGTCCTGCTCCGCGCCAACACCGTCACGTCCGGTCTCGCCATCGAGGTCGAGGACCGTGGCCTCGGCATGCCCGTCACCGAGCAGAACAAGATGAACACGCTGCTCGCCGACCCGGACCAGGTCAACGTCGCGAGCCTCCTCCAGGACGGGCGCATCGGCCTCTTCGTCGTCTCGCAGCTCGCCCGCCGGCACGGCATCACGGTCCGGCTCCAGAGCAATATCTACGGCGGTGTGCAGGCGGTCCTCGTCGTGCCGCAGAGTCTGCTCGGCGGCGACGAGAACGAGCCCGCGCCGAGGCCGCGGAGCGCCGCGGACGCGACGGACGACAGCGCGCAGACCATGCACCAGCGGCACCAGGCGCACGAACGGCGGCTCTCACAACACCAGAGCCGGCAAGGACGGCAGTACCAGCTCGAAGGGCAGCCCCAACCTCTGCCCCAACCTCGGACTCAGCCGCAACCTCTGCCTCAAACTCAGCGGCAACCTCAGCCCCAACCCCGGCCCCACCCCCTGCAACCGCAGCCCGAGCCTCAGGCCCATCACCAGAACCCGCTCAACCTTCCCCCTCAGTCCAACCCTGAGCTCAACCCGCAAACCACGCCCCAGCCGTACGACCCCCAGCCGTACGAGGCACCGCGTCAACCCCCTCCGCCCCGCGAGGCCCCGCACGCAGGCGTGGCCGTCGTCCCGCGGCAGCCTCAGGGCGGCGCCTTCGACGGAGGGCGTCCCGGGGCGAACGGCGTCGCGCCGCCCCTCCCACTGCGTACCGCCAGGGACGAGCGCCGCACCCCCGCGGACGCGCTCCCCGGCATCCGCGCCGAGGACCGGCAGGCCGGAGGGGAGCACACGCCCGTCCCGCCGACCCCGGTCAACGGCGCCGTGCGCGGCACCATGGGGCGTCCCCAACTCCCCAAGCGGCGCATCCAGGAACACCTCGCGCCGCAGTTGAGGGGCGGCCCGGCGCAGCGGCAGGAGCGCCCCGAGAACGAGGCGCCCGTACTCCACGACCCGGGTCTGATGGCGGCGTTCCAGCGCGGCATCGGGCTCGCGGAGGCGGCCGAGGCGCGGGACCTCACCCTCGGGGTGCGCGACCTGCCTCAGGTCGGTCCCGAGCCGACCGGCGGGCCCGCCACCGGGCCACTCGCCACCTACGAACCGGACACGCGGCCCGACACACGGCCGGACACACGGCGCGACGGGAGCGATACGCCCGGATGACGTTCGCCCGCCCCCTGCGCTCCCGCTCCCTGCCCTTCCGCCCCCTGTGCGCCCAGCCCCCGTGTGCCCGTCAACTGCCGCAAGCAGTCCCGCACTTCCCACAGTCAACGCACCCCCAGCAGTCCACCAAGGAGTCGATCCCCCATGGCGAGCGATGTGCCGACGGGTCATGTGTCCGATCTCGACTGGCTGATGAGCGGCCTCGTCCAGCGTGTGCCGCACACCCGCAGCGCCGTCCTCCTCTCGTCCGACGGGCTCGTCAAGTCCGTCCACGGTCTCGACGCCGACAGCGCCGACCACATGGCGGCCCTGGCGTCCGGGCTGTACTCACTCGGCCGCAGCGCGGGCGTCCGTTTCGGGGACGGGGGTGAGGTCCGGCAGGTCGTCGTAGAGCTGGACTCCACCCTGTTGTTCGTCTCCACTGCGGGCTCCGGCACCTGCCTGGCCGTGCTCGCCGGGCGGGACGCGGATGCCGCCGTGCTCGGCTACGAGATGGCCATGCTGGTCAAGAGCGTCCGCCCGTACCTGATGACCGCACCCCGCCAGCACGCGGCCGAACCCACGGCGATGAGGAACTGACCATGACGGCCCCGCAGGACGGGCCGTGGCTCGACGACGCGGCCGGCCGCCTCGTCCGCCCGTACACGGTGAGCAACGGGCGGACGCAGCCGACCACTTCGCTGGATCTCCTGTCGCTGGTGATGGCGACCGGGGCCACCCCTCTCGGCTACCTGGGGCCCGAACACAGCGAGGCACTCAAACTGTGTGCCCACCCCACATCGGTCGCGGAGATCGCGGCCCATCTGAAACTCCCCGCCGCCGTCACGAAGGTCCTGCTGTCCGACCTCGTCGACTGCGGGGCGATCACCACCAAGCCCCCCATGTTCCATGACAGCCCCACTGACCGGTCCCTACTGGAGGCAGTGCTCGATGGACTACGACGACAGCTCTGACGCCTTCCCCACCGCGCTGAAGATCCTGGTCGCGGGTGGCTTCGGTGTCGGCAAGACGACCTTCGTCGGAGCGGTCAGCGAGATCGCCCCGCTGAGCACGGAGGAGCTGCTCACCACGGTCAGCGCCGAAACCGACGATCTCGAAGGCATCGAGAACAAGGTCGAGACGACGGTCGCGATGGACTTCGGGCGGATCACCCTGGACCCGGAACACGTGCTGTATCTGTTCGGCACGCCCGGACAGGAACGCTTCTGGTTCATGTGGGACGAGCTCTCCGAGGGGGCGCTCGGCGCGGTGATCCTCGCGGACACCCGCCGTCTCGAGGACTGCTTCGCGGCCGTCGACTTCTTCGAGGAGCGCGGCATGGGGTTCATCGTGGCCGTCAACGAGTTCGACGGCGCCTACCGTTACGACCCGGAGGAGGTCCGGGCGGCCATCGACCTCGACCCGCAGGTGCCCGTCGTGCGGTGCGACGCGCGGATCTCCAGCTCGGGCATCCAGACCCTCCTCACCCTCGTCAGGCATCTGCTCGCGCACGCCCCGGCCCAGACGTACGGGGCCCGCACATGACGGCGTCAGACGGTGACCGTCCCGCCGTCGGGGAACGTGACCCGCACCTGCCCGCCGTCCCCCGGGGCCACCACGCATGAGATCGACTCGCGCAGGGCCTGCGGATGCACGACGTCGCGCGTCAGGACCGCGAGCGTGACATGGACACTTGGACCTCCCGGGTGGCCGGTCGAGCGCAGATACGGCGTCGCGGAGTGCGGACCGTAGGCGTTGGCCTCCACCTCCCGGGCGATGCCGGACTCCTCGTCCCAGCCGTGCAGCGCCACCACCGCACTCGTCACCCCGGACTCCGTACGCGTCAACGCCCAGCCCGGACCCCGATCGGCGTGGACGCTGGTCTCGTCGGCGACCGCGTAGCCGCCCTCGCGCACCGTCACGCCCGCGGGAGCCTGCACCCGGTGTACGCGGATCTCCCACGGCCCGTGCAGCACGGTCGTCGACTCGATCGGGAACTCCTCGTCGAATCCCGGCAGTTGGGCGTCATGGCGGGACGAGGCGACGCGCCCCTCGCAGGACAGCGGGTGGATCCGGCGCCGGCGTGACGGGGTGCCGTCCGGCGCGAGGAGCGCCACGTGGTTGTCGACGGTCCGCTCCCAGGCGTGCGCGGCCGACTCGGGCGCCGTCGCCGTGGAGTAGGCGAGCTTCGCGTAGTGCGGATCGTCCGTGGCGGGACCTTCGGGCGGGTTGTGGTCGCTGCCGTGGTTGATCAGCCGCACGATCCCGTCGTGGGGCGTGCCGTGCAGCAGCCAGCCGGGCGCGGGCAGCGCGGTGTACTGGATGGCCCGCTGGGAATTCTCGACGGGCAGCTGCGCCTCGCGCTCGGTCCACACCGGATGGTCCGCGGGCAGCAGCAGTCCGAGGAACCCCTTGCTCGCCCAGTACGGCGAGGCCGGGCCCGAGTACGACTGCGTGGTGGGCAGGAACGTCCCGTACCAGCCGAGCGGCAGCAGGCCACGCTCGTCGGGGGCGCCGCGCTCCACGAAGTGCCGCGCCGTGCCCGACGCGAGGCGTCGCGTGAGCCCCGGCTCCAGCGGGGTGCAGTCCGCCAGCGCGCCCATCCACACGGGTGCGGTGGCGGCGAAACGGTACGTCAGCGAGCGGCCCTGATGCACGGGCGCGCCGTCACCTCCGAAGAAGTGCGGGTAGGTGGTGAGGAACTGCGACAGGCGCTCCCGGTAGACCTTCGCGCGGCCGCCGTCGCCGTCCGGGCCCGCCATCCGTGCCCACAGCAGCGGGTACAGATGCATGGCCCAGCCGATGTAGTAGTCGAAGTTGCGGCCGTCCCCGTCGGTGTACCAGCCGTCGCCGACATACCAGTCCTCGATACGGTCCAGGCCGCCGTCGATGTCGTCCTGGCTGTACGGGGCCCCGACCGAGGCGAGGAACTGCTCGGAAACCACCTGGAACAGACGCCAGTTGTTGTCCCACGTGCGGCCGCCGACGAAGCCGGAGAACCAGTCCACGATCCGCTCCTGGACCCGGGAGTCGAGCTTGTCCCAGATCCAGGGGCGGGTCTCGTGCAGTCCGATCGCGATGGACGCAGCCTCCACCATCTGCTGGGAGCAGTCGGTGAGTTCGGGCCATGCCTCGCTGTCGAGGCCCGTGCCGCGGCCGCGGCCGTGATCGGTGCCGGTTGTCAGACCCTGCGCGTAGCGTTCTACGAGTCGGGGATCCACGTCCCCGCCCGCGCCCGCTATGCGGAAGGAGGCCAGCAGGAATGACCGCGCGAACCCCTCGAGCCCGTCCGACACGACCCCCGACCAGCTGGCCCGCCCCGGCAGCCGGTACTGCGCGAAACCCGGCGTCGCGTACGGGACGAGCGCCTCCAACTGCCGGTCGGCGAGCGCCTCCCAGTGGGCGCGCGTCCAGCCCGTGAGCGGGGACAGGACACGGTCGGTGGGTGGCAGCGAGAGGTGCGGTGCGGGCATGGGGGCGTGTCGCTCCTTGATCGGAAGTAGCGGGCCGGGGGTGACCCTATGCGCGCCGGGGGCGGGCGTCGACGGTCGGAATTGACGGACATGGCCTCATGCGAGTTCCGCCGTGTGGCTGTGCCCGCGTGAGCCCGCGACATCGATGGTCAGGACGGGGCGGCGGCCCGGGGTGAGCATGACCGTGTCGTCGGCGCGCGTCATCCTGCGTACGGGGAAGGGCAGTTCGACCGTGAGTGTCGACCCGGTGCGGCCGGGGTCGGCCACGGCCACGGCGATGGCGTCGCCGTGCCGCCGCACCAGGACGGTGCCGGGACCGGACGACGTGAGGCCGGCGGCGCTCCCGGGACCCCAGAAGTGCGCGGCGAGGAGCCCGAGGCGGCGCGCCTCGAGGGCCTGCACCGTGGCGTCGTTGGCCACGATCCGCACGGGCCGCGAGTGCGCCCACACCCCGGTCGCCACGGCGCTCGCACCCGGCAGGAGCACATAGGCGTACGAGGAGTCGATGGGGGAGGAGCCATGGTCGAACCACAGTGTGACGTAGCGGCGGGTGACCGGGTCGGTGCCGCCGCCCGTGTCCGCGCCGGAGTTGAGGGCGCCCCACGTGCCGGTGCGCTCCTCCCGAAGTGCCCGCAGGGTGACGCCGCCGCCCGGCCTCCGTCCCGGATGGTCGGGAAAGACGTAGCCGCCCGCACCCTCCAGATGCGCCCAGTCGGTGCCGGGCAGCGACGCGGACCAGCCCTGTGCGCCGGGCTGCCGCCGCCCGTCCACCAGGAGACGCGGCGCCCCGTCCGTGTGCAGACGGCGGTTCTCGACGACGGTCTCGATCGTGCGGCCGTCGCTCGCGGTGATGCCCGCGCCGAGCGCGACGACCGCGTTGTCCAGACAGAACCAAGCCTTCCGCGCCTGCAAGGTGCTGCCGTCGGCGATGAGTTCCATCGCGGCGGCGCCGTAGCGGTCCTGGAGGACGGCGCCGCCCGCCACGGCGTTCTTCGGGCGGTACGTGCCGGTGCCGGCGCCCGTTCCGAGATCCGTACGCGCGCGCGTGTCCACCGTCGTGCCCGGCAGGCGGTACGGGTCGACGGTCGGCCAGAACCCGTCGCCGAACTGGCCGAGGTCGTCGCCGTCGTACAGATACGTCATGCCGTCGCCGGTGTACCAGCCGTGCAGGTTCTCTCCGTTTCCCGCCTCGTACGCGGCGATGCGCTTCGAGGAGAGCGACAGGGCGAGCGCCCA
Source organism: Streptomyces sp. NPDC045026 (assembly GCF_056432625.1). Classification (NCBI taxonomy): domain Bacteria; kingdom Bacillati; phylum Actinomycetota; class Actinomycetes; order Kitasatosporales; family Streptomycetaceae; genus Streptomyces; species Streptomyces sp. NPDC045026. The sequence continues at coordinate 92,710 of NZ_JBWKIS010000019.1, forward strand.
GCCGGGCCGCCGGTGCACCACGCGGTCCATGTCGGCGAACGAGAAGTGACCGGTGAGACGCTCCGCCGCCGGGATCGCCTTGTCGTCGAGGACGGCCTTCGCGCGCGCCAGAGCCGGGATGCCGACGAGACCCGCGTACGGGTTGGCCCTGTTGCGGCTGATCCACCCCTTGGCGAGCGCGCGCCAGCGGTCGGCGTACGGGGCAGGGGCACCCGCGGCGAGCTGGAGGACGTAAGTGAGGGCCACGGCCCCGTCGTTGTAGTCGCGGGCGCGCTCGCGGGAGATCGCCCGCCCGCGCAGCGCGTCCATCATCAGCCCGTCGAACATGACGGGCGAGAACGACCGCTCCACCGCCTCGTACAGCACCGACACCTTCGGGTCGTTCACGGCCCAGTCCGACCCGGCGAGCAGCGCGATCAGCTGCCCCGCGCTGCCGAGCAGCACACTGCCGTACGTCCCCGTGTAGGCGACGCTGTCGTGCTGGACGAACGACCCGTCCTCGTAGAAGCCGTCGCCCGACGTGACATACGTGAACAGGCTGCGGCGCCCGTTGTCCCGCACGTCCGACAGGCCGTCGCGGGCGAGTGCGACGGCGGCCGCGTCCCGGGCGAGCAGCCCGCGCAGGGCCACGATGACGGCCTTGTCGGCGCGGTTCGCCCCGGTCTCGGACAAGGAGGGGGAGTTGGTGCGGCGGTCGGGGTCCGGGCAGAACTTCGCGACGGTGGCGACGTACCCGGCCAGGTCCGCGGCCGGCAGCTGCGACCGCAGCAGTACGCAGGTGTCCATGAGCGCACGGGGCGCGCCGATCTCCCAGAACCACCAGTTGCCGGACTCGCCGCGGGCCGGGTTGTAGCCGGTGGAGCCCAGGAAACCCAGCGCCGCGACGAGCGTGTCGGCGACCTCCGCGCTGCCCGTCAGCGAGGTGCCGGGAGTGGCCCAGGCGGTGGCCAGGGTGCGCAGGCGCGGATAGCTCTGCCCGAACATTCCGGGGTCCGACGCGGGGGAGAGGTCGGCCCACAGCGCCTTCCTGCCCGCGCTCCGGTCGAGGTCCTTCCACCAGGCGGAGGCCTGCGTGTCGAGGGCCTCGACGGCAGCGGCGAAGTCAGGGTCGGCGGTGTCGAACGCGCCGCCGGTGAGCTGCTCCTCGGCGCGCGCCAGCAGCTCGTCGAAGGCGTCGGCGGCAGGGGCGTCCGCCCCTTCTGAGGCGTCCGTCGCCGTCGCGACGCCCGCTGTCAGGGGGAGCGCCGCCGCGGCCGACGCGCCCGCGAGGGCCAGGGTCTGTCTGCGAGTGAGGTCCATGCTCGGTGGGTCCCCTCCGGGTCGGTCAGGTCGGCAGGTGGCTCAAGTCGGTCGAGCCAGCAGGTCAGTCCGGTCGCTCAAGTCAGTCGGTGAGCGTGGCCGGTTCGACGGTCGGCTTCGGCAGCTGGAGCGCGGCGATCTCAGCGCGTCCGGTGTCGTCGATGGGGAAGGCCCAGTCACGCACGAAGAAGTCCGTGAGATCGCGCCCGGAGACCCGGCTGGCGTAGGTCGACAGGGCGCGGTACCGCTTGGCCGTCTCCGTGTAGTCGGACTGGGGGTTCTCCTCACGCACGAGCCGGTGCAACCGCGGCCAGAAGTCGTCGCCGAAGGCCAGCTCCAACTGCCGCAGCGGCACGAGCTTCTCGTAGGCGCCGAAGGAGTTCTCGTACGTCAGCCCGTCCGTGCCGAACTTCGCGAACGCGGACTGGAAGGGGTTGAGGCCGGTCTTCGGGTCGGCGGTCAGAAGGTTCGACGGCTGGCCGAGGGCCCGCTGCACCGCGAGCGAGTAGATGTTGACCGTGACCTCGGTCAGGCCCGTCGGCTTGTACGCCATCTGCTGATGCAGGTGGCCGAGTTCGTGGTACAGGCCCCAGCCCCGGCTGCGCAGTCCTTCGACGGTGGTGGCGCGGTCGAGGTAGGCGCGCGGGAAGCCGTTGTAGCCGTGCGTGGCGTAGGCGCCGACTCCGGACGGGACCACCGACACCTCGGTGAAGTGGTAGCCGCCCGCCTTCGGCCGGTGCACCGGCTTGGACCCGTCGAGCCCGCTGATCCGCGACTCGGCCTCGATGATCTCCTCGACGAGCCGGAGCAGCGCCGCGTGGTCCTGGTCGCGGTACTGGAGCCCGCCGTCGCGTGTCAGCGTCATGATGGTGCGCGGCGCGTGCAGCTCGACCACGGGTACGTCGGTGAGCGTGTCCAACTGCCGCTGGTAGTCGGCCTCGGAGGTCCGGCCGAGCGTGAAGACCGGCATCGCGGTAGCGCCCGACCTGAAGGTCACGGCGGCGTGCTCGCCGTGACCTTCGAGGGAGAAGTAGACGGGACCGCCGTGCGGATCGGTGACCGTGTTGGCACCGGGCTTCAGGGTGTAGCTGCGGGGCTCCGTCACCGTGCCGTAGTAGTCCCACTGCCCGATCCAGAGCGTGGGCACGAGGCCGTCGTGGGGCAGCACGTCGATGCGCAGGGCGTTCCCGGGCGGGACGTACTGTCCGGTCGGCTGGAACTCGGTGGCGCGCAGGGCCTGTCCGAGCCGTAGCCGCTCGGCCTCGGCGGAGGGGCGCGCGGTGAGCGGGACGGTGACACCGCGCGCGGCGTGGGCACTCGCGGTGCCGGTACCGAGGAGCGTGGCGGCTCCGGCGCCGGCCAGGGCGGCGAGCGCCGCACGACGGGAGAAGCCCGAGGCGACGGCGGAGGAAGCGGGGGCACCGCTGGCGGCGGTGTCGGCGGGGGCAGCGGCGTCGGCCGAGGCGGCGGAGGACATACGGGCAGGGCGCATCCGGAGACTCCCATGGGGATCAACAGCATCGGAGTGGTGTGCGGGCTGCGCGCCAGCATGTAAGCGTTTGCTATCCCGCCGCAAGAGGGTCCGGCAAGTTTCTGTCTGTTACTACGGCCTGAGGGGGAAACCGGTGAACAGCGCCCGGGCTGAGAGTCGTTGAACGCTGCCGGGCGGACTGCCGAGCGGACCGACAAGGGGAGTGCCAGGCGGGGCTCCAAGGCGAACGCCAAGCGGAGCCCTGAGCGGAACGCCGGCCGCCGCCCGCCTCACCCCCGACGCTGCCGCCCCCCACGCGGCGCCACGGAATCGCGGACGACCAGATGCGTCCCGAGGCGCAGCGTGCCCGTGGTCGGGGCCCGCCAGTCGTCCTCGTCGCCGCCCGCGAGGGCGACGCGGACGGCCTGGCGGCCCATCTCCTCGAGCGGGATGTGCACGGTGGTGAGGCGCGGCCGCAGCTCCTGCGCCACGGGTACGTCGTCGTAGCCGACCAGGGAGACGTCCTGCGGCACCCGCATCCCGGCCTCCTCCAGGGCCTGGGCGGCGCCCGCCGCCACGATGTCGTTGGCCGCGAAGACGGCGGTGAACTCCGGCCCGTCGCGCAGCAGTTCCGTCATCCGACGGTGCCCGAACTGGCGGCTGAACGCCCCGGGCTGCACGAGTGCCGGATCACGCGGCAACCCGCGCTGTTCCAGGGCGCGCCGGTGTCCGGCGATCCGTTCCTTGGTGGTGGACAGCCCCGGCGGCCCGCCCAGGTACAGGATCCGCTCGTGCCCCTGTGCCAGGAGGTGGTCGGTGATCGCGAAGGCGCCGCCCTCGTTGTCGTACTCGACTCCGACCGTCGGCGCGTCCTTGCCGAGGGAGGGGCGGCCGCACAGCACGAGCTTCGAGCCGCCGGCGTCCAGTTCGCGGGCGCGGCGGGCGAGTTCGGTGCGGTAGCCCCGGTCGGCGACGCTGCCGCCGACGAGGATCACGGCGTCGGCGCGGCGCTCGTGCATCAGCTCGATGAAGGCCAGCTCGCGCTGCGGGTCGCCCTGGGTGCTGCAGACCAGGCAGAGGCGGCCGCCCGCTGTCGCCTCGCGTTCCACGCCGCGTGCGATGTAGGCGTAGAAGGGGTCGACCACGTCGCTGATGATGATGCCGACCGTGCGTCCGGAGACACCGGCCAGTGCGCGGGCATGGGCGTTGACCACATAGCCCAGCTCGCGCATGGCCTCCTCGACGCGCTCGCGGGTGGCGGCCGCGACCGGGTAGTTGCGGTTCATCACGCGGGACACGGTCGCGGTCGACACGCCCGCGAGACGTGCCACGTCCACGACGGTCGCGCGCCGCCCGTTCGCCGTCGAGCCCTGCCGGGGCATCCGGACCTCCCCCTGGTCGTCGTGGTCGTCCTGACCGTCCTGGTCACCGCTCCGCGCGGCGGGCCCCACGGCCCTCTCGTGGGCAGAGCCTATGGCGTCCGCAGGGCGCTCGCTCACGCGATGCGCTCCAGTTCTTCGAGGAGTACGGGGTGGTTGAGCGGCACCCCGCGCGCGTAGCGGGCGAGTTCGTCGACGGCGAGGGCGCCGAGCCGCCCCACCTCGTTGCCCTGCGCCCCCGCCAGATGCGGGGTGATGAAGACGTTGGGCAGGTCCCACAGGGGGTGGTCGGCGGGCAGTGGCTCGGGGTCCGTGACGTCGAGCACGGCGTCGATCCGCCCACTGACCAGGTGCGCGGTGAGGGCCTGGGTGTCGACGAGAGGGCCGCGCGCGGTGTTGATCAGCAGGGCGCCGGGGCGCATCAGCGCGATGCGCCGTTCGTCGAGCAGGTGGTGCGTGAGGGGGGTGGACGGCGCGTGCAGGGTCACGACGTCGCTGGTGGCGACGAGGGTGTCGAGGTCTGTGCGGGTGGCCCCGAGCAGCTCCGCCTCGGCGGCGCTCACGTACGGGTCGTGGAGCAGTACGTCGGCGTCGATGGAGCGCAGCAGCTGGATGACCCTGCGGCCGGTGCGTGACGCGCCGACCACGCCGACGGTGATGCCGTGCGTGCCGAGCCAGTGGTGGCGGTCGAGGTCGGCCGCCGTGCGGTGGGAGCGGCGGGAGCGGAAGAGGTGGGCGAGCGGGAAGGTCCGCTTGGCGCCCATGATGATCGCCGCGAGGGTGAACTCCGCGACGGGTACAGCGTTGGCGGCCGCGGCGGACGACACCGCGATGCCGCGCCCGTACGCCTCGGGGGTCAGGAACGTCTTGACCGTGCCCGCCGAGTGGATCACCGCGCGCAGCCGCGGAGCCCGGTCGAGCACCTCCGTGTCGACGGGCGGGCAGCCCCAGCCGGTCAGCAGGACCTCGCACTCCGCGAGGGCGGCCTCCGCCTCGGGGCTCCCGAACTCGCTCACCACCTGCGGCGGCCGGATGTCCGCGGACTCCTCCAGCCGGAGTCGTACGGCGGGCGGAAAGACGTCGTCGAGCAGGCCCGCGTCCATCGCCAGGACGGTACGGGGTCTGCGTGGGGGCCGTGTGGAGCCGGCGGAGTCGGCCTGGACCGGCGACTCGTCAGTGGTACGCACCCTGCCTCCGGACAGTAAACGTGTTCTATGAAGTCACCGCACGCTAGGGATCACGAGGGGTGAGCGTCAAGCATGCCGACCCTGACCCTCGACCGTCTTAGCGCGAGATAGTGCCAAATACCCGTCAGGAACGGGCGGTTGAAAAACTCGCTTAACCCAGGTGTTGCCCAGACCTATTGACGTGAGGGGTAACCGATTACTAACTTGCCGCCCCATGGCTGACACAACGCCCTCCCCGCCGCGGGCAGTTCACCGCCTCTCGCTGGGGCAGCGGCTCAAGCGGGACAAGGTCATGCTGCTGCTGACCCTGCCGGGCCTGCTCTATTTCTGCGTGTTCCACTACGTGCCGCTCCTCGGCTACGTGGTGGCGTTCCAGGACTACCAGCCGTACCTGGGCTACATGCACAGCGCCTGGTCGGGCGTCTCCAACTTCACGTCCGCTTTCGCCGACCCGGCGTTCTGGTCGGCGACCGGGAACACGCTGAAGATCGCGCTCGTCCAGCTGGTGTTCTTCTTCCCGGTCCCCATCGCGCTCGCGCTGCTGCTCAACAGCGTCGTCAGCGACCGGGTCCGCCGGTTCGTGCAGAGCGTCGTCTACCTGCCGCACTTCATCGGCTGGGTCATCATCGTCTCGATCTTCCAGCAGATCCTCGGCGGCGCCGGCGTCCTGCCCGACCTGCTCGCCCAACTCGGCCTGCCGCGCTACGACATGACGACCGACCCGGCCGCCTTCCCCTGGCTCCTCACCCTTCAGGTGGCCTGGAAGGACGCCGGCTGGGGCACGATCATCATGCTCGCCGCCCTGCTCAACATCGACCGCGGCCTGTACGAGGCGTCGGCGATCGACGGGGCGGGGCGCGCCCGGCGCCTGTGGCACGTCACGCTGCCCGGCATCTCCCCGGTGATCATCCTGCTCCTGATCCTCAACCTGGGGCAGATCCTCTCCGTCGGCTTCGAGCAGATCCTGCTCCAGCGCGACGCGGTCGGTCCCGCCGCCGGTGAAGTCCTCGACACCTACGTGTACTTCCACGGAATCAAGAACAACGACTGGGGCACGTCGGCGGCCGTGGGCCTGGTCAAGGCGGTCATCGGCACCGTCCTCGTCCTCGGCGCGAACAAGTTCGCCCACCGGCTCGGCCACGAAGGGGTGTACCGCGGTGCTGACCGCTGAGACGCAGACGGCGGCTGCCGGACGCCGCACGCGCAAGCCGGCCGCGACGGCCGGGACCGGGATCAGGGTGTCCGACGGCCGCCCGCCGTGGATGGAGAAGCCCACCCGAACCGGCCTGTTCTTCAAGGGACTTGTCTTGGTCCTGGTGGTCGCGGCCGTCGTTTACCCGCTGCTCGGTGTGATCGGCACGAGCTTCGCCTCGCAGTCCGACATCATCCGCAGCCCCGGCCTCGTCCTGTGGCCCGACCACCCGACGCTGGAGGCGTACCGCACGGTCTTCGGCGGCGGTGTCGTCACGCACGCGCTGCTCATCTCCGTCGTCGTGACGCTCGTGGGCACCACGACCAGCGTCCTCGTCACCATCGGGATGGCGTACGGTCTCTCGCGCCGCGAGGTCACCGGCTCCCGCTTCATCCTCATGACGGCCCTGTTCACGATGCTCTTCGACCCGGGCATCATCCCCAAGTTCCTCACCATCAAGGAACTCGGCCTGTACAACACCCTGGCCTCGCTCGTGCTGCCCACCATGGTCAGCGCGTTCAACCTGGTCGTCCTGCGCTCCTTCTTCATGAACCTGCCCGAGGAGCTGTATGACGCCGCGAAGGTGGACGGCGCGGGCGACCTGCGCACCCTGGTGCGCATCGTGCTGCCTCTGTCGAAGGCCGTCATCGCCGTGATCAGCCTGTTCTACGCGGTGACGTACTGGAACGCCTTCTTCAACGCGATGCTCTACCTGAGCGACAACGACAAGTGGCCGCTCTCCATGGTGCTGCGCACCTTCGTCCTCCAGGGCCAGTCCCTCGAAGGCGCCTCGGCCGGTGAGGCCCTCGCGCCGCAGCAGGCCGTGCAGATGGCCGTGCTCGTGATCGCCGTCGTGCCGATCCTGTGCGTCTACCCCTTCCTTCAGCGCTACTTCACCAAGGGCGTGCTCACCGGCGCCATCAAGGGCTGACGCCGCACAGTCCCTTCTCACCCCCCGCGCCCATGTTCCCTCCGTCACCGAGGAGTTCCCCGTGCCGCGCTCCACCTCCATCCATCGCAGAACCCTGCTGAGGGCGTCCCTCGGCCTGGGCCTCGGACTCGCCGCGGCGCCGCTGCTGACCGCCTGCGGTGACGGCGGCGCCGCGGAGAAGTCCGCCGCGAAGAGCCGCAAGGTGCTGCCGTCCACCGTCACGGCCAACACCGTCAGGGCCGACCTCCCCGGCACGGCCGCCGGTGTGCCCAACGCCTTCTACAGCTACCCGAAGACCCCGGTCCGCTCCGTCCAGGGCACTCCGCTCAAGGGCGCCAAGACCGTCAAGGCGTTCACCGAGACCTACGCGCCGCCCGCCCCGGCCCGCGCCAGGAACGCCGCCTGGCAGGCGATCGAGAAGCGGCTCGGCGGCACGGTCGACATCACCGCCGTGGCCGCCGACGACTATCCGGCGAAGTTCTCGACGATGGTCGCGGGCGGTGACCTCGCGGACGTCTTCCTGTATCCGGAGACGGGCGGCGTCGACCACAAGGCGGCCTTCCTCGCCGCCGAGTGCGCCGACCTCACCCCGTTCCTGTCCGGCGACAAGGTCAAGGCGTACCCGAACCTCGCGGCGATCCCGGCGAGCGCGTGGCAGCAGGCCCTCTACGGAGACAAGCTCTACGGCGTCCCGGTCACCCGCTACGGGACCTCGGGCGCCGGCTTCTACCGGCACGACCTGTTCAAGGAGGTCGGGGTCGACAGCCTCGACCAGATCACCGACCTGGACCGCTTCTTCGAGGTCTGCAAGGAGCTGACGCAGCCGAAGAAGAAGCAGTACGCGATCATCGCCAACGCCGTCAGCATGCTCGCCATGTCGGCCGGCGCCCCCTACTTCTGGTCGATGGACAGGAAGACCGGCAAGTTCACCGCCGACCTCGAGACCGACGAGTACCGCTCCGCCGTCGAGATGGCGGCCAGGCTCTACAAGGCGGGCTGCTACTACCCCGGCACCCTCGCCATGACCGGCGCCCAGAAGGCCCAGTACACGGACCTCTTCAAGAACGGCAAGGGCGCCTTCGTCTACGACGGCATGCCGACCTACCTCCAGCCCGCGAGCGGGTACGTCGACGCGATGGCGGCCATCGACAAGAGCTTCGACGTCCGCCCCTTCGTGCCGATCGGCAAGAGCGCCGTGACGTGGACGGACAACGCGACGCTCAGCGAGTCCTTCGTGAAGAAGGCCCCCAAGGAGCGCGTCGAACAGGTCCTCCGCCTCCTCGACTTCATCGCGGCGCCGTTCGGCTCCGAGGAGTACACCCTCATCAACTTCGGTGTGGAGGACACCGACTTCAAGCGCGACGCCCAGGGCAACCCCGTCCTCACGGACCGCGGCAGCCAGGACATCGGCGTCCCCTGGGGCAAGCTCTCCTCCGGTATCCCGGCGATCTTCTCCACCACCTCCAAGGACGCCGTCGGCTACGTCCACGAGGCGTACAAGAAGCTCGTTCCGATGCAGGTCAGAGCCGACTACCTGGACTACACGTCCCCCACCTGGGACTCGAAGGGGTACGGCAGCCTCTACACGCTCAAGCTCGACGGGATCAAGGACATCGTCTCCGGCCGCAAGTCCATGAAGGACTACGACGCCCTGGTCAAGGACTACCTGGCGAAGGGCGCCGAGCAGTGCCGCTCCGAATTCGAGGACGCCGCCCAGAAGGGAGCCGGCAAGTGACCCGCACCGTACGCGCCGCCATCGCCACCGCCGCGGCCGCCGCGACCCTCGCCCTGGCCGCGCCCGCGCAGGCCCACCCGTTCGACCCGAAGCCCGGCGCGGACGGTGTGGGGGACCCGCTCTTCCCGACGCTCGGCAACGGCGGCTACGACGTCCGGCACTACGACCTGTCCTTCGACTTCACGCCGGTGACGTACGACTTCAGCGGCACCATGAAGATCAGCGCGAAGGCCACCCAGGACCTCTCCTCCTTCAACCTCGACGTCGACTCGCTCGCCATCGACGCGGTGCAGGTCAACGGCAAGGAAGCGGCCTTCGCCGTGTCGCTCGGCAAGAGCGGCCAGGAGCTGACGGTCACCCCGGCCGGAGGCTTGCACGACAACCGGCCCTTCGAGGTCGCCGTCACCTATCACGGCAACGGCAAGACCAAGCCCGTCGGCGTCCCCGGCTGGCGCTACATGAGCGACGGAGGGTTTGCCTCCGCGGCGCAGTCGTCCCGCGCCGACACGTTCGCGCCCGTCAACGACACCACGAGGGACAAGGCGAGCTGGACCTTCCACCTCACCGCCCCCGACGGCTGGACACCCGGCGCCAACGGCACCCCGACCGGCACCCGCCCGGCAGGGGAGGGGAAGACCACCTCCGACTTCCGGCTCGACGCGCCCATGGCCTCCGAACTCCTCGGCATCTCCGTGGAGAAGCAGACGCTCCTCACCGGCAAGGGGCCGCACGGAGTGAGGCTGCGCCACTACGTACCCGACGACCAGGTCGCCACCTACCGGCCGATCGTCGAGCAGACCGGCGGCCAGATCGCCTGGCTGGAGAGGACCCTCGGCGTGCGCTTCCCGTTCGACACCTACGGGATGCAGATCGTCCGCGACGGCTACAGCGACGCGTTGGAAAACCAAACCCTGTCACTGTTCGGGCCGGGCTGGTTCAAGGACACGTCCACGTCGACGACGTACACGAACGTCATGGTCCACGAGATGACCCACCAGTGGTTCGGCGACTCCGTCACGCCCACCACCTGGCAGAGCGCCTGGCTGAACGAGGGGCCCGCCGTCTACTACGCGGCCCTGTGGGCCGACCAGCAGGGCACCGCCTCCATGGAGGACAAGATGAAGACCGCCTACGGCAAGCTCGACGCCGTGCGCAAGACCGACGGGCCGCCCGGACTGCCCACCGAACTCGGTGGGTTCAACATCTACGACGGGGCCGCCGTCGTGCTCTACGCCCTCAATCAGCAGGTGGGACAGGCCGACTACGACGCGATCATGAAGTCCTGGCTCACGAGGCACCGGCACGCCAACGCCGACTCCCAGGACTTCATCGACAACGCGGTACGGGTCACGCACGACCCGTCGCTGCGGCCCTTCCTGGAGGACTGGCTGTTCAGCAAGGACAACCCGCCCATGCCCGGCCACCCCGACTGGAGCTGACGCCGCCCATGAACGGCACCCGCATCGCCGTCGCCCTCGCCGCCACGGCCGCCCTCCTGTCCACCGCCCCCGCCGCACACGCCGACCCGTCCCCCCGCGTCCTGCACGCCGCCCCCGACGGATCCGGCACGGCCTGCACGCACGGCAACCCCTGTTCCCTCGACGGCGCCCGCGACGCCGCCCGCACCGTCGAGGGGCGCGACGTCCGTGTCGAACTTGCCGACGGAGCCTACGCGTTGAGCAGACCCCTGGAGCTCGGTGCGGCCGACTCCGGGCGTGACGGGCACACCGTCACCTGGGCGGCCGAGCGAGGCGCCCGCCCCGTCCTCTCCGGCGGCAGGTCCCTGAAGGGATGGGACAGGAACGGCGACGGGACCTGGACCACGCACGCCCCCGAAGGCGTCACACCTCGCCAGCTCTTCGTCGACGGGGTACGCGCCGTGCGCGCACGCGGCGCCTCGTGCGCCGCCTCCGTGTGCGACGCCACCAAGACCGGCATGACCGGCGCGAAAGCCACCGGCATCGCCTCCTGGGCCCGCCCCACCGACGCCGAGGCCGTCATCAGCGTCCGCTGGCGCAACTACCACTGCCGCATCGACTCCGTCACCGGCGACGTCCTGACCTTCGCCCAGCCCTGCTGGACCAACTCGGCCTCCGGAACGAACCGCACGGGCCCCGCCTGGGACTCCACCACGGTCGACTCGACGCGCTACGCGAAGGTCGCCTACTTCGAGAACGCTCCCGAACTCCTCGACCAGCCGGGCGAGTTCGTCTGGAACTCGGATGCCCGCACCCTCACGTACCTGCCGCGCAAGGGCGAGGACATGCGCCACCCCGAGGCCGTCACCCCCGCCACCGAGCGTCTCCTCGTCCTCGACGGCGCCCACGACGTCCGCGTCGAAGGCATCGCGCTCCTGTACGCGGCCTGGCACCAGCCCTCCACCGACGAGGGCTACGCCGGTATGCAGGCGGGACTCGTGCTCACCGGCGCAACCGGCCCCGTCGACCACGCGGGCCGCTACTACACCAAGCCCTCCGCCGCCCTCACCGTGCGCGGCGGCAGACATGTGACCGTCGACCAGGTCGAGTTCAGCCACCTCGGCGGCGCCGGCGTCGTGTTCGAGGCCGGTACGCAGGATTCGAAGGTCACCCGCTCCCGCTTCACCGACCTGTCCTCCGGAGCCGCCTACATAGGGGACACGGAACCCATGCCGGCCCCTGAACTCGCGGGCGCGCGCAACACGGCGGCGTACAACACCATCCGCAGCACCGGTGTGGAGTTCACCGACGCCGCCGGTATCTGGGCCGGCTACGAGGCCGCCACCGTCATCGACCACAACACCCTCGACGACCTGCCCTACTCGGGCATCTCCGTCGGCTGGGGCTGGAACCAGCCCGAGGCGCAGAAGTCCGTCCTGCGCGACAACCGGATCACGGACAACCGGATCACGAACGTCATGCGCGTCGAGCACGACCAGCACGACGGCGGCGCCATCTACACCCAGGGCGCCCAGCCCGGCACCGTCATCTCCGGCAACTACATCAACCGCAGCGCCTTCGGCAACACCGAGCGCGACGGCAACGGCATCTACCTCGACGAACAGTCCAGCCACATCCGCGTCGAGGGCAACGTCCTCACCCGCCTCGGCTACAAGTGGGTCTCCAACTGGGCCGACTACGGCATCGACAACCACGCCACCGGCAACTGGACCGACACCGACGCCCCGGCACTCGCCGGCACCGGCTCCGCCATGACCGACAACCACACCGAGCTCGACCGGCTCCCCGCCGACGCGCTGAAGGTGGCCGCCGCCGCGGGCGCCCAGGGCAACGGCCGCGTCGAACAGCTGCGCCCCGACCTCGCCCGCACCGGCACCGCCTCGCAGTCCTCCACGGACGGCACCGCCACCGCGGCCGCCGCGACCGACGGCGACACCTCCACCGACACCCGCACCCTGTCCGAGCCGGGCGCCTGGTGGCAGGTCGACCTGGGCTCCGTACAGCATGTCGGCCAGGTCGAGGTCTGGAACAACGCCTCGATGACCACGGCCGCCTTCGACGTCCAGCTGGCCCGCACCGCGGACTTCGCCGACGCCACCACGCTCCACGTCCCGGGCAAGGCCCTGCGGCCCACCGTCCTGGACGCGGGCAAGGACACCGAGGCCCGCTACGTACGGATCAAGCTCACGGGAACGGGACGCGTGGCCCTCGCCCACGTCCTGGTCCACCCCAGGTAGCTCCGGTGGAGCAGTAGCCCTGGTGAAGGCCTGAAGGAAACCTGCGGCGGCGCTTAAGAAATCCTCGATGGACCGAGAGCGCCGCCGTACGGCAGATTTGCCCCGTCGGCAGCAGGGCGCGCCGTAGCCGCACCAAGGCGCCCGCCCGTGCTGTCATTTCACTCTTCCCCTCGCACGGCGGCCGGTCCCGGCATGCCGCGACGCGGGGTGCGACGACGGGAGCCGTGCGTTGAAGGCGCTGGTCAAGGAGAAGTCCGAGCCGGGACTCTGGCTGACGGACGTGCCCGAGCCGGGCATCGGCCACGGAGACGTGCTGATCAAGGTCCTCAGGACCGGGATCTGCGGCACCGACCTCCACATCCGCAACTGGGACGGCTGGGCGCAGCAGGCGATCAGCGCGCCGCTGATCGTCGGCCACGAGTTCGTCGGCGAGGTCGTCGAGACCGGCCGTGACGTCGCCGACATCGCCATCGGCGACCGCGTCAGCGGCGAGGGCCACCTCGTCTGCGGCAAGTGCCGCAACTGCCTCGCCGGGCGGCGCCACCTGTGCCGGTCCACGGTCGGGCTCGGCGTCGGACGCGACGGCGCGTTCGCCGAGTACGTCGCCCTGCCCGCCGCCAACGTGTGGGTGCACCGCGTGCCCGTCGACCTCGACGTGGCCGCGATTTTCGACCCGTTCGGCAACGCCGTCCACACCGCCCTGTCGTTCCCGCTCGTCGGCGAGGACGTCCTGATCACGGGCGCCGGACCCATCGGCCTGATGGCCGCCGCCGTCGCCCGGCACGCCGGCGCCCGCAACGTCGTCGTCACCGACGTCAGCGAGGAGCGGCTCGACCTGGCCCGCAAGATCGGCGTCAGCCTCGCCCTGAACGTCGCCGAGTCCACGATCACCGAAGGACAGCGAACGCTCGGCCTGCGCGAGGGCTTCGACGTGGGCCTGGAGATGTCGGGCAACCCCGTCGCCATGCGCGACATGCTCGCCAACATGACCCACGGCGGCAAGATCGCCATGCTCGGCCTGCCCGCCGAGGAGTTCGCCGTCGACTGGTCCCGGATCGTCACCTCGATGATCACGATCAAGGGCATCTACGGCCGCGAGATGTTCGAGACCTGGTACGCGATGTCGGTCCTCCTGGAGGGCGGCCTCGACCTCGCCCCCGTGATCACGGGCCGCTACAGCCACCGCGACTTCGAGGCGGCCTTCGACGACGCGGCGAGCGGCCGCGGCGGCAAGGTCATCCTCGACTGGGAAGGCTGAATTTCTGGCTCGGTGAGCCCCCGACCTCCTGACCGACCTCTTCTTTAAAGGAAGTCACCATGTTCGACTCCGTACGCGACGGTCTCCAGGCCACCCTCGACGAGATCGCCGCCGCGGGCCTGCACAAGCCCGAGCGCGTCATCGGCACCCCGCAGTCCGCGACGGTCGCCGTCACCGCGGGCGGCCGCCCCGGCGAGGTCCTCAACTTCTGCGCGAACAACTACCTCGGCCTCGCCGACCACGCCGAGGTCATCACCGCCGGCCACGAGGCGCTCGACCGCTGGGGCTACGGCATGGCCTCCGTCCGCTTCATCTGCGGCACCCAGGAGGTCCACAAGGAGCTCGAGGCGCGCCTGTCCGCGTTCCTCGGCCAGGAGGACACGATCCTCTACTCCTCCTGCTTCGACGCCAACGGCGGCGTCTTCGAGACACTCCTCGGCGAGGAGGACGCCGTCATCTCCGACGCGCTGAACCACGCCTCGATCATCGACGGGATCCGCCTCTCCAAGGCCCGCCGCTTCCGCTACGCCAACCGCGATCTCGCGGACCTGGAGCGGCAGTTGAAGGAGGCGCAGTCCGCCCGCCGCCGCCTCATCGTCACCGACGGCGTCTTCTCCATGGACGGCTACGTGGCGCCCCTGCGCGAGATCTGCGACCTCGCCGACCGCTACGACGCCATGGTCATGGTCGACGACTCGCACGCCGTCGGCTTCGTCGGCCCCGGCGGCCGCGGCACCCCCGAGCTGCACGGCGTCATGGACCGCGTCGACATCATCACCGGCACCCTCGGCAAGGCGCTCGGCGGCGCCTCCGGCGGCTACGTCGCGGCCCGCGCCGAGATCGTCGCGCTGCTGCGTCAGCGCTCGCGCCCGTACCTCTTCTCCAACAGCCTCGCCCCGGTGATCGCGGCCGCCTCCCTCAAGGTCCTCGACCTGATCGAGTCGGCGGGCGAACTGCGCGAGCGGCTCACGGCGAACACGACGCTCTTCCGCACCCGCATGGCGCAGGAGGGCTTCGACATCCTGCCCGGCGACCATGCCATCGCGCCCGTCATGATCGGCGACGCGTCCGTCGCGGGCCGCATGGCGGAGCTGCTCCTGGAGCGCGGCGTGTACGTGATCGGCTTCTCGTACCCCGTCGTCCCGCAGGGCCAGGCCCGGATCCGCGTCCAGCTCTCCGCGGCGCACTCCACCGAGGACGTGAACCGGGCCGTGGACGCGTTCGTCGCGGCCCGCGCGGAGCTCGACGCGGAGTCCGCCGGGACGGCCGGCTGACCTGGGGCCTGTCCGGCGGATCATGCTGGGGTGAGGGGTCCGGCACGCCCTCCCCGAGCTCTTGAGGAGCAGGGTGACCCCCATGACCCCGTTCGCGGACATTCACGGCCACCCGGTTCCGGCCTGATCCGCCGGACGGGCCCCGGTTCGGACATCGGCGGCACATTTGGGAGAATCGGTCGCATGATCGAAGCGCGGCGGCTGCACATCCTCCGTGCGGTGGCCGACCACCGCACCGTGACGGCGGCTGCCGCCGCGCTCTATCTGACCCCGTCGGCGGTCTCCCAGCAGCTGACCGCCCTGGAGCAGGAGACCGGCCACCGGCTCGTCGAGCGGGGCGCCAGAGGCGTCCGGCTCACCCCGGCGGGCGAGATCCTGCTCACGCACACGAACGCGGTCCTCGCCCAGCTGGAGCGGGCGGAGGCCGAGCTCGCCGCGTACAGCTCGGGGGCGGCCGGCACGGTCACCGTCGCCGCGTTCGCCACCGGGATCGGCCTCGTCGTCGCCCCGGCCCTGATGCGGCTCGCGCGGACGGCGCCCGGCATCCGGATCCGCGTCCAGGACGCCGAAGGCGACGCGAGCCTGCCGATGGTCCTCGACCGGCAGGTCGACGTCGCGGTCGCCGTCGAGTACCGGGGCGCGCCCGGCGCGGACGACGCCCGCCTCACGCGCGTACCGCTGTACGCGGAGCCGTTCGACGCGGTGCTTCCCGCGGCGCACCGGCTCGCCGCGTCCGACCGGGTGCCGCTCGCCGAGCTGGCCAAGGACACCTGGATCGGCCCGTTCCCCGGCAACCCGTGCCACGACGTGGTGGTCCTGGCCTGTGAGCACGCGGGTTTCCAGCCGCGCGTCGAACACTCCTCGGACGACTTCCGCGCCGTCGTCGCCCTCGCCTCGGCGGGCGCGGGCGTCGCCCTGGTCCCGCGCTCGGCGCTGCGCGGCATGGACCTGTCCGACGCGGTCGTCCGCCCGGTCGACGGCGTTGCCCCGACCCGCAGGGTCTTCGCGGCGGTCCGCTGCGGAGCGGAGGAGCACCCCCTGATCAGGCCGGTCCTGGAAGCGCTCGGGGAAGCTGCCGAGTAACCGAGAGGCCACCTGATCACCCCGGTGTCCCCGTGCTCGCCCGGATCCGTACCTCGCCCACGATCCGCTCCACCCGCGAGCGCGGCCCCCTCGGTTCGCGCAGCGCGAGGTCGAGGGCGGCGCGGCCCATGCCGGTCAGGGGGAGGGCCACCGTCGTGAGGGGCGGGGTCAGTTCGCGGACCAGCGGGATGTCGTCGAAGCCCGCGAGGGAGATGTCCTGAGGGACGCGCAGCCCGTGGTCGCGGAACGCGGCGAGCGCCCCGACGGCCATCACGTCGGTGACCGCGAAGACGCAGGTGGGCCGCGGGCCCCGGCGCAGCAGTTCGCGCGCCGCCGCGTAGCCGCCGTCGCGCGTGAAGGCGCCCTCGACCACGCACCCGTCCGCGATTCGCACCCCCGCCTCGGCGAGCCCCTGCCGAAAGCCGGTCAGCCGGTCCGCGACGGTCGTCAGCCGTGCGGGCCCGGCGAGCACCCCGAACTCCCGGTGCCCGAGGCCGAGCAGCGCTCGGGCCAGCGCCGCCGCCCCTGCCCGGTTCTCCGGCAGCACGGTGTCGACGCGCAGACTGCGGTGCCGGCTCACGACCGCGACCCGGCCCCCGCCGCGCAGATAGGGAGCGATCTCGGAGTCCAGCGAACGCTCCCACGCGGGATCCTGGAAGCCGGAACCGATGAGCAGAATCGCGCGGGCCCGCTGCGCCCGCAGCATCGAGATGTACGCGATCTCGCGCTCGGGCGCGCGGAACGTGCTGGACAGCATCACCAGCAATCCGCGCTCGGCGGCCCGCGCCATGATGCCGCTCGCGACCGCGGCGAAGTACGGGTCGCCCACGTCGTGGCAGATGACGCCGACGGTGTTGTTGGAGGCGCTGGCGAGGGCCTGCGCGTGGGCGTTCGGGATGTAGCCGAGTTCGTCGGCCGCGGCGCGGACCCGGCGCAGCAGGTCGTCGCGGACGCGGGTGGTGCCGTTCAGGGCGCGGGACGCCGTCGCGGGGGAGACCCCCGCCGTGCGGGCCACCGCGTCGAGGGTCACGTGCGGTTCTTGCGGATGCCCGTGCGGTTCGCTCACTCTGCCCCCTCGGATTCCGGTTGCGGCACCGGTCACAGGAAACTTCGGAACGGCCTATTGACCCTGTGCTCCACGAGTCATTAGCGTGGCTGACATCGTATCAGAAAGCGCTTTCTGAAAGCGATTTCTCGTCTTCGTCACCGTCCCGCCTGTTGTTCCGATACCTCGCGAATTCTGTTACCTCAGCTCTCCTCAACTGCCTCCCGATTCCGTAGGAGTTCATCGTGAGTCAGAGCACACTGCCTGCAACTCCCGCCGAGACAAGGGGAGTTGCCGACCGGCAGGCGCCCGGACTGCGCCGGCGCGCCGCGGACATGGCCGAGCGGAGCTGGCGCCCGGTCGCGCTGCTCGTCGTCTGTTTCGTCGCCTGGTGGGTGATCGCCGCGGCGGAGCTGGTCGAGCCCTATCTGGTGCCGTCACCGGGCCGGACCCTCGACGTCATCCTCGACAAGCCGGACTATCTCTGGCAGCACACCTGGGTGACCACGTACGAGACGCTGCTCGGCTTCGTCATCGCCGTCGGTGTCGGCATCTTCTCCGCCGTGATCATGGTCTACTCGTCGACCGTCGAGAAGACCCTCTATCCGATCCTGCTCTTCGCCCAGGTCGTCCCGAAGATCGCGATCGCGCCGCTGTTCGTGGTCTGGCTCGGCTTCGGCATCGCGCCGAAGATCCTCATCGCCGTACTCATCGCGTTCTTCCCGGTCGTCATCTCGATGGTGACCGGACTCAAGGCCGTGGACCCGGAGATGCTCCAGCTCTCCGCGACGATGGGCGCGAGCCCCTGGCAGACCTTCCGGAAGATCCGTTTCCCGGCCTCCCTGCCACACCTGTTCTCCGGCCTCAAGGTGGCCGTCACGCTCGCCGTCACCGGCGCCGTCGTCGGTGAATTCGTGGGCGCCAACGAGGGGTTGGGCTACGTCATCCTCCAGGCCAACGGCAACCTCGACACCCCGATGCTCTTCGCGGGCCTGCTCGTCATGTCCTTGATCGGTGTCGTGCTGTTCGTCCTCGTCGAGATCGCCGAGAAGCTGCTCCTGCCGTGGCACGCGAGCCGCCGCGACGTCGCGGCGACCACGGCGTACTGAACGCCGGCACCGCCCGGGAACCTCCCCGGACCACCCAACGACCGCCGCCAGAAGGGCCGCCTCATGCACGCGCGCAGACTCCTGACCGGACTCGTCCCCCTGACGCTCGTCGCCCTGACGGTGACGGCCTGCGGAGACGACTCCGGCTCCACGTCGACCAGCGACTCCGGCAAGAAGCTCGACAAGGTCACGCTGACGCTCAACTGGTATCCGTACGGCGAGCACGCGCCGTTCTACTACGGCAAGAAGCAGAAGATCTTCGAGAAGCACGGCATCGACCTGGAGATCCGCGCGGGCCAGGGCTCGCAGAAGACGGTGCAGGCCACCGGCGCGGGCCAGACCGACTTCGGCTGGGCCGACACCCCCGCCGTGCTCGCGGGCGTGGACCAGGGCGTCAACGTGAAGAGCCTAGGCGTGTTCCTCCAGACGACGCCCGCCTCGGTGCAGTCGTTCGCGAGCCAGAACATCAAGTCCCCGGCGGACCTCAAGGGCAAGACCATCGCGGGGACGGCGGGCGACGCGCTCTCCAAGACGTTCCCCATCTTCCTGAAGAAGAACGGCCTCGCCGAGTCGGACGTCAAGGTCCAGAACACCGATCCCGCCGGCAAGATCGCCGCCGTCATCTCCGGAAAGACGGACGCCCTCCTCGGCTACGCGAGCGACCAGGGCCCCACCATGCAGGACAAGGCCAAGAAGGACGTCTCGTACCTCCGCTTCTCCGAGCACGGTCTCAACTTCTACTCCGACGGCCTCATCGCGGGCCCCAAGACCCTTCAGGGCAAGGGCGATCTGGCCAAGCGCATGGTCGCCGCCGTCAGCGAGTCCTGGGCCGCCGCCGAGAAGAGCCCCGAGCCGGCCGTCGCCTCCATGAAGGGCGCCTCCGAGCAACTCCCGCCGGAGACCGTGCTGTCCGAGCAGTTCAAGACCACCCTGACCCTCCTGCACACGGACGCGACGCAGGGCAAGGCGCCCGGCGCCAACACCGAGGCCGACTGGCAGCAGACCATCGACGTCTTCGCCCAGGCGGGCTTGGTCAAGAGCCCGAAGCCGGTGGCGGACTACTGGGATTCGGCCAACGGGATCAAGGACTGAGAAACCCGAGTGCGAACCCGTTCCGGACAGCTCACAAGGAGAGCCGCACGATGCCGAAGGACGCGACACTGAAGAAGGCCGACGGGGCGAGCGGACACGTCGGGGCCGCCGTGCGCGCGACGGATGTCGACGTCCGCTTCCATACGAAGAAGAAGGACGTCACCGCGCTCACCGACGTCTCGCTCGACGTCGCGGCCGGTGAGTTCGTCGCCATCGTCGGACCGTCCGGCTGCGGCAAGTCCACGCTCCTCAAGCTCGTCGCGGGGCTCCTTTCGCCCTCGTCCGGTGAGGTCAGCCTGTACGGCGAGCGGGTGCGCGGCCCGCGCCACGACATCGGGTACGTCTTCCAGCGCGCGGCCCTCCTGGAGTGGCGCTCGGCGCGCCGCAACATCCTGCTCCAGGCGGAGATGCGTGGCATGCCCGCCGCCCAGGCACGCGCGCGTGCCGACGAACTGATCCGGATGACGGGCCTCACCGGCTTCGAGGACGCGTATCCGCACGAGCTGTCGGGCGGCATGCAGCAGCGGGTCGCCCTGTGCAGGGCCCTCCTGCACGAGCCGCCCGTCCTGCTCATGGACGAGCCGTTCGGCGCGCTCGACGCGCTCACGCGCGAGCAGCTCAACGTAGAGATGAACCGCATCTGGCGGCAGACCCGCACCACGGTCCTCCTGGTGACCCACTCCATCCCGGAGGCCGTCTACCTCGCCGACCGGGTCGTCGTCATGAGCCCGCGCCCCGGAACCGTCACCGAGATCATCGACGTCGGCCTGCCGGCCGAGCGGGACTACGCGCAGACGCTCGCGACCCCAGAGTTCCGCGCGGCGACGAGCCGCATCCGCGAGCTCCTTGGAGCGGTCTCGGCGCACGACTAGCTCCTACGCGTAGGCCTTACGCGCAGGCCTCGGAGCACGGCAGGGACCCCGCACCCCGAGACGCCCTCTGCGAGCGTCATGGGGTGCGGGGCCCCTTCTCATCTCCCGCTTCCTCAGTACCGCAGCGCCGCCAGATACTCGTAGCTGTTACGGGCCGTCGCGAACGGGTCCTTCGGGGTGTCGTGTTCCACCAGCCACTGCCTGACGCCGCCGGCCTGCGCCTTGTCGAACATGGCGGCGAAGTCGAGCGTCCCCGACCCCACGTCGGCGAACCCGCCGTCGGGCGCCATGTCCTTCACGTGCAGGGCGGGGAAGCGGCGCCGGTGCCGCACGAAGTACGTGGCGGGATCCGCGCCGCCCTTCGACGCCCAGTACACGTCCAGCTCGAAGGCGACCAGATGCGGATCGGTCTCGCGGACGAGGATGTCGTACAGGTTCTCCCCGTCCACCACGTCGTGGTCGCCGTCGTGGTTGTGGAACAGGACGGGGCCGAGACCCGCCTCGCGTGACGCGGCCCCGATCCGGTTGAACTCCCTTGCCGCTTCCCGGTATCCGGCCACGCTGTGCATCGAGCCCGGCAGGCTGGGCACCACCGGCCACTTGGCGCCCAGGGTGTGCAGATCCTCCAGCGCCTGCGGCAGGCCGCTGCCGGTCAGCGTCGTGTATGCGACATGCTCCAGGACCGCGCGCAGACCGACGGTGTCGAGCATCCGCCGAATGTCCGCCGCCCCGTACCCGTGCCGCCCGCTCACGCCGACCGTCGCGTACCCGATCTCCGCGAGCTGCGCCACGGTGCCGACGAAGTCCGTCGCGAGGACGTCACGCATCGTGTAGAGGTGCATGCCGATGCCGCCGCGCGGGATGCGCCGCCGCTGCCCGGCCGACGCGGGCAGCGCCGTGCCGACCGCCGCCGCGAGCCCCAGCGACGTACCGAGAAAGGCCCTTCTGCTGCTTCTCATGCCACTCCTCACCCCTCACTTCACCGTGATCCGGACCGAGCCGGTGGTCGTGTCGCCCTTGTCGTCGGTGACGGTCAGATGCGCCGTGTACGCACCCGCGCGCGCGTACGCGTGCTGGGCGTCGGCACCCTCCGTACCGCCCGGCTTGACGTTGTCCCCGAAGTCCCAGTGGTACGAGGCCGCGGTACGGCCCTCCGGGAGCTTCACCGTCCCCTTGAGGGCGACGGTGAGCGGCGGCGCACCGCTCTCGGGCGTCGCGGTCACCTTCACCTTGGCGCCCTCGCGCTTCTCCACTCCGGGCCCGTTGAAGTGCAGCCAGTCGACCGCGAACAGGTCGGGCTTGTCGGCGCCCCACTGCGGGTTGGTGAAAACGGCGTACAGCGGGAACGTGCCGTCGTAGTCGGCCAGTTGGGTTGTGGGGGACACCACGTTGCCCCAGTCTCCCGTGTTCGGGACGGACACCTTGCCGAGCAGCTTGCCGGTGGGGGAGCCCACGCGGAACTCGACGTCGCCGCCGATCCCGCCCGACGCGGCGCCCACGGTCACCGAGTCGACGCCCTTCAGGTGCACAGGGTCGAAGGACACCCAGTCCCCGTCCTCGATCTCGGTGAGCCGCTTGCCGCCCGACGCGTCCGCGCGGCTCGCGACCACGACACCGTCGTGCGCGCCGCCGGTCTTGGTGAAGTGCTCGGCCTCACGGAACGACGTACGCAGCGAGAGTGACGCGGACCCGGTCAGCGCGGGCACCCCGCCCTCCCCGCCCTTGTCCTCGTACTGGGCACTCATGCCGTAGTACAGATTCTGGCCGGGACCGTGGCTGTCACCCGCGTCCGTCACGATCTCCCCGGCGCATCCCGTGTAGTTGTCCAGCGGATGCAGATGGGAGTCGTGGCCGAGCTGGGACTGAACCACGACGCGCGAACAGTCGATCGGACGCCCGTCCTCCCGGTCTGTCACCTTGATCTTGAACGGAATGGTGTCGCCGAAGCTGAACGTCCCGCCGTTCGGCGGCTGTTGGATCGTCACCTCGGGCCGGGTGTTCCCCACGGTGATGTCCTGCACGGCAAGACCGGTGAGCCCGGTGGGCCCGGTCACCGTCAGCCGCGCCGTGAACACGCCGTTCTCCGTGTACGTGTACTTCGGGTTCGCGTCGGTCGAGTCGGTCGTGCCGTCCCCGTCGAAGTCCCAGGCGTACGTGACCGGTTTGCCGTCCGGCAGGCCCGAGCCCGCGCTGGAGAACGTGACGGCGAGGGGAGCCGAGCCGCTGTCCGGCGCCGCCGCGGTCCGCGCGTCCGGGAGGCGGCTGTCGGCTACGTAGTCGATCCGGTAGATGCCGGCGCCCTCGTTGCTGCCGCCGCGGCCCGTACCGCTGCCGAGCCCGAAGTCGATGACGTACAGCGCCCCGTCGGGACCGAAGTCCGCGTCGAAGGGCTGGTTCCATTTCATGTCGCCGAACACGGAGTTGATGGACTGCAGGTCACCGGCCTCGGCGGGCGCGAATCGCGGATCCGTGAACGTCTGGTCCTTCTCCTGGATCGAGAAGGTCTTGAACCACTGCCTGGTCAGCTCGTAGTTGAACCACTTCCCGTCGAAGTATTCAGGGAACTTGGTCTTGTTGGGGTTCGCAGGGTCGTAGGCGTAGACGGGACCGCTCATCGGGCCACCGCCCCCGGTACCGAGCTCCGGGAACTGCTCCGACGCGGAGTACGCGTACCAGACCGTCGCCGCCTGCGCGGGCGGCAGGTCGCGCAGGCCGGTGTTGTTCGGCGAGTCGTTCACGAGGTGGCCGCAGTCGAACTTCGCCCCGGACTTCCCCGTCCCGAAGTCGTAGTCGTTGAACGGCGTGTTGTCGCCGATGCAGTACGGCCAGCCGTAGTTCCCCGCCTTGGTGATGCGGTTGAACTCCACGGTGCCCTCGGGCCCGCGGTCGGCCACCGCGTCGCGCGCGTCGGGACCGTAGTCACCCATGAGCAGCGCCCCACTGACCGGATCGGTCGTGATCCGGAACGGGTTGCGCATGCCCATCGCGTAGATCTCCGGGCGCGTCCTGTCGGTGCCGGGCGCGAACAGGTTCCCCTCGGGAACACCGTACGTCCCGTCGGCCTTCGGAGTGATCCGCAGCACCTTGCCGCGCAGGTCGTTCGTGTTGCCCGCGGTGCCCTGCGCGTCCCAGGCGCGACGGCCCTCGCGCTCGTCGATCGGGTTGAACCCGTCCGACGCGAAGGGGTCGGTGTTGTCGCCCGTCGCGATGTAGAGGTCACCCTTGTTGTCGAAGGCGATGGAGCCCGCCATATGCGAGTTGGCGCGCCCCTCGCCCCGCCAGGTCGGCAGAGTGAGCAGACGCTTCTCAGACGCGGGGTCGACCTTGCCGCCCGACTCGGTGAACCGCGACAGATTGATCCGCTTCTCGGTCTTGTCGGAGTTCAGCAGATAGATCCAGTGGTTGTCCCGGAACTTCGGATCGAGCGCGAGCCCCAGCAGACCGTCCGACTGGCTCGTCATCTCGGGTGTGTAGGCGAGGTCGAGCGCCGTGGTGACCTTCAGCGTCGCCTGATCGATGATCTTCAGCTTGCCGGTCCGCTGGATGAAGAACACGCGCCGGTCCGGCGCGACGGCCAGCTCGAAGGGGTCCGCGAGGTCGGCTGTGGCGAGCGGGGTGCGCTGGAAGCTGCCGGTCCTGGTCGCCGAGCAGTCACCCGGCTTGTCGCCGGCCGCCCACTGGATGCCGCCGAGTATGTGCTGGAGGAAACCGGCTTCCTCGAACGCCGACTTGGCGTGGCCGCCCGCGGTGAACCAGGAGCGGCCGCCGTCGTAGTTCTGGCACCACGACCACGGATGGTCGACGCCCTCGTCGAGGCCGGTGACCCCGTCGCGCACCTTGATCTGCGCGAGCGTGTGCACCTTCCCGGTGGGGTTGGTGCGCCAGTTGTACCACTCCTCCGTCCGCTCCCAGAGCTCCGGAAGCCCCTTCGTGGACGGGTGCGCGTGGTCAAGGACCTTGATCCGGCCCGTCTGTACGGCGGGATGCTGGTCGAAGATGGCTCCGACGAGCCCCTCGTACCAGCCCCAGTCCCGCTCGCTGGCCGACGCGGCGTGCAGTCCGACCCAGCCGCCGCCCCCGCGGACGTACTTCTGCAGGGCCGCGCGCTGGGCGGCGTCGAGCAGATCGCCCTTCTCCGGCGTCGAGTTGGTGTTGTTGAAGACGATCGCCTTGAAGCGGGCGAGGTTCTCGTCGGTGAACGCGGCGGCGTCGTCGGTCGCCTCGACCTCGAAGCCGTTCTCACTGCCGAGCTTCTTGATCGCGTCGATGCCCGCCGGGATCGAGTCGTGGGCGAAGTTCGTCACCTTGGAGAAGACGAGTACGCGGTACGAGGCGGCGGCCTCTGCGCGCGGCGGAGCCGCCAGGCCGAGACCGACGACGAGGGCGACCAGCGCGAGGAGGACGGTCCAGGGGGAGCATGGGCGGTGGCGTCGCGTATAAGGGCTGCGTGAGCCGCGTGAGCTGCGTGAGCCGCGAGGGCTGTGTGAGCTGTGTGGGCTGTGTGAGCTGTGTGGGTTTCGCGGGTTCCGCGCGGTGGGCGCGGGAGGTCCGTGTCTCCCGGACGGTACGGGTGTGGCGGAACTCGTAGAACTCATGGCGCTCCCTGGGCTGTTGGCCGGTGGCCGACTCGGGCGTGCGGTGAGTGCTGCGGGAATGCCGGAGCGCCTGGAAGCCGAAGCTTAGAAAGCGCTTTCCCGATGGCGTCGTTCAGCGTAGGTTCCGGGTGGAGAGGGGTCAATGGGTCGGAACGGGCCGGGGGATGTGGTGGGGGTGGTGGGGGTTGCGGGTTTCGCGGGGGAGCCGGTGCCGGTTCGCGCGCCAACCGCCGGACCGGCAGGCGGGTAGGCGGGCAGGCCGGCGGACCGGCGGACCGGCAGGCGGTTAGGCGGGCGGACCGGCATGCGGGCAGGCCGCGCATGTGCTCCGACCGGCGCGCCGGGCGCGCTCGAATCGGCGGACCGGTCGCCCGCGCACGCGCTCCGACCGGCGGTTGTCAGTGGCCTTGGCTACGGTTTCCTCCATGCAAGACGCCGACGACGTACGTTCCATCGCACTCGCCCTGCCGGAGGTGACGGAGAAGATCGCCTGGAGCATGCCGACGTTCCGGGTCGCGGGGAAGATGTTCGCCACGATGCCCGAGGAGGAGACCTCCATCGCTGTGCGCTGCCCGAAGGTGGAGCGCGACGAGTTGGTTCTCGCGGAGCCGAAGAAGTTCTGGATCGCCGACCACGAGGCGAGCTTCGCATGGGTGCGGGTGAGGCTCGCCGCGCTCGACGACGGCGAGGAGCTGCGCGACATCCTCACGGACTCCTGGCGCCAGGCCGCCCCCGGCCGACTCCTGGACACCCACCCCGAGTTGGGACCTCCGGAGCCGACGGACTGAAATTCCCGGAGCGATGTCAGTGCTGCGTGGCATGATCCGGCAGGGGTAGGGGACGCGGAGCCGCTGGGGCCGCCGCGCCGCCGGGGAGGGTACGGGCAGGCATGGGCGGAATGTCGACGGAAGGGCCACGGGGGTCGAGGCAAGAGCCACAGGGGTCGAAGGGGGAGGGGCAAGGAACGGGGGGTTCGTCCGGAGGACCGGAGCCTGGTCCCGGTGAACCGGCGCGGGAGCGCGCCGGGATCTGGTCGAGGGACTTCGGGCTGTTCTTCTCGGCGCGTGCTGTGGCCAAGCTGGGGGACACCATGCTGCCGGTGGCGCTCGCCGCGGGCTTGCTCCAGCACGGGTACGGCGCGGGCGCCGTCGGCCTCGCGATGGCCGCCTCCGTCGCCTGTTTCGCGGGACTCGTCATCTTCGGCGGCGTCTTCGCGGACCGGTTCAGCACGCGGCTGTTGATGATCGGCGCCGACGTCACGCGCCTCGTCACGCAGTCCCTCGCCTCAGTCATGTTCTTCTCCGGGCACGTGGTGCTGTGGGAGATCTGCGTCATCGGCGCGGTCAACGGCGCGGCGTCCGCCCTCTTCCAGCCCGGCGTCGCCAGCACCGTCCCGCGCCTCGCCGCCGATGTACAGGCGGCGAACGGCGCGATACGCGTGGCCGAGTCCGTGGCACAGCTCGCGGGCCCGGCCGTCGCCGGCATGCTCGTCGCGTTCGCCTCACCGGGCGTCGTCTTCGCGGCCCACGCGGGCACATACGGGCTGAGCGCCCTGTGCCTGCTCCTGCTCCGGCTGCCTCCGGCGCAGCCCGGCACCGAGGCGATCCGCGGCAGCGGGTTCCGGGCCGATCTCGTCGAAGGCTGGCGGGAGTTCAGGTCCCGCACCTGGCTCTGGGCTGTCATCGCCATCTGGTGCGTACTGATGATCGCCGCCTGGGGCCCGGCCGTCCCGCTCATCGCCACGCAGGTGGTCCAGGAACACGGTCCGCGCGCCTACGGTCTGGTCAACTCGGCGCTCGGCCTCGGCACCGTAATCGGCGGCGTGTTCGCCCTGCGGCTGCGCCCCCGCCGGATGCTGCGCGCCGGCTCAGTAGCCCTGTTCGGATTCAGCCTCTTCCCGGCGACGGTGGGCGCCGGGTTCAGCGTGGAGTGGATGGCGGCGGGTGCGGTGGTCGCGGGCGCGGGCATGTCGTTCTGGGGTGTCATGTGGGCGACCAGCATCCAGACCCAGGTCCCGCGCGACGTCCTCAATCGCATACACGCCTACGACGTCGCGGGCTCCCTCGCGATGACCCCGGTCGGCCAGGCACTAGCGGGACCCGCCGCCGGCGTCTTCGGCACCCGCCACGTACTGCTCGCCGGCGGCGTGACGACCGTACTCGTCGCGGCGGCCCTGCTCTCCGTCCCCGCGATCAGAGGCCTGACGCGGGTGGACAGCACCGTGCCCGGCCGGAGCCCGGGCCTCGGCAAGGCCCCCACGAGCCGCGAGCCCGCCCGCCCAGGAAGGGCTTGATACGGGTCGACGGCACCGGCACCGGCCGGGGCGTGGGCCGGGGCCGGGGCCTGGGCCAAGGCCACCTCTACTGGTCGCGAGGCCGCCCGCCCGGGAAGGGCCTGATACGAGGGTTGGACGGCACCGTGCCCGGCCGGAGCCCGGCCGGAGCCTGGGCGGGCCTCGGCAAGGCCTCCGCTAACCGCGAGCCCGCCCGCCCACGAAGCCGCTGATCCGCTCCCTCAGCGAGGCGGGGTCGAGTCCGTGCGCGGCCACATGCTCCTCGATCCGTCCGTACCGGCGCAGCTCGCGGCGGCCCACACCCAGCCCCAGCACCCGGTGCGGCAGGTCACTGAGCGCGTCGTTCGCCGCCGCCGTCGACGTACCCGCCAGGTACGGCTCGACGATCACCACGTCGGCGACGTCGGCCGAGCCCGCGGCAAGGCGCAGCGCTTCGGAGTCGAAGGGCCGGACCGTCGTCGCGTAGAGCACGGTCACGTCGAGGCCCTCCGTAGCGGAGAGGACCGCGTCGAGCATCGGTCCGACCGCGACCACGACGCCGCGCCGGCCTTCGCGGACGGTCAGGAAACGCTCCCCGTCGACGGGGAGCGCCTCCCTGTTCGACTGCACCGAGAGGCGGATGTACACCCGGTCGTCACCGGCGCCTACCGCGTGCCGCAGGAGCGTCTCCGCCTCGTCCGGGTGCCCCGGCACATGCACCGTCCAACCGTCGAGGGTGTCGAGCAGAGCCACATCGCCCGGCGCCATGTGCGTGACGCCGCCAGATGGCCAGTCGAAGGAGGCGGCGGCGCTCACCAGGACCCCGCCCACGTCCTGATGCCCGAGGTCCAGCTTCACCTGCTCGAAGGGGCGCTCCACCAGGAAACTCGCGAACGTGTGCATGACGGGCCGCAGCCCGGTCAGAGCGAGCCCCGCGCCCGTCCCGATGAGCAGCTGCTCCCTGATACCCACGTTGATCACCCGGTCCGGGTGCCTGTGCTCCGCCTCCACGAAGCGGTCCCTGCCGATCTCCGCGAGGATGACGGCGACCCGGGGGTCCTCGTCGAGCAGCCGGGAGACGACGGGGGCGAATCGATCACGCATGGTTTCCATGACGCGGGTGTCCTTCCAGGGAAGAGGAGACAGAACAGCAAGAGAGACGGAAGAAGGAACAGAAGAAGAGGGGTCGGCTGAAGTGGGGTCGGCAGAAGTGGGGTCGGCGCGACTCAGGCGTTCTTGGGCTCCACGCGGGCGACCACCACGTGCGGCTTTCCCGGGTGCGGCGCGGTGAAGGCCTCGTACAGTGCCGCGTGATCGCGACCATCGACGGCCGTTGCTGACCAGCCGGCCGCCTCGAAGCGGGCGGCGATGCCACCGGGCCTGGCGTGGCTGGCCGAGGAATTGTCGACGACGACGGTGTGCAACCGGTCGAGGGCGGCGGGTCCGGCGTAGGCGATGGCTTCGTGGTTACTGCCCTCGTCCAGTTCGGCGTCCCCGATCAGCGTCCAGACCGCCGGTGCCGTGAGGCCCTGCGCACGGAGTCCGAGCGCGGTTCCGACGGCGATCGGTAGCCCGTGTCCCAGGGACCCGCTGCCGATCTCCACGCCGGGGATGAGCACCCGGTCCGGATGGTGCCCCAGCGGGGAGTCGTACGACCCGAAGCCGGGCAGCCATCCCTCCGGCACGAAGCCCTTCGCCGCGAGTACCGCGTAGTACGCCATGGGGCCGTGGCCCTTCGACAGCAGGAACCGGTCACGTTCCGGATCCCGCACGCCGTCGGGCGTCACCCGCAGCACCCGGTCGTAGAGCACCCACAGGACATCGAGGGTGGAGGTCGCCGCGGGGCCGTGCTTCTCGTCGCCGGTCATGCGTCCCATGAGGGCCGGAAGGTCTGCGTAGCTGTAGGAGCCCGCCGCTGTACGTGTCGCTGTCGTTGTCATGACACGAGCGTGCAACCTCAAGTTCGCTTGAGGTCAAGGGTGATCTGTCGAGCGCCGGCCGTCGGGAAAGGAGTGCGCGACCACGGCTCCGAGTGCGGTATGGTTTCCGTGCACGTTCGGCCAGGGGAAAGCCCAGGTCAGACGAGCACCGGGACGTGGCGCAGCTTGGTAGCGCACTTGACTGGGGGTCAAGGGGTCGCAGGTTCAAATCCTGTCGTCCCGACAGTTCGAACGTATCGAACGTCGCAGGTGAAGGGCCGTTTTCATAACGGCCCTTTTTCTGTTTCCGGATCCGCTCCCTGGGAGCGGTGGGAGGGAGCGCGCTCGCTCCCAGTCCCCTTAACGGATTGCTCCCACTCGGGCCGCTGGCCACATATTCGATTCCTTGCCCGCACGTTCACACCCGTGTCCGTTTTGTGACTGCTGGCTCCCCGTCGTTCGGGGGGTCTTATGGGTATGGGCTAGCGCTCTTCGAGCAGGTCACACTCGCTCCCGGTGGGAGCGGGGCTGGGAGCGGCGTCCCCATAGCGGAAACCGACGGTATGGGGCCATGCGAAATCTTGGCCCCATGTCCGATTTCAGGGACCCCATATGCCAGATTTCTGTCCCGGCCGTTGTGCGCGGCATCGAGACGTTGAACGCGGTTGGGAGATTGCTGCGACGGTGGGAGCGGGTGCGCGGATTGGGCTCGGACGTGTGGGGAAACGTTTCCGGCCGGGTGCGCTTGTCGCGTCGGTTGGGGTGTCGAGAGGGTAGACGCCGTCCTCGAAGTGCCGGAAGCCGATGCTCTGCCACAGGGCAGCGATCTTCCTCTTGGCCTCGGCGGCGTAGGCGTCGGTGACGGCATCTCGACCGCTTCCTGGAATTCCACGCTGTATGAGTCGTTCCCGTCGAAGACGGTCTCGGCGACATGAAGCCGGTCGGACGACCAGTCGTCGGCGGCCATGAGGGGGCTGAAGCCGGTGTCCTTGCGCGGAACAGCGTCAGTTCTCCGATGCGGGAGCCGTCCTCGTCGCCTTCGCCCGGCTTGTGGACGGACAGCGTCCATTGTTTCAGGGCGTCCGTACTCTCATCGGACTGGGCGAGGCGCCGGTGCGTACACCAGGTTGAGCAGCCCGGGGTTGCTGGGCAGGTCGACAGCAGGACGGCGGCGGTCGGTCATGACTGCCCCAACGACTTGGGGGAGGTGCCCCGGCGCTCGTACGGCGGCGGTGCCGCGACGGCAAAGGGGCAGCACGATGAGGACTGAGTCAGTGATTTCCAACCTGTTCGCCGCGAGCGTGGTGCTCGGCTGGTCATGCACCTTCAGTGTCAAGCCGCTCCGCGGACTGGAGCAGGTACTCGGGCAGTTTTGAACTGGCCGCCAACACCTCGATGCCGATGAGGCGGCCCTGCTCGTCGAAGTCGAGGTTGATCATGCCGTCGACGTCCACTGGATCGCAGGGATACATGCGCGCGGATATCACGCGGGCCTGCGGTTCGGTGAGGTAGACGTACGCTGCGTTGACGGTCTTGTCGTAGGTGACTCTGACGTCTGTCACGGTGAGCGATCTCCCTTGCTGTCGTGGATGGTGGCGCTGTCTCAGGCTGCCGTGGCGAGGTGCAAGGCCAGGACGGCCTTGACGATGTCGGTGATGCGGATGGTGCTGCAACGGAGTTTGCGCAGGAGCCGCCAACTCTTCAGGGTGGCGTTGGCCTGCTCTCCGACGGCTCGGATCCGGGCGTGGGAGGAGTTCACCGCCCGCTTCCCGGCTGGGAGCGTGCTCCAGCGGCCCCGGTAAGGCACCCGGATCGTCCCCCGAGCTCCCTGATATCCCTTGTCGGCCCACGTCCGGATGCCGGCTTGGGTGAGAGCTTCGATGATGCCGTGAGTGCGTGCGGCTTTGATGTCGTGGACGGCACCCGGCAGGGCAGGTGAGGCCCAGAGCAGGCGTCCGAACGCGTCGGCGATGACCTGGACGTTCATGCCGTGGCGCTTGTGCTTTCCAGAGTAGTAGGGGCGGTCGGCGGCAATGCGGTCGATGTGCAGCAGGGTGCCGTCCAGGATCACGAATGCCTTGTTGGCGGCGACGGTCATGGCCTGCTGGAGGGTGGGGGCAAGGGCGGCCAGGACCTCAACCGCCTCGACTATGTACCGGCAGACGGTGGCCAGCCCGATCCCGAAGCCGTCCGCGAGCTGGGCGTACGTGTGCCCGCAGCGCAGATGGGCCAGCGCGAGCAGAGCCTGTCGGTCCGCGGTCAAGCGGCGCCAGCGCGTGCCGCGCTCACGCCGCCGGGCTTTCAGCAGGTCGGACAGGTAGCGCAGGGTCGAGTTGGACAGATCGATCCCCGATGGGTAGACAAGCACGTGAAGCTCCGGGCGGACAGGTTGATCTTGGTCGACAATCCGTTTACCAGGAGCTTCACCTTTTCCTCAACGCGGCCTTCAGCCAACCGACGTGCTACGCAACCAGGTTGGAAAAGCCTCAGTGAATTGACCTTGGATCGCGGGACAGAGAGGGGGCCGACACCTCATTCTGGGCATGTCGCGTCCTGCGATCTTCGGCGACCTGTGCCGCCTGAAACCCCGGGAGTTGGTGCGCGTGTCCTTCCCCGTACCTCTGGACGACTGAATCGATGTCCTTGACGGTGTCGTCGATCACCTGCCGCACGTCGGTTATGACGAGCGCACCGTCATCCGCCTGGACGTCGTGGACAACGGTGACAGGCAGATCACCGCACACGGCAAGGCCCTGTTCGGGACACGACCTGGTGAGAGTCTTCGGCTGTTCGGGGCCTGGGACGTCCATCCGCGCCATAGGCGGCAGTTCAGAGTGGAACGTTGCGAGCGGACCATGCCAGCCGATGAGCGGGCCATCCGGATCTATCTCGCCTCCGGAATGATCCGGGGGATCGGGCCGGTACTCGCCTCCACGATCGTCGATGCCTTCGGGGTGGAAACCCTGAAGGCATTGATGCCGACCCTGGTGCGCTTGTGTGCGTGTATGGGATCGGCGAGATCCGGATGAGGCGGATCACGGCGGCGCATAGAGGTAGATCGTAGGACTCCTGGGACACAGCGCCAATGGCTCCGACATCATCGGGGCATGCAGCAACTCGAGGCGCAGGAAGTGTCCCTACACAAGGTTTTCAGCAGCGACTACGACTTCAGGATCCCGGACTACCAGCGGCCGTACGCCTGGGACGTCGAGCAGGCAGACCAACTACTCACGGATTTGGAGGAGTCGTTGGACAGGGGGACGGACGAGCCGTATTTCCTCGGATCCATCGTCCTCGTCAAGGCCAAGGGCAACGCGCCCGCCGAGGTCATCGACGGCCAGCAGCGCCTCACCACCCTGACTATTCTGCTCGCCCTCCTTCGGGACCTGACGAAGGACCACGACCTGCGCAGCGATCTTGACAAGCTGGTCACGGAGCCAGGCAACAAGGTCCGCCGGCTCGATCCCAAGCCCAGGCTCACTCTGCGAATCCGCGACGCCGGCTTCTTCCAGCAGTACGTCCAGACAAAGGGAGCCACCGATGCACTGCGTGTCCTGAAGGAGGAGATACTACCGACGGACGCACAGAAGGCCGTTCTGCGCAACGCGAAGGCGTTGCACGCGATACTCGCCGACTGGTCGGAGGAGCGACGGCTGGATCTCGTTCAGATGCTTGGTGAGCGCACCTTCCTGGTCGTCGTCAGCACCCCCGATCTGGACAGCGCGCACCGCATCTTCAGCGTGATGAACTCCCGGGGCATGGACCTCTCGCCCACGGACATCTTCAAGTCGCACATCATCGGTGCTCTGGACGAGAAGACCTCGGAGGAGTGCGCCCGCAAGTGGGAAGATGCTGAGGAGGCCCTGGGGCGAGACGACTTCGCCGACCTTTTCCTTCACCTGCGCATGGTGTTTGCCATGAAGCGGGCAGAGCGGGAACTACTTAAAGAGTTTCCCGAGCAGGTGCTCAGCCACTACCTGCCCAGCAAGGCCGAGTCGTTCGTCAATGACGTCGTCGTGCCGTACGCGGACGCCTACGTGCAGATCCGCGACGCCAGCTACTCGGCGGCCTCTGGAGCGGAGCAGGTAAATGCCTGGTTCAAACGCCTCCAGCAGATCGACAACAACGACTGGCGGCCCGCGGCCCTGTGGGCGCTGCGTAACCACGGTGACGACCCTGCCTGGCTCGACAGATTCTTCGGCGCCCTGGAGCGGCTGGCGGCCAGCATGTTTGTCCGCCGCGTCTATACCACTCCCCGCGTCATGCGTTATGCGGACCTCCTGCGCGAACTTGACGCCGGCATGGGCTTGGACGCGATGTCCTTCGCCCTGACGGACCCGGAGAAGGCCGAGACGCTCGCGCGCCTGGATGGCGACATCTACCTCGTCACCAAGACCCGCAAGTACGTCCTGCTGCGCCTGGACGAGACGCTGGCCGGAAAGCCCGGAGTCTCGTACGACCACTCCCTGATTACCGTCGAGCACGTGCTACCGCAGAACCCGAAGCAGCAGTCGCAGTGGCTGCGGCACTTCACCGATGAGCAGCGCGGAGAGTGGACGCACCGACTGGGCAACCTCGTCCTGCTCAACCGGACGAAGAATGCCTACGCCCAGAACTACGACTTCATAGAGAAGAAGGCCAAGTACTTCACCGGCAGGCACGGCGTCTCCACGTTCGCCCTGACCAGTCAGGTGTTGCAGCACCAGGATTGGGCGCCGGAACTGCTGCAGAAGCGGCAGCAGCGGCTCGTGGGACTGCTGGCCGACGAGTGGGATTTGTAAGGACTCAGGGACAGCAGCCCGCAGGGCTCATGTGCCTGCCGGCTGGTCGCTCACCCAGGAAGCTCGGCTCAAAGGCTGCGGTCACCGATGCGGCGCCGATCCAAACTCGGCCTGAGCAGCATGGTTCCGGCCGGTACCCCTTCTCAAGGAAGCGGGTCAGGAAGCCGAACCGTCGAGGCCGAGGCGGATCACGGCGAGTGCCTCGGCGATCTCGACGGTCATCTCGTCGTCGGGGCCGAACACCATGCACATGTCCTGGTGGAGCGGTTCGAGGACCTGCCGGGCTTCGACGGCCCGGCCCTGGGCGAGCAGCAGCATCCCGATGTTGTGCCGTAGCTCCACGGCTTCCTCGCTGACGTCGCTGTCGACGGTCCGTACGACGTTCAGCACGCCCTGGAGCGCGTCGAGCGCGTCGGTGACCTGGCCGAGTTCGGCGCGGCACCGGGCCGCCTGGGCGCGGCAGGCGCGGGCCTGCTCGCCGGTGGGTCCGGCGATGCGGGCGTATGCGTCGGCGAGGGCGTCGAACTCGGGCAGGGCGGCCCGGTAGTCGCCGCCAAGGAGGCGGATCGCTGCTCGCTGGCGGCGCAGCGCCAGGACCGGCTTGTTCTCGGAGCCGAGGGCGAGGGCCGCGGGTTCGATGACCTCGCCGAGCACCTCGGCGGCCTGCGCGAACCGCTCCTGCTCCAGCAGTGCGTCGGAGTGGGTGTACGCCTTCTTGATGTCGTCGCGCAGCTGGGCGGGGACGGGCACCGGCTGGGCCCCCGGGAGGACGGCTGTCGGCGTCGAACCGCCGGGTGCAGGGGCCTGGGCGCGGGCGCGGGGCGCGAGAGGGTGACGGAACACGCCCGTCGGGTCGGGTGCGCCGGCCGGCCCGGCATTGGCCGTGCCGGGTTCTCCGCCTGGCGGCGGGAGGAACGGCAGCAGCCGCGCATACACCTGCTGCGTGTCGGCGGGCCGCGCCTCGGGCGCCTTGCGCAGCAGGTGCAGGACCAGCTCCTCCAGTGCCTCGGGAATGTCGGGCCGCAACTGTCGCAGCGGGGTGGGGGCGGCGTTGACGTGCTGGTACATCAGCAGGTACTCGTTCTCCGCCTCGAACGTGAGGCGCCCGCTGAGGAGTTCGTGCAGCACACAGCCCAGCGCGTACAGGTCGGTCTGCGGGGTGATGCGTCCGCCGCGGACCTGCTCGGGCGACATGTACTGGTGGGTGCCGATGGGGCTGCCGGTGGCGGTCAGTTTGGTGACGTCGGTGCGCAGGATCGCCGCGATGCCGAAGTCGAGGACCTTCACGGTGCCGTCACGTGCGACGAGGATGTTGCCCGGCTTGAGGTCCCGGTGGATGACCGGCACGTCGTGCGCGTACGACAGCACGGTCGCGACCTGCGTGGCGACGGCGGCCGCCCAGCTGACCGGCAGCGGCCGGCCGGGGTCGATGTAGGTGGACAGCGGTACGCCGTCGACGAGCTCCATCACCAGGAACAGCCGCTCGTACGACGCGTCGAGCACCGCGTCGTACACCTGCGGCACGCCGGGATGCTGGATGCGCGCGGTGATGCGGGCCTCGCGACGGAAACGCCTGGCGAACTCCTCGGCCAGCTGCGGGGAGGTGACCGACGCCTGCCGGATGAGCTTCACGGCGACGGGCCGGTCGAGCACGGCGTCGTAGCCGCGCCACACGTCGCCCATGCCGCCGTGGCTGAGCTCCTCCAGGAGTTCGTAACGGTCGGAGATCGCCTCCTGCGGCACCTTGCCCCCGGTGTGCGTGATGAACAGTCACGGTCAGGGGTCAAGTGTGACCGTTGCGTCGATCTGCCGTCCAGCGGTCTCGGTGCGATACGTGGTACGGGGGTCAGCGGTGAACGACGGGCGGGAGGGTGCTGCGACCGGTCGGCCTCCCGCCGGCAGGACGTACTCCGCCCAGACCGTCTTGCCGGGGCCGTCGGGGCGCGGGTGCCAGTCCCAGCGGTCGGCGAGATGCTCCACCAGGAGCAGGCCGCGGCCGGTGTCGCGGAGGTCCGTGGGCGTCGCTATGACC
Source organism: Streptomyces sp. NPDC045026 (assembly GCF_056432625.1). Lineage (NCBI taxonomy): Bacteria > Bacillati > Actinomycetota > Actinomycetes > Kitasatosporales > Streptomycetaceae > Streptomyces > Streptomyces sp. NPDC045026. Next base: position 128,912 of record NZ_JBWKIS010000019.1, read on the forward strand.
GGTACGCCTTCGGTGCGGGTGTCGGTGACCTCGATCCGCACGGTCGTGGCGTCGGCGGCCAATGCGAGGTGGAAGTCGCGGCCGGGGACCCGGCCGTGCCGGACGGCGTTGGCGGAGAGCTCGGCGACGATCAGCGTCAGCGCGTGGTGCGTGTCGCAGTCGTAGGGGATGCCCCACGCGTCGAGCCGCTGCCCGGCGAGACGCCGGGCGAGCCGCGCGCCGCGCGGGGTGGAGCTGAACCGCATCGCGAAGTGGCCTGTGGGGCTGCTGGGCCGGGGGACGCGGTCGGAGGAAGAGGTCTCACCTGTCATGCCCCCAACGCTCCCGTCGGTGGCGTAGCGTGACCAGTGGTGACGCACCGTCGCGTTCCGGTTGTACGCGGCGGAGCGGGAGGTGTACGAGGCGCGCCGCGTGACCGGCTCGGGGCGGGCGCGTTGGGCCGGGGAACCGGGTCGGGGAGGCGGTGGAGCCGATGGAGTCGGTGGAACAGGGCGAGGGCGAGCGTGAGGACGGCGGGCCGAGGCCGGAGGACGAGCCGGGATCGGGCGTGGTGACCGCGTTCGGGCGTCAGTTGAAGCTGCTGCGGGTACGGGCGGGCCTGGAACGGCCGGAGTTCGGGAAGCTCACGGGTTACGCGGGCCAGTCGATCGCCTCCTTCGAACAGGGGCGGCGGATCCCCTCGCCCAGGTTCATCGACCGCGCGGACGAGGTGCTGGACGCGGGGGGCGTGCTCAAGGCGCTGAAGGAGGAGGTGGGGCGGGCACAGTATCCGGCGTTCTTCCGGGACATGGCGCGGTTGGAGGCGGAGGCGGTCGAGTTGTGTTCCTACGACTCCCACGTGGTCAAGGGGCTGTTGCAGACGGAGGAGTACACGCGGGCATTGCTTGCCATGCGACGCCCACTGCTGGACGAGGAGACGATCGAACTGCGGGTGGCAGCGCGGCTCGCTCGGCAGATGATCTTCGAGCGTTGGCCTGCACCACTGCTCAGCTTCGTGATCGAAGAGTCCGTGTTGCGTAAGCCCCTCGGCGGGAACGCAGTGCTGAGAGGGCAGCTCGAACAGATGCTGCTCATCGGCCAGAAGCGCAATGTGGAGATCCAGGTCATGCCGCTCGACCGTGAGGACAACGCAGGAGTGGACGGCCCTTTCACGGTTCTTACGCGAAAGGGCGGCGAGCAGTTCACGTACATGGAGGTCCAAGGGCGCAGCAGCCTCCTGACGGACCGAGAAGAGGTACGTCTCGCCGCCGCGCGCTATGGGATCATCCGGTCCCAGGCTCTCACTCCGCGAGAGTCCCTGGGATTCATCGAGAAGTTGCTGGGAGAGCTATGAACATCGCAGAGAGCTCGGATGCCGCTCTGGCACTCGTCTGGTTCAAAAGTAGCTACAGCGGCGCTGAGGGGGGCGACTGCGTAGAGATCGCAGCCGCCGTCGACGGCATACACATCCGGGACTCGAAGGTCCGACCCGGACCGGTTCTGGCGGTCACCCCACAGGCGTGGGCCGGGCTCGTCCGGCTGGCCGCCGACCAGACCATCTGAGCCGTACCTTCGCAACCCGTGGGTGCCCCTCGCACAGGCGGCGGGCCCCCACGTCCTGCACGGATTCTGAGACAGAAAGTCGCCCCCGCTCCTTCAGAGCACAAAGTGCGACTGGAGTACCGGTCTGGCAACTGAGTCGGCGGTACCGGATCCGATGCAGCGTTGCTACTTCACATCTTTGGCCAGGACGGCGACGGCGACCCTGCCCACCACCGTCGTCAGGAGGTAGTTGGTTGAGCTACTGAAAGCGACACCTACACCTGCTGGGATCGCCTTGGCCATCGCTTTCTGGGTGAAGGTGATGGACACCCGCTTGAACAACTGCTTGATCGTGACCAGAGCGGGCCCCTTCAGGTACTGGTAGACCAACTTCTCGGCGATCTTCAGGACCGCTGCCTTGCCGCCCTTCGACGCCATCTGTTCTACCGAACCAGCCAACGCCAGCACGAAGGCGAGGTGCTTCTTGTCCTCATCGCTCAGCTCGGTCTCGTACACCTCAACCAGGCACATGCACATGTCGATCTGGAGCTTGAGTGCTGCGGCGATATCGGTGACACCGCCGCCCAGGACTGCGACCGCCGTCCCGACCCCGGGAATCACACTAGGGGCTGCGGTGACCGCCCCGGTGACTGCCGAAAGTTTGGAGTACCGGCCAATTATCTTGGCCGCGATCCGGCGCTTGTCCTCCAGGCTCTCGGGCTCCCGCTTGAACTTCGCCTCGAAAGTCGCACGGTAACCGTCTACGAGCCTGGTGGCCGCCTCCGGTGTGATGGCGATCGTCTCGACGGCCTTCTGGAGTCTGGACTCTTCGAGCTCGCCTGCCGCGTGGTTCATTATTACCCCCCAGATCCGTTGCACCTCATGAAGAGGACAACTTGCACTGCGCACGGTTTTGTACGCAGAAGTCCAATGACATGTGCAGCCGATCCCCGAGCCTGACTTTCACGAGGTCTCGCGGTGGGCCAGGCGAGGAAGAGCCGCGGCCGATCCATCGCCGTATTGCCAAGGAGCGTTGCGCCGCTCCACCCGGTTGCCCCGGCCGGCACGTCCAGCCGGGGCGTACGCGTCAGACGTCGTCGTCCAGGCCCTCCTCGCGGCGGATCATCCGCCACGCGGCCTTGCGGGCACTGCGGTCAAGGCTGGACTTGAAGCCCTTGTCGGGGCCGAAGTACTGGCGGCCCATGCCCGCGATGGTGTCGATGTGGTCGGCCATCTTGTCCGCGAAGACGTTGTCGAAGACGAGGCCGAAGTTGTCCTCGTCGTTGACGACGGCCGCCGCCCGCACCTTCGGGTCGGCCTTTGCCTCCTCGAACGGGCGGATGACGTCCTGCTCGGTGAACTCGGTGCCGAAGCGTTCGTTGAACTTGTCGATCAACTGCGAGAGCAGCGACTTCTCCGCTTCCTTCGCGCCGCCCGAGCCGTCGCCGAAGCCCTGCATCGTCGTCGGCCCCTCGGCGGTGAGGGAGACGTCGTACTCGCCGGTCTTCTCCACCCGCATGTGGCTCAGGTCGATCTCGCCTATGTCCACGCCGCCGTCCGCGCGGCGGGGCAGCCGGTTGAGGAGGTAGCGGCCGTAGAGGTGCAACCGCTCCAGCTCGGCGTCCCGGTAGGGGACGATCTGCGCGAGGAAGCCGTACTTCCTGACGTAGTCGTTGAGGTCGGCGCGGAAGCCCTCCGCCCTCTCCTGGTCGTCCTCGTCGTCGCTTTCGAGCAAGGGCGTGAAGCGGGCGACGGCGGGCGAGAGCAGCCGGTACAGCTCGGCGTGCAGCTTCTCCCACTTGGACTGCGAGCCTGCGGCCTTTTCCTTGGCGGCGAAGTACGCGGTGGCGAACTCGTCCATCTCCTGGCCGGACAGGATCGCGGCCCGCATGACCTTGCTCTGCGCGGTGTAGAGCAGGTTGGGGTCGGAGGGGAGGGTGTTCGCCTCCTCGAAGTACGGGCGGAAGGACTCCTGGATGTCCTCGGCGTCGTTGACGAAGTCCAGCACCGCCAGGTCGGCCTGAGTCTTGCGCTCGGCGGTCCGGTTCAGCCGGGACAGCGTCTGCACGGCGGAGATGCCGGTCAGCGACTTGTTGACGTACATCGTCGTCAGCAGCGGCTGGTCGAAGCCGGTCTGGTACTTCTCCGCGACGACCAGGATCTTGTACTCCCGCTGGCCAGCACCGCCGGCCCGGGCGGCCTTGTCGTCGGCGCGCGTGTAGCCGAACGCCTTCGGCAGCGCGCTTTCCGACAGCCCGCCGTTCTCCTTCGGCTCGGTGGTCTCCTCGCCGTCGATGGTGAGCGAGCCGGAGAAGGCGACGAGGACACCCAGGTCGGGGTACTTGGTGTCGTAGTCCCGGTCCTTGATGTAGCTCTTGATCGCGCGAGCCATCTGCACGGCGGACTGCCGCGAGGCGGTCACCACCATCGACTTGGCTCGCCCGCCGAGACGGCCCCGGCTGTGGGTGACGAAGTGTTCCACGATCACCTGGGCGTGCTGGGCGACCGTCGAGTCATGGGTCAGCGCGTACCGGGCGAGTAGGCCGTTCGCCTTCGACGGGTCGACCTCCCGCTCGTCGGGGTTCTGGTTCACCAGCTTCCAGTACGTGTTGTACGTGACGTAGTTGCGCAGCGGGTCGAGGATGAAGCCCTCCTCGATCGCCTGCCGCATGGAGTACGTGTGGAAGGGCCGGTAGGTCGCCTTGCCGTCGATGTCCTGGAGCGTGCCGAAGAGTTCGAGGGTCTTGGCCTTCGGCGTGGCGGTGAACGCGAAGTAGGAGAGGTTCGCGGCACGGGAACGCTGCTCGGCTCGCTTCTTGAGCTGCTCGTCCAGGGTGGTCGCGGACGGGGCCTTGACCGTGGTCGCGCCCGCGTCGTCCGAGTCGGAGTCCAGGCCGAGGTCGCGCAGAGCGGACCGTACGGCGGTGGCTGCGTCGCCGGACTGCGAGGAGTGCGCCTCGTCCACGATGATCGCGAAACGGCTGCCCCGGATCTCGGTGGGGTTGCGCTGGAGGTAGTCCAGCAGCGCCGGGAAGGAGTGCAGGGTGACGGTGACGATCTTCCCGGTGTCGCGGGAGAGGGCCTTGGCGAGCTGCTCGCCCTTCGCCCCGTGCTTCTCGTCGATCTTCACGACGAGGCCCGCGGTCTGCTCGAAATTGCCAACCGTTTCTCGGAGCTGCGCGTCCAGGTTGCGGCGGTCGGTGATGACGATGACCTTGTCGAAGACCGGCACGCCCGGCTTCAGCCCCTTAGCCACGGCTTCGGCGTCGAGCTCCGACGGGTCGGTGGAGGTGTGTAGGTCGCTGAGGCGGTGGGCGAGCCAGCCGATGGTGTTCGACTTGCCCGAGCCGGCGGAGGCCATGACCAGGTAGTCGTGGCCCGCGCCGTGGGCGGCGGCGTGCGCGGTGAGCTTCTTGACCGCGTCCCACTGCTGGAACCGGGGGAAGACCATCGTCTTGGTGGTGCCGCCGCCAGGCGTCTTGCTCTTGTGCAGGTGCACGAACCGCTGGAGGAGGTCCAGCCAGTTGTCCGGCTGCCAGACCTGCTCCCAAAGGTAGGAGGTCGCGTACGTGCCGTACGTCGTCGGGTCCGGGTTGCCCGCGCCGCCGGGCTGACCGGGGCCGTTGGAGCCGGTGTTGAACGGGAGGAAGCGGGTGTTCTTGCCCTTGAGCTGAGTAGCGACGAAGACCAGATCCGGGTCGACGGCGAAGTTCGCGACGACCCGACGCGTGAAGATCAGCTCGGTGGGGTCCCGGTCGATGCGGTACTGCTCCTTGGCCTGCTCGACGCCCTGCTGGGTCAGCGGGTTCTTCAACTCGGCCGTGGCGATGGGGATTCCGTTGAGGAGGAGGGTGAGGTCGAGTTCGTTGCCCCAGTCGGCCTGCTTGGTCGCGTAGCGGAGTTCGCGGACAACGGTCAGACGGTTGGCCCGGTAGCCGTCGAGTACGGAGTCGTGGGCGACGAGGTTCGGCTTGAAGTAGGCGACGCGGAGGAGGACACCCCGGTCCTTGACGCCGTTGCGGAGCACGTCGAGGAGGCCGTCGGTGGCGATGGCCTGGTCGAGGCGGCCGGCGAACCCACGCTGCGCCTCGTTCGGGTCGCCGCCGTAGACGGTGAGCAGCTCGTTCCACTCGTCGGGCTGGGTCGCCCCGATGAAGGTGAACAACTCGTTCGTGTCCAGGCCGAGATCGGCCCGGTAATCCTGCGGGCTCGCCTCACGCCAGCCGCGCTCGACCATGGCGGCGACGATGGCATCACCGAAGGCGGACTCCGTGTGGATGGGGCTCATGGCTACGCGCTCACTCCGTCCGTTACGTTGCGTCCGCTGGCGGTGGAGACGTCGAACTGGCCGGTTACGGCGGCGGTGATCAAGGCTTGGCGGCGTTCGGCGAGCAGGTCGAGTTGCCGAGTGAGGAGATTCGCAGTGAGAGCCCTTCCGTTTCGGGCCTTATTCCACTGCTTGACGATTACGCGCTGTTTGTCGAGGTTTAGCACAGGAACCGGGAAGTCCAAGACCTTGGAGCTACTCGTGGTGGCGATTCCGACCTGGGCTGAAGTGAAGCGGAAATACCGACGGCCGTGAGATGCCGCCAACAGCACTGCCAGATACTCGGGGATCAGTCTGCTTCGGTCGACTCGGATGGCGAACACGTGGTTCTGGTGGACCATGTTGGGAATCTCGCCATTCCATACGGCGCCGCGTCCCAAGTTATCCGGGTTTCCGTTAGCCTCGGTCATTACCACATCACCAGGAAGCAGAGTTGACCGACGGGCCATTTCGGAGGGAAGGGTAATCGTCTTTACCTCTGAGAGATCCACGCGCTCGCCCTGAACGTTAGCCACACGGAGATACGGGTACTCGGAGTCGCTGGAGGTTCGTTCTCGTGCTCCATGCACCGTGACGCCAGACTGGACGCGGGCCACATATCCAAGCCTGCCGGTTTTAACCGTTGCGGGTAGCCAGGGCCACAACTCATCGCGCTCATCTCCTGTACTGATGCCCGGCGTAGTGAGTTCGGAGATCGTGGTGTTGTAGCGCTCATCAATCTTGTCGATCTGGCGGCGCCTAAGATGTGTCAGACGGTCGATGCGGGCGGTCTCGGTGTCGAGGAAGTCGGCGATGCGGCGCTGCTCCTTGACGGGAGGAAGAGACACTTCCACCTTCGCCAGATCTTCCCAGTAAAGACGCCATTGCGCTGGGCGAATTCCCTTTGATCGCGACTTAAATTCGCCAATCAGAAAATGAGACCTGAGCAAATGATGAAGGTACCGGGAGTGGACCCTAGGACTCACCTCGCAGACCAGATAATCTGGGCTAACGATTCCTCCGTATGCGGAGACACCGAGCGATCCTTGCCACGCCTTCATCTTGTTGACTACGAGGTCGCCAGCCTGTACGAGTTGGTAGCGAGAGAGGTCCAAGGGAGTCTTGTTGTGGTTGTCGGTGCGTGATTCTTTCGGAATGACTCCGTAATCGCGATAGACGGACAAGACATCGGCCGATGGAAAGCCCGTCCGCTCTACAGGACGAAGTAGATACCGGAGCGGTGTCACTGAGTACTCGCCCACTAGTCCGTCACCTCACCGAGCAGCGTCTGAATCTCCGCCTCCAGCGACTTCAACTCCGCGTCGATCTCCGCGAGCGGCCTCGGCGGCTTGTACACGTAGAAGTGCCGCGTGAACGGGATCTCGTAGCCGATCTTCGTCTTCGTGTGGTCGATCCACGCATCCGGCACGTGCGGCAGCACCTCACGCTTCAGGTACTCCTCGACGTCCTCCCCCAGCGGCACGTTCTCAAAGTCCCGCAGGTTCGCGTCCGGCTCCGCCGCGCCCTTGACCTTCTGGACCTCGCCCTCCGGGTCCCGTACGCCGATCGTCTCCCGTACCGCCTTCGCGAACGGCGCTCCAGACGGCCAGGTCAGGCCGGCCGCGACCACCGCGTCCTTGAGCGCGATGAACGCCTCGGACTTCGTCGTCCAGGACGAGCCGAGCAGCGTACGTACCGCCGCGACGAACTCCTCGCTCCGCTCCAGCCTGGCCACCGGCTTGGCCTCCGCCAGCGCCACCACTGTCTCCTCCGTGACCTCGAAGCGCAGCTTCAGCGGCCGTTCGACGGTGATGCGCTGGTAGCCGAAGTCCTCGTTGGCGAAGACCTTGACCTTGCCGTAAAGCGGGTGTTTGGGGTCATTCGCGACCTGGACGGCCTCCGCGTACAGGCGGGTGATGTCGGCGATGTGGTCGGGGCGGCCGTTCGTTCCGTCGCCGAGTTCCTTGCGCTTGTCGCCGAGCGACTTGCGCATCTTCTGCCACTGGTCGCGCGCGTCGAGCAGGACGACCTTGCCCTTGTGGTCGGCGTCCTTGCGGTTGGTGAGGATCCAGAAGTACGTGGAGATACCGGTGTTGTAGAAGAGCTGGTCCGGGAGGGCGACGATCGCCTCCAGCCAGTCGTTCTCCAGGATCCAGCGGCGGATGTTGGACTCGCCGGACTCGGCCGCTCCCGTGAACAGCGGGGAGCCGTTGAAGACGATGGCGATGCGGGAGCCGCCCCCGCCGTTCACGTCCACCGGCTTCATCTTCGAGATCATGTGCTGGAGGAAGAGCAGCGAGCCGTCGTTGATGCGCGGCAGGCCCGCGCCGAAGCGGCCGGCGTCGCCGAGCGACTTGTGCTCGTACTCGACCTCGTCCTTGACCTTCTTCCACTCCACGCCGAACGGCGGGTTGGCGAGGATGTAGTCGAACGAGCGGCGGGCGTGGCCGTCGTCGGAGAAGGAGTTGCCGAAGGCGATGTTGCCCGGGTCCTGGCCCTTGATCATGAGGTCGGAACGGCAGATGGCCCAGGACTCGGGGTTGAGCTCCTGCCCGTACACCTCGACCGTGGCGTCCGGGTTGAGAGCCTTGATGCGGTCGTCGGCGGCGCTGAGCATGCCGCCGGTGCCGCAGGCCGGGTCCATGACCGTGCGGACGACACCGGGCAGGCTGAGGGCGTCCGCGTCGGGCGCCACCAGCAGGTTGACCATCAGCTTGATGACCTCGCGCGGGGTGAAGTGCTCACCCGCGGTCTCGTTCGACTGCTCGGCGAAGCGGCGGATCAGCTCCTCGAAGATGTAGCCCATGTTGTGGTTGGGCACCACATCCGGGTGCAGGTCGAGGTCGGTGAACTTGCCGATGACCTGGTAAAGCAGGTTCGCGCTGTCGAGCTTCCTGACCTGCTGGTTGAACTCGTACTTGTCGAGGACCTCGCGGGCGTTGTCAGAGAAGGCGCCGACGTAGATCTGGAGGTTCTTCGCCGCGTTCTGCGGGTCGTCCGCGATCTTCCGCAGCGTCAGGTCGCTCTTGTTGTAGAAGGAGTGGCCCGAGGCGCGGCGCAGGAAGTGGCCGGTGTCGATCTCCTGGCCCGCGAACTTGGCGACGGTCTCGACGACCTTCTCGCGCGTCGGCTCCAGGACGCACTCCAGGCGGCGCAGCACGGTGAGCGGCAGGATGACCTTGCCGTAGTCGGACTGCTTGTAGTCGCCGCGCAGGAGATCGGCGACGGACCAGGCGTGGTTCGCCAGCTCCGTGTGCTTGCTGCTGTTCAAGAGGTCCCGGCTTCCTTCCGAAGAGCACCGTCCGCGCGTGGGACGGTGGGGATCCAGTGTGGTCATGTGCGGTGGGACGCGTGGGGCGTTTCAGGCGGAACCGCTGTCCGGGATGTCCGGTGGCAGGAGTACGCCGGCGGTGAGGCCGGTGGTCAGGGTGGCTGCGGTGTCGGCGGCGAGGTCGGCAGTTCGGCGGACGGCCGCGCGCAGCTCGTACACGCGGCGGAAGGCCTCCCCGTAGCGCCGCTGCTCCTCCAGGGGCAGCAGCGGTACGCGCAGGCGGCCCGGTGTGACGTGCACGAGGGTGCTGCCGGTGGACGCGGAGGCGATGTTGTCCTCGGCGCCGAGGAACCCGGCCAGGAACCACGGGTCGAGGCGGGCCGGGTCGGGGCGCAGGAGGTGGATGTGCGGACCGAGCAGGGCTCCGGCGTCCTGGTCGTCCGCGACCCGGGTCATCGTGGCCGCGTCGCCGCCGCCCGCGACGGCGCGTACCAGGACGTCCCCGGCGGCGACGGGTTGCGCGGCGTCCGCGTGGATGCCAACGGCCCCGCTGGACGGGGGGTTTCCGGCGGAGATGTCCTGGACGGTGATGACCGGCCGGTCCAAGGTGGGGGCGGCGGGGCCCTTGGAGCCTCGTGTGCCGGGCGTCGCCGCCCGCACCACGGTCAGTGCCCCGCCGCGTGCCAGGTCGGAGACGGTCGCCGTACGCCACTCGCGGGCTGACGGCCCCGGCTGCCACCCGCCGGACGCGGAGGCGGCCGCCAGGACGGCGACCTGCTCGGCCAGCCGGCCGTGCAGTTCGGTGACGCGCCCGGCTAGGGCGGTCGGGTCGATGTCGGCCGCGGTCGCCCGCACATGGCGGGCTGGGGTGACGTCGACGACGTCATCGAGGAGGTCGACGAGCGGCACTGCGCGGGCGACGCCGGGCTCGTCGGCGTAGGTGTCGGGGGCGGTGGTGAACGCGGCCCACTGGCCGAGGACCCGGTCGGTCAGCCCCGCCCAATCGAAGGAGGAGACAGAGGCGGAAGAGGCAGGGGCAGAGGAGGCGGCGGAAGGGGCGGAGCCGGATCGGCGGGGGCGTGAGCCGCCGCGGGTTCCGGCGCCGGCCGTGGCCGTATCGGTGGTGGACGGCGCGCCCGTGGCGCTGCCCCGCTGCTCGCCCTCCCCGTCGACGAACAGCACCGTCGTACGGTCCGTGCCGCCCGGCTCGGGGCGTTGGAACACCCAGACCTGCAGGCCGATGTGGAGCGGATACGCGGCACGCGCCGGAAGTGAGACGACGGCGCGCAGGGCCCCGCTGCGGATGAGTTCCCCGCGGATGCGGCGGCCGGAGGAGCGGAAGGCGAGAGCGGGCGGCAGCAGCATGACCGCGTGGCCGCCGGGCTCCAGGTGCGCGAGAGCGTGCTGCACCCAGGCCAGTTCGGATTCGAAGCGCGGCGGAAGTCCGTACGCCCACCTCGGGTCGTAGGCCAGCTCGTCATGACCCCAATCGCGGTCGCCGAACGGCGGGTTGCACAGGACGGCATCCACCGTGACGTCGGGGAAGGCGTCGGCGCGCAGGCTGTCGCCGACGCGGATCGCCGTCTCGGCCTCGGGCGCGGCAAGCAGGAGCCGGACTGCGCTGCGCTGGACTTGGACGGGGAGCGAGTCCTCCCCGAACAGCTCCTGTGCGCCCTGCCGGGCGGCGGCGGCGAGGAGCGTGCCGCTGCCGCAGGCAGGGTCGAGGATGCGGGCCGTGCCGGCGGGCAGGAGCCGTGCCATGAGCAGGGCCAGGCCTTCGGGGGTCTGGTAAACGCCGCTGGCGGCACCCTCGTCCAGCTCGCGCTCAGCAAGGACATCGACGGCGGCCTGCGCCCCCGCCTCACGGACGCAACCCAGCAGCGCGCGGACCGCGCCCGCATCGTTCGGTCCGTAGCGGACCGGCTCGGCCTCGGGCACGGCTGCGGGGAGCTGTGCTGCGGCCTTCTCCGCGCGGGCGATCAGCTGGTCGTCGGGCACGGCGGCGAGTTCGGACAGCTCCTCGGGCGTGCGGCGGGACGCGGCAGCCACCAGCGGGAACAGTCGCGCGGCCACACCCGAGCCGGGGCCCAGTAGCCGTAGCGCCGTACGCAGCTCCTCGGCCGGCGAGGCGGTGGAGGTGTGCCCGCGTCCCCGCAGCCATGCCTGGACGGCCGGCAGGTCGTAGAGCGGGCTGGTTTCCGTGCCTCCGCTGGGGGCCGGGAAGTCGTCGTGGCGGCGGCGCCAGTTGCTGACAGTGGCGCGCGTGACCCCTGCGATGCGGGAGATCTCGGCGGCTGTCACGTGCGCTGAGGGCGCCAGTTGGGCTGGTGGCTGCTGGGGCATGGCGTGGGGTTCCGCACCTCTCGGGCCAGTCGGATAGTGGACGGTTAACACATTACAGCGGTCGTCAAGTCCGACAAGCTGTTTGACGATGCTTTCAGTCTCGTGCTTATCTAGTTCTGCTTCCGAGTGGAAGCGGTGGCCCGAGGCGCTCTGCTGAGTCCGCGCCGCGCATCCGATCTCTTCAGATCCCTGCCGATCCCAGCGGGCGTCACGCGCCGCCCGCCCTCTCTCCCGCTGCCCCCGAGGGCTACCTGCTCGGAAAGGAAGTCAGCCATGACCATCACTGTCGACTCCTCGCGCCTCTCCCTGGTGCGTGAGGAGTCCACTTACCTGGCGATCCGCACCAGCCAGGGCGGCCGGACCGTCTACACGACGCGCATTCCGCTCGCCGACCTCTCGGTCATCCTCACCATCCCGGACCCGGCCAAGCCGGACCCGGACAACCGCAAGGTGGACATCACCCACGCCAAGGGCTTCGGCCAGTACCTCGCCGACAACCCCAGGTGGGTGGCTCCGGCCCTCCTCATCCGCGACACCGGCGGCTGCCGCTTCGAGCCGATCAGCGAAGACGGCTCGGTCGGCTACCTCACCGTCCCGTGGTCCATCGGCGGCATCGGACGCCTGATCACGATCGACGGCCAGCACCGCATCCTCGGGGTCCACCTGGAGAAGAAGCGCATCACGGACGAGGTCTCCCGCATCGACCGGGAGATCCACCGCGCCAACGAGGCCAAGAAGGCGAAGCTGGAGCAGGACCGCGAGGCGCTGATCGGCCGAATGCAGCGACTCAAGGACGAGTTCGTTGGCATTGACATCTACGTGGAGCCCGACGGCGTCAGCGGCCAGCAGATGTTCGTCGACGTCGCGGACAACGCCAAGGGAATCTCCGGTGCCGTCCGGGCCCGCTTCGACACCTCGCGCATCGCCAACCGCACGCTCAGCGACATCGTCGTCCACCCCCTGTTCCTGGGCAAGGTCGACATCGAGCGGGACCGGATGACCCTGACCAACCGCAACCTGATGGGCGCCAAGCACGTAGCCGACATCACACGGGCCGTCATCGCCGGTCCCGGTGGCCGTGTCAGCAAGAAGGTCGAGTCGCTGACCGACAACGAGGTCATCGAGAGCGTCCGCGGCTTCTTGGATGTCATCTCCATTGCGTTCACCGCGCTCGCGGAGATCACCGAGGAGGACGTGGACAACTACGATCCCTCGCTCTCCGAGAAGAAGAAGAACGAACCGCCGGCGCCCCCCACCAAGGCCATGAGGCTGCGCGAGTCCTCGCTTCTGGGCTCGGTGGGCATGCTCCGCGTCCTGGGCGGCGTCTACCGCAACCTGAAGGAGGACGGAGCCGAGGACGGTGACATCCAGGAGTTCTTCAAGCGGCTCGACCGGCACATGACCGCCCCCGTCACCGAGGACAGCATCTGGCGCACCACGGACGCGAACGAGGACTTCGAGCCGAACGCCTCCGCCCCGATCATGCGTCAGCAGAACGTCGTGCACCTGACCAAGGTGATCACGGACTGGTACAAGAAGGCCCCGGCTGCTATCTGACCCACCAGCAACACCGGAGCCCCTCCGCAATCTGGCGGATTCCAGGGGTCATTGCAACACGGTGATGGCGCCTGACCCACACGACCAAGCTCGGCGGGCGTCACGCGCCGCTCGCCCTCTTTCCCGCTGTCCCGTCGCGAAGACAAGGAGGCAACAACTGTCATGGGTCGTCGTTCTCCCCTCGCCCACGCACCGCGCCCCGCCACGTCCGCTTGCCGCCAGGTGTGCGTGAACGAAAAGGTCAAGGCCGTCGCCGGGCCGATCGTGCTGGCCACGGACGCCTCGGTCGGCCCGGACCGGGTGGCCTCCGGCTACCTCGCCACCACCGGCCACACCGGTCTGCGCGCCCACCTCTACCCGAAGCACCTCGTACGACCCCGCTCCCGCGTGGTCGCGACCGAACTGCGCGCCGTGTACTGGGGCCTCAAGACGGTCCTCCACGCGCACCCCGGCCAGCCCATCGAGGTCCGCCTGGACAACTTGCAGGCGCTGCGGCACCTGCACAGCTGGCAGCAGGACGGGACGGACATGCCCGAGGGCTACGACACCCACCTGCGCTCCCAGGGCCGCCAGCCCAGCCTGGTCAAGCTGCAGTTGCTTGCCGAGTACACCCCTCACTTGACCTTCGTCCACGAGAAGGCCCACGCCGGTCACCCCCTCAACGAGGCCGCCGACTCCCTCGCCAAGCTCGGCCTGCGGTGCGTGCGCGGCACCGTCCTGCGCACCGAACTCCCGCGCCTGGTCACGCTGTGGGCTACAGGCGCCCTCGCCGCCTGGGCCGCCTGACGCACATTCCAGGTTCACAAGTCACACGCACCCGCAAGGTGCATCTACATCCCCTGGGGGGACCATGAGCCAGCAGCAGTACCCGCAGCAGCCCCAGCCCGGTTGGGGCGGCCCGCAGCAGCAGGGCTACGGCACTCCGCCGTTCCAGCCGCAGCCGCCGAAGAAGTCGAAGGCAGGGAAGATCGTCGGCTTCGGCTGCCTCGGCGCCGTTGCCCTCTTCGTTCTGATCGGCATCGCCGCCGCGGCCGGCGGCGGAAACGGCGACTCCACCGACACCGGCGCCAAGGACAAGGCCGTCGCCGCCGGCCGCACGCCGGAGTCCGACAAGGCCGAGGCGACGCCCGCGCAGAAGACGAAGACGCAGGCGGAGCAGTTCAAGGCCTGCGTCGCCAAGTCCGGTACGGCCACGGAGAAGAAGGCCGTCCAGCACGTAACGAAGGTGACCGGCGCGGACAAGCGGAACGACATCCTGGACTCGGCTGAGGTCTACACCGACTTCAGTGGCGGGCTTATGAGCGACAGCCAGGGGGACGCGAAGCTCATCGCGTCTGCGTTCACGTCCTGCTACGAGTCCAAGAACGGGCTTGTCAGCGTCTACGGCCAGGATGGCGACCTCATCGCCAACGCCAACTACTGATCTCTTCGGCCAAAGCCCGCCGACCCGTGACGGTGGGCCTTGGTTCGTTCAACCGTGCACGCCCCGTACCGACTTCACACATCCTGGGGGACACGATGCGCCGCATCATCAATACCGTGCTACTCGCCGCTGCCCTGCTCGCTTCGCTTGCTGCCTGTGGCAGTACCAGCGACGACAAGACGCCTGCCAAGCCGAAGGCGTCGCCGAGTGTCAGCAAGGAAGTCAAGTTCCTCGACGCCGTGCACCTTGCGTCGTGGCGCAGCTGGGCCGAGCGACAGCCATCCGACGGTGACCTCATCGACTTTCCACAGGAGTGGTGCGACGGTCTGGGCGCGGGGCACAGCGTGAAGTGGATGTTCGGCGAGGGCGGTCTGTACCCGTACGGGCCGGACTGGGGCACGCAGAAGCAAGAGGCGAACGGACTGCTGTTGATGGGCGTGAAGGCGTACTGCCCGGAGCTGCGGGAGCAGGTCGTGAGTGAGCTACGGGACAGCGGCGCATACTGACCCGCGCCGAGGAGGCCGCCCCGCGCACAGCCGCGAGCGGGGCCCGTCGTGTCCGGGCGAATTGCAGCCCCCAAGGTCCGGCACCGTCTGAAATCCGTACCTTCCCGCTCAGGGAGGTGACGGTGGCGCGGCGGCAGCTCATTTTTCAGCGGCAAGTGGACTGACACCAGGGCCGGCTGACTGGCTGACCGAGCGGGTCAGTACGCCTTCGAGTGCGGCGGCGAGGCGATGCTCCGCCGCCTCCGCGCCGCCCCCGACCATGACCCGCTGCGAGGTTTTCACCCTCCGATTCCTTACCTGAAGGACAACCGTGAACCGAGCCAACGTCATTGCCGCCTGCGGGTTGACCGCCCTGTCCGTCACCGCGGCCACGGTGGACCACGTCAGTACCCACTCTGCGCTCGCCACCGCCCGCCGCCAGGCGGCTGCTGCCGACCACCGCGCCCATCAGGCTGAGTCTCGCCCGCCCAAGGTCGTCACCCATGCGGTCACCAAGGCTGTGGACAAGCCTGTCTTCGGCCGCTCAACACTTCTCGGCGCCTACGCGTCTGGCGTGATATCGGGGGGCGTGTACGTCGACGACGGCAGCATGACCTATACCGCGAGCGACAGCACCTGCTCGCAGGAGTACGCCCAGATCTCCCAGGAGCCCACCGGCGGCACCATCCACCGCGACGTCTTCATGAAAGCCTGCCTGACCAACGTCGACGCCACCGCCAAGACTGACCCCGCGCCCTGACCGGCGGCGCTCGGCGCTGACCGGCAGGTCACGTGGGCGGGTCGAGCGCGGCACCCCTCAACGAAGCCGCCGACCCCTTCGCCGAGCTCGGCCTGCACTTCGTGCGTGACACCGTCCCGCGCACCGAACTCGCGCGCCTGGTCACGCTGTAGGCCGCCGGCGCCCTCACCGACTACCGACGCCCCCAGGCCGCCCTTCTCTCCACTGCCGGCCGGGGATCCGGTGAACCTGCCCCGCCTTCGGCCCGGCCCTCGCGCTCTTCCATGTTTTCCCGCGCCCACCCCGGAGCACCTCATGACCGAGAAGGAACAGCCCCAGCACACCGCACACCATTCCACCCAGCCGCCCCAGACCGTCCCGTCCATGCCCGTAGCCGAACTGGTGGAGGCCCGCCTCGCGGAGGCGGTCCTCAGCGAGCCGGTGAAGGCGCTCCTCAAGGACGCTCTGGGCGAGGGGGAGGCCGAAGGACCGTCCTCCGTCGGCCGGATCCACCTGGCCTCCGTCGCCGTCACCGGATTCCGCGGCATCGGCCCCCGCACCTGGCTGAACCTCAGCTCCCGACCGGGCGTGAACCTCGTGGTGGGCCGCAACGGGTCCGGCAAGTCCAGCATCGCCGAGGGCATCGAGACCGCGTTCACCGGCACGAACATGCGCTGGCACGGGCTGCACGCGTCGCGCAGCAGCAACTGGCGCAACCTCCACCTTGAGGACGGTGCCAGGCCGGAGATCGAGGTCAAGCTCGCCATCGAGGGCGACACCGGCCGCAGCACGCTCACCCGCACGTGGGAGAGCGAGGACTTCGGCGGCTCCCAGGCAGAGTTCAAGCGGCCCGGACACGGACGAGTCCCTCTCGACCAGGTGGCCTGGAAGCAGGCCATGGAGGACTACCGGCCCTTTCTGTCGTACGTCGATCTCGACCGCATGATCAGCGGCAAGCCCTCCGAGATGTACGACGCCATCGCCACGATCCTCGGCCTGCGGCATCTCAGCGCAGCGGACAGCCGGCTTCGGGCGGAGGAGAAGGTACTCGACGACGCGGCGAAGGCGGCGAAGGCGGAAATCCCGGAACTCGTGGACGCCCTGTACGCGCTGGAGGACGACGAGCGCGCGGTGCACGCCCTCCTGGCCATCGACACCCCGGGCAGCCCGGACTTCGACACCGTCGAGGCACTGGTGGCGGGACTGCCCGCCGACACCGGCGAGGGCCTTCTCGCCGAGCTGCGGGTCGCGGCCGCCGTGCAGGGCCCCGACATGGAGCAGGTCTCCGCCGCGGTGGTCGGGCTGAGCAAGGCCCTCGCCGATGCCGAGGACGTCCGCGGCACGAGCGCCGAGGACGCTCACCAGCGCGCCGACCTCCTCGGCAGGGCTCTGGCCCACAGCGACCGCCACCCCGACGACGAGTCCTGCCCGGTCTGCGGAACGGATCGCGTCCTGGACGGGGAGTGGGCCGCGCGTGCCGCCGCGCAGATCGCCGTACTGCGCCAGGAAGCCAAGGCCGCCGACGACGCGCGCGCCGCACTGCGGTCGGCGGTGCGCGCCCTACAGGACCTTGTGCACAGGCCCCAGCGGATCCCGGCCGCGTTGACCGACCCGTGGGACGCCTGGACCGCCTGCCGTACGGTCAGCGATCCGCACGAGCTCGTCAGGCGCGCCCACGAGGCGGCTGGGACGCTGACTGACGCTTGCGCCGCGGTGAGAGAGAACGCCACGAGGGAGCTGGAGAAGCGGGACGAACGCTGGCGCCGGCTCATCAACCGCCTGGCCGGCTGGGCGGAGCGGGCTCGTGCCGCGAAGGAGAGCGATCCCCGGCTGAGAGACATCCGGCGGGCCCGTGCCTGGATCAAGGCGCTGAGCAGCGAGCTGCGGGAGCGGCGCATGGAAGGCTTCGCCGAACAGTCGCAGCGCATCTGGGAGAAGCTTCGCCAGGAGAGCAACATCGACCTCAACGGTGTGAGCCTGCACGGCAGCGAGAAGGCCAACGTACGCAAGCTCGTCATGGATGTCTCCGTCGACGGCCAGGACGCCTCGGCGCTGGGCGTCATGAGCCAGGGCGAGCTGCACTCCCTCGCACTGTCCCTGTTCCTGCCCCGCGCCGTTACGGCCGACAGCCCGTTCGGTTTCATAGTCATCGACGACCCGGTGCAGTCCATGGACCCCGCCAAGGTCAACGGACTCGCTCAGGTCCTGCACGAACTCGGCAAACACCGGCAGGTCGTCGTGTTCACCCACGACACCCGGCTCCAGCGGGCGTTCACGAGCCAGGAGCTGCCGGTGACGGTGTTCCAGGTCGAGCGGAGCAAGGCCTCGAGGGTGAGGGTCGAGCGAGTGACCGACCCGGTCGCACAGGCGATCGCCGACGCGATGGCCATCGTCCGCACCCCGGATCTGCCACCGGCTGCCCGGACCCATGTGCTGCCCAGCCTGTGCCGCATTGCTCTGGAGAACGCCTTCCTGGAAGCCGCGTGGACCAAGCACCACCTCTCCGGCGGGCCTGAGCAGGAACTGCACGCCGCCGTCGACGACGCCGAGAAGTTCACGAAGGTCGCGGCGCTCGCCCTGTTCGGCGACATCACACGGATCCGCGACGTCGACGAGGAAGTGAAAAACCGCTACGGAGCGCAGGCGGCATACCTCATCAAGCAGTGTCAGAGAGGAGCCCACGCGGGAGGGGCGCAGATCACCGACCCGCGCCGTTTCGTCCAGGGCGTCGAGGCTCTGGCGCAGAAGGTGCGCAAGCCGGAGGGGAACGCCCGATGAGTGCCTCCGCTGCATCCTCACCCTCTGTATCCGCAGCACCCGCTTCCCCTGCCTCCGTCGAAGACCTCCTGCTGACGGCCGACCGGTTGCTCGCCGGCGACCTCGGCGGTGCCACAGCCGCAGGCCGTCACCGCGGAGCCTCACTGGCCCTGAGGACTGTTCTGGAGATCTGCGTGGACCGGGTGCTCGACGCAGCGGTACCGGGACTCGCCCGCGCCACCATGCGGGCCAAGATGCTCTGCTTGCGCTGCTACACCCCTGGGGAGACTGCCCGGCGGACCCGCGCCGTCTGGTCGCACCTGTGCCTGGGGTGCCACTACCACCAGTACGAGATGGGCCCCACCGACGAGCAGGTCCGCGCCTGGCGCACGGAGGTCGGCGAGCTCGTCCGGAAGCTGGATGTTCCCTGACTGTTTGGTCATCGAGGTCACCTTTGGCCCGCCGTCCACCGGTCAGATTCCACCCGGCCTTGAGACCAACGCCACGCAGTCCAGAACAGCAGCGGTACGCCGCCTGCCAATCGGGGCCAACTCCACCCTCTGTCGATGGTGTCGGCGATCGCGTTACGTGCTTTGGCAGAAGGTGGGGGCGGAATTGTCTCGTTGGGCGGGTCCCAGGTCTGCGGCTCCGGAGTGGGATGACGTTGCGCGGAAGGCCGTTTGCCCATGGCCTCCTCACTCGTGTTGGCAGGGAAGCCTCTTCTCCATCCTCCAGTGTCCTGACGTGGGGAGAGTCGTCCTGTGCCGTCCCTCCAGACGCCGTTGCGAAGCACCGCTATGCTTCACACATTTCGTCTAACGCCTTCACGATCTCTTCACCAATGAGGAGCTGCGCTGTATGACCCTCCAAGGCAGGCGGCCTTCCACGGACCGTGCTCGGCTGGAGAGGCTGCTCGCCTCATGGCGGGACTCACTCATCGATCTGAGCTTCCGTAACCGGCTGCTCAACTACCAGCGCCGTGCCTCGTCGGCAGGTATGGATTTGGTCGAGCCCGGGTTGTCCACCGTGCTGGAAGGGCTTTCCCGCGGTTGCGCCTTCTCTGCTGTACGCGGCGAGGGATCCGAGGATGAGAGTGCATCGTCGGGCGAGTTGGCGCCGCCCGCGAGAGTGGTCCCTGCCGGTTCCACCACTGGCGCCAGGCCAATCGACACCCCTGCATCCCGGGCAGGAGTCGGCGGCAACCGCCCCGTTGTAACGCTCACCACGTCCAAGGCCATGCAGGCTGAACAGGACCGGCATCTGCGTCGCCTTGCCCTGGTCGCGCGGGAGAAGTACAACGACTACGGCCTGTGGGTGCTTCATCTCGGTGTGGGCTTTCTCGATTGGACGCCGGCCCCGTCTGCCGAGAAGAGCTTCAGTTCGCCGTTGGTGATGGTGCCAGTCGTGCTGGAGCGGCGACGCGGGGACTCGTACGTACTGAAGGTCAACGCGGATGAGGAGCCGTCTCTCAACCCCGCCCTCGCCATCAAGATGGGCGAGTTGGGCGTGGACTGGCCGCGTGTCGACCAGGTGGAACGCCGCGATATTCCAGCACTGATTGCGCAGGTCCGGCGCGCGGTGGCCGGCATGCGCGGCTGGAAAGTCACCAACCGGATGGTGCTTGACACGTTTAACTCAAGCAAGGAGGTCATGTACCGGGACCTCCTTGACAACGCCGGCCGGGTGCAGGCCAGCGCCCTCGTGCGAGCCATCGGACTCGGCGCGGACTCCGGCATCTCGCCCGGAACCTTTGCATTCGAACCAGTTGACGCCGATCGCATCGACGAGATCCAGCCGCCCGAAAACGCCCCGCTCGTGCTCGACGCGGACTCTTCCCAGCGACAGTGCGTCGCGGCCGCGATCGAAGGTCGCAGTTTCGTGATGGACGGGCCGCCCGGCACCGGCAAGAGCCAGACGATCACCAATATGATCGCGGGCCTGTTGGAGCAGGGCCGTACCGTGCTGTTCGTCAGCGAGAAAGCGGCGGCCCTGGACGTGGTCCGCAACCGTCTGAGCGATGTCGGTCTCGACGACTACGTCTTGGCGTTGCACAGCAACAACACGGGCCGGAAGCAGGTGGCGCAGGAACTCGGCCAGGCATTGCAGGCGCCCCGCCGTACCTCGTCCGGCAGCGCCCAGGCGGACCTCAACCGCGCTCGCCAACTGCGTAAGGAACTCTCCAGATACGCGGCGGCGATGAACGAGTTCCGGCCTGGTCTCGGTGCGAGCCTGCACGACGTCCTGGGACGGATCGCGCTGCTGGACGATTCCCATCCTCTGCCCCCGGCCCCGTCCTTCGACGCGGAGGCGCTCACCGCTGAGGGACTTGACCGGGCGACCGTGGCGGCGCGCCAGGTCAGCAGATCGTGGCGCCCGGCTGCGGAAGGCACGGCGTACTCCTGGTACGGGCTGACAGCCGCCGGTGACCCGCTGCAGACGCTCGACCTCGCCACCGAAACCCTCGGCGAGCTCGACACGAGGCTGCTGCCGCATGCGCCTCTCCTTGCCGAACTCGACTGGCAGGGGGTCCGCGACACAGCCCGACTGACCGCGCTGCTGCACGTCGCGAGCGCGAGGCCGAAGCTGCCGCGGCCGTGGCTGACCGCCGAGCACCACGGCCTGACTACGGCGGTGTCGGACTTCCGGCGCCGCTTGGGCGAGGTCATCGGTGCCGAGCGGGCGGCGGAGCAGATACTTGGCGAGGCATGGGACCGGCTGCCGGCCGAGGCGGATCCCACGCCGAGCGCGGAGGAGACCGCTCTCCAGACTCTGCTGCCCCCGGCCATCGACATCAGTGTGCTCACCGCCGACGCCACCCGTGAGCTCGGCGACCGCCTCGAAGCAGATGCAGCGGCACTCGACGAGGCAGTCACATCGCTTGCGGCGGTTGCCGCGATGTACGGCCTGCCGGCTCCCGGGACCTGCGACGACGCGCTACGTCTGGGGCGCCTCGCCGCTCTGGCAGGACACTCCGACGATGCCAAGCCCCTGGCGGCATGGCTCACCCGGGAGGGAGCGGCTGGTGCGAGGAGCGCCGCGCAGGTCCTGCGTGAAGCTGTGGAGCGGCTGCGCGCGAATCGGAGTAAGGCCGAAGAGGTCTTCACGGACCGGGTGCTGCACGAAGACTCTCTTGACGAAGTCGCGCACCGGTTCGCCAACGTGCACCGGTCCCTCACTGCGAGGCTGACCTCAGCGTGTCGAGCCGACCGCCGGTTGATCAGGTCATTTCTCCCTGACGGTGGTAAATGCACCAAGGCGGTCCTGGCCGCACTTCCGGCGGCGGTGGCTTGGCAGCAGGCGGATCGGACACTCAATGCCGAGGCCGGTCGCCACGCCTCGGTTCTCGGTCCGCACTGGCAGGGAGAGGACACCGACTTCGACGGCCTGGACTCCCTCATCGCATGGGCCGACGACATCCTCGAGCTCGCTCCCCGGGTGATCAATCAGGACGCTTTGGCCCGTGAGGTGGCGTCTGGAGGGCAACCGCGCGCCGCCGCGAGGAACACCGCGGAACAGGCAGCCGCCCGGTTGACCGAGTGGCGGGATTCTCTCGTGCTTCCCCCCGCACCGGGCCCGTCGTACGCATTGGAACCGGGAAGCCTCGGAGCCGCCGCGCAGTGGAGTCGCGCGCATGTCGCGCCTCTGCGAGCGGCCGAGCGACTGATCCGGACCGTGGAGCAGACGGCCGTGGCGGGGGGAGGTGCGGTCACAGCACCTGGCACCTGGACTCTCGCCGCGGCACGCGTCGGTGTCCATGCCGTACGGGCCGCGCGTGCTGCCGCCGTGGAGTTCGAGTCGAAGGCGGAAGACGACCGGGAACTGCTCGGGGACCTCTACACAGGCCGCAGCACCAGCGTGTCCGACCTGACCGCCGCCCTGGATTGGATCACCACTCTGCAGGAGGCGTGCGGGCTTCCGGCAACGGTTCCACTGACTGCTTCCGCCGCCGAGATTCTCTACCACGCGGAAGTCGACACGGATCTCGAAGCCGCTGCGGGCGCGTGGTCACGGGCCGCGGAGACACTGGCGAACCTGTTCCGTCCGGAGCGCGCGGAGCAGCTCCGCGACGTGCTCTCCGGCGGCCAGGACGCGGCGGTGAAGGCGCTCGCCGTCTTGGACGCCGACCGGGGCGGCCCTGACGAGTGGCGTGCCTACGACGTCGGCCGCAGGGCTCTCGACGCCCTGGGCCTGGGGGACCTGGTGGACAGGGCGGTGCGCCGTGGGGTCGCTCCGGTCGACTTCCCGACAGTGGTCGAACGTGCGGCTCTCCGTGCCTGGGCGGACCTCCAGCTGGCCGGTGATCCACGGCTGGCCACCCCCCGGTCCGCGGACCGCGACGACCTGGTGGCAGGCTTCCGGGAACTGGACGCGAGACTGGCCGACCACGCCCGTCAGCGCGTCGTCCAGGCCTGTGACAGCCGCCGCCCGCGCGCCACGGCTACTACGCCAGGTGCGGCGCTGCTCAGACGAGAGGGCGAGAAGAAGAGCCGGCACAAGCCGGTGCGGGAGCTCCTGGAGACAGCCAGGGAGACGGTGCAACGGATCAAACCGTGCTTCATGATGAGTCCGCTCACCGTGAGCCGGTTCCTGCCGCCTGACCTCGTCTTCGACGTGGTGATCTTCGACGAGGCTTCGCAGGTGTTGCCGCAGGACGCCATCAACTGTGTTTACCGTGGGCGGGCACTGATCGTCGCCGGCGACCAGAAGCAGCTCCCGCCCACCGAGTTCTTCGCTTCCGCAGGCGATGACGAGGAGGACGAGGGCGAGGAGTCCCTCGATCAGTTCCGCTCCGTGCTGGATCTGTGCAAGGCGAGCGGGCTGCTGGAGAGTCTGTCGTTGCGCTGGCACTACCGCAGCCGTCATGAGGACCTGATCGCCTTCAGCAACCGGGAGTTCTACGACGAGTCGATGACCACCTTCCCGGGAGCTCATGCCGAGGGTGAGGATGTCGGCGTCGCCTACTACCGCGCCATGAAGGGCATCTACCGTTCCGGGGCAGCCGCCCGGAACAACCCCGGGGAGGCCGAAGCGGTGGCCCGCCGCGTCATCCACCACTTCAGTACGCGCAAGGGCAGATCGCTCGGTGTGGTCGCGCTGTCCCAGTCGCAGGCCGTCGCTATCCAGGACGCTGTGGATGCGGCCCGGCAGACCCGCCCCGACCTCGACGAATGCTTCTCCGAGGACCGGCTGAACGGGTTCTTCGTCAAGAATCTGGAGAGCGTGCAGGGCGATGAGCGGGATGTCATGATCCTTTCCGTCGGCTACGGCCCTGATGCCCAGGGCAAGTTCTCGAAGAACTTCGGCCCGATGAACAAGGCTGATGGCTGGCGTCGTCTGAACGTCGCCGTGACCCGAGCGCGCTACCGCGTGGAGGTCGTGGCCTCGTTCGAACCGGGTGAGGTGGGAGACACCGGCAGCAAGAGTTTCCGGCACTTCGGCCGCTACCTGCGATACGCCCAGAGTGGCCCGTCCGTGCTCTCCCAGGAGGCGGTGGACTCGGACGCCCAGACGGAGAGCCCGTTCGAGGAATCCGTACTGGCGGTGCTCCGCAACTGGGGCTATGACGTCCAGCCTCAGGTCGGCGTTGCGGGGTACCGCATCGACCTGGGTGTCCGGCATCCGAATCGGCCGGGCCTGTACGCGCTGGGCGTGGAGTGCGACGGCGCCATGTACCACTCCTCGAAGGCTGCCCGAGACCGTGACCGTCTGCGCGAAGGAGTGCTGCGGGGACTGGGCTGGGAGCTGCACCGGATCTGGGGCACCGACTGGTACCGCGACCGGTCCGGAGCCGAAACCCGACTCCGTACCGCCGTCGAACGCGCGGTGGCTCTTGTTAGGACTGGCCCCAGTACCCCGCGTGTGATCGCGGGTGGCACGGCGGGACCTGAAGCACCGTCGCTGAAGGCGCCGTCGCCGCGAGCCGAACCGCAGAGCGGGCCCGCGCGGCGGCCTTCTGCGGCTCGGGGTACCGGAACCCGGACCGCCGCCGCTTCCGCTCGCCCCGCGCGGCAGAGCGGAACCGTGCCGACTCCACGACGCGAGGAAGCCGCCTCTGCCACCCGATACCCGGTGACAGCATTGGCCGAGACATCTCGCCGCCGTGTCGAGAACGAACTGACCCAGATCCGCGAGTACCTGCGGCAGCCGGAGCCCCTGGACACCGCCACCGATTACCGGGTGCGCGCCGACAACCGGCGCCATTGGGAGAAGCGGTGTGCACAGCTCAAGGAGCGCGCCACCTTCCTGGAGAACTTCCTCAGGGCAGTGCCCTCCACTCCTCGCGCGACTGGCGGACGGATGGTCGCCCCTGGGCGTCTGGTCGGCCTGACTTTCGGCGAGTCCACAGACATTGAGGAGTACGAGATCACTTCTCAGAGCCCGACGACGAAGGAGGGCCAGGTGCTCAGCCCGTCCTCACCTCTCGCCGCTGCTCTGCTGTGGTGCATGGTCGGCTCCCCGGTCGAGTACGAAGACGGCTCGGGGAAGCGACGGACCGCCCACATCCGACACGTTCGCGACTGAAGGGAACGCCGGGCAGAGCAATAGTCAAGCGCGCCCGGCTGCTCCACCGCCTGGGCAAGCTGGCTGCGGCTGAGCGCGCCGATGGTGATCGGATACTCGAAGAGTCCGGCGTGACGGCCGGCGAGCAGCTGGCCTAGGAAATCCACGCGCAACGTCACCAGAACCCGCACCCGTGCATCGTGCGTGACGCAGGCCCGCAGCGCCTCGAGGAACTCTGCGCCTGCCGAAAAGTCCATCCACGCAGTTCAGGCGGCATGTTGGTATTCGTGGAGGACTCCGCCGAGGCGGTCTTTTCGGCGTACGTCGAGGTGGGAGATCTGTGCAGGGGGGAGCGGTTCGGGGACGGCACGCAGGGGTGTTGCCTGATGCATCGCTTGGTGAGGCCGGTGGAGGTTGTAGTGGAGTTCGAACTGGCGGAGCGCGTGCCGCAGATGTCGTTCGTTCCAGATGAGGGTGTGGTCCAGTAGTTCGTGGCGGCAGGTTTGGACCCAGCGTTCCGTGATCGCGTTCATGCGCGCTATTCGTATGCCGGTTCGCGCGACCTGAATGCCGGCGTCGGCCAGGCTCTGGTCGAAGAGGGCGGGGTACTTTGCGTCCCGGTCTCGGATCAGGTAGGTGAGGGTGGCGTTGGCGTCCGTCAGGTCCATGGCCAGGTTCCGGGCCGTCTGGGTCACCCAGGCTGCGGTGGGGTGGGCAGTGGTGCCGAGGATCCGGATGCGGCGCGTGGCGTGTTCGATGACGGCGAGGATGTACTGGCGCTGTCCGGTCAGGGTGATGGTCTCGATGAAGTCGCAGGCCAGGATGGTGTCGGCCTGAGATCGCAGGAAGTCGGCCCAGGTGGTGGCGGCCCGGTCTGGCGCGGGGTCGATGCCCTCGGAGGTGAGGATTTCCCAGACGGTGGAGGCGGCGACTTGGATGCCGAGGGTGGCGAGTTCGCCGTGTACCCTGCGGTAGCCCCACGACGGGTTCTCCTGGATTAGGCGCAGGATCAGCACGCGGATTGAGCGGACCGTGGGCGGCCGGCCCGGCCTTTTCGGCCGGCACGTGCGGGCATGGCGCCGCTTGATCAGGTCGCGGTGCCAGCGCAGGACGGTGTCTGGCCGGACCAGTAACCGGAGCCGGCGCAGGACCTGACGGGGTAGGGGTACCAGTAGAGCGGCAAGGAATGCCCGGTCTTCCGCAGTGAACTTCACCCGGTCCGCGCCGAGCTGCCGCTCCAAGACGGTGAGTTGGTGGCGCAGCGCCGTGATCTCCGCGTCTTGTCGCGGTCGCTCATCGGCAGTAGCCGCAATGCAGCGAACAGGTTGGTGACGGTCAGGTAGGCGAGGCGCAGCAGCACGAGTGCTTATCCTGCCGCACTGTCGAAGACGCTCCTGAGCTGTATGGATGACATTTTCGGCAGGCGCAGGGTCGAGCGATTAATGCGTGAGGACGGACTGGCGGGCGTGAGCCCGCGGCGGAAGGGCTTCACGCGCCGGGATCCCAAGGCCACCCTGGCCCCGGACCTGGTCAACCGGGACTTCACGGCGCCCGCGCCGAACCGGTTGTGGGTCACCGACCTGACGATGATCTCCACCGGTGAGGGGCCCTTGTGGCTGTCCGCGATCCGCGACGCGTTCTCCCGCCGCGTCGTCGCGTGGGAGACCTCGGCCCGCGCGGACGCCGACCTGGTGCTGACCACGCTCGAGTACGCGCTCGCGTCCCGTGAGGTCGAGCCCGGCAAGCTCATTCACCACGCGGATCACGGCTGTCAATATACGTCCATCAAGCTGACAACTCGGCTGATGAGAGCGAGAGTTGAGGCATCCATGGGTTCGGTCGGGGACTCGTACGATAACGCCCTCGCGGGGAACCTCTGGATGCTCATCAAAACCGAGGGCCTTCGTGGTCGCGCCTTCACCCACCCGGGCCGAGGCCAACCTCGCCCTCTTCGAGTACATCGACGGCTTCTATAACTCCCGCCGCATCCAGGAACGGCTCGGTTTCCTCAGTCGATCGAGTTCGAGAAGAAGTACTACGCCGACCAGGCGACGGCCGAACCAACGAACCTGAACACCCGTCAACCCGCTCTGACCAGCTGATCAGCAACTCCCGAGCAACGGGGGAACCTCAGGTGACGTCGGTGATGTGCAGGGGCCTGGTGCGGTGTTCGAGGAACGCCAGCGCGTACAGCGTGCATGCGACGGCAGTGTCGAGATGGAAGAAGTCGGCGGCGATGATGCCCTGGGCCTGGTTGGTGAGGAACTGCCTCCAGGTCGGGCCGGTACGGCGTGGGGCCGGGCCGATGCCGGCAGCGTGCAGGTTCTCCCAGACCGTAGACGTGGCGATCGGGTGCCCGAGTCGGGTCAGGTCGCCCTGGATCCGCCTGTGCCCCCACTGTGCGTTCTCTCGAGCGAGTTGCAGGATCAGCTTCTTGAGCGCCGCCCTGGTCGGCGGGCGTCCTGTGCGGGTGCGCCGGGCGGTGTAGTCCCACTTCGCCGCGATGAACCTGCGATGCCAGGCCAGCAGCGTGCCAGGCGTGACCGGGAAGATCTCGCGCCAGCGGCGACGGGGTATCAGGTTGGAGAGGGCGGCCGGCCAGAACCGGTCCGCGGGCTCGTAGCGGACCGGGCCGGCGATCTGACGGCGTAGCACCGCATTTCATGGCGGAGGACAAGCAACTCGGCGGCTTTGGTGCTGTCGCGACTCGACAGCATCCCGGGGACGGACAGCAGCTTGCGGGCGACTTTGTACAGTAGTGAGACGATCGCGCTGGCATGGTTCCAGTACAGACCGCGCGATGGACGCGACCTGCAGCGATGACTTTACGAGCCCCACAGGCTGCGAGTTGTAACGGCCGAGCCAACTGCGCATGCCGGAGACAGCACACGCTGTGTCGCATGACATCGACTCCTTGTCACCAGGTGCCTGCCCGTGATCCGCGTTACGGTCAAGGAGGGGCGGATGGAGTGACTGGCTATGGACCGTGCCGTTGTCCTCATTGGGGTACGAAAAGCTGCGAGTTTTTTCCCGACACTCGAAGCCGTCGATCATGGGCTCCGCAGCATGGAATCGTGGGCAAAGAACCAGCAGATCCCCGCTAACCGGGTCGAGGTTCTCACCGACGCCGGTGGCGGCACGGTCGACGCTGCGACTGTCCGCATGGCAGTCCAGTCCTTTGTGGACCAGCTCTCCCTGGAGCAACTCATTGTGTACTTTTGCGGACACGGCGTGAACGTCAACAAGAACGAATACTGGCTGCTATCGGGGGCCCCCGACGATCCGAACGAGGCTATCAATCTCACGCTCAGCGCCATCTATGCATGGGACACCGGGGTACCGCATGTGGTCCTGATATCGGATACCTGCCGAACCGCTCCGCAGGGCACGAGACCCGGCATGAACGGCCAGTCGCTGTTCCAGAACGGAACCTCGCAGACGGACTGGGTAGACCAATTCTTCGCATGCAGGCCGGGGGATGCAGCCTACGAAATCGCCGATCCGTACGAGTCGAAGAGAAGATACCGAGCTGTTTACACAGAGGTTCTCGCCAAGGCGCTGGGTGGCGGCTACTCTGAGCTGCTCGAACGGGTTCAGCACAACAGCAGGGCGTTCCATCTCGTCCGTCCCTACCCGCTGAAGAAGCGACTCCCGGAGTACGTGAGCCGGCGGATCATCCAGCTGGGAGCGTACATGGCCGTTGATCAAAAACCGGAGGGCCGAGTCACTTCCGGCGACTCTGAGAATGCTTGGCTGTCGCGGCTCCCGGCAGCGGATCGTGTCGATCCAGCCGCCACGAGTGACGAAGCCGAGGCCGGGCGTGAGGTCACACCACCAGAGGATCCGGCGTTCGACGCCGCCAGGCTTGCAGCCGAGCGCCTTGCAGTCCCCCCGTCGGATCCAGGAAAAATCAAGACGCCCTCCGCCGTGCAGGTGGACGGCACCTCCGTTAAGGCGGTCTACACGGACGACGCCGGCGCCGAGCAGGTGGCGTCGGATGTTATTCAGGTGCATTTCAACGACGACCGGCGCGCCACCAATTTGCTTGTGCACCTCATGTCCGGTCAT
Organism: Streptomyces sp. NPDC045026; assembly: GCF_056432625.1. Lineage (NCBI taxonomy): Bacteria > Bacillati > Actinomycetota > Actinomycetes > Kitasatosporales > Streptomycetaceae > Streptomyces > Streptomyces sp. NPDC045026. The sequence continues at coordinate 157,883 of NZ_JBWKIS010000019.1, forward strand.
TGCGCGGTTGTCCCCGCCCTGCGGGGCCGCGTGGGGACGGTGATCTTTGAGCGGGACCAGCTGGTCGACGTTTCATATGCACCTTTGAGTGAGGGCACCTGGGGGCGTAAGGAAACGCTCGACGAGAACTACTTGGTACGTCGCTCACAGATTGCCGCGGCATCGCGCTATGGCTTGACCTGGTGGGACAGTTACTCTCCGGAGGACTTGGTGGGTCTCTTCGAAGAGTACGGTGAAGCCGACCCGTCACTGGCGATCTATCTCGCTTACGGCTTGGCGGAGCTTGGGCGACGAGACTTGGTCAGCCAACTACTGACGCGCGACAACCAGGCCGCCGGGATCGCGCTCTACGACGTCATGCTCCTTGCGAGGGACTGGGGCCGTTCTGTGGTTCCTTTTATGCCGCTGCTTTCACGCGGTTGGGCACTGCTCGGTCCGCTCACCGGCGGCGAAGTGCCGGACGTGCCCACTCCACAAGCCTCACACTGGACGCTCTTCTCCGAATGGGACCTACCTCAGCTCCAGGAAATCCTCAAACGGTAGGGAGGCGGCGCCATGCGCCAGCTCGTTTTCGTTCACGGACGTTCCCAGCAGTTCGAAGAGGCCACTGCTTTGAAGCAGCAGTGGATACGAGCACTTCACGGCGGACTGAACGATGCAGGCGTAAACACGATGGTTCCCGAGGATCGGATTCGGTTCCCCTACTACGGAAAAACGCTGCACCACATGGCGAACGACCTGCCGGGCAGCGCACCTGACGTCATCATCAAGGGCCACGGTGAATTAGCCGCAGGCGAGGAGGAATTCATCGCTCAAGTGGTTGCAGACGCCGTGCAGCAGCTTGGAATACAGGAGGCAGACATCCGTGCCGCTGCGGACCAACCGAACAGGATCGAAAAGGGGGTCCAGAACTGGCCTTGGGTGATCGCTGCTCTGCGCGTCATCGACCAGGTCCCTCGAATCGCCAGCGTCAGTCTGGCACTCCTCACTCGCGACGTTTACCGCTATCTGCGTTTCCCCGGAATTCAGACACTGATCGAAGACGGGATTCGACAGGCAATCACCCCCGATGAGGAACACGTCATCGTTGCCCACTCGCTAGGCACCGTGATCGCCTACAACCTGCTTAAGCGCAAGGCGCAGGATCTCAACTGGCAGGTGCCCACCTTCATCACCCTGGGCTCACCACTCGCAGTCAGCCCCATCGCCCAAGCCCTACGCCCCACAAGCCGCCCCCACGGCGTCACGGACTGGTTCAACGCCTTTGATCCCCAGGACTGCGTCGCCCTCCATCCGCTCGACCACGACCACTTCCCGGTCACCCCGGAAGTCGAGAACTACGCCCAGATACGAAATGACACTCCCAACCATCATGGGATAGCTGGCTACTTAGAGCATCCTGCGGTAGCACTACGCATCCGTGACGCCTTGCTCCGGTGACACCCCGAAGGTCTGACTGAGTTCACCGTTCGGGTCTGCTGCAGGTTCGGGTGACAAGTTGTCACCCGAACCTGCAGCAGACCCGAACGACGAGTTGTTCCACGAATGGTGAGAAGCCGCCAAATGGCGTCGGACGCCAGCGCTGACCGTGTCGGTGAGTGCGAGGGATGTGCCTACCCAGAGCGGCGTTCATAGCCCTCTGTTACCCAGCTGGCCTGCGGAATCGCGTGGGCCGTGCTGTCTCGTGTTGGTGGTTCCTGGACTTCCTGAAGCTTGAGATGCCAGCCGCTATCAGCCACTGCGCGTGCCTGAACCCGTGGAGGCTCTGCAGGGGATGTAGGGCCCGGATATCGTGCTCAGGTTGCATCTGTTACAGATGGGAACATCATGAAGCACCTCGGCGGGACTGGACGTATGCCGAGGGGCGGGCTCTACGGGGAGGGACAGATCGTGTCGGACGGCACGGGGGATGCGCCGCAGTCGACAGTGGCCGGGATCGGCGCGGCGGCGGGGAGTTTGGCTGCGTCGGTTCTGGGGGCCGGCGGTGCGTCTGTGGCGCAGGCGATGCGGGTCGAGGGAGAGACGCTGACGGCGTTCAAACGCCGCGTCGACACCTTGCTGCGGGACTTGGAGAAGTCGCACGCGGCGCCTTCGAAGATCGCCGGAGGAACGCTCGGGGCAGGCCGACTGGGGGCGTTCGACGAGGCGGACCTCCTGCACTCCTCCTACACGCACGTGCACACTCAGCTGGAGAACCTGTCCAAGATGCTGGCGCTCCAGATCGAGGCGTTGGTCGTCACCGTGGACGCGTCGAAGACCGGCTACGACAACCTGGACGAAGACGTACGCGCACGACTGAACCGCATCCGCACTGATGTCGACGCCTTGGTCGGCGGAGGGTCGGACACCAAGCAGGCTTCGGGCAAGGGCGGTTCGGGCGGCGAAGAGCCCAGTGAGCCGAGCCCCCAGGCGACGGACACGGAAGCGGGTGGACTGTGATGTGGCGGGCGACTGATGCCGTAACTGCTGCAGCAGAGATCACTCTGTTCAAGGAACGCAAAGACGAGGGCGGAGCATGAGCGGCGGCCTGGGATCCCGAATGTGGGGCATGGTCAAGCAGTACCGCTTCGCCGTGCACACCCCTGAGGAACTGTGGGCGATGGTCGAGCCGGCGGACGGCTCGAAGCCTGCGGATCTCGGCGTGCTGCTGACAGCGGCGTCCAAGACGATCAAGAGTATCGGCGACGACCTCAAGACACACAGCACGGCGGTCGAGTGGGACGGAGAGGGCGGCGAGGCGTTCCGCAAGTGGGTCCATCAGGCCGCGCTCGCGACCCTGGGCCTGGGCGACTACAGCGAGTCCGCCGGCAAGTGGATGGCGCATGCGGCGGACACGCTGCACGAGGTCAAGCCGCAGCTGGAGATTCTGAAGAACTCCAGTGCCTCGGCACGCTCGATCCTGGACGCGCACGCGGCCAAGGCGACGGATGTCGGCAACCACGACGGCGATCCGTCGGAGTCCTCCGTGAAGTCGGCCAAGTCGCAGTACGACAACGACCTTACTGCAGCAGCCCAGTTGATGATCAAACTGGCACAGTCGTACACGGCGTCGACGGAGCAGATCGATGCGCTGAAGGCCCCGAAGTTCCCGGAACTTCCCAAACAGTTCGTGCCGGAGAGCCGCGACGATCTCACCCACCGCCCGGGCACGTCTTCCGATGATGCATCGAGCACTGGGACGGCGGCTGTGGCGAGCGGAGTAGGCGTTGCTGCAGTAGGGGCTGCAGCAGTTGGCGAAGCGCGTGGTGCCGCACTGGCCGCAGGAGACCGCCACACAACCACAACTGCCGTTCCGTCAAGAACAGTTCCGGACCTGTCCCCGGGCGGGGCGAACACCGCCCTCGACAGGGTCGGCACGCTCCCGTCTCCCACAGCTCCGACTGCGACACCCTCCACGTCGCCGCCGCCCGCGTTGCCGGGCGGCACCTCAGGCATCGGGCCCCCGGTCCCGGGTACGTCACCGCCGGCGTTCGGAGGCACAGGCCGATCCGGTGCTCCGCAGCGCGGAGTGAGCGGCGGCCGTGTCTCTGCTGCCAACGGTCTCCGCGGACCGTTGGGCACACCGACGGCCCCACGCGCCCCTGGTACCCCCGGCGCGTCGCGGGCGGTTTTGCCGGGGCGTGGAGTTCCCGGGGTGACGGGCACGCCGAGCGGCTCCGCGTCGCCTGTACCAGGACCAGGTGGTGCGAGCCCGGGGCGTCCGTCCAACGGGATTGCAGGTGGGCGTCCGGTTGCACCGCAGACAGGCCGTGCGACGGGTGCGATTCCGCGGGGCACGGTGGTCGGCGGTTCCCCGACTCAGCAAGCACCAGGAGTCCGCGGTGGTGCCCCCGAGGGGGCACGCCCCGGAGCAACACCGAGCCGCGGCGCTGTGCCTGGCACGGGACGTGAGAGCGGCGTGGCCGGTGCACGGATGCCCGCGCACTCCGATGGTGTCGTCGGTGGACAGCCGCAACCCTCGAAGACGCGCCGGAACCCGCCGACCACGACCAGAGCGGCGGGTCCCGTACGCGGAACGGAGAGCCGTACAGCCCAGGTGCAGAGTGATGGACCCGCTGGAGGCTCCTCGCAGACGGCACGTAAGGATGGCGCTCGGCCTGCCCCGGAGGAGCGCTCGCGTGACGAGCGGCATGTGCGTGAGGAAGCAGAGACGGATCAGACCGAGCTACCACAGCCTCCGCTGCGGCTGCCAGGCCTGCCACCGACGACTCGGCGAGACAACGAAGGATGACCATGGGTTCCCGTACCAAGCAGGTACGCAGGCTCCGGCTGGCCTCGGCTCTGTCCGGCGTCGTGCTCGCGGGCGTTGCCGTGACACCCGCGCACGCCGAGACCGTCCGGGACCAGCAGTGGTATCTGGATGCCATGCGCGCCGAGCAGATGTGGAAGACCAGCACCGGTAAGGGCGTCACAGTGGCGGTCATCGACTCGGGCGTCGACCCCGATCTCGCCGACCTGCGTGGACAGGTACTGCCTGGCAAGGACTACTCCCGGCACCCTGGCGACGAGCACTCGGACTACGACGGGCACGGCACCCGCATGGCCGTACTGATCGCGGCCACCGGCGTGAAGGGCGACACGCAGGGCTCGTACGGGCTGGCACCCGGAGCCAAGATCCTGCCGATCCGGGTGCCGGACTTCATCGAGAAGAGCCGCAAAGACGGTAACCCCGACGACTACCCCACCTATATCTCCAAGGCCATCCGGTACGCCGCGGACTCCGATGCCCAGATCATCAACATCTCGCTGGGCAGCGAGGACCACGCAAAGAAGCTGGACGACGCAGTCGCCTACGCGCTGTCGAAGAACAAGCTGGTCTTCGCGTCCGTGGGCAACACCGGTGCCGGAACGAATCGGGTGGAGTACCCGGCAGGGACACCTGGAGTGGTCGGCGTCGGTGCGATCGACAAGAACGTCAAGGCGACCAGGGAATCCCAGCACGGCCCGCAGGTCGACCTGGTCGCACCCGGTGCGGACATGGTCGCCGCCTGCAAGGGAGGCAGCGAACTGTGCGATTCTCACGGTACGAGTGACGCCACCGCGCTCGCTTCGGCCTCCGCGGCGTTGATCTGGTCGAAGCATCCGGCCTGGACGAACAACCAGGTCCTACGGGTCATGCTGAACACGGCGAGCGGAGCCGTGAGCGGGAAGAAGCGAACCGACTCCATTGGGTATGGCGCTGTGCGCCCCAGGATCGCACTCACCGAGCCCGGGGCCCCAGGCCAGGCCGACGAGTACCCGTTGCCCGACTACAAAGACGGGGCCTCGGCGGCGGCACAGGGAGGCGCAACCGCTGAGCCGTCCGCGAGTGCTCCGACGGCCCCCTCCGCGGCGTCTTCTGCTGACGAGTCGAGCGCACTGCCGTGGATCTTGGCAGGAGTGGGCGGGCTTGTGCTGGTCGGAGCTGGTGGCGGGGCCGGCGTCCTACGCAGCCGCAGGCGCCGCCGCGAGGTCTTGACCGCACCGCTGTCGCCGATGCCGCAGCAGGGGTGGACGCAGCCGTCTCCCCCCGGCACGCAGTCGGGGCAAGGGCAGCCGTGGCCGTACCAGGACACCAACCACACGGGCACGCCATGACAGGACGAGGATCGAGCGGGGGCGAGATTCCATGACGGATACGACCGGGGAACAAGACACGCCACACAGCGGGCCGGAAAACATGGTCGGCATGCGGCTGAACCACCTTCCCGACGACGCGCGGCCTGCCGGCGGCGGCCAGAAAGACCTGGCGTCGAGTCCGGCGGAGAAGAAGGCCGCCGCACGGGCCATTGAAGAGCACATCCAGCCGGATACCCGTAAGGCAGGCGACTGGGCGGACATCGACACAGGTGCAGCCGTCAAGGAGTTCCGCGATGGATGGCTCACGTCAGGGGCGTTGAAGAAGGCCCACAAGACCTGGGGCGAGCAGGTTCACAACCTGTTGAACCGCCTCGCATCGGAAAAGACGGCGTTGCGGGGCGCCAACAACACTCTGCAGGGCACCGATGGCGAGGTAGGTGCGCGTACGCGCTCTCTTTCGGCACTGGACGGCTTCTGACGCAGATGGGCAGTAGCCCATTCTTGAACGTCACTTCGACCAGCAGGACGCCACAGCAGGACCACGGGGGAACCATGCCGACCTACCACGACATCATGACCGTCGACCTGTCCACACTCACCACGGCCGCGGACCGTTGGGACGGGATGGCGAAGGAGTTCCATAAACAGGAAGTCGCCTACGACCGCGATGTTCACGGCATATCCATGGGGCAGACCTGGACGGGGCTCAGCGCGGACGCCGCCAACCGGCGGTTCGACATCACGCTGAAGGAATTCCAGAAAGCCCAAACGGAAGCCAAAGCGGTCGCCTCCCTGCTGCGGGACGCACACCACCAGTTCAGCGAGGTGCGCAAGAGACTCAAGTCCGCCCGCGCGGACGCCATCAAGGCCCGCATGGCGGTCTCCGACGAGGGCGTGGTGTCCTTCGACACCACCGATCTCACCGAAGGGGAACGCAACGCCCTCCATCACGACCCTTCGTACCAGGAATCCGTGGGTACTGCTGTGAGGGCGTGGCAAGACCACCTCGACCAGATCGTCAAGGACGCAGAGAAGACTGACCATTCCGTCCAGATGGCACTCAAAGTGGTGGTCATCGACTCCAACTGGAAGGACGGGACACTCGAGGGCTTCAACGGAGACGCCAAGGATCACCTCAAGGACTACAAGGACGCAGGCAAGGGCGGTAGGAAGTCCGGCGGCTGGAAGGGCGACGGGGACTTCAAGCTGGACTGGTGGTCCCCGTCCTTCAGCGCCTCGGCGGATCCCAAGTACGGGAAGGAGGGCTCGGTCAAGGCGGCTTTCGATCTCGTCCACATGACCGGAAAGGGCTCGCTGACCAATGGCGATTGGAAACTCTCCGGGATCGGCGACGCCTACGCCGGTGTTCGCTCCGGCGCGAACTACGGCTTCAGTGACAAGGGCATCTCGGGCAAGGCCGAGGTGTCCGCAGGCGCACGAGCACTGATGGAAGGACGGGCCGAGTACGGGGACTACGGCGGTGTCTATCTGCGCGGCGACGGCTTCGCCGGCGCCGAAGCCGGAATCTCGGGCAAGGTGAACAAGGACGAGGTCGGTGTCAGCGCCAAGGCCTTCTACGGCGCGAAGGCCTCGATCGGCGGCGGCGTCGAGGCGGCCGGGATCGGTATCGGCGGGAACTTCGAGGTCGGCGCCGGCACGGGCGTCGAGGCCAAATTCGGCGTCAAGAAAGACGCGCACGGTGTGTGGAAACTGAGCACTGGCGGTTTCGCAGCCGTAGCCGTGGGTGCAGGAGCAGGAACCGAGATCACCTTCGACCCGAACAAGTTCGGCAAAACCGTCGACAGTGCGGCCGATGCGGTCGGGCTTGGTGGCGCCGTGGACTCAGTGGGCCACGGCCTCAAATCGACCAAGGACACCGTCGCCGGCTGGCTCGACTGACCAGCCCGATGAGAGGAGCAACTGAGTTGCCCAAGCTACTTCCGGTGGCAGTCGAGTTCCAGCTGCCTGACGGCTGGGCCCCGGCCTCACCTGAGACCATCGACACCTTCGGCGTGGCCTTCGCGGCCCTGCATCCCCACCCCGATGCCGGATTTGCCGCCAACATCACCATCGATGGAGAGATTCCACCCGACGACGTATCACTGTCGGACCTTGCCGACGCGTCCGTTGAGCGCCTTGAGCAGGCCGCTGAGTCCGTGCAACTGGTGGACCGCCGCGAGGTCGGTCCCGACGACGCGCCCGCTCTCGTGCAGCGTTTTCTCCTGACAGCCGCCGTTAACGACGAACTCCGCGAGCTCGCCCAGGTCCAGGTGTACCTGCCCCTTGCCGACACCGTTGATCCGCACAAGTATGCGGTGATCAAGCTGGCACTGACCGCCACCACCGAACAGCTTCACGAAGTCCTCGAAGAGTTCCAGGACTTCGTACGCACCGTGCGACCGAGTACCCCGGAAGGAAACTAGCAATGGGCCGCTTTCGCGATTGGCGAACGGGAACCCGATACCCGGACGAGGATGCCGAGCCGTTGGTGCGCTCCCACGTGGAGGCGGCCCTGTTCGCGCTCAATGGCCCGGACAAGCCCTACCGCGTACGCACCGCGCTCGCGGAGGAGAAGGCCGACGTGGTGGCAGAGTGGCACATGCTCGAGCCGGGCTGGGGCAGCGGGATGGGACGCCGACAGGTGGAGCGGACGTTCAAGTTCCGTATGCGTCTGGACGGGGCTACCCACGAGGTACGGGTCTGCGCCGATGTCCGCGAGACGACCCGCGCCGGCGACCCGCCCACCCGCGTTGTGGCACGCAGGCACGGCAGGGGGCCTCGCACCCGAGTGAAGTCTTGGCGCGGAAGCTACAAGAAGGGCCCGGACGGTCGCCGCCAGCGCGTTGACGACTTCCGCTTCGACTCGAACGATCTGAGGGACCCGTTGCAGGAGGTCGTGCTTGCCTCGGGTTGGACGTGGCGAGGAACCCACAAACCGTGACTGTCCCGTACGACATTGAGCGGAAACCGGTTCTCCGTGAACTCTGATCACCGTCGGCTTAACATGCCGTTGTCGACGAATTGGAGGAGCCTGCATGCCCAGGACCACACAGCTGCCCACCTACACGGTCAAGGAGGGCTGTGCGTGCCGACAACTCCTGTCACCCTATGCGACCTGCGCGTATTCGTGGATGAGGCCGCCGGGACGGTCGCGCCGGATGACACGCGATGGGGCATCGGAGGAGGGCGGTTCGGTCGCGCCTACAGCATCGGGGCATCGCTGTCCGAGTGATCGGTGAGGCCGATGTTCGTTGTAGTGGCCGGCGTACTCGGTGACGACGAGGCGCAGGTGCCGCTCCCCGGTGATCAGGATCCGGTCGGTGGCCCCGCGGCGGCATGATCTGACCCAGCGCTCGGCGACGGCGTTCATCCGGGGCACGCCTGGCAGGAAGGGCACCAAGCGGGCGCCGACGGCGGTGAAGACCGCGTCGAAGCCCTCGGCAAAATAGCCTGCATTGTCCCGGATCAGGAATCTGATGCCTACGGCGCGTGAGTCATCCCAGGTCATGAGGAGGTTTCTGGCGCACTGGGTGGCACGGGCAGTTCGATCATGCTTCCCCTCGTGCAGCGTCGCCCGGATGCTACCCGTTCCCAGAAACTACCGATGGTTTCCTGTCAGATGCCCGCCAAACCGTTCCCTGAGAGGGTGTGCGACTCACGCCCGGCGTCCACGCCGCCGGAATATGATGTTGCGGCGCCCGCTGCCGGCCTGTGCAGTATCGCCATGCCCATCTTGATGAACACGGACCACGCCGAGCTACATCGAGGTCGACGGGTCTGCTACCTCGGGCGACGGCTAGTTCAGAGTGTTAGCGCGAACCGGCGGCAGACATGGATGCGCGCGAACTCGCTCCTCAGCTGCTGTTCTTCGTCGAGGCTGGCGTGCAGGAAGGCAGCCATAGGTTTCAGGCCCTGTCGACGACTTCCTATGGCACGGGCCGGTTCCCCGGGCTCGAAGTAGTAGTTCGCGTAGACGTGCAGGTAGTGGTCGCTCTCGGTGAACCCCATGGCTCGATACCAGCGCAGGGTGTCAGGAAGGTCTCGGGTCCAGGCGTCGAGCGTGTCCAGGCCCAGGGCGCGTGCGCGAGCTTGAGCTTCTGTGAGGAGTGCCCGGCCGTGTCCTTGGTGCTGGTGGTCCGGATGGACAGCAACCGTGTCGATGGTGGCTAGGTCGCCGTCGACCGTCACGTCGATGATGCCGAGCACGGTATCGGAGTCTCCCGTAGCTACCAGCTCCAATCCTGGTGCAGGGATCTCTGGTTTTGTCTGCAGAACGTCATCGAAGTAGGGGGGTGTTCAGGAAGGAGAGCACCCGGCAGCGGAGCCATGACGCTTCGTCGGCAGGGTTGTAATCACGGACAATGCGGCTCACGTTCGTGGTCCTCGTTCGTCGGGGTGTTCAACGGGGCGTGGTCACGAACCGGCGAGATCATGGACGTCAGCCTTGCCCTGAGCCCACCGGGCAGCAACCGTATTTCCGTCGTGCAGCCGCGGGAGGTGCGCGTTCCAACTGTTGACCCGTCACGTCATTCAGCGAACGTCGAAGCCTCCGCCGTCCGTGAGAACGACGGCGGACCCTCGAGCCTCGAGGAGGAGAGGTCGGCCGACCTTGGCCGGCTCTTCTGCTCGCCCTTCGACATCTGCTGTCGTGGCGCGAGTCACCGTGGCCCGACCAGCAGTCGGCCAAGGGATCGGTCCGGCTGCTGCACCGGATCGGCCGGGTCTACGCGTGGCCGGCATCTCCGTCCCGGCCTTCGGTATCGGCACAGCAGAGGTGATGGGCGTGATGGGCAGCGCCTGGATCGAACGCTGAAGCAAGCCGCGCCGCTTGGCCCACTACCCGAACCGATCACCGTGTCAGCGTCGATCAGGTACCTGGGGGTCCGCCGACGAGATCGACTCGGAGGAACCCTCCACGAGTACCAACATGCTGCCTGAACAGGTCGGATGATTAATCGGCACTCGCAAGGCCAGCGGATCCCCCCACCACGGTCGGCCAACTTCCGGGCCTTGGGTTTCGATGACTTCATAGCGGTGGAGGTGTCGATTCGGACGGCCCGAGGGGTCGTGATCTGTGGGCTCAAATCACATGGTGTCCAGCTGCGATCTCGCGCGGATCTGACGTCGACGACTCCTGCTACGTGCCGCCCTGAAGTCCAGTCGCCACCAGGGCTAGCACAGCGGCGAGGGTGGCGACGGAGGCTATGAGGCTCGCAACTATCGCAGACGCCCAGTCGGGAACCATCAACCTCAAGAGGGGCTGCTGCGGCGGCCATGGGTGCTCAACATCAACCTCCGTTCGCGACTGACGGATCGAGACAGTTCGCAGCCTGCGATACGTGGCGTACGCGCCGAGGGCAGCCGCGGCGAACAGCATCGACATCCCCATGTTTGTCGCTCGATTCCGAGTGACTTCGGGCAGCACCGACCACAGGCCCAGTTCGCCCCAGAGGAAGATGCAAATCATGGCCAATGCGACCGGGAAGAGCCAGCGCAGCACGGCGAGCCTCAGTGGCCCCTCTCGGGCCCCGGTCTCTCGATGTAGGAAGTAGCTCACATCACGCTCACGCTCAGACACCCAAGACTCGTCAGATGCGTTGAACTCCACGGTCAGGCGGTTGTCCCGGAACCGCAGGACTGCTGACCGGTCGCCGCTTCGAGCCCGCCACAGCAAGTCAGTCCACCTCGTGGAGCAGCGAGGACCGCACAGTTTCCGCACTCTACGATTGAGCGAGTCGAGGTCGGATGCTTGGAAGCTCCGCTCGTGGCGCTCGGTCTCGAACTGCACGTGAGGTGAAGGCATATCTTCCCCCGCCAGGGCAATCAGGTGATCCAACTCGTCCCGCCCTAGTTGCACCTGGTAGACAACGAAGCGTCTGGCATGGTTCATCGTGGACACGTGAATCAACCTAGTCCGTAGGCGACTTCACGAGAGCATGTACGCCCGAGGCCGGTAACCGTCGCGAACCACGAGACCGCGCTGGCCCGGGCGGTAATGCACCGCAGACCGGGTGCAGCCCCGTCGGCAGATGTGAGCATCTGTCCTCGTGGGCGCATCGAAGGTGCACTCCTAAGAGATCATCTCAATTGGTGAGTCTGCGGTAGCAGATGAGGGTGCAGGCGATGCTGGCGAAGGCCAGGAAGTGGATGGCTTGCCGCTCGTAGCGTCGGTGGAGACGTCGGCAGCCGGCGAGCCAGGCCATGGTGCGTTCGATGGTCCACCGGTGGCGCCCCAGCTTCTGTGACGTCTCAACTCCCTTGCGGGCGATGCGGGGTGTGATGTGGCGTAGGCGGAGCCATTGCCGCAGGTGACGGTTGTCGTAGGCCTTGTCGGCGTGAAGCTTGGCGGGGCGTCGGCGGCGTGGACCGCGCCGGGATCTGATCGGTGGGATGCCGCGCACGAGTGGTTCGAGGGCCTGGCTGTCATGAAGGTTGGCGCCGGAGATGCCGACGGAAAGCGGAAGCCCAGACCGCTCAGTGATCAAGTGGATCTTCGAGCCATACTTGCCCCGATCTACAGGATTCGGACCCGTCAGGTCCCCTTTTTCAGGGCGCGCATGTTCACCGAGTCGATCGCGCATCGTGACCAGTCCAGCTCGCCTCGAGCCCCCAGCTCGTCCAGGACCAGACGATGCAGTTTCGCCCAGACCCGTTGTCGGCTCCACTCCATGAACCGGCGGTGAGCCGTGGCCCCCGACGGCCCGAACACCGACGGGACCTGCGACCACGTACAACCGGTCGTGGCCACGAAGACAATCGCCGCCAACACCTCACGGTCCCCATGACGGCGCCGACCACCACCCTGCGGACGCGTCGGCGCCTCTGGCACCACCCGCTGGAACAACTCCCACAACCCGTCAGTGACCAGACGCTCAGTCAGCAACACAGCACCAGGCTACCGGCATCTCCAATTGAGATGATCTCTAAGCTCCCGCTGATTGCAACAGGGGGGCGGGCATGAATTGGCTGGCGTGGACCATCAGCGGCATGGGCGCAGTCTTCCTCGCCTCCGCTGTTTATGGGCAAGCCACTTGCCCCCACGCTCCACAAGACGCCGTCCGTACCCATCGCGCGTACCGTGTGTGGCTGCCACTTGTCCTGGCATGGGTCTTCCTTTGGGGCAAACTCCCCGACGCGCTCCACGCGCCGTGGCCCATCGACGCTGCCAGCGACGTCATCGCCCTAGCGCCAGCCGCCATCGTCTTCCTTGCCACACGCCGAGCTCGCCACAGCGCCAGTCAGGACGGAAGCGCTGGCCCCGCCAAGTAGGCCCAGGCTGGCCCGTAGACCCCACCCGGGATCCGCTCCGCCAGCTCGCCAATCGGCACACCCACGCAGCCTCCGTTACCTCCCGCCGCGACGCCGACCGTGTGGAGTGCCCAACAGCTAGGCGTCTGACTACACTTGATCTGTTCGTTACGACCTGGCGGCGCGGCCCGTCATCACCGCCTGCCCCTGAGTACCCGCGCACCTGTCGGACGCGCCCTGCGGGGAAGGGGATGACGGTGGGGTCGTCGCCGGGAGCGCGAAGGTCCAGGCTTCGGTGGGCCCTTGCGGTGTTGTAGTGCGTCGCGTACTGGTCCAGCACGGTGCGCAGGTGGCGTTCGCCGGAGATCAGCATCCGGTCGGTGCACTCGGCTCGGGCGGTGCGTATCCAGCGTTCCGCGAAGGCGTTCATCTTCGGTTCTTGTGGGGCGGCCTAGAGGACCTGGATGCGTTGCCGGCGAACACCGCGTCGAAGGCCTGGGTGAACTTGGCGTCGCGGTCCCTGATCAGGAAGCGGAACGGGTGGGCGCGGTCCGCGAGTTGGAGGAGGAGGTTGCGGGCCTGCTGGGTGATCCAGTCGCCGGTGGGATGCGTGGTAACGCCGAGGTGGTGGACGGTTCTGGTGCCGACCTCCATCACGAAGAAGGCGCACAGGCTCTTCAGGGTGATCGCGCAGTCAACGTGGAAGAAGTCGGTCGCCAGCAGGGTGTCGGCCTGTGGGTGCAGGAACGCACGCCAGGTGTGCTCGGTCGCGCGGGTCGGCGCGGGTGGGATCTTGTTGCGGCGTAGCGCTCGGCGGATGGTCGCGGCGGCGACGCGGTGGCCCAGGTGGCGCAGTTCTCCCTGGACCGGGACGTATCCCCAGGTCGGGTTGTCGTGGGTCAGGCGGAGGATGAGTGTGGTGCGTTCCTCGGCCGGCGGCGGTCGGCCTGACTTGGCCGGTTGTTGTCGCCATTTGCGGCGTATCAGGCGGCGGTGCCAGGCCAGGAGTGTGCCGGGGGTGATCAGTCGATGGCGGCGGAGCAGGGCGGGCAGGCTTCGGGCCAGGGCGGACAAGATCGCGCGGTCGGCCCACGATAGGCGGGGCATGGGGTGTGGCGGCGCAGCACCGTGACCTCGTGCCGGAGTACGAGTATCTCCATCTCCTTTGACTGGCTGGACCGACCGCAGAGGACAAGCCTGCCGAGTATCCGACAGAAGATCATGTAGAGCAGTCGCAGAGCCACAACCGACGATCACGCCCCGTCCACAGCGTCGGCCAAAACTCCAGGTCAACGCCCGCGTGGAATAAAGACACCCTTCAGGCTGCCCTGCGTGGTCGCAGTACACGTCGGCGCAATATCGATCGCGGACCGCTAGGTACTCAACGAAAGCCCTGGTGGGGCGAGTTCTTGGCCGCGCACACGTCCGCGACGTCTTCGGAAGCCCGCGTCGAAGGGCTCGGTGTACTTCGCGTCCCGGTCTCGGAGCAAGAAACGCAGCGAGTCCGCCCGCATACCCGACTCGACGGCAAGGGTTCTCGCCTGTTTGCACCGTCCAGGGCCCGGTGGGATGGGCAGTCACTCCCGCGATGTGTAGCCGGCGTGTGCCGTGCTCGAGGAACACGAGCGCGTACACCCGGCGCAGATCGACCAGGTCGATATGGACGAAGTCGCAGGCAATGATGCCCTCGGCTTGCGCGGTCAGGAACTCACGCCACGTCGGGCCGCTGCGGCGTGGAGCTGGGTCAATGCCCGCTGCGGTGAGGATCTCCCCGATCGTCGTCGAGTCGACCGGGTGTCCGAGCCGGACGAGTTCCCCTTGGATCCGTCGGCAGCCCCAGCGTGGATTCTCCTTGGTGAGCTGCGGCACCAGAGTCTTCACCGCACTCACGGGCAACGGTCGACCGGGCCTGCTCCGGCGCTTGCTGTAGTCCCACCTGAGGGCGATCAAGCCTGCGGTGCCACGCCAGCAGCGTCGTGGGCGCCACTGGGAACACCTGCGCCCACCGCGCCGGGGGATCAGTGAGGACAGCCCTGCGAACCACAGTCGATCCGCCAGCTCGTAGCGAACCGGCTTCGTGAGCTGCCTTGGCGGCACCGCGTTCTCGTGCCGCAGCACCAGCAATTCCGCATCCTTGGCCACGTCCTGGCGTAGCAGCACCGCCGGGACTGCGAGCAGCTTCCGCGCCACCTGCTACACCAGTGAAACGATCACCCGGACGGCGTCCCGGTAGAGACTCCGAACGGCACAGGGTTTGAGGCGAAACGATCACGTCTCGCCTGGCCCCACGGCCGCCGGGGAACCGGCCGGGCTGGCCCCTTCATGAAGAAGTCTTTACGTTCTTGACCGCGCCCGTAACCGGCCGAAGTGGAGTTGATCGAGGGAGAGTTCCTCGCCAGGACTCGGGTGTGAGGTCACCGTGCCGTGCTTTCGACCGCCAGGGATCCCGCATCTTCCAGGGGGAGTTGCGGGTCGCGTCCATGCGTTCGCGCAAGACGTTCGCCCGGCCGGGCGGCGGCGAGCCGGAGTATCGCGCCGGGCGCCCACGTTGCGACGGACTGCTTCACTGCGGTCTTCCGGGTGCCGACGAGCGCGGTGCGCGGGCCGCCCAGGCCGATGCCGATCCGCTCCACTGCACACGGTCTGTTTTCGATCGACGACGTTCAGTGCCCGAGGTGGGGTGACAGTCGGGCTTCAGCAAATCGGCACATGGACTGCGCAACTGCGGCACGAGGCGTGTTGGATCTGCACAAGAGCCTGCAGGAATGGTGCTCTGTTGGTGTGGAGTGTCCCGTTCGGAATCACCGTGGCAATACCGGTCACCTCACGGAGCCGAGCAACATGTAGAGAAGCTGCCCCCAATTCGTGTGCACGCCCGCACGGCTGGGTAGCCGGTGCGTTCAACTGTGGTGGTGGGAATGCCGATTGATTGGGTGCCCGGCGAGCTCCGTGATTTGATCCTTCTCGCCGCCAGGGCCGCGCGAAGGTTTGCGGAATCAGATGTCGCACGCCTGCGGTCGCGGCCCGTCGTCCCCCAGCGGGGCCGCTCCCCCTTGCGGAAACCCATGCGAAGGGAAAGTTATTATGAACTCCGCTCCCCAGGTTCAGACCGTAGAGATCTCCGATGCCGAGCTCAACGACATCTCCGGCGGCCTGAGCCCGCACGCCAGCGCCGTCGTCGGCCCCACGGCGGTCAGCGACTCGGCGGTCCTGGCTCAGGTCGACGCCGCCAAGAACGAGGTCCTGGGCGCCATCGGCCAGTACCACCAGGCCGGCGTCAGCGTCTCCTTCTGATCCTCACGCGCGTCGCCCAGTCCGCCGGCATCCGAGTTATCGGGCCGCACGACGCTCGGCACAGTGCGGCCACGCGCCTCACCGCGGCCGGAGTCGCGCCCCGCGTCGTGACGGACATCCCAAGCACAGCCAGATCACCGTCACCATGGGCGTGTACATGCACGTCGTGCGGGACACGCAGTGCGAGGCCATGAGCCACATGGACCTGCTCAGAAGGCACCCCGGCCGTGAGTGACCGCCCCCGTTGATGTCAGAACTGGATGCCAAAGGCCCCGGACCGTGATCGGTCCGGGGCCTTTTGTGCCGGTGCCCCCCGGCAGGATTCGAACCTGCGTCACCCGTTTCAGGGCCCGGCGTGCTGCTGTCGGGCGCCCGAGCGTCCCGTGCCTGTGGGGCTCGAAAAGTCATCGCTGCAGTTCAAGCGGCATGTCGGTACTCGTTGATTGCTCCGCTGAGGATCCGGGTGCGCAAGAGCTTGCGGGGCTCGAAACCATCCAGGACTGCTGGCTGTTCCTGGGCCTCGGGCGGTCGTTGATCGCGGGATCGGTGCGGCCGATGTCTGTTGTAGTGGTCCTGGTACTCGGCGAGGACCTGCCGGGCGTGGGCCTCGTTCAGGAGCAGAACGTGGTCGAGTGCCTCGCGGCGGATCGTGCCGATCACGCGCTCGCAGTGGGCGTTCATGCGCGGTGCCTGGGGTGCGCTGAGCAGCACCGTCCATGCCTTCGGCTTCGAAGACGGCGTCGAAGGAGCCGGTGTACTTGCTGTCGCGGTCGCGGAGCACGAAGCGCAGCGACTCGACGCGGCTGCCCAGGTCATCGGCGAGATTGCGCGCCTGCTGGGTCGCCCACTGTGCGGTGGGGTGGGCGGTGACGCCGGTGATGTGGAGTCTGCGGGTGCCGTGTTCGAGGAACGCCAGCGCGTACAGCCGGCTGCCGGTGATCGTGTCGACGTGGAAGAAGT
>NZ_JBWKIS010000020.1:0-170497 GCF_056432625.1 Streptomyces sp. NPDC045026
GGCGGTTTCCGTCGTGATGACCGTGGTGGCGACAGCCGTGGTGGGGACAACCGCGGCGGTGGCTTCCGCCGTGATGACCGTGGTGGCGACAGCCGTGGCGGGGACAACCGTGGCGGTGGCGGTTACCGCCCGCGTGACGATCGTGACCGTGGTCCCCGTCGTGACAGTGACCGTCCTCCCTTCCGTCGTGACGACCGTGGTGGCGACAACCGGCGCGACGACCGTCGTGACAACGACCGCGGTGGATACCGTCCGCGCGATGACCGTCGCGATGACAACCGCGGTGGTGGCTTCCGTCGTGATGACCGTGGTGGCGACAACCGTGGCGGTGGCGGTTTCCGTCGTGACGACCGTGGTGGTGACAACCGTGGTGGCGACAGCCGCGGCGGTGGCGGTTACCGCCCGCGTGACGACCGTGACCGTGGTCCCCGTCGTGACGACCGTCCCGGTGGCGACCGCCCCGCCTTCCGTCGCGATGACCGTCGTGACGACAGCCGCGGTGGCGACCGCCCCGCCTTCCGTCGCGATGACCGTCGTGACGACAGCCGCGGTGGGTACCGTCCCCGTGACGACCGCCGTGATGACAACCGTGGTGCCGGCTTCCGCCGTGATGAGCGTCGCGACGACCGGCGTGATGACCGGCGTGACGACAATCGCGGTGGTGGCTTCCGGCGCGACGACAGTCGAGGTGGGGGATACCGTCCCCGCGACGACCGTGACCGTGGGCCGCGCCGCGACGACCGTGATGGGCGTCCCGGCGGGTTCCGTGGGCGTGACGACCGTGGGCAGGACGACCGCCGTGGCGGCGGCCGCTTCCGCGATGAGCGTGACCGCGACCGCGAGCCCATCCGCCGGCTGCCGATCCCCGAGGAGGTCACCGGCGACGAGATCGACAAGGACGTACGGCAGGAGCTTCAGAGCCTGCCGAAGGGGCTGGCCGAGGACGTCGCCAAGAACCTGGTTATGGTCGCCAAGCTGATCGACGAGGACCCCGAGCAGGCCTACGAGTATTCGAAGATCGCGCTGCGGCTCGCTTCCAGGGTCGCCGCCGTGCGCGAGGCCGCCGGTTTCGCCGCGTACGCGAACCAGAAGTTCAGCGAGGCGCTCGCCGAGTTCCGCGCCGCCCGGCGCATGACCGGCAACGTCGAGCTGTGGCCCGTCATGGCGGACTGCGAGCGCGGTCTCGGGCGGCCCGAGAAGGCTCTCGACATGGCCGGTGCGCCCGAGGTGGCCAAGCTGGACAAGGCCGGACAGGTCGAGATGCGGCTCGTGGCCGCCGGTGCCCGGCGTGACATGGAACAGCTCGACGCGGCCATCGTGACGCTGCAGAGCCCCGAGCTCGCTTCGAACTCCGTGCAGCCGTGGACCGCGCGCCTGCGGTACGCGTACGCCGACGCGCTGCTCGCCGCCGGTCGTGAGGACGAGGCGCGCGAGTGGTTCGCGAAGGCCGTCGAGTCCGACCGGGACGGCAGCACCGACGCGTCCGACCGGCTCGCCGAGATGGACGGGGTCGAATTCGTCGACGCCTTCGAGGAGGACTCGGACGAGGCACCCGCCGCCGTCGCAGGGGCCAAGGCTCCCGCGGGTGACGACGACGAGCCCTGGGTCGAGGACGAAGAGGGCGTCGAAGAGTTCTACGACGAGGACGACGAGGAGTTCGAGCCCGAGGACGACAAGGGCTGAGCTCGGCGGTGTGAGCGGCTGACTGCCGGCCGCGTATGACCAAGCATGACGAACGGGCGGGATCCCAGCGATGGGGTCCCGCCCGTTCGTCGTATGCGCCTACGCGCGCGTAGCTCGTGGTCAGTCGGCGAGTGTGCGCAGCACCAGACCCGTCGCCGGCTTCGGCCCGAAGGACGTCGACTTGCGGGGCATCGTCACGCCCTGCCGCGCGAGGTCGCGGACCACTTCCTCGCGGACCGGGTGCATGAGGACCGCCGTGCCGCCGTCACGTTCCGCCTTCGCCACGGTGGCGGCCGCGTCATGGATGTACGCGATGTGTTCCGGCGCGTCCTCGGGGATGCGCCAGACATGGTCGAGGAGCGTGGAGTGCAGGACCGTCGCGTCGAGCGAGCGCCAGGCCTCCGGGCGGTCGGCAGGGATCGTACGGGCCAGGAGGTCCGGGGACGGGGCGTCCGCGAGGTGGAAGGAGCCGGCGCCGGCGAGGAGGAACGCGTTGCCGTGGGCGGCCGCGTCGGCCAGGGCGTCCAGGGCGTGCGACAGCGGGCCGGGGACTTCGCGCAGGCGGAAGGAGCCCTTCAGCGCGGCCAGGGCGTCCGGGACCGGAAGGCGGTGCAGGAGGCGGTGGATGGCGCGGACGCGCAGCGGGTAGCGGGCCGTGTCGACGAGGAGGACCAGGCCGTAGTCCCACGGGGTCGGGGACGGTTGTTCGGAACGTAGGCGCAGATACGTCGCCCAGCGGTGGTGGCCGTCCGCGATCAGGGCCTGGTGATGGGCGAGGTCCGCGCGGATCTCCGCCAGCTCGGCCGGGTCGGTGACCGACCACAGGCGGTGGCCGAAGCCGTCCTCCGTGGTCGTCGCGAGGAGCGGGGGGCGCTTGACCGTGCGTTCGATGACCGCGGTCGCGCCCGTCGCGTTGCCCTCGCTGCGGTAGGTGAGGAGCAGGGGTTCGAGGTTGGCGGCCGTGGCGCGCATCAGGCCCGCGCGGTCGGCGACCACGTGCGGCATGACGTCCTCGTGGGGCAGGACGACCCCTTCGGACGGTTCGGACAGGCGCAGGGCACCGATGACGCCGCGCTGGAGATGGTCGCCGCCGCGCTGCTCGTAGACGTACAGCCCGGGGATCTCGTCGGGGGCCAGGATGCCCTCGGACAGCCAGCGGCGCAGCGTGTCGGCAGCGAGGGCGTTGCGGGTGTCCGGGGAGACGGCCTGCGGGAGGATCAGGCGGACGATGTTGTGCGGGTCCGCGGACTCCAGGTGGAGCAGACCGTCGGGGCGGACGACCACGTCGTAGGGCGGTGACGTCACGGCGGCGAGGCTGCCCACGCGCTCGGGGACGTACCGCACACCCCTGAACGGGATCAGGTCGAGGCCGTCGCTGCCGGTCGGACCTGGGGGACCTGCAGAGTTCATTGCTGCATCGTATGTGTGTCAGTGGCATGAGCGATGATCGGGGAGTGGGATCGAACGAGGAGCGATGTGTAATGAGCCAGATCGTCAGGACGCGGCCCGAAGGCAGCGAGCGGGCGCTGAACGAGGCGTACGACACGGCGCTGCTCGACCTCGACGGGGTGGTGTACGCGGGCGGTGACGCCATCGCGCACGCCCCCGAGTCACTCGCCGTGGCGCGGCGGGCGGGCATGGGCCTCGCGTACGTCACGAACAACGCGCTGCGTACGCCGGACGCCGTCGCCGAGCACCTGACGGAGCTGGGGATTCCGACGGACGCGGCGGACGTCATCACGTCGGCGCAGGCCGTGGCGCGGCTGATCAGTGAGCAAGTGCCGGACGGGTCACGGGTGTTGGTGATCGGCGGAGAGGGGCTGCGGGTCGCGCTGAGAGAGCGCGGGCTCGAGCCGGTGGACTCGGCCGACGACGAGCCGGTGGCGGTGGTGCAGGGGTACGGCGGGCCGGACATGGCCTGGGGGCGGTTCGCGGAGGCCTGTTACGCGATCGCGCGCGGTGTGCCGTGGTTCGCGTCCAATACGGACCTGACCATTCCGAGCGCGCGCGGCATCGCTCCGGGCAACGGCGCGGCGGTCGAGGTCGTCCGGATCGCGACGGGTGCGCAGCCGCAGGTGGCCGGTAAGCCGCTGCCTCCCATGCACCGCGAGACGATCCTGCGTACCGGCGCGGAGCGGCCGTTGGTGATCGGGGACCGGCTCGACACGGACATCGAGGGCGCGTTCAACGGAGAAGTGGATTCGCTGCTCGTCCTGACCGGCGTCACCGACGGCGCGCAGCTGCTCGCCGCGCCGCCCCAGCACCGGCCCACGTATGTCGACGTCGACCTGCGGGGCCTGCTCACCGGGCAGCCGGACGTCGTGGCGCAGGGGAACGGGTTCGCGTGCGGCGGCTGGGTCGCGACCGCGGGCGACGAGCATCTTGAGCTGGAGGGGGAAGGCGAGGCGATCGACGGGCTGAGGGCCCTGTGCGCGGCGGCGTGGACGGCGGCCGGGGACGGGACCTGCGAGCTCAGCGGTGCGAAGGCGCTGGCGCGGCTGGGGGTTTGAGGCGACGCGAAGGCGCGGCGCGGCTGAGGGCTTGAGACGGCGCGGGCGGGGAGGCGTCCCGGCGGGTGCGGATTCCCCGGGCCTCCTGCGCCTGTCCGGGCTTCCTTGCGCTTCCCCGCGCCTTCCCGCGCATCACCCGTCGTGAGTGACGCCCGCCCGCAGCGATGCCGGTAGCGACCTCGAAGAGGGCGGGGAGGGTAGGCTAACCTAACCTCGTGTTGGTCGACAGTCCCCCCGAACAGCGCGCGGACACTGCTGCCGCGCCCCCGAACCGCCGGGCGATACGTACGGTCGGGCTCCTCGGAGCCGTCGTCGTACTGCTCGTGCTCCTGGTCGTGAGCATCGCGATCGGGGCGAAATCCCTGTCCGTGGACCAGGTGTGGCACGGCCTGTTCGAGGACACCGGGACGTTCAGTGACGTCGTGGTGGGCGAGCGGCTCGCGCGTACGCTGCTCGGGCTTCTCGCCGGTACCGCGCTCGGGCTCTCCGGTGCGGTCCTCCAGGCGCTGACCCGCAACCCGCTGGCCGACCCCGGACTCCTCGGTATCAACATGGGCGCCTCGGCGGCCGTCGTCACCGCCGTCAGCTTCTTCGGCGTCACCTCGCTGACGGGCTATGTGTGGTTCGCCTTCCTCGGAGCCGCGGCCGTGGGCGTTCTCGTCTACGTCCTCGGGGGGACCCGCAACGCGACGCCGGTGCGGCTCGCGCTCGCCGGGACCGCCATCAGTGCCGCGCTCTACGGTTATGTCCAGGCGGTGATGATCATGGACGACGCTGCGCTCGGCAAGATGCGCTTCTGGACGGTGGGTTCGCTCGTCTCCGCCGACATGTCGACCATCCGGCAGGTGCTGCCGTTCATCGCAGTCGGCTCGGTGCTGGCCCTCGCGCTCGCGCGGCCGCTCAACGCCATGGCGATGGGCGATGACACGGCCCGCGCCCTCGGCGCGAACCTGAACAGAACCCGCGCGCTGTCCATGGCGGCCGCCACGCTGCTGTGCGGCGCGGCGACCGCCGCCTGCGGGCCCATCGTGTTCGTCGGCCTGATGGTGCCGCACGTCGTGCGCTCCTTCACCGGCCCCGACCTGCGCTGGATCCTGCCGTTCTCGGCCGTCCTGTCTCCCGTGCTGCTGCTCGGCGCGGACGTCGTCGGCCGGCTCGTCGCGCGGCCCGCCGAGGTCCAGGTCGGCATCGTCACCGCGATCATCGGCGGCCCGGTCTTCATCTACCTCGTGCGCCGGCGGAAGGTCACCCAGCTGTGAAGGCGATCCGTACCCGGGGCGGGATCTCCCTGCGCCTCGACTTCCGCGCGTTCGTGGTCGTCCTCGCGCTGCTGTGCGCCGCGCTCGCCGCGAGCGTCGCGCTGATCGGCACCGGCGACTTCCCCATCTCGGCCCCCGACGTGGTCCGTACGCTGCTCGGCAACGGTGACCCGGGTCAGGAGATCATCGTCAACGACCTGCGGCTGCCCAGGGTCCTCGTGGGCCTCCTCGTGGGCGCGGCGCTCGCGCTCGGGGGCGCGCTCTTCCAGGCCATCTCCCGTAATCCGCTGGGCAGTCCGGACATTCTGGGCCTCGGGCAGGGCTCCACGGCCGGTGCGCTCGTCATGATCGTGCTGTTCTCCGGGAGCGCGGCCCAGGTCGCGCTCGGGGCGCTCGTCGGCGGTCTGGTCACCGGGTTCGGCATCTACCTGCTCGCCTGGAAGCGCGGCGTGCACGGATACCGGCTCGTCCTGGTCGGCATCGGAATGTCCGCCATCATGACCGCGGTCAACGGCTATCTGCTGACCAAGGCCGACATCGTCGACGCCGCCCGCGCGACGGTCTGGATGACGGGATCCCTCGACGGCCGCGACTGGAAGCAGGTCTGGCCGCTGCTCGCCCTGTGTGCCGTCCTCGTGCCCGTCGTCCTCACGTACGCGCGTCCGCTGCGCATGCTGGAGATGGGCGACGACGTGGCGAACGCGCTCGGGGTGCGGGTCGAGCGGACGCGGCTCGTCCTGCTCGTGGCCGCCGTGCTGCTCACCGCCGCGGCCACCGCCGCCGCGGGGCCCGTCGGATTCGTCGCGCTGACCGCCCCCCAGCTGGCCAGGCGGCTGACGCGCTCGCCCGGCCCGAACATCGCGGCGTCCATGTGCATGGGCGCGGCCCTGCTCGTCACCGCCGACTGGATCTCGCAGCGCACCTTCGGCGCCGGCCAGCTGCCCGTCGGAGTGGTCACCGGAGTCGTCGGCGGTGTCTACCTGCTGTGGCTCCTGGTCTCCGAGCGGAAGGCCGGCCGGATATGAGCGACAGGAACCCCAGCCAGAGCAACAACCGGAGGAGCAACCCCGTGAACCGACTGTCCGCCGAGAACGTCACCCTGGGCTACGACCAGCGCGTGATCGCGTCGGAGCTCTCGGTCGAGATCCCCGACAACTCCTTCACCGTGATCGTCGGCCCGAACGCCTGCGGCAAGTCCACGCTGCTGCGCGCGCTGTCCCGGATGCTGAAGCCCTCGGCGGGCCGGGTGCTCCTCGACGGGCAGGCCATCCAGTCGATGCCGGCGAAGAAAGTGGCGCGCACGCTCGGGCTCCTGCCCCAGTCGTCGATCGCGCCCGACGGCATCACCGTCGGCGACCTCGTCTCCCGCGGCCGCTACCCCCACCAGGGCCTGCTGCGCCAGTGGTCCAGCGAGGACGAGCGCATCGTGCAGGAGTCGATGGCCGCCACCGGAGTCGCCGAACTCGCCGATCGCTTTGTCGACGAACTGTCCGGCGGACAGCGACAGCGCGTATGGATCGCGATGGCGCTCGCCCAGCAGACCCCGCTGCTCCTCCTCGACGAGCCGACCACGTATCTCGACATCCAGCACCAGATCGACGTGCTCGACCTGTGCGCGGAGCTGCACGAGGAGCAGGGGCGGACGCTGGTCGCGGTCCTGCACGACCTGAATCACGCGGCCCGCTATGCCACCCACCTGATCGCCCTGCGCGGTGGCGAGGTCATCGCCGAGGGAGCGCCGGGCGACATCGTCACCGCAGACCTCGTCGAGCGGCTCTTCGGGATGAAGTGCCAGGTCATCGACGATCCGGAGACCGGTACTCCGCTGGTGGTGCCGGCCGCCCGCAAGGCCAGGAAGGCCCCGGTCCGGGACACGGAGGCGCCCGCGAAGGCGGTGGTCAAAGCAGCGTCCTGAGCCGCAGCAGGTCGCGGAAGCCGGCCTCCAGCCGGATCCGGCCGGAGGCCCAGGCCCGCGCGAAGTTCAGCCGGCCGTCGACCATCGCGACCAGGTCGTCGCCGGTCATCGCGAGCCGGATCTGCGCCCGGTCCGGCGGCGGCCCGTCGACCGTGTCGAGGACCTCGATCCGGCCGTTCTCGAGCCGGCCCGTGAACGTGATCCCGAGGTCCGTGACATGGCAGCTCAGAGAGCGGTCGAGCGCAGCAGCACTGCGTACCCCGCCCTCCGCGCCCGCCAGATTGTCCGAGAGTTTGTCGAGTGCGGCACGGCACTCCTGCGTCGTCGCCATCGCGGTCGACCGTACCCCAGTGCTACGCGGTAGCGTCGAGGCATGAACGACTCTCATCCGGACCCCGACCAGGTGCCGGACCAGGCGGCCGGGGCCCCGGAGGTCCGGGACGAACCGTCGTACGAGCCGGCGGCCCCGGCTCCCCTGGGCGTCACGCGCACCCCCACCGGCAACGCGGACGTGGACGCCGGGCTCGACCGGCTGGCCGACGTCGACCACCTCCCTGCCGACGGGCACATCGAGGTGTACGAGGATGTACACCGGGGCCTGCGTGACGCGTTGACCGCGCTGGACGCACGCCCCGAGCCCGCACCCCCGAACCGACACAGGAGCTGAACCGAACGTGGCAGGAGTGGCACGACGCCGCCTCGACGCCGAGCTCGTCCGCCGGAAGCTCGCCCGCTCGCGCGAGCATGCGAGCCAGCTGATCGCCGCGGGGCGCGTCACGGTCGGCAAGACCACCGCGACCAAGCCCGCCACGCAGGTGGAGACGGCCGCCGCCATTGTGGTCACGCAGGACGACAGCGACCCCGACTACGTCTCGCGCGGCGGCCACAAGCTCGCCGGCGCCCTCGCGGCCTTCGTGCCGCAGGGGCTCGCCGTCGAGGGGCGCCGCGCGCTCGACGCGGGGGCGTCCACGGGCGGCTTCACCGACGTACTGCTGAGGGCCGGCGTCGCCCATGTCGTCGCCGTCGACGTCGGGTACGGACAGCTCGCCTGGTCGCTGCAGAGCGATGACCGCGTCACCGTCAAGGACCGTACGAACGTACGCGAGTTGACGCTGGAGGCGATCGACGGAAAACCCGTGGACCTGGTCGTCGGTGACCTGTCCTTCATCCCGCTCGGCCTGGTGCTGCCCGCCCTCGCGCGGTGCGCGGCGCCCGACGCGGACCTGGTGCTCATGGTGAAGCCGCAGTTCGAGATCGGCAAGGAGCGGCTCGGCAGCGGCGGTGTCGTGCGCAGCCCGGAACTGCGGGCCGAGACGGTGCGCACGGTGGCCCGGCAGGCGTTCGAACTCGGCCTCGGCGTACGGGGTGTGACGGCGAGCCCGCTGCCCGGGCCGTCCGGAAACGTCGAGTATTTTCTGTGGCTCCGCGCCGGTGCGCCCGCACTCGACCCGGCGGATGTCGACCGTGCAGTGGCGGAGGGGCCGTGTTGACACAGACTCGAGCTCGAACTGTTTTCCTGCTCGCGCACACCGGGCGGCCCGCCGCCATCCGGAGTGCCGAACTCGTCGTCGAGGGCCTGCTGCGCTGCGGCATCGGCGTACGGGTCCTGGAGTCGGAGGCGGCGGACCTGCCGCTCCCGCCGTCGGTGGAGCTCGTGAAGGAGGCGACCCCCGAGTGCCTCGACGCCTGTGAGCTGCTCGTCGTCCTCGGCGGTGACGGGACGCTGCTGCGCGGCGCCGAGTTCGCCCGCGCCTCCGGCGTCCCGATGCTCGGAGTCAACCTCGGCCGCGTCGGCTTCCTCGCCGAGGCCGAGCGCGACGACCTCGACAAGGTGGTCGACCGCGTCGTCACCAAGGCGTACGAGGTCGAGGAGCGCATGACCATCGACGTCGTCGTGCACAGCAACGGCGATGTCGTGCACCGCGACTGGGCGCTCAACGAGGCCGCCGTGCAGAAGATGTCGGCCGAGCGGATGCTCGAGGTCGTCCTGGAGATCGACGGGCGTCCCGTCACCGGCTTCGGCTGCGACGGCATCGTGTGTGCGACGCCCACCGGCTCCACGGCCTACGCGTTCTCGGCCGGCGGTCCCGTGGTGTGGCCCGAGGTCGAGGCGCTCCTCATGGTGCCGATCAGCGCGCACGCCCTGTTCGCCAAGCCGCTGGTGACGTCTCCGGACTCGGTGCTCGCCGTCGAGGTGCAGCAGCACACTCCGCAGGGCGTGCTGTGGTGCGACGGGCGGCGGACCGTGGAACTGCCCGCGGGCGCGCGCGTCGAGGTGCGGCGCGGGGCGGTGCCGGTGCGGCTCGCGCGGCTGCATCACGCCTCGTTCACGGACCGGCTTGTCGCCAAGTTCGCGCTGCCCGTCTCCGGCTGGCGCGGGAAGCCGCACTGAGCGGGAAGCCTCACCGAGTACGTGGGTGATCACGGTCGTACGACCGTGATCACGTCCGTACGACCGTGATTGCGCTGCGGCGCATCACCGACCGCACCGGGACACCGGTCGCGAGCAGCGTCAGCAGGAGCGTGCCCGCGACCGTCCCGGCGGCCAGTGTCCAGGGGACGTACGGCACCGGGGAGCCGAACGCCGTGTCGAGGATCGGCGCCAGCGTGACGAGCGCGATCAGGGCGCCGAGCAGCAGCGCCGTACCGGCGACGACGACGGCCTCCCACGCGGCCATGGAGCGCACCTGGCCGCGCTGGGTGCCGACGACCCGAAGCAGGGCCACGTCCCGGCGCCGCTCGAACGAGATCATGGCGAGCGTGTTGGCCGCGGCGATGGCGGCGAACCCCGCGTACAGCGCCGTACCCATGTAGTCGAGCCACACTTCGCCGGTGCTGCCCGCCGAGCCCGTGCGGTGCTGCGCCGTCGTGTGCAGCGTGACCTTGGTGAGGCCGAAGCCGACGACGAGGACGAGCGGGACGACGGCGGCCGAGAAGCGGCGGGGCTGCGAGCGGACGTTGAGCATCGCGAGCCGCGCACTCGCGCCGAAGCGGCCCACGAGCGCCGAGACCAGCCAGGCCGCGGGGCCCACGATGCGCGGTCCGAGCAGGCCCACTCCCACGCAGAACAGGATCAGGACGAGGAACGCACCCTGGCCCGCCTCCTCGGCATCCTGCCGGGACAGCAGCACCGAGAGGAAGCACGCCCCGGCCACCGCGACCAGGCCGAGCGGCGCCCTGAGCAGGCCGAGGCGCCGCCTGCCCGCCGCCGCCTCGGACAGGGCGTGGGCGGGCCGCAGAAGAGAGAACCGCAGCGACGAGAGCAGCGCGGCGACGGTCGACGTCACCACGGCGGCCCCGAGACAGACCGGCAGCGCGACCCAGCTGAAGCGGAACTGCGCCCCCGGCGGAATCAGACCGTGCGTGACCATGCCGGAGAACCAGGCCCTGGCGAGCAGCCCGCCGGCCGCGAAGCCCGCGAGCGCCGCGGGGACGGACGCGGCGAGGGCCTGCCTCGCCACCGCGCGGCGCACCTGACGGGGGCGGGCCCCAATGGCGCGCACGAGGGCGAGCTCGCGGTGCTGCTGCGTGACGGCGGTACCCATCGTCGAGACGACCACAAAAATCGACATGTAGATCGAACCGATGAGGAGAACGGCCGCGATGTCGCCGACGCCGTTCTCCGTGATGCGGTGGCGCGCGCCGGGCGGCAGTCCGTCGGTGCTCGTGGCGAGCAGCACGGTCGTCGACGCGCTCACCACCGTCGCCGCGAACAGCGCGGCGACGGCCGTGCCGACGAAGGCGGGCCGGTGTGCGGTCAGCGCTGCCCGGGCCAGTCCGGTAGTCATGCGATCCAGGGTGCGGGCGCGCGGGGCGCGGGCACCATACGGCGGGCATCCGCTCCGGCAGGGGGATATCCCCACCCTGGCGGGTGACAACGGATGACAAAAGGGCCCGGCGCAGCCGCCCACGACCTGCGGATTCGGACCGTGGGGCGGGAAGCGGGGCAGGGCCCGTCGCACACAGGGCCCCCGACCTCGTAAGGTCGTGTCCGTGTTGGAGGAGATGCGGATACGGTCGCTCGGAGTCATCGACGACGCGGTGGTCGAGCTGTCACCGGGATTCACCGCCGTGACCGGCGAGACCGGTGCGGGCAAGACGATGGTGGTCACGAGCCTCGGCCTGCTGCTCGGCGGGCGCGCGGACCCCGCCCTCGTACGGATCGGAGCCAAGGCGGCGGTCGTCGAGGGCCGGATCACCGTGCCCGAGGGCACGGCGGCCATCGTGCGCGCCCAGGAGGCGGGTGCCGAACTCGACGACGGGGCGCTGCTCATCAGCCGTACCGTCTCGGCGGAGGGGCGCTCCCGGGCGCACCTCGGCGGGCGTTCGGTGCCGGTGGGCATGCTGACGGAGCTCGCCGACGAACTCGTCGCCGTGCACGGCCAGACCGATCAGCAGGGGCTGCTCAAGCTGTCCCGGCAGCGGGGTGCTCTCGACCGGTACGCGGGCGACGCGGTCGCCGGGCCGCTCGCCAAGTACCAGGCCGCGTACCGCCGGCTGCGGGCCGTCAGCGCCGAGCTCGACACCATCGTCACGCGCGCGCGTGAACGCGCCCAGGAAGCCGATCTGCTGCGCTTCGGACTCGACGAGATCGCGGCCGTCGAGCCGCGCGCCGGCGAGGACGTCGAGCTGTCGGCGGAGGCCGAGCGGCTCGGTCACGCGGAGGCGCTCGCCTCGGCCGCCTCCTCCGCGCACGCCGCGCTCGCGGGCAACCCCGAGGACCCCGAGGGCGTCGACGCGACGACGCTCGTGGGCGGCGCCAACCGGGCACTCGAAGCCGTGCGTTCCCACGACCCGGCCCTGTCCGCGCTCGCCGACCGGATCGGCGAGATCGGCATCCTCCTGTCCGACGTGGCGGGGGAACTCGCCGGATACGCCGACGACCTGGACGCCGACCCGCTGCGGCTCGCCGCGGTCGAGGAGCGGCGGGCCGCGCTGACGCAGCTCACGCGCAAGTACGGTGAGACGATCGACGCGGTCCTCGCCTGGGCCGAGCAGGGCTCCGCGCGACTGCTCGAACTCGACGGCGACGACGACCGGATCGGTGAGCTGACCGCCGAGCGGGACGGCCTGCGCGGTGAACTGGGTGCCCTGGCGCAGGCGTTGACGGACGCCCGCACCGAGGCGGCGGCGCGCTTCGCAGCCGCCGTCACCCAGGAGCTGGCCTCGCTCGCCATGCCCCACGCGCGTGTGTCCTTCGACATCCGCCGCACCGACGACCCGGACGGCGTCGAACTCGACGGGCGCACCGTCGCCTACGGCCCCTCCGGCGTGGACGAGGTCGAGCTGCTGCTCGCCCCGCACCCCGGCGCCCCGCCGCGGCCGATCGCCAAGGGGGCCTCGGGCGGTGAGCTGTCCCGCGTGATGCTCGCCGTGGAGGTCGTGTTCGCCGGGACCGATCCCGTGCCCACGTATCTGTTCGACGAGGTCGACGCGGGCGTCGGCGGCAAGGCGGCCGTGGAGATCGGCAGACGGCTCGCCAAGCTCGCCAAGTCGGCGCAGGTCGTGGTCGTCACGCACCTTCCGCAGGTGGCGGCGTTCGCCGACCGGCAGCTCCTGGTCGAGAAGACGAACGACGGGACCGTGACGCGGTCCGGTGTCACCGTCCTGGAGGGCGAGGACCGGATCCGTGAGCTGTCCCGGATGCTGGCGGGCCAGGAGGACTCCGAGACGGCGCGGGCGCACGCGGAGGAACTGCTCGCCACCGCCCGAGCGGACGCGTGACCGGCCATGGACAAGCGTGTGGGCAAGAGTATGGACAAGCGTGTGGTGGGCCGGTTCGCGGCTCTCGCGGCCGGTGCCGTCGTGGCCCGCGCCGGGTATGCGGCGCTGCGGCGGGCCAGGCCGGGTGGGCCGGCCCTGTGGGAGCGGACGAACTTCGCGGGCCGGGCGGTCGACCTGTGCGCCGGGCCGGCCGTCGTGGCCGGGGCCGTCGCCGGTGCGGCCGCGGCCACCTCGGGGCGCCGGCGCGGGGCAGCCGTCCTGGCCGTGCTCGCCGCCGGGGCGTGCGGCGCGTACGACGACGTGGCGGGCGCCGGTGACCCGCGCAGCGGCTTCCGGGCCCATCTGTCGGCGCTGCGCGACGGTGAACTTACCAGTGGGGCCGTGAAGTTGATCGGCATCTCCGCGGCCGGGCTCGCCGCCGGCGCGTTGCTCGAGGAACGGATCGTGGACAAGGCGCTCGCCGGTGTCGTGATCGCGGGCGCGGCCCACTTCGTGAACCTGGTGGACGTACGGCCCGGACGGGCGGCCGCGGCCGTGCTCGCGCTCGGGGCGCCCGGACTGCTCAAGGGGGCCCTCGCCGCGGCCCCCATGGGTGCCGTCGCCGCCGTCCTGCCGGAGGACCTCGACGGGCGCACCATGATCGGCGACACCGGGGCGCACGCCCTCGGTGCGGCGCTCGGCGTCGCCGTCGTCGCGGGGAACGCGCGCGCCGGACTCCTCGCGCACGCGGCCGGACTGGTCCTCGCGGCGGCATACGGGGACAAAGTGACCGCACTGGCCCGTGGCGCGGAGTCAGTCCGACACACCTGAATTCACGCGTGTGAGTGATCCCGTACGACGTGTTGCCCATTCCGACACGGTCGGGACTCCGGGCCGGTGCCGGAACGCCGGTACGGGCTGGCATCCTTGGCCCAGACCGTTACGGCGCGACAGCCCCGCGCATTCCGCACCGACCGACCCAGGAGCCCCGGCCACGTGAGTCGCGTGAGCAGCCAGCCAGCGCACGGCCAGTCGCCGCTTCGCACCGTGCAAGTGCTGGGCGGCAAAAGCGCCGGAAGCAGCACGCACGTCAGGTCGCTGGCCGCCGGGCTCGTCGCCAGGGGAGTACGCGTCACGGTGTGCGCCCCCATCGAGGCCGCGCACGCCTACGGCTTCGCGGACGTCGGCGCCCAGCACGTCGCGGTGCCCCGCAGCAGCGACCCCGGGTCCGTCGCGGCGCTCCGGCTCGCCTGCGCCGACGCCGACCTCGTCCACGCGCACGGGCTGCACGCCGCGCTGCGTGCGTCCCTCGCGCTCAGCGGCAGGACCACGCCCCTCGTCGTCACCTGGCACACCCGCTCCCACGCCGAGGGCGCCCGCGCCCACCTGCTGCGCCTGCTCGAACGACGCGTGGCCAGGTCTGCGTCCGTGGTCCTCGGCGCCTCGTCGGACCTCGTCGAGCGGGCCCGCCTCCGCGGCGCCCGCGACGCCAGGCTGGCCGCGGTCGCCTTCCCGCCGCCGCGTCGCCCCGATGCAGCGGAAGCCGCGCCGGTGCCAGGGCCCGAGGGACCCGAGGACCCGGAGCGCCTGCGGCACAAGTCACGGGCCGAACTCGGCTCTGTGGACCGGCCGTTGCTGATGGCTGTCGGCAGTCTCGTGAAGCACCGCGGCTACGGGACGCTGCTGGATGCCGCGCGCGCCTGGCGCCACCTCGATCCCGTGCCGCTGCTCGTCATCGCGGGGGAGGGGCCGGAGCGGGGAGCGCTCCAGCACCGCATCGAGAGCGAGCAGCTGCCCGTACGGCTCGTGGGGCGCCGTGACGACGTCTCCGAGCTGCTCGCGTCCGCCGATGTGGCTCTGCTGACCAGCAGTTGGGAGTCCCGGTCGATCCTCGCGCAGGAGGCGCTCCACGCGCGCGTGCCGCTCGTCGCGACGGACGTCGGCGGCATTCCCGAACTCGTGGGCGACGCTGCGGAACTGGTCCCTTACGGCGACGCGCGCGCCCTCGCCGACACCGTGACGCGCCTGCTGTCCGACTCCGCACGTCGTGACCAACTCAGGGAGCGCGGCACCGTACAGGCGGCGTCGTGGCCCACGGAGGACGAGACGGTGGCCCAAGTGCTCAGTGTCTACGACGAGTTGACGGGGGCGCGGCCGGCGGGCTGAGCCGCTTCGGCCTCACGCGCCCCGGCAGGATGCCTCACCCCACGTGCCTGCGCGCCCGCAGCGCAAGGCTCAACGCGAGCACCGTCTGCGGGTCGTCGAGGTCCGTACCGAGCAACTCCCCTATGCGGGCCAGGCGGTTGTACAGGGTCTGGCGGTTCAGATGGAGCTCGCGGGCGGTCTCCGCCTTGCGGCCCGCGTGCGCCAGATACGTCTGGAGCGTGGGAAGCAGCGGGGGCTTGGCGCGGCGGTCGTGGGCCTGGAGGGGGCCGATCGCGCGCTCCACGAACGCCGCCAGGTCCGGATGGTCCCGCAGCCGCCACAGCAGCAGATCGATGTCGAGACGCCGCGCGTCGTACCAGGGCCGGTCCGACAGGCCCTGCGCCGCCGTGGCCGTCTCGGCCGCGTGCCGCAGGCCGGCCGCCGCCGCGGCCCAGCCACCCGCGCCGCCGACCACGACGACCGGCGGCTGCGTCCCGGCGCGCTGCATGCCCGCCCGCTCGACCCCGGCCCGCAGCGCGGCCGCCACCCGGTCCGCGACCGCCGTGCGCTCCGAGTCCGACCGCAGCCCGAGCAGCAGCGGGACGCGCCCCTCGACGGGCCGTACGCCCAGCAGGACCGGAACGCCCACCGCGGCCAGCTCCTCGGCGACCGCCCGCGCGAGGACCGCCCAGCCGCCGCCGGGGGAGAGGCCCACCGAGCCCACCGACGCCTCGGGCAGCCGCATCACGACCGGCAGCAGCGGCCCCTGCCCGCACGGCTTGAACCCGAGGACGCGCGCCTGCGCCGGGGCGTCGTCGGGCGTGATCCGGCCCTCCGCGAGATCCGTGAGGAAGTCGCCACGGCCGCGCGCCGCCAGCTCCTCCTCCTGGCGGGCCTGCATCAGCACGACGGCGAGGCTGCTCGCCGCCCGCTCCGCCGCGATCCGGTGCACGGGCGCCAGCGGGGCCGCGACCGGCAGCAGGACGAGGCGCGCCCGCACGGACCCGGTGCCGGGTCCGCCGCCCGGCACGTCGACGAGCACAGCCCCTGCCGGCGGCTCGTCCCGATCGGCGGGACGGCCGCGCATCCCCTCCCACACCTGGAGCGGGTCGGCGACCTCGGGCTCACCCCCGGCCGCGTACAGGAGCTGCCCGTCGGCCGTCTCCAGGAACACCGGGTTACCGCTGAACTCCGCGAGGATGCGCAGGACTTGGGGCACTCCGCCGCCGCCGAGCAGGGCCTCCGTGCAGCGCCGGTGCACCTCCTCGGCGCGCTGGAGGAGCGCGTAGTGCCCGTTGACGATCTCGGTGTGGACCTCCTCGGTGACCGTCACGAACGGCACCTCGCGGTGCAGCTGCACCAGCGGGAGGCCGGCCGTGCGCGCGGTCTCCACCAGCGCGGCCGGCAGCCGCGCGAAGCGCTGGCCCAGCTCGATGACGAGCGCGGAGATGCCGCGGTCGGCGAGCTTGCGGACGAAGGCCCGCTGCTCGGCGGGGCGCGTACCGATGCCGAACCCGGTGGTCAGGAGCAGCTCGCCGCCCTTGAGGAGCGAGGCGATGTTGGGCACCTCGCCCGCGTGCACCCAGCGCACGGTGCGCTGCAGCCGGTCACCGCCCGCCACCACTTCCGGGAGCCCGCTGCGCAGACCCGGCAGTTCCAGGGCCCGCTGCACGGTGATGCCGCCCTGGGTGCCGGGCGCGCTGCTGTGGGGGGCCTGAGTGTCCATGGTGCGGACGCTACCTGCGCGCACGTTCCGGGAAAACCTCCGGCCACCGGGCAGGACGCGGTTGACGCCGCCGGCGGCGCGTCCGCAGGGGGAGCGCGCCGCCGGAAAGGTGATCAGGGAGCCTGGCCGGATCAGGCCTGATCCGGCTGGATCAGGCCTGATCCGAACGAAAGGGCTCTAGCCGCCGTACGCCCCCGAGGCCGTCAGCCGCAGTGCCGTGTCGATCAGGGGCACGTGGCTGAACGCCTGCGGGAAGTTGCCGACCTGGCGCTGCAGACGCGAGTCCCACTCCTCCGCGAGCAGCCCCAGGTCGTTGCGCAGCGACAGGAGCTTCTCGAAGAGCGTGCGGGCCTCGTCCACGCGGCCGATCATCGCGAGGTCGTCGGCCATCCAGAACGAACAGGCGAGGAACGCGCCCTCGTCGCCCTCCAGGCCGTCGACGCCCGCGTCCTCGCCCGTCGTCGGGTAACGCAGGATGAACCCGTCCGGCGTCGAGAGCTCCCGCTGGATCGCCTCGATCGTGCCGATGACGCGCTTGTCGTCGGGCGGCAGGAAGCCCATCTGCGGGATCAGGAGCAGCGAGGCGTCCAGCTCCTTCGAGCCGTACGACTGCGTGAACGTGTTGCGCTCCTTGTCGTAGCCCCGCTCGCACACGTCCCGGTGGATGTCGTCGCGCAGTTCGCGCCACTTCTCCAGCGGCCCGTCCGCGTCACCCGACTCGATGAGCTTGATCGTGCGGTCCACGGCGACCCACGCCATCACCTTCGAGTGAACGAAGTGCCGGCGCGGCCCGCGCACCTCCCAGATGCCCTCGTCCGGCTCGTCCCAGTGCTTCTCCAGGTAGCGGATCAGCTTGAGCTGGAGCAGGGACGCGTAGTCGTTGCGGGTCAGGCCCGTCATGTGCGCCAGGTGCAGCGCCTCGGTGACCTCGCCGTAGACGTCCAGCTGGAGCTGGTGCGCCGCGCCGTTGCCGACCCGTACCGGCGCCGAGTTCTCGTAGCCGGGCAGCCAGTCGAGCTCCGCTTCGCCCAGCTCACGTTCGCCCGCGATCCCGTACATGATCTGCAGGTTCTCCGGGTCGCCCGCGACCGCGCGCAGCAGCCAGTCGCGCCAGGCGCGGGCCTCCTCGCGGTAGCCGGTGCGGAGCATGGAGGAGAGGGTGATCGCGGCGTCGCGCAGCCACGTGTAGCGGTAGTCCCAGTTACGGACACCGCCGATCTCCTCCGGCAGCGACGTCGTCGGCGCGGCGACGATGCCGCCGGTCGGCGCGTACGTCAGGGCCTTGAGCGTGATCAGTGAACGGACCACGGCCTCGCGGTAGGGCCCGTGGTACGTACAGTGCTCGACCCACTCGCCCCAGAACTCCTCCGTCGCCTCAAGGGACCCCTCCGGGTCGGGGAGGGCCGGCGGCTTCTGGTGCGAGGGCTGCCACGAGAGGGTGAACGCGATCCGGTCACCCGGCGCCACCGTGAAGTCGGAGTACGTCGTCAGGTCCTTGCCGTACGTCTCCGCGGACGAGTCGAGCCACACGGAGTCGGGGCCCGCGACCGCGACCGTACGGCCGTCGACCTTGTGCACCCACGGCACGATCCGCCCGTAGGAGAAACGCATGCGCAGCGCCGAGCGCATCGGGACGCGGCCGCTGATGCCCTCCACGATCCGGATCAGCTGCGGCGCGCCGTCACGCGGCGGCATGAAATCGGTCACGCGGACCGTGCCGCGGGGGGTGTCCCACTCGGATTCGAGGATCAGTGAATCGCCGCGGTACGTCCGGCGCGCCGCTGCCGGCGGCCCGGCTTCCGCGGAATGCGCCGGTCCCAGCCGCCAGAAGCCGTGTTCCTCCGTGCCCAGCAGGCCGGCGAAAATGGCATGCGAGTCGAAGCGTGGGAGGCACAGCCAGTCGACTGTTCCGTCCCGGCAGACCAGGGCTGCGGTCTGCATGTCTCCGATGAGTGCGTAGTCCTCGATGCGCCCGGCCACGTGCATCTCCAGTCGAACGGCCACGTACGCCCCCGGAAGGGCGATCGCTCTGCGGTCTCTGCGGTCAAGGGTTCGTGTTGGTACGTCGTCGTAAGAACGAACTGACGAGCTCTTGTTCCGGGAGTAACGGGCGGGGGTAGTGCCGTTTGCCGGCCTGGCTCGGCAGCGAGTGTCCGAGCAGGATACGACGCAGCGCGGTGATCCGCGCGCCGGTCCCGGCAACGAGAGTGGGCCGAAAGGGTGAGCGATGGGTGAGGCTTCGGTGATGCTGTGGTGAGGCATGTGCGGAGCGTGGCCGGAAGCAGCCTCGCCCACTCGCTGTTACCCTGGTAGCCCGTGGACCGGTGCGCTTCTGCAAGCAGTCGAAGCCCCCGAACCGCAGCGACGGCACCCCCGGAAATCTCCGGACCAGGCAAGCCGGTACGCATTCCAGACCGCGACCACGGGAGCCCCCTCTTGGCCATGACGCCCAAATCCACGACGACCAAGCACATCTTCGTCACCGGGGGTGTCGCCTCCTCCCTCGGCAAGGGCCTGACGGCCTCCAGCCTGGGTGCGCTCCTCAAGGCGCGTGGTCTGCGGGTCACGATGCAGAAGCTCGACCCGTACCTGAACGTCGACCCCGGCACGATGAACCCCTTCCAGCACGGTGAGGTGTTCGTCACCAACGACGGCGCCGAGACCGACTTGGACATCGGCCACTACGAGCGTTTCCTCGACGTGGATCTGGACGGCACGGCCAACGTCACCACCGGCCAGGTCTACTCCCAGGTCATCGCCAAGGAGCGGCGCGGCGAGTACCTCGGCGACACCGTCCAGGTCATCCCGCACATCACGAACGAGATCAAGCACCGCATCCGCCGCATGGCCACGGACGACGTCGACGTCGTCATCACCGAGGTCGGCGGCACGGTCGGCGACATCGAGTCCCTGCCCTTCCTGGAGACCGTCCGTCAGGTCCGCCACGAGGTCGGCCGCGACAACGTCTTCGTCGTGCACATCTCGCTGCTGCCCTACATCGGCCCGTCCGGTGAGCTGAAGACCAAGCCGACCCAGCACTCGGTCGCCGCCCTGCGCAACATCGGTATCCAGCCGGACGCGATCGTCCTGCGCGCCGACCGCGAGGTGCCCACCGCGATCAAGCGCAAGATCTCCCTGATGTGCGACGTCGACGAGGCGGCCGTCGTCGCGGCCATCGACGCCCCGTCGATCTACGACATCCCGAAGGTCCTGCACACCGAGGGCCTGGACGCCTACGTCGTGCGCAAGCTGGACCTGCCGTTCCGCGACGTGGACTGGACGACCTGGGACGACCTGCTCGACCGCGTCCACAACCCCGACCACGAGATCGTCATGGCGCTCGTCGGCAAGTACATCGACCTGCCCGACGCCTACCTGTCGGTGACCGAGGCGCTGCGCGCCGGCGGCTTCGCCAACAAGGCCCGCGTCAAGATCAAGTGGGTCACGTCCGACGACTGCAAGACCGCGGCCGGCGCCAAGAAGCAGCTCGGTGACGTGGACGCGATCTGCATCCCCGGTGGCTTCGGCGACCGCGGCGTGTCCGGCAAGGTCGGCGCGATCCAGTACGCCCGCGAGAACAAGATCCCGCTGCTCGGCCTCTGCCTCGGCCTGCAGTGCATCGTGATCGAGGCCGCGCGGAACCTGGCCGACATCCCCGACGCGAACTCCACCGAGTTCGACGCCGCCACCGCCCACCCGGTCATCTCCACGATGGCCGAGCAGCTCGACATCGTCGCCGGCGAGGGCGACATGGGCGGCACCATGCGCCTGGGCATGTACCCGGCGAAGCTCGCCGAGGGCTCCATCGCGCGCGAGGTGTACGACGGCAAGGAGTACGTCGAGGAGCGCCACCGTCACCGCTACGAGGTGAACAACTCCTACCGCGCCGAGCTGGAGAAGAAGGCCGGTCTGCAGTTCTCCGGCACGTCGCCGGACGGCAAGCTCGTGGAGTACGTGGAGTACCCGCGCGAGGTGCACCCTTACCTGGTCGCGACCCAGGCGCACCCCGAGCTCCGCTCCCGCCCGACCCGCCCGCACCCGCTCTTCGCGGGCCTGGTGAAGGCGGCCGTCGAGCGCAAGACCGGCGCCGCCGCGAACGGCAAGAAGGCCAAGTAAGCCGTGTAGGACAAGGGTTGTACGGTTGCCGGGGTGCGTGCCTTTTGGGGTGCGTGCCCCGGTTTCTGTTACCCCGGTTCTTTTTATGCGCGTAGGAGGATGTGTCGACATGACGACGATCAAGGACACCGCCGAGGAGTGGGAGGTCCGTGCGACCGAGACCCCCTTCGTCGGGAACAAGACCTCTGTGCGCACCGACGACGTGGTCATGCCCGACGGCTCGGTCGTCCGCCGCGACTACCAGGTCCACCCCGGCTCCGTCGCCGTCCTCGCCCTCGACGACCAGGGCCGCGTCCTGATCCTCAAGCAGTACCGCCACCCCGTGCGGCACAAGCTCTGGGAGATCCCGGCCGGACTGCTCGACATCCCCGGCGAGAACCCGCTGCACGCGGCCCAGCGCGAGCTCTACGAGGAGGCGCACGTCAAGGCGGAGAGCTGGCGCGTCCTCACCGACGTCTACACGACCCCCGGCGGCTGCTCCGAGGCCGTCCGCGTCTTCCTCGCCCGCGACCTCTCCGAGGCGGAGGGCGAGCGCTTCGAGGTGGAGGACGAGGAGGCCGACATGGAGCTGGCCCGCGTCCCCCTGGAAGAGCTCGTACGCGGCGCGCTGGCCGGAGAGCTGCACAACAACTGCCTGGTGGTGGGGGCGCTCGCGCTCACCGCTGCGCTGGGCGGGGACGGGTTGTCGTCGTTGCGGCCCGCCGAGGCGCCCTGGCCTGCGCGGCCGTTCGAGGCGTAGGTCGTCGGTGGCCGGTGTTCTGGGGGCTGCCGCCCCCAGAACACCGCTGTCGCCCTTCCGGCTCGTCCTCAAACGCCGGACGGGCTGACATGTGCGTGCCCGGGCAAGAAATACCTCCGGTCCTACCATCCCTTGATCCGATCAGGGGACTTCCCCGTGCCGCCCGCCGCGGAACGCCATTCCGCCTGAACTAGGCTCTGAAAGCGTCCCGCCCGAACTCCCGGCGGGTTCGGCACAGGTGGACGGAGCGTGGCCCGTGACGGATCAGGCGGTCGAACCGAAGGGCGGGCTGAAGAACAGTCAGTTCCTGGGCCGCAGCCGTGAGTTGAAGGAACTGCGCGCCGACATCGAGCGCGCCGGACTCGACACGATCGCCGGGCGAAAAGCGCCACGCGCGCGCGTGCTGCTCATCGCGGGCCGCCCGGGATCCGGTCGCACCGCGCTCGCCGAAGAGCTCCTCGGACAGGTCGCCGCCGACTATCCGGACGGCATCCTGCGGACCCGCCTCACCGCCCCGGACGGCACCCGTGTCCCCACCGAACGCACCGCACGCGAACTCCTCGACGCCCTCGACCTGCCGGCGCCCCCCGGCGAAGGCGAGGACGACCTCGCCGAGCGGCTGCGCGAAGGGCTCTCCGTCCGCAGGGCCGTGCTGTTCCTCGACGACGCGGCGGACGCCGAACAGGTCGACCCGCTGCTCCCCGAAACCCCCGACTGCCTGGTCGTCGCCGTGTCCGAGGGGCCGCTGACCGGAATCTCCGACGTGCGGCCCTGCACACTCGGCGGCCTCGACACGAAATCCGCGCTCGAGCTGCTCGGCCGGCACACCGGATCGGTCCGCATCACCGTCGACCCGCGCTCCGCGGAGTCCCTGGTCGAGGAATGTGGGTCCCAGCCCGCGGCGCTGGTGCTGGCCGGCGGCTGGCTCGCCGTACGGCCCAAGGAAGCCGTGGCGGACCTGGCCAAGCAGCTGCACGCGCAGACCGATGACGGGCCCGCGCTCGCCCGCGTCTTCCAGCACGCCTACGCGTCCCTGCCGGTGCCGGCCGCCCGGATACTGCGCTACCTGTCCCTCGCCCCCGAGGGGCATGTCGACCCGCACACCGCGTCCGCGCTGGCCGGCTGCTCCGTCTCCGCCGCGCAGACCACCCTCGATGACTTCACCGTGCTCGGCCTGGTCGGGCGGGTCGAGTCCGAGCTGCCCCAGTACGAGGTGCCCGGCTGCCTGATGCCGCTCCTGCGCGGCCTGACCGAGACCCACGACCGGCCCGGCGAGGTGCAGCTGGCCCGCGCCCGGATGCTGGAGCGCACCGTGCGCCTGCTCCAGTCCTGCCGCGCGGTCACCGAACCGGACGGCTCGCCCGCGCGCAAGAAGCTCGCGGGGCTGCCCCGCGCCCTGCGCTTCCCGAGCCCCGCGGCGGGCGCCGAGTGGCTGCGGGTCCGGCGGCCGGCGCTGCTGGCCGCCGCCCGCCTCGCCGTCGCCGACGGCGAGCTCGACACCCTGGCCAGGCGCCTGATGGCGGCCCTGACGCGGGCCCTGGCCGCGCACGTCGGCACGGAGGCCGCCGCCCCCGACCTCTACGGCATCCACCGCCTCGTCCTCGACGTCGCCGAGCGCAGGAAGCTGCCCCGTGAGAAGGCCGCGGCCCTCCTGAACCTCGCCGACCTCGACGCGCGGACCGGCCGGACCCAGGACGCGCTCACCCGCTACCGGGCCGCTCTGGACGCCGGACGCGAAGCCAGGGACCCGTATGCGACCGGCCGCGCGATGGAATCCGTAGGCGGTGCGTACCAGCAGCTGGGGGACTGGCACCGGGCCGCCGACTGGTACGGGCGCGCCCTCGCCCAGCGGCTCACCCGCGGCGAGCGCGCCGACGCCGCGCGACTGCACGGCCGCATCGGCACGGTGAACACCTACGCGGGCCGCTACGGCGACGCGCTGCGCAGCTGGCGCTCGGCCGCCGCCGGGTACCGCAAGGAGGGCGATGTCGCAGCTCAGGCGCGGGCGTTGAGCGAGATGGCGCGTGTCCAGGAGTATGCGGGCCGGCCCGAGGAATCGCTGCAGACCTGCCAGGAAGCGGTCGAGTGGGCGCGCCAGGCCAAGGATGTGCGGCTGCAGGCCGCGCTGCAGCTCCGCCTGGCCGACACCCTCGACCGGCTCGGGGACCCCGCGGCGGCCAAACTGCACCGCGGTGCGGCCGAGCGCATGCTGGGAGAGGAGCTGCCGATCGAAGGAAAGACCTCAGAACAGGGCACTGGCACCTACGAAATCCGCAGTGCATCCGAAGAAGATTGATGCTTTGAAAGGCTAGACAGCTAGAAATCCTTCATTAGACTGGCTCCGCCGCGTACTTCCGTGGTGTCTCCCGGTGCGCCCCCTAACGCACTGGTATGTAGTGCATTGCCCGAGAAATCCCTGAGCCAAGGACCGTGATCGACGATGAAGGTCGGCATCCCCCGCGAGGTCAAGAACAACGAGTTCCGGGTGGCCATCACCCCCGCCGGTGTGCACGAGCTCGTGCGCAACGGCCACCAGGTCTTCGTCGAGCAGAACGCCGGCGTCGGCTCCTCGATCACGGACGACGAGTACGTCTCGGCCGGTGCCCAGATCCTCGGCACCGCCGACGAGGTCTGGGCCACCGCTGACCTGCTCCTGAAGGTCAAGGAGCCGATCGCGGAGGAGTACCACCGCCTCCGCAAGGACCAGACGCTCTTCACCTACCTGCACCTCGCCGCCTCCAAGGAGTGCACGGACGCGCTCCTCGAGTCCGGCACCACCGCCATCGCGTACGAGACGGTCGAGACCGCGAACCGCGCGCTCCCGCTGCTCGCCCCGATGTCCGAGGTCGCGGGCCGCCTGGCCCCGCAGG
Source organism: Streptomyces sp. NPDC045026 (assembly GCF_056432625.1). Classification (NCBI taxonomy): domain Bacteria; kingdom Bacillati; phylum Actinomycetota; class Actinomycetes; order Kitasatosporales; family Streptomycetaceae; genus Streptomyces; species Streptomyces sp. NPDC045026. The sequence continues at coordinate 24,667 of NZ_JBWKIS010000020.1, forward strand.
TCGGCGCCTACCACCTGATGGCCGCCCAGGGCGGCCGCGGTGTCCTGCCGGGCGGTGTCCCGGGCGTGCTCGCCGCCAGGGCCGTCGTCATCGGCGGCGGCGTCTCCGGCTGGAACGCCGCGCAGATCGCCATCGGCATGGGCTTCCACGTGACCCTGCTCGACCGCGACATCAACAAGCTCAAGGAAGCCGACAAGATCTTCGGTACGAAGATCCAGACCGTCGTCTCCAACGCCTTCGAGCTCGAGAAGGCGTGCCTCGAGGCCGACCTGGTCATCGGTGCCGTCCTCATCCCGGGCGCCAAGGCCCCGAAGCTGGTCACCAACGAGCTCGTCTCCCGCATGAAGCCGGGAAGTGTCCTTGTCGACATCGCGATCGACCAGGGCGGCTGCTTCGAGGACTCGCACCCGACGACGCACGCCGAGCCGACCTTCCCGGTCCACAACTCGGTCTTCTACTGCGTCGCCAACATGCCCGGCGCCGTGCCCAACACGTCGACGTACGCGCTGACGAACGCCACGCTGCCGTACATCGTCGAGCTCGCGAACCGCGGCTGGGCCGAGGCCCTGCGCCGCGACCCGGCGCTCGCCCTGGGCCTCAACACCCATGACGGCAAGGTCGTTTACCGCGAGGTCGCCGAGTCCCACGGCCTCGAGTACACCGAGCTGGAGTCCCTGCTCGGCTGAAGCTGACGCCTCTTCGACCACTTTCGTCAACGGAAGTCGTCAATCTCACGCCTGCGGCCGGACCTTGTGAGGGGTCCGGCCGTATGCGTATCACTTGCGCATCAATACGGACTTGGTCAACTCGCCTCGAACGTAACCCTTTAACCGATTCGCGCACCCGCGAAACGCTTCGAACCGACGCCGCGCACCCTTGACACAAGGGTGTTCCGTTGCCGACACATCGGGCCGGGTCCGGCGGATTGTGTTGCTGCGGAGTGGTGACACGCCATAGAGTCGCCAACCGTCGGCATGGTGCCACGCTGACCTATCTAGAAGTTTCCTGGTCACCAAGGAGGTAAGACGACTTGTGAATGAGTCGACATTTACTCCCGGGGGTGGTCAACCAGGAACGGTTGCGAGGGAGCAAGGTCCCGCGGGGCTCGAGGCTGTCGGCTCCGTCGCGGTCCGTACCTTTGCCGCCCGTCAGAGCAGCCCCCTGCAGACGCAGACAGCACCCCAGAGCATGGATGGCCATCACGTGAACGCCATGGCCGGCGACCGAAGTGGCGAACGCACCCACTTCGCCGACTACGACGAACTGCCCGAGGGGCACTTCTACGACCCCGACGCCGAGTACGAGCCGGACCCCGAGTACGCGGCCACGCTCGCGCCCGACGCTGCCCGTCAGCGCCGCGAGCGCGTCGGTCCGACCGGACGCCCGCTCCCGTACTTCCCGATCCCAGGCCCGCTGACCGACCACGGCCCCGCGAAGATCATCGCGATGTGCAACCAGAAGGGCGGCGTCGGCAAGACCACGTCGACCATCAACCTGGGTGCCGCCCTCGCGGAGTACGGACGCCGGGTCCTGCTCGTCGACTTCGACCCGCAGGGCGCGCTCTCGGTCGGTCTCGGCGTGAACCCGATGGAACTCGATCTGACGGTCTACAACCTGCTCATGGAGCGGGGCATGGCCGCGGACGAGGTCCTGCTGAAGACAGCGGTCCCGAACATGGACCTGCTGCCGAGCAACATCGACCTGTCCGCCGCCGAAGTGCAGTTGGTGAGCGAGGTCGCGCGCGAGTCAACGCTCCAGCGGGCGTTGAAGCCGCTGATGGCCGACTACGACTACATCGTGATCGACTGTCAGCCCTCGCTCGGCCTGCTCACCGTGAACGCCCTGACGGCGGCTCACAAGGTGATCGTGCCCCTCGAGTGCGAGTTCTTCGCGCTGCGCGGTGTCGCGCTCCTCACGGAGACCATCGAGAAGGTCCAGGAGCGGCTCAACCCCGACCTGGAGCTCGACGGCATCCTCGCCACGATGTACGACTCCCGCACGGTGCACAGCCGTGAGGTGCTCGCACGCGTGGTCGAGGCGTTCGACGATCACGTCTACCACACCGTGATCGGCCGGACCGTGCGCTTCCCGGAGACCACGGTCGCCGGTGAGCCCATCACCACGTACGCCTCCAACTCGGTCGGCGCGGCCGCCTATCGCCAGCTCGCCAGGGAGGTGCTCGCCCGGTGTCACGCCGAGTGAGTCTGCCGGGGGCCGACGAACTGTTCCGTACGACCGGGGGAATGGGGCTCCAGGCGTCCTCCCCGAGGCGCCCGGTCAACGGCGAGGCACGGGTACCCGCTCCGGCGGGTGAGAGCGACGCCGTCGCCGCGGAGGACAAGCAGCGCGGCGAGGGTGGTGAGAGCGCCGAACACGCGGCGGCGGACGACGAGTCGGGCGAGTCCCGCAGCCGTGCCACCGAGGGCGACAAGCCCGCGGGGCGCCGTCCCCCGCAGGCGCAGGAAGGTTCTGCCTCCGCGGGGTCGTCGCGCAAGCGCTCCCGGGCGGCCGCCAACCGGCGGCCGAGCGGGCGTGAGCGCCACGACGAGAAGATCACGGTGTACGTCTCCGCCGAGGAGCTGATGGACCTCGAGCACGCGCGCCTCGTGCTCCGCGGGGAGCACGGGCTCGCCGTGGACCGCGGCCGCATCGTCCGCGAAGCGGTCGCCGTGGTGCTCGCCGACCTCGAATCGCGCGGAGACGCGAGCATTCTCGTACGCCGACTGCGCGGGCGGTAGCGGTAACGTCCGCCTGATGCCCGGATACGACGACGACTCCTCCATGCCCGGCCGGGGCGCGCGGCGACGCGCGCTGGGCCGGGGACCGGGGACGACGCGGCTGCCGGAGCCGGAGCCGGAGGTTGTTCCTGAGCCGGGGTCCGTTCCTGAGCCGGATGCCGACCCGGAGCCGGAAGTTCAGGAGCTTGCGGGTCCCGGCCCGGATCTGGAGATTCAGGAGCCCGCGGGCTCCGACCCGGAACCGGAACTTGAGCAGCCTGTGCCCGATGACGGGCGGTTCAAGGTACGGCTGGCCAACTTCGAGGGGCCCTTCGATCTGCTCCTCCAGCTGATCTCCAAACACAAGCTGGACGTCACCGAGGTCGCCCTGTCCAAGGTGACCGACGAGTTCATGGTGCACATCCGTGCCATGGGGCCCGAGTGGGATCTCGACCAGACCACCGAATTCCTCGTCGTCGCCGCCACGCTCCTCGATCTCAAGGCGGCCCGGCTGCTGCCGACCGCCGAGGTCGAGGACGAGGCAGACCTCGCGCTCCTCGAAGCACGCGACCTCCTGTTCGCCCGGCTGCTCCAGTACCGCGCGTACAAGAAGATCGCCGACATCTTCAGCGAGCGGCTCGACGAGGAGGCGCGGCGCTACCCGCGGACCGTCGGTCTGGAGCCGCACCACGCCGAGCTGCTGCCGGAAGTCGTCATCAGCATCGGGGCGGAAGGGTTCGCCCGGCTCGCCGTGAAGGCGATGCAGCCCAGGCCGAAGCCGCAGGTGTACGTCGACCACATCCACGCCCCGCTGGTCAGCGTGCGCGAGCAGGCCGGGCTCGTCGTGGCGCGGCTGCGGGAACTGGGCGAGGCGAGTTTCCGGGTACTGGTGGAGGACACCGACGACACCCTGACCGTCGTGGCCCGCTTCCTGGCGCTCCTCGAGCTGTACCGGGAGAAGGTCGTCAGCCTGGAGCAGGAGGAGGCCCTCGGGGAGCTTCTCGTGCGCTGGACCGGCGGGGAGAGCGAGGGGGAGCCGACCGTCACGGACGAGTTCGACAGGCCTCCCGAGACGGCCGGCAAAGACGGTGGAGAGACGAAGGCCGAGCGGGGCGGGGCGGAGGAGGAGCAGGCATGACGGGCATGAGCGGGCAGGAAGTCGTCGCCGGGGCCGACCGGGTCGCGGAGCTGGATCTCAGGCCGGCCCTGGAGGCCGTACTGATGGTCGTCGACGAGCCGGCGACCGAGGAGCACCTCGCAAAGATCCTGGACCGGCCCCGCAGGGCCGTGGCGGACGCCCTGCGGGAGCTGGCGGACGAGTACACCGTCCAGGGCCGCGGCTTCGAGCTGAGGCTCGTGGCGGGCGGCTGGCGGTTCTACACCCGGCCGCAGTACGCGGCGGCGGTCGAACGCTTCGTGCTCGACGGGCAGCAGGCCCGCCTCACCCAGGCAGCACTGGAGACCCTCGCGGTGGTCGCGTACCGGCAGCCGGTGAGCCGTTCGCGGGTCTCCGCCGTGCGCGGAGTGAACTGTGACGGCGTGATGCGAACCCTGCTCCAGAGGGGTCTCGTCGAGGAGGCGGGCGCGGAACCCGAAACAAGTGCGATCCTGTACAGGACGACGAACTACTTTCTGGAGCGGATGGGCCTGCGAGGCCTGGACGAGCTCCCGGAGCTGGCGCCCTTCCTCCCCGAGGCGGACGCGATCGAGGCCGAGACGCAGGAAGGGGTCCCGTCGTTCGACCCGGACGCACCCGATGCGCCGGGTTACGAGGACGCAGACGACTAGACGGAACTTTTGATGCGAAGCAGCAGCAGCGGCAGGAACAGCAGCGGAAACAACGGCGGGAGCCGTGGTGGCAACAGCGGCGGCCGCGGCAGCAGCGGTGGCGGCGGCCGGAGCGACGGCGGCCGAGGCGGCAGCGGTGGCGGCAGTGGCCGCGGCGGCAGCAGCGGTGGCGGCGGCCGCGGAAACTACCGGGGCGCCGGCAACGACCGTGACGACAAGCAGCAGGGCCGGCCGAGCAAGCCGCGCCCCGAGGAGCGGCGCTACGACGTGAGCCCCGCCGACGGCGGGCCGAAGAGGGGCCGGGGCGCGGCAGCGCGCGGCGGCGCCAAGGGCGGCCCCCGCACCTCCCAGGGCACCGGCGCCCGCGGCAGCGGTCGGGGCAGCGCCCCGTCGACCTCGCGGGAGTACGACGTCCGCCAGGAGGAGCGCAACCGCGACCGGTACGCGGGCAAGCCCACGGTCAAGACCCCCAAGACCTTCCCGGGCGCCGAGCAGGAGGGCGAGCGGCTCCAGAAGGTGCTCGCGCGGGCCGGTTACGGTTCCCGGCGTGCCTGCGAGGAGCTCGTCGAGCAGGCCAGGGTCGAGGTCAACGGCCAGATCGTGCTGGAGCAGGGTCTGCGCGTCGACACGGAGAAGGACGAGATCAAGGTCGACGGCCTGACCGTGGCCACGCAGTCGTACCAGTTCTTCGCGCTGAACAAGCCGGCCGGTGTTGTCTCCACCATGGAGGACCCCGACGGCCGGCAGTGCCTGGGTGACTACACGAACAACCGCGAGACGCGGCTGTTCCACGTCGGGCGGCTCGACACGGAGACCGAGGGCATCATCCTGCTCACCAACCACGGAGAGCTGGCCCACCGCCTCACTCACCCCAAGTACGGCGTGAAGAAGACCTACCTCGCGCACATCGTGGGCCCGATCCCGCGCGACCTGGGCAAGCAGCTCAAGGACGGCATCCAGCTGGAGGACGGGTACGCGAAGGCGGACCACTTCCGCGTCGTCGAGCAGACCGGCAAGAACTACCTCGTCGAGGTCACCCTGCACGAGGGGCGCAAGCACATCGTGCGGCGCATGCTCGCGGAAGCCGGGTTCCCGGTCGACAAGCTGGTGCGGGTGTCCTTCGGGCCGATCGCGCTGGGCGACCAGAAGTCGGGCTGGCTGCGACGCATGTCCAACACCGAGGTCGGCATGCTGATGCAGGAAGTCGACCTCTAGGAGCCCTGTCCGGGCTGCGGCCCGGTCCCGGCAGCGGCCCGCCTCTTGTGTGCACCACCCCCTCTCTTTATAGTCGGTAAGACCATAAAGAGAGGGGGTGGTGTGCGTGCGGGGCTATGACAAGCACGCCTTCGAGCCCTTCGCCGTCACCGTCGATCTGGCCGTCTTCACGATCCGGGACGGCGCGCTGAGGGTGCTGCTCGTCGAGCGGGGGCAGGACCCGTACGTGGGACGACTGGCGCTGCCCGGGGGCTTCGTCCTGCCCGACGAGTCGGCCGAGACGGCGGCGGCGCGCGAACTGGCCGAGGAGACCGGCCTGTCCGACGTCACCGGACTGCACCTGGAACAGCTGCGCACCTACAGCGACCCGGACCGCGATCCCCGTATGCGGGTCGTCTCCGTCGCGTTCGCGGCCCTCGTGCCCGACCCGCCCGAGGTGCGCGGGGGCGGTGACGCCGCCCGCGCGGACTGGCTGCCGTACGGCACGGGCGCGTACGGGCCGCTCGCCTTCGACCACGACCGGATCCTCGCCGACGCGCACGACAGCGTAGGCGCCCGCATCGAGAACACCTGTCTGGCCACCGCCTTCTGCCGGCCCGAGTTCACCCTCGGCGAGCTGCGCGGGGTCTACGAAGCGGTGTGGGGCGCCGGGCTCGACCCCGCGAACTTCCGACGCAAGGTCCTCGCGACTCCTGGGTTCGTCGAACCGGTGCACGGCGCCGCCCGGCTCACCGGCGGCCGCGGCAAACCCGCCGCGCTGTACAAGGCCGGGCCCGCCACCGCCCTGCACCCGCCCCTGCTCAGGCCCCTCGCGGAAGGACGACCCTCATGAAGAAGCGTGCGGCGACCGGCTCTCTCGTAGGGCTCGCCCTGGGGGACGCGCTCGGCTTCCCGACCGAGTTCAACGACGTCCCTTCGATCCTCGCCAAGTTCGGTCCCTGGCGGCAGATGGCCCTGCCCAAGCCCGCGATCGTCACCGACGACACACAGATGACACTCGCCCTGGGGCGCGGTCTGCGTACCGCGATGGACCGCGGCGTGCTCGCGCCCCTGCGTATGACCCGGCCCGTGCGCGAGGAGTTCATCGACTGGTACCAGTCACCGGAGAACAACCGCGCCCCCGGCAACACCTGCCTCCAGGCCTGCGACCTCCTCACGCGCGGCAGGCCCTGGCAGGAGGCCAGCCGCATCGGGTCCAAGGGCTGCGGCGCCAACATGCGCGTCGCGCCGGTCGGCCTCGCCCCCGGCCTCAGCGGCGAACAGCGCGCGGGCGCCGCCCAGTTGCAGTCCGCACTCACCCACGGCCACCCCACGGCCCTCGCCGCGTCCGACCTCACCGCGCATGTCGTCCACCTCCTGGCGCAGGGCGCGGAGCCGACCGGCCTCGTCGGGATGCTGCGCTCGTACGCGTACGAGAACCGGCAGAAATACCACGAGCCCTGGCTCGGCGACCTGTGGGCGCAGGCCGCCGATCCGAGCCCGGAGCACTTCATCGCGCGCGGCTGGGACGACTGCCTGGCCGCGCTCGAACGGCTCCAGGAGGCGCTGGCCTCGCCGTCGCCCGAGACCGACCCCTGCCTGGCCACCGGGGCGGGCTGGATCGCCGAGGAGGCGCTCGCCACGGGCCTGCTCTGCTTCCTGCTCTTCGTCGACGAACCCGTCACCGCCCTGCGCCGTGCCGCCTGCACCTCGGGCGACTCGGACTCGATCGCCTGCCTGACCGGGGCGTTCGCCGGGGCGTACCTGGGCGACGAGGTGTGGCCGGCGGACTGGTCGGAACGCATCGAGTACCGCAGCGACCTGCTGTCGCTCGGGGCGCTCTGGGACGCTTGAATGCTGAGGTCGAGCACGGGGCGGCCGTCGTCGGCCACGCGCGCGTGGCCGACGACATAGAGGCGCTGCACGCCGTCCTCGACCAGCGCAGGAGGGCTCAGTGCTGCCGGACGCCCCGACCGTCCACGACGCCCCGACCGTCCACGACGCCCTGCACGACCTCGTCGTACGGCTCCGGCTGAAGGGCTGACGCCCGCCGGACGTCGAACAGGAAGTCCGCCACCCGCGCCCGGTCCGGCTCGGCCGGCAGCGGGGTGCGGGTGGCCGCCTCCTCCGCCTCGGCGCCCAGGCGTGCCATCCGGGCCACCACGTCGTCCCAGGAGACCTCGCCCCGCCTGACCGAGAGGAGCCCCTCGCGGTCCTCGCCGACGTCGAGGGTCAGCCGGCCGGTGCGGAGCAGGTCGCGGCAGGAGGCGAGGAGGCGCAGCAGATGCATCGCGTGCTTCCAGCGCGGGGCGCCGTACTGCCGGACATCCGCGTCGAGCTTCTTGCGCTGGCCCAGCGCGTAACCGGTGAACGTGGCGTGGACCTGCTGGGACAGGAACGCCTCGCGCAGGTCGAGCAGTTCGCGGCCGGTGTCGGTGACGTGCTCCACGAGCGGTGAGTGCAGGCACTCCAGGATGTTCGGATTGGCCCGCAGGGCGAGCTCGCAGAAGCGCTCGAGCTCCCAGGAGAACTGCTCGTCCGCCGGGCCGTCGACATGCGTCGGCGGCTTCTCGAACCGCCAGAACATCCGCGTCGGCGCCACGTAGACGCCCCGGCGGTCGGTGTCGCTGCCGTCCGTGGCCAGGCCGAACGCCCGCGAACCCATCACGCAGGAGTAGATCGTGTGGTCGCGCACCAGGTCCAGGGCCTCAGTCATGGACGGAGCGTACGGGCCGTGTCCGGCCGGGGCGGACTGAATTTCCGGCGCCGTTGATCTGGCGCCAGGGATCTTCCGGAGGGCGGGCCGGCCAGTGCTGCCTGAGTGGCGACCGAGTGTGGTTCGGGTCACATTGGCATGGTCCGTGGACTCCAGAAGTGGGCCCGCGCAAGACTCCAAGAACGTTCCGAAAGGCGTGACCATGGCGGGTAACAACGATCTGGGAAGCCTGCTCAGCGGCCTCCTCGGTGACAAGGCGGGCGGCTCGGCGGGCGGGGTCCTCACCTCGCTCCTGGCGGCGTTCACCCAGGGGCAGGGCGGCTCCGCGGGCGGCAACCCGCTGGGCGGCCTCCTGGAGACGCTCGCCAAGTCGGGCCTCGGCGGGCAGGCGAATTCCTGGGTCGGCACCGGCGCGAACGAGCAGGTGACCCCGGACCAGGTCAAGGAGGCCCTGCCGGACGCCACGCTCCAGAAGGTGGCGGCCGAGTCGGGCGTCAGCCCGGACCAGGCGGCGCACGACATCGCGAAGGCCCTGCCCACGGCCGTCGACAAGCTGACCCCGGAGGGCCAGGTACCGAGCGTCTCGCTCGACGAGCTGGTCAAGGAGCAGAAGCTCTGACGTACCGCATCCCTGCGCGGCGTCCGTCTCGGCAGGCGGGCGCCGCGCGCCGGTGTCCGCGGGGCTGACTAGGCTTGGCACGTCAGCAGCCTGTACGTACGCAAGCAAGGAGCGACACCGTGGCGGTACGAGCGGTCCGGGGCGCCGTCCAACTCGATCGGGACGAAGCCGGACACATGGACGAGCAGGTCAGCGAGTTGCTCACCGCCATCCTTGAGCGGAACGGACTGACCTCCGAGGACCTGATCTCGATCTGGTTCACGGCCACGCCCGATCTGCACTCCGACTTCCCGGCGGCCGCCGCGCGCAAGCTGGGCATCGTCGACGTGCCGCTGATCTGTGCGCAGGAACTCGACATCGAGGGCGCGCTGCCGCGGGTCGTACGCGTCCTCGCCCACATCGAGTCCGAGCTGCCGAAGCCGGGGATCGCGCATGTGTACCTCGGCGCCGCCGCCGCCCTGCGCAAGGACATCGCCCAGTGAGAACCGCCCTTGTCATCGGCACCGGCCTCATCGGCACCTCCGCCGCCCAGGCGCTCGCCTCGCGCGGCGTGCAGGTGTACCTCGCCGACCACGACCCGACGCAGGCCAGCACCGCCGCCGCGCTCGGAGCGGGCACGGACGAGGCGCCCGAGGGACCCGTAGACCTGTGCGTGGTCGCCGTGCCGCCCGCGCACGTCGCGACGACCCTCGCCGACGCGATGGACCGGGGGGTGGCCCGCGGATACCTCGACGTCGCCAGCGTCAAGGGCGGCCCGCGCCGCGATCTCGAGGCACTCGGCCTCGACCTCAGCCCCTACATCGGTACGCACCCCATGTCGGGCCGCGAGCGCAGCGGGCCCCTGGCGGCCACCGCGGATCTCTTCGAGGGCCGCCCCTGGGTGCTGACCCCCACCCGCGACACCGACACCGAGGTCCTGAACCTCGCCCTGGAACTGGTCGCGCTGTGCCGCGCCGTCCCCGTCGTCATGGACGCGGACGCCCACGACCGCGCCGTCGCTCTCGTCTCCCACATGCCGCACTTGCTCTCCAGCATGGTCGCGGCGCGCCTCGAGCACGCCGAGGAGTCGGCCGTACGCCTGTGCGGCCAGGGCATCCGGGATGTGACGCGCATCGCGGGCTCCGACCCCCGCATGTGGATCGACATCCTCTCCGCGAACCCGGGCCCGGTCGCCGACCTGCTCTCCGCGGTCTCCGCCGACCTCGACGAGACGGTGAGCGCCCTGCGCTCCCTCCAGTCGTCGGACGAGGCGAAGCGGAGCGAGGGCGTCACCGGCATCGAGGACGTCCTGCGCCGTGGGAACGCGGGCCAGGTCCGCGTCCCCGGGAAGCACGGCGCGGCCCCGGCTGCGTACGACACCGTGGCGGTTCTCATCTCCGACCAGCCCGGCGAGCTGGCCCGGATCTTCGCCGACGCGGGTGCCGCGGGGGTCAACGTCGAGGACGTCCGTATCGAGCACGCGACCGGCCAGCAGGCGGGCTTCGTCCAGCTGCTGGTCCAGCCGGCCGCGGCCCCGAAGCTGACGGCGGCGCTGCGCGACCGCGGCTGGGCGATGCGCCAGTAGGGCCTGTCCCCAGGGGCTGTAAGGGCAGGGTGCTTGAGCCAGTAACCTTGTGCGGGGCGCCTTCGCGCCCCGCCTCCCTGTCCCGTGCACTGAGAAAGGTGTCCGCAGCCCCGTGGAAACCGCCGCAACCGCCGCAACCGCAGCCCCGGCAGCAGTGATCGTCGCCATCGACGGGCCCTCCGGCACGGGCAAGTCGAGCACCTCGAAGGCCGTCGCCGCCCAGCTCGGCCTCAGCTACCTGGACACCGGCGCCCAGTACCGGGCGATCACCTGGTGGATGGTGAACAACGGCATAGACCTGACCGACCCGACGGCCATCGCCGCCGTGGCCGGCAAGGCCGAGATCGTCTCCGGCACCGACCCGTCCGCCCCGACGATCACGGTCGACGGCACCGACGTCGCCGCTCCCATCCGCACCACCGAGGTCACCTCGAAGGTCAGCGCCGTCAGCGCCGTCCCCGAGGTGCGTGCCCGCATCACCGAGCTGCAGCGCTCCATCGCCGCCTCGGCGGAGCAGGGCATCGTCGTCGAGGGCCGTGACATCGGTACGACCGTCCTGCCCGACGCCGACCTGAAGATCTTCCTCACCGCTTCGCCGGAGGCCCGCGCGGCCCGCCGCAGCGGTGAGCTCAAGGGCTCCGACGTGAAGGCGACCCAGGAGGCCCTGATCAAGCGGGACGCCGCGGACTCCAGCCGCAAGACGTCCCCGCTGGCCAAGGCCGACGACGCCGTCGAGGTGGACACCTCCGAGCTCACGCTCCAGCAGGTCATCGAGTGCGTCGTGACCCTCATCGGGGAGAAGCAGGCAGCGAAGTGACCGCGCCTTCCCCCTCGGAAAGAGGCGCGGAGGTCGGCCGCCGCATCGGGGTCGGCCTCATGTACGGGCTGTGGAAGCCCCGTGTCCTCGGCGCCTGGAAGGTCCCCGCGACCGGCCCGGTGATCCTGGCCGTCAACCACGCGCACAACGTCGACGGGCCGATGGTCATGGGCGTCGCGCCCAGGCCGACCCACTTCCTGATCAAGAAGGAAGCGTTCATCGGACCGCTCGGCACGTTCCTGGGCGCCATCGGCCAGGTCGAGGTGGACCGGTCGACGGCGGACCGTACGGCGATCACGCGTGCGCTGAGCGTGCTCGACGAGGGGGGCGTCCTCGGGATCTTCCCCGAGGGCACCCGAGGGGGCGGCGACTTCGCCTCCCTGCGGGCCGGCCTCGCCTACTTCGCCGTGCGCAGCGGGGCGCCCATCGTGCCGGTTGCGGTGCTGGGAAGCACGAAGAAGCGCGGCCGGCTGATAAAGGCGCTGCCGCCGCTGCGCAGCCGCGTCGACGTCGTCTTCGGGGACCCGTTCCCGGCGGGCGACGGCAGCGGGCGGCGCACGCGCAAGGCGCTGGACGAGGCGACCGTGCGCATCCAGGAGCGGCTCACCACCCACCTGGAAAACGCCAGGCGCCTCACCGGGCACTGAGCGAGACTTTCAGTAGTGGACCGCCGTAAGCGATCAGACGGTCCACCGATCACCACGATGAACGACGAGGTACGGACTTCATGAACGACCAGATCCAGCCGGAGGGCTCGGCCGAACACGAGCACGGGGCCCTTGGCGACGCGGAGTACGCGGAGTTCATGGAGCTCGCCGCGGTAGAGGGCTTCGACATCGAGGACGTCGAGGGCGCGATCGAGGAGGCGGGCCACGGTCCGCTGCCCGCCCTCGCCGTCGTCGGCCGCCCCAATGTCGGCAAGTCGACCCTGGTGAACCGCATCATCGGCCGCCGCGAGGCCGTCGTCGAGGACAAGCCGGGCGTCACCCGCGACCGCGTCTCGTACGACGCCGAGTGGGCGGGCCGCCGCTTCCGGCTCGTCGACACCGGCGGCTGGGAGCAGGACGTCCTCGGCATCGACGCGTCCGTGGCCGCGCAGGCCGAGTACGCGATCGAGACCGCCGACGCCGTCGTCTTCGTCGTCGACGCGACGGTCGGCCCGACGGACACCGACCTCGCGGTCGTCCGGCTGCTGCGCAAGGCCGGCAAGCCGGTCGTGCTGTGCGCCAACAAGGTGGACGGTCCGAGCGGCGAGGCGGATGCCACCGCGCTGTGGTCCCTCGGTCTCGGCGAGCCGTACCCGGTGTCGGCTCTGCACGGCCGCGGCACCGGCGACATGCTGGACGCCGTCATCGAGGCGCTCCCCGACGCCCCGGCGCAGACCTTCGGCACCGCGATCGGCGGCCCCCGCCGCGTCGCCCTCATCGGCCGCCCGAACGTCGGCAAGTCCTCCCTCCTGAACAAGGTGGCGAACGAGGACCGCGTCGTCGTGAACGAGCTGGCGGGCACCACGCGCGACCCGGTCGACGAGCTCATCGAGCTCGGCGGCAAGACCTGGAAGTTCGTCGACACGGCGGGCATCCGCAAGCGGGTCCACCTCCAGCAGGGCGCGGACTACTACGCCTCCCTGCGCACGGCAGCCGCCGTCGAGAAGGCGGAGGTCGCGGTCATCCTGATCGATTCGTCCGAGCCGATCTCGATCCAGGACCAGCGCATCGTGACGATGGCCGTCGAGGCGGGCCGCGCGATCGTCGTCGCGTACAACAAGTGGGACACGCTCGACGAGGAGCGGCGCTACTACCTGGAGCGCGAGATCGAGACGGAGCTCGCGCAGGTCGCGTGGGCGCCCCGGGTGAACGTGTCGGCGACGACCGGGCGCCACATGGAGAAGCTCGTACCCGCGATCGAGACGGCTCTGGAGAGCTGGGAGACCCGCGTTCCGACGGGCCGGCTCAACGCGTTCCTGGGTGAGCTGGTGGCCTCGCACCCGCACCCCGTCCGCGGCGGCAAGCAGCCCCGCATCCTCTTCGGTACGCAGGCCGGCACGAAGCCGCCGCGGTTCGTGCTCTTCGCCTCTGGCTTCATCGAGGCCGGCTACCGCCGGTACGTGGAGCGACGCCTCCGCGAGGAGTTCGGTTTCGAGGGGACGCCGATCCACATCTCGGTCCGGGTGCGCGAGAAGCGCGGCCGCAAGAAGTGAGCTAGCGCGCAGCGCCTAGCGCTCGCGGCGTGGACCGGGCGGCAGTGCGGCAGGGAGGTTGCTCCCGGAGCCGTGCTGCCGCCCGTTCGTGTGCCAGGAGGCGGTCGGCGGCGAGCTGTGTGCGTGCTGGGGTTCGGGGTACGACGCGCTGTGCCGCCCGCTGCTGCTGTGGTGCAGGGCGTACGGGCCCGAGGCGAACGCGGAGAACGAGAGGTTCTCCTCGCCGCTGCGGTCGCCCGGCAGGGCCCGGAAGGACCGGCGGTACTCCGAGTACAGGGCGTCGTAGATCGGTGTGGCCGAGCGGCCACCCGCCGATTCATGCGTCCCGCGCATGGCGGGGATCGGGGTCGGATACTGCGGGCGGCGAGGAGGGTCGTATGCGTGCACGTAGGTGCCAACGACCCGCACACCCTCACGGATGCGGCCCGGACCGCGCTTTCGCAGGCCGCCGGGGGTGCGGGCGGCGCACGGGGAGATGCGCGGGCCGGACTCCTGGGCCCGGATACGACCGTGGGCCGGGCGCGCGCCCGGCCCACGGCCACTCACCACGGCTGGTGACGGATCGTCACGTACCTGCCAGCGGCATCGTCGCGCCGACGAGCAGCCCGTTCACCGCGGCCTTGTCGAGGGCGCCGCGGAGCAGGTCCTCGCGGGGCTGGCGGCCGATCGTGCCCGACGGGGCCGCGAAGACGAGGACGGAGTTCGTCTTGTTCGCCGCCGCACGCCAGCTGTCGGTGACGTGCAGCGGCTGGTGCGCCTGCCACCACGCGACCTGACCCGCGCCGCCGGCGCCGGGCTGGAGGACGGCGTGCAGCTGGCCCATGGCGAGCAGCACGGACCAGCCGTACAGCACCGGCGGCACCTCGCCGACCTGGGCGGTCGGCGTGAAGCCCTGCTCCACGAGGAGGGTAAGGAACTCGTCGACGCCGCCCGTCGAGCCGGGACGGGCGATCGGCCCGGTCGGCTCGACGACGAGCGCGGGGTGCAGCTCACCGGAGATCAGGACGAGCCCGCTGGTCACGCCGAGCACGGCCTGCTCCGGGACGGGCCGGGCCGAAGGCGAGGGGGCGGGGGAGGACGTGGCGGCGGGTGCGCCGCCGTCGCCGGTGATGGAACGTACGGCTCCCTGCAGCTGCTCCTCGGACACCTGGACGACCTGAGAGGGCAGGCAGGTGGAGTGGGCGAAGGCGAGGACGGCGGTCTCGTCGCCGATGAACAGGACGCTGCTGGTGCGCTCCTGTTCCGAATCGCCCGGAGTACGGCAGGACGTGCAGTCGTACGTGCCCGGGGCGTTCTCTCCGGCGAGCAGCCGGTCGGCTTCTGCGTCGCCGATCTCGGCGCGTACGTCGTCGCTGACGTCGAGCATGCGCGGCACGGGTGGCTCCTCGGATTCGGTGTGTTGCTGCGTCGAATGCGGCCGGGCGGTCCCCGGCTCATAAAGGAGACAACGGATGATCTGTGCCAGGGGTCACGCCTGGAAGGGGACGGAATCGACCCATCCGGCGCACGGTGCGAGCCGACTGCCGGAATCGGTCACTCCACATCAACTCCCGTTGTACACAAGGAGATTGGCGAGGAAGGGTAGGGCGCAGGTCGGCATGCCTACAGGTCGACAAATCCTGAAATCACGTAATGAAACAGGTGGCTGAAAACAGTCGCTGCCGGATGTACGCCTTCGGTGGAGGGAGAGGCGGCCGGCTGGGTGGGCCGACCGGGTATGGCCGGCCGGTGGGGCCGACCGGGTGGGGCCGGGTCCGTGCCGGGCGCGGCACGGCGGAGGCGGGGGAACGCCTGCTTAGCGTGACGCGATGCGCCCCATGCCCGTGGCCCGTACGCGCCCCGCACGCCGCTTCCTTCTCGCGGCCCTGCCGGCCCTGTTCGCCGCCATGCTCACTCCCGCGGCCGCGTCCGCCCCGCCGCCACCACCGGCCGCGGGTCCCGGGCGTCCGAACCTCGATCTGAGGGACTGCGTCAAGGACCACTGGCCCTGGGGCTGCCTCGCCGAGTGCGAGAGCAGCGGACGCTGGCACATCAACAGCGGCAACTCCTACTACGGAGGGCTGCAGTTCCGGCAGTCCACCTGGAAGGAGGGCGGCGGGCTCGTGTACGCCCCGCGCGCGGACCTAGCGACCCGCGCCGAGCAGATCGCGGTCGCCGAGAAGGTGCTGCGCACCCAGGGCTGGCGCGCCTGGCCCGTCTGTTCCAAGGTCCTCAAGCTCGACGGCCGGGTCCATGTGGTCAAGTGGGGCGAGACCCTCAGCTCGATCGCCGCGCGCTACCGCGTCAAGGGCGGCTGGCAGGCGCTCTACAAGGCCAACAAGCAGATGACCGGCGCCCACCCCGACCGCCTCAACGCCGGGACGGTGCTGCTCATCCCGAAGGCGTCGGCCAAGAGCCTCGGCTGAGCTCGACGGCCTCACCGGAGAACAGGGCGGCGCCGCGCCGCAGTTCGGGTGGGTCACTCAAGCGGGTGACATGGCCACGAACAGCTCCGTGGTGCCTCACCTCTCTCACCTGCCTTGATGTCGTAAAACGTCAAAAGGTTCCACGAATCGTCTCTCAATCACGCATCTGTTCTGGAACAAGATGATGATGACGCCCAACCTCTGCCGCCGCCCCCTTGTCTAACCATGCGGTAGGCGGACGAGACGGACTGTCCGCGAGGAACAGTGGAATACGGGGACGCATGCAGATCTCTTTCCTGATTCACAACGCGTATGGAATCGGAGGGACGATTCGGACGACGTACAACCTCGCGAACACGCTTGCCGAACAGCACGACGTCGAGGTGGTCTCCGTCCTGCGCCACCGCGACGAGCCGGTCTTCAGGCCCGACCCGAGGGTCCGGGTCAGGCACCTCATCGACATCCGCAAGGGCACACCCGGCTACGAGGGCGACAGCCCCGAATACCGCACCCCCGCCACGACGTTCCCGCGCGCCGAGGGCCGCTACGAGCAGTACAACGCGCTCACCGACCGCCGGATCGCCGAGCATCTGCGCGCGGTCGACGCCGATGTCGTCGTCGGCACCCGCCCCGGACTCAATGTGCACCTGGCCCGCCAGACCCGGCGCGGCCCCCTGCGCGTCGGCCAGGAACACCTCACGCTCGACAGTCACCCGACCGCGCTGCGCAGGCAGTTGCGCGCGGTCTACCCGCGGCTCGACGCGCTCACCACGACCACGGAGGCCGACGCCCGGGCGTACCGCGCGAAGATGCGACTGCCGGGCGTACGGATCGAGGCCGTGCCGAACCCCGTGCCCGCGCCCGGCGTCGAGCCGGCGGACGGCTCGGGCAAGTGGGTCGTCGCGGCCGGCCGGCTCGCGCCGGTGAAGCGGTACGACCTGCTGGTCAGGGCCTTCGACCGGGTCCGCGCCGAGCGGCCCGACTGGCGCCTGCGGATCTACGGCAGCGGCAAGCAGAAGGACAAGCTCCGCGCCCTGATCGACGAACTCGGTCTGTACAACCACGTGTTCCTCATGGGCCCCGCCCACCCCATCGAACCGGAGTGGGCGAAAGGTTCCATCGCCGCCGTCACCTCCAGCCTGGAGTCGTTCGGCATGACCATCGTCGAGGCGATGCGCTGCGGCCTCCCGGTGGTCGCCACCGACTGTCCGCACGGCCCCGGCGAAATCATCGACAACGGTGTCGACGGGCGCCTGGTCGAGGTGGGCAACGTCGAGGCGATCTCCGGCGGCCTCCTCGAACTGATCAACAACGACGCGCTGCGCGCCCGGATGGCGAGCGCCGCACTCAAGGACTCCGAGCGGTTCGACCCGGCGCACATCGCCGAGCGCTACGAATCGCTGTTCGGTTCGCTGACGGCCCGCCGCGGCGGAGGCCTTCTGCACCGCACTCGCGGCGCGCTGCTCGGGGGCGCGTACGCGGTGCGGGACGCGGGGCGTTCCGCGTTCACGGCCCAGGGAACGGCACAGAGAAAGGGGCGCACGGCATGACGCCGACAGCTTCGGCAGACTTCTCGGCCTCGGACGCCTCGTCCGAGCTTTCCGTGGGGGGCGGGGCCGTGGTGCCCCGCGCCGACTGCATCGCCGACTCGGCGGGCGGTCTCACCTTCGACGTGACGGACCACGGCGGGCCCGACCCGGCCCATCTGGTCCTCACCGAGCGGGACAGCGGCGAGGACGTGCGCCTGCCGCTGACCCCGGCGGGCGACGGCAGCCTCCGTGCGGCGCTGCCCAGCAGCGTCCGGCTGCCCGAGGGGCGCTGGGACGTCTTCGCGCAGGTGGCAGGCGAGGAGCCGCAGCGCCTGGCCCCCGGCCTCAACGACCTGCGGTCCCTCGTCGACCGCGTGCCCAGCGGCTCCCGCGGCTTCGTCGCCGTCCGCATCCCCTACACGACCAAGCACGGCAACCTCACCGTGCGCAGCTGGCTGCGCGCCCCGCACGCCGAGGCGGGCGAACTGCTCATCGCGGACGGCGAGATGACGGTCCGCGGCCGCGTCTACGGCACCGCGATCACCCCCAAGGCGTACGCGGAGATACGTTCACGCGAGGACGGCGGGCCCGCCCTGCGCACCGAACTGACGCCGAGCGGCGAGGAGTTCACCTTCCGCGTCGGGTACGAGGAGCTGGACGCGGGACGCTGGGACCTGTGGGTGCGCCCGGAGGGCGAGGACGGACTCGCGGTACGCGTCGCCCGGCTCCTGGACGACGTCGCCGACAAGAAGCCGATCTTCACCTACCCGACCGCGCGCCTCGACACCGAGCGCGGCCGGATCGCGGTCGAGCCGTACTACACGAGCGACAACGACCTGGCGGTCCTCGTGACCACCGCGGCCGCCGGGTAGCCCGCGCACGGCGCCCTTGCGGACCCTGGCTGTCCGCAAGGGCCGGCAGACTCGAACCCGGCGGGCTCACCCGGGACGGGCTCACCGGACCGGCTCGCGGACGCGGTCAGGACTGCTCGGGGTCGTCTGACCCGGGCTGGAGAACGGGCCGGCTCAGCGGACGGGTCGACGCGAACGCCGGATGGTGCAGATCGAAGGCCGGGGACTCGGAGCGGATCCGGGGCAGCGTGAGGAAGTTGTGCCGCGGCGCCGGACACGGTGTCGCCCACTCCAGCGAACGCCCGTAGCCCCACGGGTCGTCCACGTCGACCTTCTCGCCGTACCTGGCCGTCTTCCAGACGTTGTAGAGGAACGGCAGCGTGGAGAAGCCGAGCAGGAACGAGCCGATGGTCGACAGGGTGTTGAGCGCCGTGAACCCGTCGGCCGCCAGATAGTCCGCGTACCGCCGCGGCATGCCCTCGGCGCCGAGCCAGTGCTGCACCAGGAACGTGGTGTGGAAGCCGACGAACAGCGTCCAGAAGTGGATCTTCCCGAGCCGCTCGTCGAGCATCTTCCCGGTGAACTTGGGCCACCAGAAGTAGAAGCCCCCGAACGTCGCGAAGGCGACCGTGCCGAACACGACGTAGTGGAAGTGCGCGACCACGAAGTACGAGTCCGTCACATGGAAGTCCAGCGGCGGCACGGCGAGGATGACGCCGGTCAGGCCGCCGAACAGGAACGTCACCAGGAAGCCGACGGACCACAGCATCGGGGTCTCGAAGGACAGGGACCCGTTGATCATCGTCCCGATCCAGTTGAAGAACTTCACGCCCGTGGGCACCGCGATCAGGAACGTCATGAACGAGAAGAACGGCAGCAGCACCCCGCCCGTCACGAACATGTGGTGCGCCCACACGACGATCGAAAGACCGGTGATGGCCATCGTGGCGCCGACCAGCATCGAGTAGCCCCAGATCGGCTTGCGGCTGAAGACCGGGAGGATCTCGGAGACGATGCCGAAGAACGGCAGCGCGATGATGTAGACCTCCGGATGGCCGAAGAACCAGAAGAGGTGCTGCCACAGCAGCGCACCCCCGAACTGGGCCTCGAAGACCACGGCCCCGAAGCGCCGGTCCGCCTCCAGGACGAGCAGCGCCGCGGCGAGCACCGGGAAGGCCATCAGCACGAGGATCGACGTGAACAGCGTGTTCCACGTGAAGATCGGCATCCGGAACATCGTCATGCCGGGCGCCCGCATCCCGATGATGGTCGTCAGGAAGTTCACCGCGCCGAGGATCGTGCCGAAGCCCGCGAGCGCCAGGCCCATGATCCACATGTCCGCCCCGATGCCCGGTGAGCGCGTCAGGCTGTTGAGCGGGGCGTACGCGAACCAGCCGAAGTCCGCGGCCCCGCCGGGCACCATCAGCGAGCCGATCACGATCAGCCCGCCGAACAGGAACAGCCAGTACGAGAACATGTTGAGCCGGGGGAACGCCACGTCGGGGGCGCCGATCTGCAGCGGCATGATCTCGTTGGCGAAGCCCGCGAAGGTCGGGGTCGCGAAGAGTAGCAGCATGATCGTGCCGTGCATCGTGAAGAGCTGGTTGTACTGCTCGTTGGACAGCATCTGAAGCCCGGGCCGCGCGAGCTCCGCCCGCATCAGGAGAGCCATGACGCCGCCGGCGAGGAAGAACGCGAACGACGTGATCAGGTAGAGGTGGCCGATCTTCTTGTGGTCCGTGGTGGTCAGCCACTCCACGACGATCCGGCCCGGCGTCTTCGTCCGCGCCGCTCCTGCCGCCGGCTGCACACGCTGCACGTCCGTCGTACCCATCGCTTGCCCCCTCGCTTCTCGCGCCCTGGGCCTGCCTCGAGCACACGCCATGATGCTCGCGCCCCCACCGACTCCGACAGAGGGCGTACGGGAGCTCTGTGTCGCGTTCATGCAATTCCGATGGGGCGTCAACTGTTGAAGAGCGCCCGGGAATCCGAATTGGGACGGTCCCGGACGCGGTCATGGCGCTATTTCCGGGCACGTTATCCGGACCCTTTCTGTGAAGTCGCGGAATTATGCCGTGGCGCGCCCAGAACATGCGCAGAAGGAGCATCGAATCCCTCGTACGTGTGACGGAGTTCGAGTGAAACGCGTGTCGTGGACCTGTGACAAAAGCGTGACCGGAGGGGGACCGGTGACGAGGTGTGGTCCGCCCTGGTGTCAGGCGGCGCGGCCGCCTAACGTGGCGGTCATGGCACCCATTCCGACCCCTCCCGCAGAACCCCAGGACACCCTCGACACGTACGTCGGCCTCGATGCGCCCGGCGCCGAGCGGCGGGCCCGTGAGCGTGGCTGGTCCACGGTCAGGTCGCTGCCCCCGGGCGCGATCATCACCATGGAGTACCGCGCGGGACGGCTGAACTTCGAGGTGACCGACGGCACCGTGACCCGCTGCTGGAAGGGCTGACAGGACCGACAAGCAGCGCGAAGGCCCCCGGTTCCGTGACGGAACCGGGGGCCTTTCGGCGGGCGGGGATCAGTCTGTGCGTACCGGCCCCGCGGCCTGCGGCGCTCGCGCGCCTACGGCGGTCAGCCGCCGGCGACCGGGCGGGCCGACGTGGTGCCGCGCGGCACCCGGTCCGCGTGCGGCGGCCTGCGGCTGCCGGCCGGGGTGACCGGGGTGCGCTCGGAGCGCGCGGTGTGCGGACCCGGGGCGAGCAGTCCCGGGGGCCGCACGGCCCGTGCGGCGCCGACGGTCTCGCGTACCGGCGGCTCCTCCGATGCGGGCGGGGCGCCGCGCTGCGGAACCAGCGTGGGCGTGGCGGCGGCCGGGGCGGGCGCCGGGAGCGCACCGGAGCGGCGGTTGCGCCACAGCTCGCGCAGGGCGAAGACCCACGCCTCGACCTGCGCGATCAGCGGTTCGACCCAGGGCAGTGCGAGCAGGATGAGCAGACCCGCGGCCCAGCCGAGGAACACGTCGCTGAGCCAGTGCGTACCGAGGTACACGGTGGTCAGGCCGACGCTCAGCGAGATCACGGCGGAGGCGGCCGACAGCCAGCGCCTGGCGCGCGGCGTCGAGGCCAGATAGGCGAGGATTCCCCAGGTCACCACGGCGTTGGCGGTGTGGCCGGAAGGAAATATATCGCCGCCCTGCCACATCTCGTTCGAGCCGATCGTGGTCGCGTAGTGCGGGCCGAGACGGCCCATGCCGAGCTTGGCGGCGCCCACGGTGATGTTCAGGAGCAGCAGCGCGGCACCGAACATGAGGAGCGGCCGCAGCGTGTGCTGACGCCAGGAGCGCCAGCCGAGCCAGGCCATGACCATGACCGCGGTGGGTCCACGCTGGCCGAGCACGACCCAGTAGTCCAGGAACGCGTGGATCTCGGGCCACTGCTGGTACGGCCGGAAGAACATGACCTGCCAGTCGAAGGTGACCAGCCAGGACGTGATCAGCACGGCCACCACGATGGCGAGATAGAAGGACAGGGTGGCTCCGAAGAGCACGACCCTGTGCCGGCTCATCCTGGGCACATCCAGGTTGACCGGTCGTTCCGGCTCACGGTCGAGGCGGGCGAAGAGCCGCTCCAGACGGGTGAGGTTTCGTTCGGTACGCACCCAATCGACGCTACAGCGAGTGAGTGCCGAACCCAGCCGAATCACTCGGTTTGTGATGACGATGTGATGTGGGATTGCTCTCAACCGGGCGTTTATTCCTGTGGATATCACTATCCGACCGGGGCGTCGCCTTCAATTTCATTGATCATTTCTTGCATTCGTTTTTCGCCGCGCCTGAATTCGTTCACCGACGGCTTCCTTGGAATTTCCCGTCCGATCACTCGGGGCGATCGGACCGGCCTCCCGGGGCCCGCCGAGTCGATCAAGGAGGCCCCGACCCGTTCAGCCAGAAGGCCCCGTACACCGCCGACGCCACCGCCACGCCGCCGAGCACCGCCGCCGATCTGCTCGTGCGCAGCCGGGCGAGCGCCACCGCGACCGGCAGCAGGAGCGGGAAGGCGGGCAGGAGCAGCCGCGGCTTCGAGCCGAAGTACCCCGACGCGCACAGGGCGAGCGCGACGACGATCCCGCAGTAGACGAGCAGCGCGAGCGGCTGACCTCGCCGCACGCACAGGACGTAGAGCCAGATCACGAGCGCGACCCCGACGATCAGGCCGAGCCCCGCGAGCGCCGAGGGGAACGACGTGAACTTGTCGCCGACGAAGCGCGCGAAGGCCAGGCCGCCGTCGAAGCCGTTGCCCCACTGGCCCTGGATGTCGAGATAGCCGAAGAGGCCGCCCCCCGTGCGATGCCCCACCCAAAAGACGTACGCGGCGGCGCCCAGCGGGGCGAGCAGCACGCCGACGGCCATGTGACAGGAGATCCTCTTCTCCCGCACGACCTGGACCGCGGCCGTCGCCCAGAGCGCGGCGACCACCGCCGCCCCCACCGGCCGGGTCAGCCCCGCGAGCGAGGCGAGCAGCCCCGCGCTCACCCACCGTCCCGTAAGGACCGCGTACAGCGACCAGGCCGCGAGCGCCGTGAACAGGGACTCGCTGTACGCCATCGACTGCACGATCCCGACCGGGAGCACCGCCCACAGCACGACCGCGCAGACGCCGGCCCGCCGTCCGTACAGCAGCTCGGCCACCAGGAAGATCCCCCAGGCCGCGCAGAGCGACGCGAGCCAGCTCACCACCAGGCCCGCGTCCGCGTACGACAGCGGGCTCACCGCCGACACCAGTCGCTCCAGCCACGGCAGCAGCGGGAAGAAGGCGAGGTTCGAGTGCACCGTGCCGTCCGGCAGCCGCACCTCCCAGCCGTAGCCGAAATCAGCGACGCGGGTGTACCAGAGCGAGTCCCAGCGGGCGGTCAGCAGCGTGTGCGGGCTCTTCCCCTCCGCCGCGCTCCACACGGCGAGCAGGAGCAGGCCCAGGGCGCGCACCCCGGCATAGGCAAGGAGCGCGGGCGCCGCGCGCCGCAGCGCACCGGCCGCACGGGCCGGGGCGCGCCGCGGTTCTTGCAGGTCGACTTCGGTCACGGCGTCGATTATCGGCGCCGGACGCAACCGGACCGCACGCCGGTGCGTGGTCGAAGAGCGGAGCGTGGCGTACGCCACACTCCGCGGCCGGGCTCATGAGAGGTCCGCCACGTGTCACCGCAATGAACTCGCGTACTCTGGCGGCTCACTCGCCAATCGTTGCGTGGGCACGGGAGTCCGCTCCTTCCGGCCGCAACCGCGGGGAAGTCCCCACCCCGCGGATCCGCCGAGCGCGAGGGACCACTGGGAGGTACGCATATGTCCGGGACGATCACGGCCACCGCGCCCTCTCGCCTGCGGACCGCCGGGCCAGGCGCCAACCGCTGGGTCGTCCTCGTCGTCCTGTGCACCAGCCTCCTGCTCGTCGCCCTCGACGCGACCGTGCTGCACGTCGCCGTCCCCGCCGTCACCCAGGACCTGCGTCCCTCGGCCGTCCAGCTGCTCTGGATCGTCGACGCCTATCCGCTGATCTGCGCGGCGCTCCTGATCCTCTTCGGCACGCTCGGCGACCGCGTCGGCCGCAGACGCGTCCTGCTCCTCGGCTACGGCCTCTTCGGCGTGGCCTCCGCACTCGCCGTGTTCGCCTCGACACCACACATCTTGATCGTGGCCCGCGCGCTGCTCGGCGTCGGCGGCGCGATGATCATGCCCGCGACCCTGTCGATCCTGCGCGCGGTCTTCCCCGACCGGCGCGAGCGGGCCGTGGCGATCGGAGTCTGGTCCGCGGTCGCCGCCATAGGCGCCGCCACCGGACCGGTCCTCGGCGGCTTCATGGTCGAGCATTTCTGGTGGGGCTCGGTCTTCCTGATCAACATCCCGCTGATGGCCATCATGCTGCCCCTCGGCCGTCTCATACTTCCCGAGTCCAAGGGCTGTTCCGACGGGCCCTGGGACGTGGTCGGCGCCTTCATGGCGGCCGTCGGAATGCTCGGTGTCGTCTACGGCGTGAAGCGGCTCGGCGTCGACCGCGATCTGCTCGACCCGTCCGCCGTCGGCCCCCTCCTGGTCGGCGTGGCCGTGCTGATCGTGTTCGTGCGGCGGCAGAAGCGCCGCGAGCATCCGCTCATCGACATGAAGATGTTCGCCAGGCCCGCCTTCTCCACCGCGGTCGGCTGCATCGTCCTCGCCATGCTCGCCCTGGTCGGCCTGGAGCTGATCGCCGTCCAGTACCTTCAGCTGGTACTCGGCCTGAGCCCCCTGGAGACGGGGGTGCGGCTGCTGCCCCTCACTTTCGCGGCGATGGCCGCGGGCGTCCTCGGCTCGTCCCAGCTGCGCCGCTTGGGCCCGCGCCGCATGGTCTCGGCCGGCTTCGTGCTCACCGCGGCCGCGGTGCTCATGCTCACCCTGATGGGACAGCACGACCGGCCGTCGCTGCTCACCTTCGCCTTCGTCCTTCTCGGCTTCGGCCTGCAGACCACCCTCTTCGGGGCGTACGAGTCGATGCTCAGCGAGGCCTCGGCGCAGGACGCCGGCGGCGCCGCGGCCATCGGGGAGACCTCCTACCAGCTCGGCGCGGGCATGGGCATCGCCCTGCTCGGCTCGGTGATGAACGCCGCGTACGCACCCGGGATCGCCCGCGTCACGGGCGTGCCCGGATCCGCGAGCGCCGACGCGGGCAACTCGCTCGGCGAGGCGTACCAGGTCGCGACGCGGCTCGGCGGCAGTGCCGGTGAGGCGCTGCGCAGCGCCGCCCGGGTCGCCTTCGTCCACGGACTGCACGTGACGCTGTTCGTCAGCGCCGGGCTCCTGCTGCTCGGCGCGGTGGCCGCGCTGCGGCTGCCCAAGCGGATGGAGTGCGAAGCCGCTGCCCCGCAGGACGCGGAGGGCACGGCGAAGATCGGGCCCCAGCGCGGTCCCGAGCGGGTCGGCGTGGAGTCCACCGTCGCGTGACGGCCGCGGGCGGTGACCCGGCCTATAGGGCCGGGCCGTACCCACCCGTGACGCTCAGCTCTGGTTGAAGAAACCGTCCGTCGGACGGCTCTCCGCCTCGCCGTTGACCACCTGCGTGTCGGCAGGGCTCAGCAGGAACACCCGGTTCGCCACCCGCTCGATGGAACCCCGCAGCCCGAACGTGAGCCCGGCCGCGAAGTCGACGACGCGCTTGGCGTCCCCGGGCTCCATGGCCGTGAGGTTGATGATGACCGGGACACCTTCCCGGAACATCTCGCCGATGCCACGGGCGTCCCGGAATCCGTCCGGGGTGACCGTGCCGATCCGGCGGCCCTGTTCCTCGGCGGCGTCGGCCGCCACCTTCACGCGCGGGTCCGTGACCCAGGCGGCGCCGGTCTGGGGCTCGGACCCCTCGACCCTGTCGTCGTCGTAGCCGTCGTAGTAACGCTCGTCATCGTTGTCGTCGACGAGGCCAAGCCAGGCACTCGCCTTGCGCACCGATCCCATGGACGCCTCCTCTCACAGCGGTTCCTCTGCGTTCCGCATCCCTATGGTCGTCCATGATGCGGATGGTGCGCCAAGTGGATAGTCGCCGCGCGGGGTTTTCGTGACGCTACTGGTGCAGAGTCAACACGGCGCTGTCCCATGAATCCCAAGGGTCGTATCCCGTACGGCTGCTGACAGTGAGTGAAATATGATTCTTCGCGGCGTACGGGTGACGACCGGTGCGTACGGGTGAACGGCACCCTCGATACGATGCCGCAGCTTACGTCTTCGGGACCCTCGGGGGAGTCGTCTTGTTCGGAATAGTCCGGCCCTGCAGCCATCGTCTCGGCGAGGGGCTCAAGGCGCAGTGGATGGCTCATCTGTGCGGACTCTGCCTGGCACTTCGTGGCGACCACGGGCAGTTCGCGAGGGTTGTCACGAACTATGACGGTTTGCTGATCTCGGTTCTGACGGAGGCTCAGGCCGAACCCGCCGCCGGGGGACGGCGCACGGCGGGGCCCTGTCCGCTGCGCGGGATGCGCACCGCGTCCGTCGCGCAGGGCGAGGGGGCCCGTCTCGCCGCGGCCGTCTCGCTGGTCCTCGCCTCGGCCAAGGTCCGTGACCACGTCGCCGACGGCGACGGCCTCCTGGCCCGCAGACCGGTGGCCGCGGCGGCCCGCCGGGTGGCCACGAAGTGGGGAAAGGCGGGCTCCCGTACGGGTTCTGACGTGGGGTTCGATACGGCCGTCCTGGTCGACGCCGTGGAGCGCCAGATGGGGATCGAGGCGCTCGCCGGCCTCGGCACTCCGGTGCTCACGGTCACCGAACCGACCGAGACGGCGACCGCCGCCGCCTTCGCGCACACCGCGGTCCTCGCCGAACGCCCCGGCAACGCGGCGCCGCTCGCGGAGGTCGGCCGGCTCTTCGGACGGCTCGCTCACCTCCTGGACGCCGTGGAGGACAAGGAAGCTGACGCCGCGTCGGGTGCCTGGAACCCGCTCACGGCCACCGGCACGGACCTCGCCGAGGCGCGCCGCCTCGCCGACGACGCGCTGCGCGGCATCCGCCTCGCCCTGCGCGAGGCCGAATTCGTCGACGGCACGCTCGCGCATCTGCTGCTCGTCCACGAACTGCGCCGCTCGGTCGACCGCGCCTTCGGCACGTCGGGCTGCGCGCACGGCGCCGACGCGTCCCACGGATCCGGCGTCCCGCACGGCGCCGAACCCTCGCACGGCGCGCACGCCCCGTCGGCGTCCACCCCGCAACAGGGCCCGGGTGCGCCCGGCCCCTGGGTGCCCACCGGATCGGGCCCGTACGTGCCGCCCGGGTCCTCGGGCCCGTACGGCTCGCAGAATCCGTACGGCGGCGGGCAGGGCGGTCCCGGTGGTCCGGGCAGGCCCGGCGGCTTCGGTGGCGGGCCGTCCTTTCAGCCACCAAAGCCCGGCAAGCGCGGATTCCTCGCGGGGTGTGCCGCGGCGATCGGGCTCTGCTGCACCTGCAAGGTGTGCTGTGCCGACGAGTTCGAGGGGCCCTGGTCCCGGAAGAAGCGTGACGGCTGGTGCGGCGACTGCTGCTCGACCGACTGCAGCTGCTGCGAGGCGTGCTCCATCTGCGAATGCTGTGAGTGCTGCTCCTGCTGCGACTGTTGAGCCCTTGAGCCCTTGAGCCCGGGTCAGGAGTCGGTCAGTCCTTGATCTCGGGCGGTGAGATCTGCGACTTCTCGATCGCGGACTCGCTCGTGCCCCACTTCTTCAGGATCTTGTCGTACGTCCCGTCGGCGATCAGCTTGTTCACCGCCGCCCGGAACGCAGGCGCCAGCTTCGTGCCCTTCTTGAAGGCGAAGCCGACGTCGAGCCGGTGGTACTCGTTGAGGAACTTCAGCCCCTCCTGGTGGGCGACGGCATACCGGAGCCCGTTGATGGTGCTCATCACCACGTCGGACCTGCCCTGCTGGAGGGACGACCAGATCGCGCTCTGGTCGGCGTACGTCTTCACGCTGTACGCCTTCTTCCCGGCGTCCGTGCACAGGTGCTTGTTCTCCTCCAGGGTCGCCTCGAACGTGGTGCCCGCGCCGGTCGCCACGTTCAGGCCGCACAGCTGCCCGAGGTCCGTGACCTTCTTCAGATCGCTGTCCTTGCGGACGGCGAAGCCCTGGCCGTCATTGATGTACGTGACGAAGTCGATCGTCCGGCGCCGCTCGTCCGTGACCCCGAAGTTGCCTGTGCCCAGGTCGTACTTGCCACTGCCGAGCGCGGGCAGGATCGCCTCGAAACCGGCGGCCTCCCGCTTCAGCTTCAGCCCGAGGACCTTGGCGACGGCATCGGCGAAGTCGATGTCCTGGCCGGCGGCGGTCCTGCCGTCCTCCAGGTAGAAGGCGCCGGGCGGGGTGCCGCCGATGGAGGCGCCGACGGTCAGCTTGCCGCCCGCCCGGATGTCGGCGGGCAGCAGCTTGGCCGCCGCCTCGTCCTTCCTGACGTTCTTCACCACGTCGGTCGTGGGGATCCTGTCGCTCCGGCCGGCGGGCGCGGCGCCGCCCGCGGAGGCCCCGGGGTCGCCGGAGCCGCAGCCGGTCAGCGCCAGGGTGGCCGCGGTGATCAGCGCGAACGCGGCGGGGATTCGTTGATGGGTCGTCAAGAATATATGCATGGCGGGGAGTTCTGCCCTTCGGAGACAACAGGCACGCAGGTGGACGAGAAGAGGGGGAGGGGTACGCGAGAGCGTGGGTGTGTGAAGGCGCGGACGAGTGCGCGCACTTGGGCGCACCGTGAGACGCGGAAAACGAAGAAAAGGCAGAAACGCTCAACACGCTGCAAACGCGGTAAGCGTCAGGAAGCGTGGAGAAGAGGGAGAAACAGACGCGCAGTGGGCGTCAGAAGGGCATCAACAGGACGCCGACCACACTCGACCGAAGTCGATGTGGGAGCGCGTGACCAGCCACTGCTGCGGATGCATGGGGCAAGTGGAACAGGCATCCGTTTCCGCGTCAACTCACTTGAGACGTACAGCTCACACTCTGGACAGCCTTGACAGGTAGCGGAGCGAGCCCCTTACTCTCGGTGCGGGGACCGCTGCTGAGGGGCTCGGTCCGCAAGTTCCGTGTGAAGGCAAGACCGTGCTGGATCCCAGTGCCCACGGAGCCTTCGCATGTCCTCGAACACACTCGCAAAGACGGCGCCTGTCGCGGCCGGACCGCCCGCCGGGGCCGGTGAGGCGCAGCCCCGCATCGTCCGCCGGCCCCGCACCGGCCAGTGGCTCGCCGCCGCCGTCGTCCTCGTACTCCTCGCGCTCGCCGCCAACTCGGTGATCCGCAACGACGCCTTCCAGTGGGACGTCGTGGCCGACTACTTCACGTCGGCGTCCGTCCTGCGCGGACTCGGCCTCACCCTCTGGCTGACCGCCCTCGTCATGGCGCTCGGCTTCGCCCTCGGCACCCTGCTCGCCGTCATGCGCCTGTCCGCCAATCCCGTGCTGCGCGCGGTCAGTTGGGGTTACGTCTGGCTGTTCCGGTCCATGCCGATCCTCGTGCAGCTGCTGTTCTGGTTCAACATCGGGGCGCTGTACCCGCACATCCTCGGCATCAAGACTGTCAACCTGTTCGGGCCGATCACCGTCGCCATCATCGGCCTCACGCTGCACGAGGCCGCGTACGCCGCCGAGGTGGTGCGCGGCGGCATCCTCTCCGTCGACCGCGGGCAGATCGAGGCCGCGCAGGCGCTCGGGCTGAGCCGGCTGCGGCGCTGGCGGCGGATCATCCTGCCGCAGGCCATGCGCTCCATCGTGCCGCCGGCCGGGAACATGCTGATCGGCACCCTCAAAGGCACCTCCATCGTCAGCGTCATCGCCGTCCAGGACCTGCTCTACTCGGCGCAGCTCGTCTACCACCGCACCTACCAGGTCATCCCGATGCTCCTGGTCGCCACCATCTGGTACGTCGTGGTCACCTCGCTCCTCGGCGCCGGCCAGTTCTACGTCGAGCGGTACTACGCGCGCGGTTCGGAGCGCACCCGATGAGGCCCTCGCTGGTGATCGTGGGAGCCGGTCCGCGGGGGACCGGCATCCTGGAGCGGATCGCCGCGAACGCACCCGAGTACGCCGGCCTCGCACTCGACATCCATCTCGTCGACCCGTTCCCGCCGGGCGGCGGACGGGTCTGGCGGCAGGCGCAGTCCCCGCTGCTCTGGATGAACTCGCAGTCTCAGGACGTCACGATGTTCACCGACGACACGGTCGAACTCGACGGGCCGGTGCTCCCCGGACCCGCCCTGCACGAGTGGGCGGACCTCGACGGCCGCGACTTCGCCGACCGGCAGCGCCAGGGCGCCTATCTGCGCTGGGTGTACGAGCAGTCGGTGGCCGCGCTCCCGCCGGGCGTCACCGTTCACCACCACCCGCGCCGCGCCCTGCGCGTCAGCGGCCCCCGCGAGGGCCGCCAGCAGGTGTGGCTCGACGGGCGGGACCGTCCCCTCCTCGCCGACACGGTCATCCTCGCCCAAGGGCATCTGGACGCCGAACTCGACGAGGAGCAGCGGGAGTTGAGCGCGTACGCAGGCGAGCACGGACTCGTCCACCTGCCGCCCGACTTCACCGCGGACAGCGATCTGTCCGCGCTCGTGCCCGGTGAGGACGTCCTCGTCCGAGGCTTCGGCCTGGCGTTCGTCGACCTGATGGTGCTCCTGACCGAGGGCCGCGGTGGACGGTACGAGGGGGACACGTACATCCCCTCGGGGCGCGAGCCGATCCTGCACGTCGGCTCCCGGCGCGGCATCCCGTACCACTCCAAGATCGCCTACGACTGGACCGGCGAGCGCCCGCCGCTGCCCCGCTTCCTCGGCCCCACCGAGATCGACGAACTCCTCGCCCGCCCCGACGGCTACGACTTCCGGCGCGACGTGTGGCCCCTCATCGACAAGGAACTCGGCTTCGCCCACTACCACCGCCTGTTCACCGCCCACCCCGAGCGCACCCGCGTCGCCTGGACCGACTTCGAGGAGAAGTACGCCGCCGCCGAACCGCTGAGCGCCGAACTCCACGCCCTCGTGGCCTCCGCCGTGCCCGATCCGGCGGACCGCCTCGACCTCACGGCCCTCGACCACCCGCTGGACGGCGTACGCCACACCTCGTACGAGGAGCTCCAGGACGGGCTGCGCGGCTACATCACCGCGGACCTCGAACGCCGCCACGACCCCGCGCACAGCCCCGACCTCGCCGTGTTCCTCGGTCTGCTCTCCGTGTACGGGCAGGTCGTGCGGCTGGGCGACATCGGGTCCTGGTGGCACGGCTTCTTCAGCTATCTCGCCTCCGGGCCGCCGGGGCCGCGGCTGCGGCAACTGCTCGCGCTCTCGCGGGCCGGCATCGTGAAGTTCACCGGCGCCGACATGCGGGTCACCGCCGAGGACGGCGTCTTCCGCGCCACGAGCGCCACCGTGCCCGGCTCCGTCGTCGAGGCCCGAGCCCTCGTCGAGGCCCGCCTGCCGCACCCCACCCTCGCCCGCACCCGCGACCAGCTCCTGCGCGAGCTGTACGAGGACGGGGCGCGGGCGACCCCGGCCGGACTCCTCGCGGTCGACCCCGAGGACGGGCGCGTCCTGCACCGCGACGGCACCGCACACCCGCGCCGCTTCGCGCTCGGCCCGCACACGAACGCGCGCGGCGCCGGAGCGTTCACGCGGCCGCGTACGAACAGCCCCTCGTTCCGCCAGAACGACGCCACCGCCCGCGCGGTCCTGGCGCTCCTGCGCGACCTCTCCTGTCACGCCGCAGCCTGAGCCCCGGCCCCCGCCCCGTACCTTTCCGTCCTCTTGAGGAACCCCATGTCCCTGACCAGTGATCCACCCATCGACAAAACGACATCGGCTACGACAGCCGGCGACGCCGACGACTACGGCGCGCTGAAGGTGGTGCCCGTCCGCCACCCCTGGCGCTGGGCCGCCATCGTCGCGACCGCCGTGCTGCTCGCCCAGTTCGCGCACGGATTCATCACCAACACCGGCTGGGAATGGGGGGTGTTCGCCGACTACTTCACCGCCGACGTGATCCTCAAGGCGGTGTGGGTCACCCTTCAGCTGACGTTCTACGGAACGGCGCTCGGATTCGCGCTCGGCATCGTCCTGGCCTTCATGCGCCTGTCCGCCAGCCGGTTCCTCCAGGCCGTCGCCTTCGGCTACATCTGGGCGTTCCGCTCGATCCCGCTGATCGTCCAGCTGCTCTTCTGGTTCAACTTGGCGTATCTGTACAAGGAGTTGCAGTTCGGCATCCCCTTCGGGCCCGGCTTCTTCTCCTTCGACACGATGGGCCTGGTCGGCGCGATGAGCGCGGCCGTCCTCGGGCTCGCGCTGCATCAGGCCGCGTACGCCGCCGAGATCGTGCGCGGCGGCGTACTGGCCGTCGACAGCGGCCAGTTGGAGGCCGCGGCCGCGCTCGGCATCCCCCGGCTGCGGCAGATCCGCCGCATCGTCCTGCCGCAGGCCATGCGCTCGATCCTGCCCAACGCGGCCAACGAGGTGATCTCCCTCTTCAAGGGCACCTCGATCGTCTCCGTCATGGCGATCGGCGAGCTCTTCTACCAGGTCCAGGTCATCTACGGCCGCAACGGCCGCGTGGTCCCGCTCCTGATGGTCGCCACCGTCTGGTACGTGCTCCTGACCAGCGCGCTCTCCGTCCTCCAGCACTACGTAGAACGACACTTCTCGAAGGGAACCACCCGATGAGCGACGCGGGCGCCGACCGGACCATGGTCGACATCAAGGCCGTCCACAAGAGCTTCGGCACGCTGGAGGTGCTGCGCGGCATCGACCTGGAGGTGCGCACCGGCGAGGTCACCGTCGTCCTGGGCCCGTCGGGCTCCGGCAAGTCCACGCTCCTGCGCACCATCAACCACCTAGAGAAGGTCGACAGCGGCTGGATCAGCGTGGACGGCTCCCTCGTCGGCTATCGCCGCTCCGGCGACAAGCTGTACGAGCTGCGCGAGCGCGAGGTGCTCAAGCAGCGCACCCAGATCGGCTTCGTCTTCCAGAACTTCAACCTGTTTCCGCACCTCACCGTCCTGGAGAACATCGCCGAGGCCCCGGTCTCCGCGCTCAAGAGCCCCCGCAAGGAGGCCCTCGACCACGCGCGCAGGCTGCTCGACCGGGTCGGGCTCGCCGACAAGGCCGGCGCCTACCCGAAGCAGCTCTCCGGCGGGCAGCAGCAGCGCGTCGCCATCGCCCGCGCGCTGGCCCTCGAACCGAAGCTGCTGCTCTTCGACGAGCCGACCTCGGCGCTCGACCCGGAGCTGGTCGGTGAAGTCCTCGACGTCATCAAGGACTTGGCGCTCCAGGGCACCACGATGATCGTCGTCACCCACGAGATCGGCTTCGCCCGCGAGGTCGCCGACACCGTCGTCTTCATGGACGAGGGCCGCATCGTCGAACAGGGCGCCCCCGGCGACGTACTGGACGCACCGCGGCACGACCGCACGAAGGCGTTCCTCTCCAAGGTCCTCTGACCCTGGCGCCGTTTTCTTCACTCCCCTTCAATTCGCCTTTCCCACACAGGAGTTCACGCATGCTGTCCCGCCGCACCCTCGCCCTGTCCGTCGCCGCACTCGTGGCCGCGCCCCTGCTCACCGCCTGCGGAGGTGACAGCGATGCCGCGACCGGCACCGGCAAGGGCGGCTCCGAGAAGGTGGGCGGCATCAACATCGGGCCCGACCAGCACCGCATCCGCGCCAAGAAGGTCGACGCGATCGCGGCCGAGCTGCCGGCCGCGGTGCGCAAGCGCGGCACGCTCAGGCTCGGCGGCAGCGCCGACGCCTCGCCGCCACTGGGCTTCTACGCCACCGACGACAAGACCCGCATCGGCTCCGAGATCGACATCGCGACCCTCGTCGCCGACACGCTCGGTCTGAAGATCGAGTTCTCCCCGGTGTCCTGGGAGAACCTCTTCGTCGGCCTCGACAGCGGCAAGTTCGACGCCGTCTTCTCGAACGTCACCGTGACGGAGGAGCGCAAGGAGAAGTACGACTTCGCGACCTACCGGCTCGACAACATCGCGTTCGAGGCCAAGAAGGGCACGAGCTGGCGGGTCAAGGAGCCCAAGGACGTGGCCGGCAAGACCATCGCCGTCTCCTCCGGCACCAACCAGGAGAAGATCCTCGTCGACTGGAGCAAGCAGGACGAGAAGGCGGGTCTGAAGCCGGTCACCATCAAGTACTTCCAGAAGGACACCGACTACTACCTGGCTCTCCAGTCGGGCCGCATCGACGCCTACCTCGGCCCGAGCCCGAGCGCCGCCTACCACGTGCAGTCCGCGGGCCAGTCGCAGATCATCGGCACGCTCTCCGGCGCCGGGGACAAGATCCAGGGCAAGATCGCCGCCACGACGAAGAAGGACAGCGGACTCGTCGACGCGTACGCCGCCGCCCTCGACCACGTGATCAAGGACGGGTCGTACGGGCGCGTCCTGAAGCGCTGGGGTCTGTCGACCGAGGCGGTCGAGAAGTCGGAGATCAACCCGCCCGGCCTGCCCAAGCCGTAGGGCCCGTCCGCACCTCGTTCCCCCTCTTCCTCGCCCAAGGACCTGCTCATGACTACGTCAACCGGGCGCGGCCTGCTGCATCTCGCGGCAGCCGTCGACCAGCCCGAGCCCGACAACTATGCCGCCGATCCCTACGTCGCCCTCACGCGCCTCGCGGAACGCGGCGCCCTGGACTTCGTCACCCTCGGCGACTCCGTCGGCCGCCCGGGGCCCGACGCGCTCGCCGTGCTGGCCCGGGTCGCTCCGGCCACCGGCCGCATCGGCCTCGTGCCCACCGTCACCACCACGCACACCGAGCCCTTCCACGTGCAGGCCGCCGTCGCCACCCTCGACTGGGTGAGCCGGGGCCGCGCCGGCTGGCGGCCCGAGGTGTCCACCACCGAGCAGGAGGCCCGCCTCTTCGGCCGCAGGGCCGTCGCGCCCGCCACGGAGCTGTGGCGCGAGGCCGGTGAAGTCGCCGACGCGGCAACCCGGTTGTGGGACAGCTGGGAGGACGACGCGGAGATCCGCGACGTGGCGACCGGGCGTTTCATCGACCGGGAGAAGCTGCACCACGTCGACTTCCGGGGAAGCACCTTCTCCGTGCGCGGCCCGTCCATCGTGCCGCGCCCGCCGCAGGGCCACCCCGTCACGGTCGTCGACACCGCGGAGCCGCACGCGTACGACGTCGCGGCCCGCCACGCCGACGTCGCCCTGGTGAACGCGACGGGTCCGGCCCAGGCCGCCGCCGTGCGCGCCGGACTGCGCCGGCGGGCCGCCGAGTACGGCCGCGATCCCGACGCGCTGCGCGTCCTGGCCGCGCTGCGCATCGACCTGGGCGGCGGGGAGCGCGCGGCCGTGGCCGGCCACGGCGGCGGAGGGCCGCTGCCGAGCGCGGACGGCCCGCTCTACCGGGGCGGCCCGGTCGACCTCGCCGACCTCGTCACCGCCTGGCACCGCGCCGGCGCCGTGGACGGCTTCCACCTCACACCCGTCGAGCCGCGCCGTGACCTGGAGCGGCTCGTCAACGGCACGGTGCCGCTGCTCCAGCACCGCGGCCTGTTCCGCACGTTCTATCCGGGCAGCACCTTCAGGGAGCACCTGGGGCTCGCCCGGCCCGCCAACCAGTACGCCGCGCTCGCGGGGGACCCGTCATGACATCGACCGGCAAGCAGCGTAAGACCGTTCATCTCGCCGCCCACTTCCCTGGAGTCAACAACACCACCGTCTGGACCGATCCGCGCTCCCGCTCCCAGATCGACTTCGCGTCGTTCGAGCACCTCGCCCGCACCGCCGAGCGCGGCCTGTTCGACTTCTTCTTCCTCGCGGAGGGGCTGCGGCTGCGCGAGCACAAGGGGCGCGTCCACGACCTCGACGTCGTGGGGCGGCCCGAATCCATCACCGTCCTGAACGCCCTCGCGGCCGTCACCGAGCGCCTCGGACTCGCCGCGACCGTCAACGCGACGTTCAACGAGCCCTACGAGACCGCCCGCAGGTTCGCCACGCTCGACCACCTCAGCGGGGGCCGCGCCGCCTGGAACGTGGTCACCTCCTCCGACGCGTTCACCGGCGAGAACTTCCGCCGCGGCGGCTATCTCGACCGGGCGGACCGCTATACCCGGGCCGCCGAATTCGTCGCCACGGCACGGGAGCTGTGGGACGCGGGCCCCGGTCGGGCGGTCCGCCACCAAGGTCAGCACTTCGACATCGAGGGCGAGTTCACCCTGCCGCGCTCCCCGCAGGGTCACCCCGTCGTCATCCAGGCCGGGGACTCCCCGCAGGGGCGCGAGTTCGCGGCGTCCGCGGCCGACGTGATCTTCACGCGGCACGGCACTCTGGAGGCGGGCCGCGCGTTCTACGCCGATGTGAAGGGCCGGCTCGCGGCGTACGGGCGTACCGCCGGGGACCTGAAGATCATGCCGGGTGTCACCGTCGTTCTCGGCGACACCGCGGCCGAGGCCCAGGAGCGGGCCGCCGGGATCCGGCGCCAGCAGGTGTCCCCGCAGAACGCGCTCCTCACGCTGGAACAGATCTGGGGCGTCGACCTCTCCTCGTACGACCCCGACGGGCCGCTGCCGGACATCGATCCGGTCGTCGACTCCGGGCTCTCCCAGGGCCGGACCAAGCGCGGCGATCCCCGGGTCATCGCCGAGCAGTGGCGCGCCCTGTCGCGCGCCAAGGGCCTGTCCATCCGGCAGACCGTCATCGAGACCACCACACGCCAGTCGTTCATCGGTACCCCGGAGGCTGTCGCCGCCGAGCTCGACGAGTTCGTGCAGAGCGACGCGGCCGACGGTTTCATCCTCGTACCGCACCTGACACCGGGCGGCCTGGACGAGTTCGTCGACCAAGTGGTGCCCCTGCTCCAGGAGCGTGGGGCGTACCGCACGGAATACACCGGTACGACGCTGCGCTCCCACCTGGGGCTGAAAGAACCCGTACGCCCCGCACGCGAGGAAGGCCTGACCGCATGACCGACGACGCGACCGGCGCAGCCGGCGCCTGGCAGCAGTGGCACGAACAGCGGACCGCATCCGTCTCCGAGCCCTACGGACCGCTCGCCCTGACCGGCACCCACTGGCTCGACGACTATCCGGAAGGCAAACTTCCGGCCATTCCCGGGAAGTGGCGGGCCGACGGCGACTCGGTCGTCCTGACCGCCGCCCCGGAGGACGGACTCACCCGCGAGGAACAGCCGGTCACCGGCGAGGTGCGGCTCGCTGCGGACGCGCAGGTCGGCCTCGGCGAGCGCCGCCTGGTCGTGATCGTGCGCGAAGGCCTGTGGGCCGTACGCGACTTCGACCCGCAGTCGGGGCCGCGGCGCGCCTTCCGCGGCATCGAGGCCACCGCCCACGAACCGCGCTGGTCGGTCGAGGGCCGCTTCACGCCGTACGAGGAGAGCCGCACGGTCCGCGTGGAGAACGCCGACGGCAAGGAGCGCGGCCTCGGCCTCGGCGGCGAACTGGCCTTCACCCTCGAAGGGCAGGACCTCACCCTTCAGGTCGCCGTGCAGGCCGACGGCTCGCTGTGGGCCGTGTTCGCCGACGCCACCAGCGGCGACGGGACCTTCGGGTTCCGCTTCCTGCGGCCCGCGGCGCCCGACGCCGAAGGCCGTACGAGCGTGGACTTCAACCGCGCTGTGCTGCCGCCCTGCGCCTTCGCCGACCACTTCATCTGCCCCTTCCCGCCACCCGGCAACACCCTGCCGGTCAAGATCGAGGCGGGCGAACGGAACCTCGTCGGCCGCCACTCCGTCTGACAGGGGAGCCGAGCCCCGGCGGCCTGCGCACCACAGCAGCAGCCGTCGGGGCATGTGGTCGTGTACCGGACGGACGGCCGAAAGGCGCCCTTGTGCCAGTCAGTTGAAACGCCGAATACTCCCGAGCAGCGCTTGTCAGGGGCACCGCATCTTCGGAACATTCCGGAATCCGGAATCCGAACGGCGGGCCGCTGGCTGCGCCTCACGGGCCCCGACCCCACGCGGGCCCCCGACTCCTCTCGGGAGGAACGACCAGTGAGGATCAAGCGCACCACCCCCCGCAGTGGCATAGCGAGACGCGCCCGGATGATCTCCGTGGCCTCCGGACTCGTCGCCATCGGCGCACTCGCCGTCCCCACGGCCAGCGCGTCGGACGCGCCCGTCGCGCACACCTTCAGCGCGAACCAGCTCACCCAGGCCGGCACGTCCGTCCTGAAGTCCGATGTACCCGGCACCGCCTGGGTGGTCGACCAGAAGACCAAGCAGGTCGTCGTCACCGCCGACAGCACCGTCTCCCAGGCCGAGATCGCCAGGATCCAGAAGGCGGCCGGCAGCAACGCGGGCGCCCTGAAGATCGAGCGCACCCCCGGCACCTTCAAGAAGCTGGTCTCCGGCGGCGACGCCATCTATGCGAGTAGCTGGCGCTGCTCGCTCGGCTTCAACGTCCGCTCGGGCAGCACCTACTACTTCGTGACCGCGGGCCACTGCACCGACGGTGCCGGTACCTGGTGGTCGAACTCCTCGCACTCGACGACCCTCGGTTCGACCGCGGGATCCAGCTTCCCGGGCAACGACTACGGCCTCGTCAAGTACAGCAGCACGTCGACGACCCCGCCCGGAACGGTCGGCAGTCAGGACATCACCAGTGCGGCCACGCCGTCCGTGGGGACCACGGTCACCCGGCGCGGCTCGACCACCGGGATCCACAGCGGCCGCGTCACCGCGCTCAACGCCACCGTGAACTACGGCGGCGGCGACATCGTCTCCGGCCTCATCCAGACCACGGTCTGTGCCGAGCCCGGCGACTCCGGCGGCCCGCTCTACGGCGGCTCCACCGCGTACGGCTTGACCTCCGGCGGCAGCGGCGACTGCACCTCCGGCGGTACGACCTTCTTCCAGCCGGTCACCGAGGCGCTGAGCGCGTACGGAGTGAGCGTCTACTGATCCGTGTCCACCGGCCGGCGGTGACCGGCCGACGGGCAGCCTGACCTGCGGCCAGCAGCAGGGAGCCCCCGCACGGCAACTGCCGTGCGGGGGCTCGCTCTTGTGCGCGTTCCGGGGTTACCGTCGAAAGCGTCACCTTCGAAAGCGTCCCCTTCGAAAAGCCTGCCTGAGTGCCTGGGTCCGACCCCTGGAGGCCTCCATGGTCGAGGAGCTGCTGGCGGCGGGAGCCGCCGCCGCGTCCGCCCTAGTGATCTACGCGACGGCGGCGGCGCGCGTCGTCAAACAGTACGAGCGGGGCGTGGTCTTCCGTCTGGGGCGGCTGCGACCTGATGTGCGTGGCCCGGGGTTCACGATGATCGTGCCGTTCGTGGACCGGCTCCGTAAGGTCAACATGCAGATCGTCACGATGCCGGTGCCCGCGCAGGACGGCATCACCCGGGACAACGTCACGGTGCGGGTGGACGCCGTCATCTACTTCAAGGTGGTCGACGCGTCCGAGGCCGTCGTGCAGGTGGAGGACTACCGGTTCGCCGTCTCCCAGATGGCGCAGACGTCACTGCGGTCGATCATCGGCAAGAGCGACCTCGACGACCTGCTCTCGAACCGCGAAAAGCTCAACCAGGGACTCGAGTTGATGATCGACAGCCCGGCCATCGGCTGGGGCGTGCAGATCGACCGCGTAGAGATAAAGGACGTGTCGCTGCCCGAGACCATGAAGCGCTCGATGTCCCGGCAGGCCGAGGCGGAACGTGAGCGGCGCGCCCGGATCATCAACGCGGACGCCGAACTCCAGGCCTCCAGGAAGCTCGCCGAGGCGGCCTCGGAGATGTCCGAGCAGCCCGCGGCGCTCCAACTGAGACTCCTGCAGACCGTGGTGGCCGTCGCCGCCGAGAAGAACTCGACCCTCGTACTGCCCTTCCCGGTGGAGCTCCTGCGCTTCCTGGAACGGGCGACCCCGGGGGACGGGGTGCGGCAGCCGGCCGCCGAACAGCAGCCGTCGGGTCCCGGTCCGGTGGTGGCCGAGCAGCCGTCGGTTCTCGGCCCGGCAGCGTCGGAATCAGGACAGGACTAGACCTCACTCATTGCGGACCGCACCTCTGCGCGGAGTGTTTGCAGTGGGAACCGACGTGGTGCGACGGGCGCATGACGGGGGTGCACGCGGCCGGTGGAGCGCATAGCGTCAATCGCACGCGCGTCCTGAAGTCGACCTTGTGTGTCCCCTGTGGCCGTCGGGATAGTGGGCGCGTCAACCTACGGGACCGGCTCACCCCACAGCGGTCGGTTCCGACCCCCCACAGGAGGACGAGAGTTGAAGCACCGACGCATACCCAAGCGGCGTGCCGCCGCGGTAGGAGCGGGCATCGCCGCCCTGGTCGCCGCGGGAGTCACCTTCCAGACTGCGAACGCGAGCACGGACACCTCTGATGTGGCCCCGCAGACCCTGTCGATCGCGAAGGCCGGAAATCTCGCCTCGTCCCTGACCAAGGACCTCGGCGCGGACTCGGCGGGCACGTACTACGACGCGAAGGCCAAGCACCTCGTCGTGAACGTCCTGAACAAGGACGCGGCGGACGTCGTGCGGGCGGCCGGAGCCAAGGCCAGAGTCGTCGAGAACTCCCTGGCCGAACTGAAGGGCGCCCGCACCACCCTGAAGCAGGACGCGACGATCCCCGGCACCTCCTGGGCGGTCGACCCGGCCACCAACAAGGTCGTCGTGACCGCCGACCGCACGGTCGACACGGCCGCGTGGAGCAAGCTGAGCAAGGTCGTCGACGGTCTCGGCTCCAAGGCCGAACTCCAGCGCACCAAGGGGGAGTTCAAGCCCCTCATCGCGGGCGGTGACGCCATCACGGGCAGCGGCGGCCGGTGCTCCCTCGGCTTCAACGTGGTCAAGGGCGGCCAGCCGTACTTCATCACGGCCGGCCACTGCACCGAGGCGATCTCGAGCTGGTCGGACTCCAGCGGCCAGGAGATCGGCACGAACGAGCAGTCCAGCTTCCCGGACAACGACTTCGGTCTGGTCAAGTACACCGCCGACGTCGCGCACCCGAGCGAGGTCGACCTCTACAACGGCTCCAGCCAGCAGATCACCAAGGCGGGCGACGCGACCGTCGGCATGAAGGTGACCCGCAGCGGCTCCACGACCCAGGTCCACGACGGCACCGTCACCGGCCTGGACGCCACCGTGAACTACGGCAACGGCGACATCGTCAACGGGCTCATCCAGACCGACGTCTGCGCCGAGCCCGGCGACAGCGGCGGCTCGCTCTTCTCGGGCGACACCGCGATCGGCCTCACCTCGGGCGGCAGCGGCGACTGCAGCTCCGGCGGGGAGACCTTCTTCCAGCCGGTGACGGAGGCGCTGTCCACGTTCGGCGCCGAGATCGGCTGACGTAACGACAGCGAGACAGCCAGAAATCTGGACAGCCAGCCGCAGGGGCCGGCCCGTCATCGACGGGTCGGCCCCTCGCGTTCTGAGCGGTTCGGGTGTTCTGAGCGGTCCGGGCGCTTCGGGGTCCGGGCGGGGTGTCGGCTTTTTGGATCATGCCCCCACGGTCCGGGGAGCCCGGTGTTCGTGCAGGTGGGGCGGGGCTGAACGGGTGCCCGGGGAGTGACCTCACCCGGATGTCGCACATGCGTTCGATACTTGGTCTATGGTGGTGGTGGGGAGGCGAGAGCAGGTCGGTTCGAGGTGTGCAGGAGGTGCGCGTGCCAGGGTTCACGCATTTGCACACCGTTTCCGGGTTCTCCCTCAGGTACGGGGCCTCGCACCCGGAGCGGCTGGCCGAGCGTGCCTCCGAGCGGGGCATGGACGCGCTCGCCCTCACCGACCGGGACACCCTCTCGGGCTCGGTCAGGTTCGCCAAGGCCTGCGTCAAGGCAGGGGTGCGGCCGCTGTTCGGGACGGACCTCGCGGTGGGCGGACCCCCGCCGGCCGCACCCGCCGCGCCGGGCCACGCCCCGGCCGAGCGGCGCAGGCAGCCCGTGCGCGGCGGTGCCTTCATCGACGAGTCGACCCCGCGCGTGACCTTCCTCGCCCGCGACGGAGCCACCGGCTGGGCCTCCCTGTGCCGCCTGGTCACCGCCGCCCACGCCGCCGGCGAGACCCGGCTGACCTGGGAGGACAACCACGGCGACGGCCTGACCGTGCTGCTCGGACCCGCGTCCGACGTCGGCCGCGCGCTCGCCGCGGGACGCCCCGACAGGGCCGCGCGCCTCCTCGCCCCCTGGCGGGAGATCTACGGCGACGCCCTGCGCCTCGAAGCCGTCCACCACGGCCGCGGGGGAACGGGCCCCGGATCCCTGCGCCTGGCCGCCCGCACCGTCGGCTTCGCCGCCGAACAAGGCATCCGCCCCGTCCTCAGCAACGACGTCCGGTACGCCGACCCGGGCCTCGGCCCGGTCGCCGACGTCCTCGACGCCGCGCGTCGCCTCGTCCCGGTCGACCCCCGCAAGGAACTCGACAGCGGCGAGCGCTGGCTGAAGGACGCCGCGGCCATGCTGATGACGGCCGAACGGGTGGTCGAGGCCGCGGGCTTCCGCCGCGACGCCGCGTACCGGCTGCTCGAACAGACCAACGCCGTGGCGGCCGAATGCCGCGTCGACCCCGAGGACGATCTCGGCATCGGCTCCGTGCACTTCCCCGAACCGCGGCTCGTCGGCGCCGGGCGCCGCACCGCGCAGCGGGTCCTCGCGTCGCGGGCGGCGGCGGGGATGCTGCGCCTCGGGTACGACCGGAAGCGGGAGTACTGGGAGCGGATGCACCGCGAGCTGGACATCATCGCGTACCACGACTTCGCCACCTACTTCCTGACGGTGTCCCAAGTCGTCGACGACGTAAGGGACATGGGCATCCGGGTCGCCGCCCGCGGCTCCGGCGCCGGGTCCCTCGTCAACCACCTGCTCGGCATCGCGCACGCCGACCCGGTCGAACACGGCCTCTTCATGGAGCGGTTCCTGTCCAAGCGCCGCTCCGTCCTGCCCGACATCGACATCGACGTGGAGTCGGCCCGGCGCCTGGAGGTCTACCGGGCGATCATCGGCCGGTTCGGCGCCGAGCGCGTCGCGACCGTCTCGATGCCGGAGACGTACC
Source organism: Streptomyces sp. NPDC045026 (assembly GCF_056432625.1). Taxonomy (NCBI): domain Bacteria; kingdom Bacillati; phylum Actinomycetota; class Actinomycetes; order Kitasatosporales; family Streptomycetaceae; genus Streptomyces; species Streptomyces sp. NPDC045026. The sequence continues at coordinate 67,482 of NZ_JBWKIS010000020.1, forward strand.
GCGTCCGCCATGCCGTACGCGATGTGGGCGCGGCCCTGTCCATGGACCCGGCCGACATCGACAAGATCGCCAAGTCCTTCCCGCACATCAGGGCCCGCGACGCGCGGGCCGCGCTGGAGGAACTGCCCGAACTGCGGGAACTGGCAGGGGAGTCCCGGCGGGGCGGGGACAAGTACGGACGCATGTGGGAGCTGGTCGAGGCGCTCGACGCGCTGCCGCGCGGTATCGCCATGCACCCGTGCGGGGTGCTGCTCTCGGACGCCTCGCTGCTCGCCCGTACGCCCGTCGTGCCGACCAGCGGCGAAGGCTTCCCCATGTCGCAGTTCGACAAGGAGGACGTCGAGGACCTCGGCCTGCTCAAGCTCGACGTCCTCGGGGTGCGGATGCAGTCGGCGATGGCGCACGCGGTCGCGGAGACCGAGCGGGCGACCGGCTCCACGGTGGACCTGGACGCGGTGCCGCCCGGTGACCCGGCGACGTACCGGCTCATCAAGTCCACCGAGACGCTGGGCTGTTTCCAGATCGAGTCGCCGGGCCAGCGGGACCTGGTGGGACGGCTCCAGCCGGCCACCTTCCACGACCTCGTGGTGGACATCTCGCTGTTCCGCCCGGGTCCGGTCGCCGCCGACATGGTGCGCCCGTTCATCGAGGCGCGGCACGGGCGCGCGCCGGTCCGCTATCCGCACCGCGACCTGGAGGGGCCCCTGAAGGAGACGTACGGGGTCGTCGTCTTCCACGAGCAGATCATCGAGATCGTGAACATCATGACGGGGTGCGGCCGCGACGAGGCGGACCGGGTCAGGAGGGGGCTGTCCGACCCCGATGCGCAGGGGCGCATCCGGTTCTGGTTCGCGCAGCAGGCGGCGGCGCACGGATACGACGCCGAGACCGTCGCCCGCACCTGGGAGATCGTCGAGGCCTTCGGGTCGTACGGGTTCTGCAAGGCGCACGCCGTCGCCTTCGCGGTGCCGACCTACCAGTCGGCGTGGCTGAAGGCCCATCACCCGGCCGCGTTCTATGCGGGGTTGCTCACGCACGACCCCGGGATGTACCCGAAGCGGCTGATTCTCGCGGACGCGCGGCGGCGCGGGGTGCCGGTCCTTCCGCTGGACGTGAACAAGTCCGCGGTCGCTCACCGTATCGAACTGGTGTCTTATAATGGGGGCGGCGGTCACGGAAGTGGTGGTCGAAAAGAGGAGAAGTGGGGCGTGCGGCTCGCGCTCTCCGACGTGCACGGCATCAGCGAGGCCGAGGCGGCCCGCATCGAGGAGGGCCAGCCGTACTCCTCGCTGCTCGACTTCTGGGAGCGGGCCAGGCCCAGCCGGCCGCTCGCGCAGCGGCTCGCCCAGGTCGGCGGGCTCGACGCGTTCGGCGCCAACCGGCGCGATCTGCAACTCCACTTGACGGAACTCCACCGGGGAACACGCGGGTCCCGGGGCGCCCGCGGCGCTCAACTGCCCCTGTCCGGCGGCCACGGGACCGCGCCGGCCGGCCTGCCCGACCTCGGCGACGCCGAGCGGCTCAGCGCCGAACTCGGGGTCCTCGGGATGGACGCCTCCCGCCATCTCATGGGCGACCACGAGAAGTTCCTCGAGGAGCTGGGGGTGCTGACGGCGCGCCGCCTGCGCGAGGCCGAGCACGGCAAGGTCGTACTGGTCGCGGGCGCCAAGGTCGCCACCCAGACCCCGCCGATCCGCTCCGGCAAGCGCGTCATCTTCACGACTCTGGACGACGGCACGGGCCTGGTCGACCTGGCCTTCTTCGACGACGCGCACGCCGCGTGCGCGCACACCGTCTTCCACTCGTGGCTGCTCCTGGTCCGCGGCACGGTCCAGCGGCGCGGACCACGCAGCCTCAGCGTGGTGGGCGCGGCCGCGTGGAACCTCGCCGACCTGGTGGAGGTGCGCCGTCAGGGCGGCCTCGACGCGGTGGCGCTGCGCCTGGCGGAGCCACCCGAACAGCCGCCGTCCGACGGCGAAGACCCGGTGGACGGCCGCCGCATCCACATGGCCACGGGATACGAGATGCACCCCTGGGCGGACCTGCGTCCGGCGGGCGACGGCCAGTCGGGGCCGCCGCGCAAACTGTGGCACCAGAGCCCCGGGAGCGCAGGATGACGACCCTGTACGTGCGGTTCCTGCTGCCGCCCATGTACGAGGCGGCGTTGCCCCAACTGATCGGCCTGCTCGGCGAGTTCAGCCCGACGGTCGAGGCGCTGCCGCCCGACGCCGCCCTCGTGGACCTGGGCGGGGCCGTGCGCTACTTCGGGCGGGACGCCGTCGAACTCGCCGCGGTGATCCGGGTGCGGGCGCTCGCCCTGTACGGGGTGGAGTGCGTGATCGGCGCGGGCCCCGGCCCGATGCTGGCGCGGATGGCCGCGCGGACGGCCTCGCCCGGGGTGACCAGGGTGGTGCCGGGGGACCACGGCGCCGTGGCGGAGTTCCTCGCCGGGCAGCCGGTCGCCGCGCTGCCCGGCGTCGGCGCCGCCACCGCCCGCACCCTGTGCGAGTACGGGCTCGACACGCTCGACAGGGTGGCCGCCGCCCCGCAGGGCACCCTGCAGCGGCTCACCACCGCCCGCATCGGCCGTGAACTACACGAGAAGGCGCGCGGCGTCGACCGCACCCGGGTCACACCCAACGCCGCCACGCGGTCCATCGCCGCCGAACGCCCCTTCCCGCGCGACGAACTCGACCCGTACCGGCACCGCCGCGCCCTGCTCTCCCTCGCCGACGAGCTGGGCGCCCGGCTCCGCGACGGGAAGCAGGTGTGCCGCTCGCTGACCCTCACCGTGCGCTACGCCGACCGGTCCACGACGACCCGCAGCCGTACGCTCCCCGAGCCCACCGGGCACACGACCGCGCTGTCCACGGCCGCGTACCGGATGTACGAGGCGCTCGGCCTGCAGCGGGCCAGGGTGCGGGCGCTCGCTCTGCGGGCGGAGGGGCTCCGCCCGGTGGAAGGAGCCGCCCGCCAGCTGACCTTCGACCCCGCGGACGAGAAGGCGCGGGCGCTGGAGGCGGTGGCCGACCGGGCTCGGGCGAAGTTCGGACCCGGGGCGATCGTGCCCGGTCGGCTCGCCGCATGAGCCCCTGCCCGCCGCAGCCGCAGCACAGTATGTTGCAGAGGACTCTATGCAGAGATGTCTCTGCAACATAGGGTGCCGGCATGAGCGACGAAGCCGAGCGCCACGAGGACCGCCACAAGCCCGTTCGGCGTCTTGACGCCCGCAGCCTGCGAGGGCTGGCGCACCCCTTGCGGATGAGCATCCTCGAAATGCTGACGCTCGACGGCCCTGCGACTGCCACAGCTCTGTCCGCACGCCTCGGCGAGAACACCGGCACCGTCAGCTGGCACCTGCGGCACCTTGCAGAGCACGGGTTCATCGAAGAGGAGACCGGCCGGGGAACCAAGCGTGAACGCTGGTGGCGAGTCGTCGAGGAAACGAAGATCCTGGAGACCGCCGAGTTCCGCGACGACCCGGCCACCACGGGTGCGCTGTCGGTCTACATGCACGAGTTGGTGCACCAGTACTTCAGCCGGGTCGTGAAGTACTTGGGCGAGGATTGGGATGGTGATTGGCAGCGTGCCGGAACCATCTCCGACTGGCGGGATCTACGACTGACGCCGGTGCAGCTGAAGTCGCTCAACGACGAACTGATGGCTGTCATCGCCCGTCACGCTCTTCCCGCAGGCACAGAGCCGGTCCCTGGGGCGCTGCCGGTCATCGTGCAGATTCAGTCGTTCCCCCGCAAAGAGCGGAACAACGGGTGAGCCAGGCAACGGGCGTCAGTCTTCTGCGTCGGCATCGGGACTTCCGTCTGCTGTGGTGTGGTGAGATCGCCGGTAAGTTCGGTGCTTCCGTCACCGCTGTGACGATGCCCTTGATTGCCGTTTCCGCCCTGCACGCCAGCACGTTCGAGGTTGGCCTGCTGAGCGCCTCGGCCTGGATGCCGTGGCTTGTCATCGGCCTCCCCGTTGGCGCCTGGGTCGACCGAATGCGCCGCAGGCCCGTCATGCTGACCGCGGCCGCGACGTCCTTCCTGCTGTTCGCCGCTGTTCCACTCGCTGGACGGACCGGCTACCTCGACGTCGGTTTGCTGATGACCGTCGCACTGCTGACAGGCACCGCCACGGTGTTCTTCCAGACCGCCTACAGTGCCTACCTTCCCAGTATTCTCGACTCCGAAGACCAGCCTGAGGGCAACGCCAAACTGCACGGCAGCGCGTCCGCTGCACAGATCGCCGGTCTCGGTTCCGCCGGCGTGATCGGGCAGGCATTCGGCGTGGTGAACGCGATGTTCGCCAACGCGGCGACGTTTCTCCTCTCCCTCCTCTGCCTGGGGAGCATCCGGCATCGCGAGCCGCGCCGTGAGAGGACGACCGTCCGCTCTCAAACGCTGCGCGGCGAAGTCGGTGAAGGCTTGCGGCTGATTTTCGGCGATCCCTGGCTCCTCCCCCTGACCCTGTTCGGAGCGGCCTCGAACCTGGCTCTGATGGGATATCAGTCGATCCAGGTCGTCTTTCTCGTCCATGATGTCGGCCTGGCCCCCGGAGCGGTCGGCGGACTCATCGCGGCCGCCGGCACGGGCGGTATCGCCGGGGCACTCATGGCACGCCGAGCTTCCAGCTGGCTCGGGTCGGCTCGTGCAACTCTGTTGTTCGAGCTCGGGTTCGCGATATTCGCCCTGCTCATCCCGACCGCCTTCGCCGGACCTGGACTTCTCCTCTTCGTCGCGGGCGGATTCTGCGTGTCAGCAGGGGTGGTGGCCGGAAACGTCATCAAGGCAAGCTTCCAGCAGCGCTACTGCCCGCCAGAACTCCTCGGGCGCCTGACCGCAAGCACAGCCTTTCTCAACTACGGAACGATCCCGTTGGGAGCACTTCTCGGTGGGTGGCTCGGGACCGTCTTCGATCTCCGCACAGCCATGTGGATCACGACGGCGGGAGTACCGCTCGCCGCGCTCACACTGCTCTTCTCTCCGATCCGGCGTGCTCGTGACCTGCCGACGGCCCCTCGCTCCCTGATCGCTCCGGATGCGGTTTCCCATCCGGACCTTTCACCGCGGGCACAATGACGCGTCCCCTGCCGGCTCCTCGCCCGCTGCCGGCTCATCGACGGCACCCGAAGCGCCCCGGGGGGCCATGTCCCTACTGAGCCCAGGGCGGCGACAGGCGGGTGCCGTCCGCCAGTACCGCCTCCAGGCCCACGGACGTCGTGGTCCACATGGTGGCGGGCAGGTCGCCGGGGTTCTCGACCGTGAGGGTCGCGCCCGGGGTGGCGATCGCGGTGTCGCCCGCGACGAGCGTGTCCGTGCGCCCGTCGACCGTGAAGCGCAGGCTGCCGCTGAGCACGTGCAGGATCTCCTCGCGGGACACCGTGTGGGCGACGCCCGGGGTACCCGCCGGGATCTCGGTCCGCCAGGCGCACAGTTCCTTGCTGCCTGCGGCGGGTGTGGCGTACGAGACGAAACGGACGCCGTGCATCTCGTGGACGACGGCCTCGGAGGCGCGGATGACTGGCATGTCGACTCCCGATCGAGCGGTCATTTGGTCAAGCAACTTGACTACATAGTCAGGCAACTTGACCAAATCGTCAAGGGTGTTTGAATGGCTCCGTGCAGAACTCCGAGGCCATGGCCCTGTCCGCCGCCCTGCTCGCCGCTGCCGGTGAGCTGACGCAACGCATCCACGAGGGGGTCGTCGCCCGCGGCTTCGAGGGGCTGCGGCCCGCGCACGGATTCGCCTTCGCGCGGCTCTCCTGGGACGGCGCCACCGCCACCGACCTCGCCGCGCACCTGGGAGTCACCAAGCAGGCCGCGAGTCAGCTCGTCGACGAGCTGGTGCGCAAGGGCTACGCCGAGCGCCGGCCGCACCCGGACGACGCCCGCGCCCGGCTCGTCGTCATGACCGAGCGGGGGTGGGCGTGCGCGCGGGCCGCGGAGGAGTCCGCCGCCGACGCGGTGCGGCCATGGGTCGACCAGCTCGGTGAGCGCAAGGCCCGTGCCCTGCTGGACCAGTTGCTGGCCGTCGCGCCCAACGGCCCCATCAGGCCCGCCTGGTGACGATGCATCAATACCGTGCGCGTCCAGCTACCACTGCAAGTTTTTACTGACGCGTAACTTCACTCTTTTACTACTGGCGCGTAATTTACTGGCAGCACAGCATCCTCGTGATCCGGATCACAGGGCACGCACCCCACATCGCAACTCCCTTGAGCCGCAAGGAGATCACACGATGCTGCCCCGGAACTGGAAACGTGCGGTCAGATCCCTGACCGCGGCCCTGCTGCTCACGGCCGCGGCCACCACCGTCCCCGCCGCCGCCCACGCGGACTCCGCGCCGAGCAGGGGCTGGAACAACTACTCCTGCAAACCCTCCGCCGCCCACCCGCGCCCCGTCGTCCTCGTCCATGGCACCTTCGGGAACTCCGTCGACAACTGGCTGGTCCTCGCTCCCTATCTGGTGAACCGCGGCTACTGCGTCTTCTCCCTCGACTACGGGCAACTGCCCGGGGTCCCGCTCTTCAACGGCCTGGGCCCCATCGACAAATCGGCCGGACAACTCGACACCTTCGTCGACAAGGTGCTCGCCGCCACCGGCGCCCCCAAGGCCGACCTCGTCGGCCACTCGCAGGGCGGCATGATGCCCCGCTACTACCTCAAGTTCCTCGGCGGCGCCGCGAAGGTGAACTCCCTCGTCGGCATCGCACCCGACAACCACGGCACCACCCTCAACGGCCTGACGAATCTCCTGCCGTACTTCCCCGGGGCCGCCGACCTGCTGACCCTCGCCACCCCCGGCCTCGCCGACCAGATGGCGGGCTCCCCGTTCATCACCAAGCTCAACCAGGGCGGGGACACCGTCCCCGGTGTCCACTACACCGTCATCGCGACCAAGTACGACGAGGTCGTCACCCCCTACGCCACCCAGTTCCTGAGCGGCCCCGACGTCCACAACGTCAAGCTCCAGGACCTGTGCGCCGCCGACCTGTCCGAGCACGTCGCCATCGGCACCATCGACCGTGTCGCCTTCCACGAGGTGGCGAACGCACTGGACCCGGCCCACGCCACCCCCACCACCTGTGCGTCCGTGATCAGCTGACAGCACCAGGGCGCGAAAGGGCCGCCGCTTCCCCCCGGAAAGCGGCGGCCCGGTCCTCAAGGGCGTCAGCGGCTGTGGCGCCCGCCCGCCACGGAGCGGCGCCGGACCGACGCGAACATCGTCGCGGCACCGATCGCCAGAACCGCGGCGCCGCCCATCGCGATGTACGGGGTGGTGCTGTCGCCGCCCGTCTCGGCGAGGTTCTCGTCGGCGAGCGGCTTCGCGGCGCCGCCCTTCGCCTCGGGCCCGTTGCCGCCCGTCGAGTCCTCGGCGGCGTCGGCGGCGGGGGTCGCGGACTCCTCGGCCTGCGGCTCCGCGCTGCCCCCGGCGTCACCGTGGTGGTGCTCCACGGACGACTTGCCGGCGCCGTCCGCGATCTCCTGGTCCGAGGGCGCGGACGCGGCGGGAGCGGCCGCACCGGCCGCACTGTCCTTGCCGAACACCACGTCGGAGCAGGTGTGGAAGGCCTCGGGGGAGTCGGACCGCTGCCAGATCGAGTAGATGAGGTGGCGGCCCGACCGCGCCGGGACGTCACCGTCGAAGACGTAGTCGCCGTTCTCCATCTTCGGGTCGGTGACCTTGACGAAGGGCTGCGCCTCCAGGTCCGACCACTTCAGCGGCTTCGCCGGGTCGTACGAGTCCTTGGTGATGTACAGCTCGAACGAGCCCTTGTGCGGGGCCGTTCCCTTGTAGTGGAAGGTGTGGCTGCCCGCCGACATCGGGCTCGACGGCCAGTCCGCGCGCGGAAGATCGAGCCCCTTGTACTTGTCGTTGCCCGCGCTGCACAGCTTGCCGTCGGGGATGATCTCCTTCGACTTGCCCGCTGCGTTCGCGATGTTGACCGCGTTCCAGTCGTAGAAGGCCTGCGCTCCACTGGCCGCGACGGCGGCCTTGCACGCCGCTGACTGCGGGCTCTCCGGGCCCTCCGCGTAGCAGGCGGAGACACGGCTGACCGGGTCCGTCATCGAGCCGTGCGCCGACGCGGGCGCGGCGGCCAACGCGGTCAGGGCGAACGGAACGGCACCAGCGACGGCGAACGCGGCGGCCTTGCGGCGAACTGTCATGAGTGGGAACTCCTCAACGGCGGTTCAGGGGTGGGGGGAAGGGCCGCGACGAGGGCCCCGGCGGTGAGAAAGCTAGCCCCTGAAAACCGCGGAATCGCCTGCTGAGGGCAGGCGATGGCGATCTTTATGGCGGGTTTAAGGGAGGGCTAATCGGGGGCTCAGGCTGGGCGCTGCCCGGACGCTGGAAGGGCGTCGCTGGTTAGGCTGCTCGTCATGCATACGGTCATCACCGACAACGGGACCCGCGAGCCCATCGTCCTCGACGCTGCGGAGGTGATGTCCGATCCGGATCTCGGCGCCCGGTTCGAAGAGTCGGCGCACCGGATCCTGACGGACCTGGTCCGGGGAGGTGCCGCCCTCGGGTGGGTCGATCCTCCGTCGCGGGACGAGGTGGCCGAACTCCTCGACCACGTCACCTCCGAGGCGCACGCGGGTAACGCCGCCCTGCGCGCCGCGTACATCGACCGTCAACTGGTCGGGCTGGGCTACTGGCAGCGCTATGCGAGGCCCACACACCGCCCGCACGCCGACGTGGAGAAGATCGCGGTGGACTCCGCGGCCCAAGGTCGAGGTGTCGGTCGGGCCCTGACGGCTGCCTTGGTCGCGGACGCCCGGCGGGCAGGAATCGAGGTCCTGACCCTGGACGCACGGGGTGACAACAGCAGGGCCCTGAGCCTCTACCGGTCGTTGGGCTTCACCGAGTACGGCCGACTGCCTGATTTCGTCGCCGTCGGCGAACGCCGCTACGACAAGGTCTTCTGCATGCTGGACTTCCGCAGCGAGGGGTGACGCCGGGCGGCGTGAACGACGCAGGGCGTTCGAAGGAGCGGCGTTCCGGAGTCCGAGCCGCAGAGGGGTTGCGGCCGCCCTTGGCCGGGCGGCGGCCACCCGGCCCGCTCACTCGTCGGGCCACCACGTGCGCCGGATGTCCTTGCGCACTTCCGGACGGTCGTGGCGGCGCTCCGCGGCGGCGTCGTCCTGCTGCTGCCGGCGGGTGGTGCTGGTCTTCGCCACGGGCTTGTTGATGGTCACACGGCGCATGACTGCCTCCTGTGCCTACCCCGGTTCCACTGCGGTACCGCTGTAGACGTGTTCCCCGGAGCGTGACGCATCGAAGCGTGATTGTCAGTGGCAGGTGTCACGATCTGGATATGACGATGAGCGAGGACACCACGAATCGGGACATGGCGCCCCTCGATCGGGTCGACTGGGACTCCGAGGCCGCGTCCTTCGACGACGAACCCGACCACGGCCTGCGTGATCCCGCCGTGCGCGGGGCCTGGGCTGCGCGCCTGCGGGACTGGCTGCCGGACCACCCCTGCGACCTGCTCGACCTGGGCTGCGGCACGGGCAGCATGTCGCTGCTCGCCACCGACCAGGGACACAGCGTGACCGCGGTCGACCTGTCGCCCGCCATGGTGGACCTCGCGCGCGCCAAGCTCGCGGGCCGTGCAGCGCGGGTACTCGTCGGGGAGGCCGCGGCGCCGCCCGTCGCAGGCGCGACCTTCGACGTCATACTCGTGCGGCACGTCGCGTGGACACTGCCCGACCTCGACGGCGCTCTCGCGCACTGGCTCTCGCTGCTGCGGCCCGGCGGGCGGCTGATCCTGGTGGAGGGCGTCTGGGGAACGCTCAGCCCCGTCGGCATCCCGGCGGCCCGGCTCACCGGCGCCCTCGCTCCGCTCACCGCCCACGTCCGGCACGAACCGCTCTCCGGAGACGCGCTGTTGTGGGGAAGACAGGTCGAGGACGACCGGTACGCGGTGGTCGCGACGCTAGGCCAATAGCCGGCCGAACCCCTCGGTGCGCGCGAGGAGTTCGAGGTCGTCGAGGGCGCGGAGCGCGGCCGCCGCCGCGTGCGGGTCGCGCTCCGCGAGCCCGCTCGCCGCGAACTCGTCCTCGTCGAGGCGCAGTACCTCACTGCCGTCCGCCGAGACCCACAGGTCGAGATCGAGATCCTCCACGCGGAGCTCGCCGCCCTCGCGGACCGCCGGCCGGGTCACGTCGCAGTACCAGCCCTTGAGCATGCCGTCGCCGGTGCGCGCCTCCTTGACCGCGTACCACCGGTCCCGCCAGTAGTGCTCGGTGAAGACGTCGCCCGGCTCGAAGCGCACGAATCCGAAGTCCCTGACCCCGGGGGAGGCCCAGGCGGCGGTGACGGTCACGCGCGTGCCGTCGTCACGGACGACGTCAGCGGGGTAACGGATCTTGAGCAGGCCCGCCTTGACGATGACCACCTCGAAAGCTTCGGCCGGTTCAGGTGAGGGTCCGGACATGGCGTACCTCCGTGGCGCAGATCTCGTAGCCGAACCATTTGTTGATCGCGAGCATCGGGCCGTTCTCCGCGTCGTTGCCCGTGAACGCCTCCGTGATGCCGGCGTCGCGGGCACGGTGCAGGGAGTCGTTCTTGGCGAGCTTGGCCAGGCCCCGTCCACGGAACTCCCGTGCGGTGCCGGTCATCCCGGACGTGTAGCGGGTCTCGTCGTCGGTGCGGGCCAGGCTGAACGCCACGGGCCGGCCGCCGGCCACGGCCACCGACGTCAGCCCGTGGTCGGTCAGCGGATGGTGCCAGGTCTCGTCGAGCCAGTGCTCGTAGTCCGTGAACTCCGTGGCCACGTCGCTCGGTTCGTCGCTGACCGTCTCCGCGTCCAGGTCGAACAGGGGACGCGGGTCGTCCGCGAAGTCCGCGCCGGTCCGCAGTGTCACTCCGGCCGGCGGCGCGGCGAGCGGCGGCAGCGTGCCGTGCGCCAGGTCGAGGCGGAGGAAGTGGGCGGGGCGGCTCGCTCGGTAGCCGCGGCGGACGGCGAACGCCCGGTCCCGCGGGGTGTCGAGCACCCACGAGTAGACGGCGACGGCGCCCTCACCGGCCAGATACTCCTCCGCGGCCCGCAGGATCAGGGACCCGGCCCCGCGCCCCGTGCGTCCGGGGTCCACATAGACGTTCACATAGCCCTGCCCCGGGTCCGGGCTGTCGTACGCGATCCCGACCTGCGCCGTGCCGATCACCTCACCGTCGGCCTCGGCGACCAGCGGCCGGTACCGGGCGTCCGGATGGGCGTGCGCCAGATCGAAGGCGACCGAATCGGCGGTCGCGAGCATGGAGGGCAGTGCGGCGCGGCGCACCCGGGCGAACGCCGCGGCGTCTTCGGGGCGCAGGGCCCGGACGATCACAGTCATACGGCCGCACGCTACGCGCGGGTTGCGCCGGGGTGCCTCCCATTTTTCCCCGGTGCGGGACAATCGGCGCGTGACCTTGAAGATCGACATCGATGCGGGCGCGGCGACGGCGCCCTACGAACAGGTACGGGCCCAGATCGCCGGGCAGGCCCTCTCCGGGACCCTGCCCGTCGGCTACAAACTGCCGACGGTGCGCGGGCTCGCCGAGACGCTCGGCCTGGCCGCGAACACGGTGGCCAAGGCGTATCGGGCGCTCGAGTCGGACGGCGTGATCGAGACGCGCGGCCGCAACGGCACGTTCGTCGCCGCCGCGGGGGACGCCTCGGTCAGGGAGGCCTCGGCGGCGGCCGCCGCGTTCGCGGAGCGGGCCCACCGCCTCGGCCTCTCCGAGCCGCAGGCACTCGCCGCCGTACGGGAAGCGCTGCGGGCGTCGTACGGGGACAAGGGGTAGCGGGAAGCTCAGCCCCGCGCCTACGAGTACGGCCCCGCGCCTACAAGAACACGGCTCCGCGCTGACAAGTACGGTCCTGCGCGCGCCTGCAAGCGCAGCCCCGCGCCTACGAGTACGGCCCCGCGCCTACGAGTACGGCCCCGCGCCTACAAGAACACGGCTCCGCGCTGACAAGTACGGTCCTGCGCGCGCCTGCAAGCGCAGCCCCGCGCTGACAAGAACGGCCCCACGCCTGCAAGCGCAGCCCCGCGTCTACAGGTACAGCCCCGCGTCCGCCGACTCGCGCGGGTCCGGGACCGAGGCCGGGCTGGTGCCGCGGCGCAGTGCGTACAGCTCGGCGAGTGTCGCGCCGTCCCGGCTCACGCCCTCCTCGCTGCCGAGCCAGTTCACCGACTCGCGGTGGGTCAGGGGCCCCACCTCGATACGGGCCAGGCAGCGGCCGGGGCGCACGACCGCCGGGTGGAGGCGCTCCAGGTCCTCGTTCGTCGTGACGCCGACCAGGACGTTCCGCCCCTGCCCGAGCAGGCCGTCCGTCAGGTTGAGCAGGCGGGAGAGCGCCTGCCCTGCCGTGTGCTTGGCCTCGCCGCGGATGAGCTCGTCGCAGTCCTCCAGGAGGAGGAGGCGCCAGCGGCCCTTCGCCGTGCCGTCGTCCTCGCCGATCGCGATGTCCATGAGATAGCCGACGTCGGAGAACAGCCGCTCCGGGTCGAGTACGCAGTCCACCTGGCACCAGTCGCGCCACGACCGGGCCAGGGTGCGCAGCGCGGACGTCTTGCCCGTGCCGGGCGGCCCGTGCAGCAGGAGGAGCCGGCCCGCGATGTCCTCCGGGGTCGTCTTCATCAGCTGGTCCATGACCTCGGCGACCGGCGCCGTGTAGTTCTCCCGCACCTCCGCCCACGTACCGGCCGAGATCTGCCGCGTGGTGCGGTGCGGCCCGCGCCGGGGCGAGACGTACCAGAACCCCATCGTCACGTTCTCCGGCTGGGGTTCGGGCTCGTCGGCGGCGCCGTCGGTGGCCTGTCCGAGCACCTTCTCGGCGAGCTCCGACGAGGTCGCCGTCACCGTGACGTCGGCGCCCCTGTTCCAGCGGGAGACGAGGACGGTCCAGCCGTCGCCCTCGGCGAGCGTCGCGCTGCGGTCGTCGTCGCGCGCGGAGCGCAGGACCACCGCGTCGGGCGGCAGGAGGGTGGCCCCCGACCGCACCCGGTCGATGTTCGCCGCGTGCGAGTGCGGCTGCTCGCCCGTCGTGAAACGGCCGAGGAACAGCGCGTCGACGACGTCGGCAGGAGAGTCGCTGTCGTCGACGTTGAGCCGGATCGGCAGCGCGTCGTGCGGGTTCCCAGACATGCCGCCATGATCCGCCACGCACGGCGCTCCCGCACGGGATTTCCGCAGCGCGTCACACGCTTGCCCGCACGGCGTCCCGGTCCCGCGCGCCGTTACAACGCTGTCGCGGCGGAGTCTGTCCCTCCGCGAACGACCGTAGTTACTCTTGCCCTTGATGGGATGTCATGGGTGGAATTCGGGGGCGGGGCGGTGGCGGCTCACCGCCCTGCTCGGCGTGGGGGTGGCCGCTCTGGCCCTGGTGCTGACGGTGATCAGCACATTGCCGAACGACCGTGCCGACGACAGGGGCACCACGAGCGCGGGGGACAAGGTGCACGGCTCCCCGTCCGACCCGGGACAGCAGGGGCCGGCGGTCGGGTGGGGCTTCACGCACACCCAGTACAGCGCGGACGAGGGCGACGACGGCGCCACGCGGCGGGTCGAGGACATGCTCTCCGGCCAGGGGGTTCCGCAGATCCAGCACATCATGGGCTGGGGCGCGGGGAACCCGGAGCCCGTCAAGGGCCGTTACGACTTCGACGAGATGGACCGCCGGATCGACTTCATCAGGAAGTCGGGCGGCACCCCCGTCGTCACCCTGTGCTGTTCGCCGGACTGGATGAAGGGCGGCAAGGCCGGGGTCGACAACACGGACTGGAGCCAGCAGTCCCTGGAGACCGCGCCGGACCGCGCGCACTACAAGGACTTCGCCGCGCTCGCCGCGACGGTCGCCAAGCGCTACCCGGACGTGCGGCACTTCATCGTGTGGAACGAGTTCAAGGGCTTCTGGAACAACGGGAAGCAGCGCTGGGACTACGAGGGTTACACGGAGCTGTACAACCTCGTCTACAAGGCCCTCAAGAAGGTCGACAAGGACATCATGGTCGGCGGGCCCTACCTGGTGATGGACAGCGTCGACCCGCGCCAGACCGAGAACGCGTCGGACGATGTGAAGGGGCCCTGGGGCAGCATGGACCAGCGCGTCCTCGACGCCTTCGACTACTGGAACAAGAACAAGGCGGGCGCCGACTTCGTCGTCGTGGACGGCTCCAGCTACACCGTCGACGACGAGCTGCTGCCCGACGAGTTCAAGGCCACCGACAAGCTCACCGCCGTCGGCAAGTGGGTGGAGCAGCAGACCGGTGACCTGCCCCTTTGGTGGGCCGAGTACTACGTGGAGCCCGGCGACCGGAACGACGACCGCAAGGGCTGGAGCGAGCCGCACCGCGTCGCCGTCCAGGCGTCCGGCCTGGTCGCGATGGCCAAGGGCGGCGCGTCGTCCGGCTTCTACTGGAACCCGGAGGAGAAGACGGGTGCGACGTGCGCCGGCTGTCTGTGGACGCCCACGCAGTCGGGCGACGGCGGCGCGAAGCTGGCCATGTACGACCTGATCTCCCGCTTCCACAAGGCGTTCCCGCCGGGCAGCAAGTACGAGACGGTGCCGGTGGCCGCGGACGACGTGCCGAACGTGCGGGTGCTCGCCGACGACAAGGCCGTCCTCGTGGTGAACACCCTGAACCGGAAGATCAGCGCGCAGGTCGACGGCAAGCGGTTCGAGATGGATGCCTACGGACTGAAGTGGCTCGAGCGGAAGTAGGTCCGCCCGAGCCGCCTTCCGCCGTGCAAGGGCCTACGCCATCGTCAGGAACCTCTGGACGATGGACGCGAGCAGCACCGCGAGCAGCGGCAGCGAGAACCAGAAGCTGCTCTGCAGCCAGCGCAGCTGCCGCACGCCCGGCCGCACCGCCACCCGCACGATCTCGCGCGCCCCGAGCAGCAGGATCAGGGCGACCGCTGCGAGCCCGCCCACCACGGACCACGGGGTCCAGGTGATCTGCGGGCCGATCGGCCCCGGCTCCGCCTTCGGGACCTTGCCGCTCGGCTGCTTGCGCAGCTTGTACATCGTGACGTCGTCGTTGACGAGGACCTTCGTCAGCTCCTGGCGGTCGTCGAGATTGCGGATCAGCCGCGTCTCCCAGGTCTTCGAGTAGCCGACGTCCATCTGGAGATAGACGACCTGACTCTTGTTGATCATGAGGTACGAGTTCGGGCCCGCGTCCTTGAGCGCCTTCACCAGGCTGGAGACGAGCACCGGGTCGACGGGCGCGAGTGTGGGAACGTACTGCACCTTCTCCATGTCACGGGTGCCCCACGGCAGCGCGGGCGTGACGTTGTCGAGGGTGTCGTTGCTCATCCACAGGAGGCGGACCGTCGGGTCGTCGTGTGCGTAGACGTAGTCCATGGCCGCGACCTCGCCCGGCCTGATCCGCTCGAACGCCTCGTTGCCCCAGCGCGCCACCAGGAAGCCGCCCATCAGGATCAGGCCGGCCATCAGTGCCGCGAGCGGCGCGAGGCTCACCCGGTCGCGGTCGCGTTCCTTCGCGGTGACGCCGGTGCGCGGGAACAGCGCCAGCCCGGCGAGCAGCGCGGCGCCCGGCAGCGCGAACATGAAGACGCGCAGCGCCATCTCGCCGCCGTACGACTGCATCCCGAAGCCCAGGAACGGGACGAACGTCAGGACGAGGAGGGAGCGCTCCCGGTACTTGGCCTCGCGCCGCCGCCACCAGCCCCAGCACGCGAACGCCATCACGCCGCCGGCGAGCAGCACGCGCGCGTAGAGGACGAGTTTGTGGGCCGAACTGCCGCCCTGGATACGCCCGGAGACCGACGACGACACATTGCCGCCGACGCCGCCGAGCCCGCCGAACAGCTCGTCGAAGTGGCCCGACCAGTACGGCTCCGCGAGGAACGAGACCCACACGGCGACCAGGACCGCGAACAGGATCGGCAGGCCGCGCAGCTCGGAGCGGCCCACGAGCACCAGGACCGCGAGGACCCCGAGCATCACGAACGGGGTGAGCTGGTGGGCCGGCACCGTCGCCGCGAACAGGCCGATCAGGACGAGCAGCAGCACCGCCTGCTGACGCCGGTCGGTGGGTTCGACCTCCAGCTCGCCGGGCCGCCGCTTGGTCCACAGCACCCGCGGCGCCCGGAACCACACCAGCAGGATGGCGACGAAGGCCAGGTAGAGGAGGTACGTGAAGCCCTGCGGCGAGAAGTAGTCCTGGCCGACCCAGCCGCTGAGCACGAAGATCCACAGCCCGGTCCACTTCGCGCGCCAGCTCGCCCGCATCGAGCGCGTGAGCAGGAACATCGGTGCGAGGTAGAGCAGTTGCATGGCGAGCGGCCACCAGCGGATGACCTCGGTCATGTCCGTGACGCCGCACGCCTTGGCGACGAACGTCGCGGCGGCGAAGAACCCCGGCCAGCTCCAGCGCGCGTCCAGGTCGGGCACCGCCGAGCCGGTCCTGTCGATGTACTCCATGAAGCCCAGGTGCTGCCACGCCGTCGCGAACCGCGGCTCCGCCTCGATCACGGCGGGCAGGGCGTGCAGCGAGACGACCGTGGCGAGCAACGTCAGCAACAGCAGCCATTTGTGCGGGCGTTCGAGCCACAGGAGGGACGCGAACACGCCGACGAGGAGCGCCGCGCCGAGCAGCGTCGCGGGCGGCAGCACGGAGATGAGCCCGAGCCCGCCCATCGCATCGAGATCGCCGTCGCCCAGGCCCAGTACGGGTCCCCAGTACAGGCCGAGCGCGGCGACGAGCAGCAGCCCCAGGACGACGACGCGCGGGCTCAGGAGCGCGAGCCGGACCCGCGGGCCGCGGGCACCGGGCGCGTCCGTGGCCTGCTCGGGGAGGACCGCGGTGACTGACGCATCAGAAGTGCCGGAAGTACCGGAAGTACCGGAAGTACCGGAAGTGCCAGAGGTGCCAGAGGTGCCAGAGGTGCCAGAGGTGCCAGAGGTGTTCGAGGTGTTCGAGGTGTTCGAGGTGTTCGAGGGGTCAGCGGTAGCAGAAGTTTCGGATGTGGCAGAGGCAGAGGCAGAGGCCGGACCCGGACCCGGGGCCGGGTCCAGGTCCGCGCGCGGTCTCGGCGCCGGTGGGGACGGGGACTTCAACGCCCAGGTCGGCCGGTGCCCCATGTCGTCCTCCCCGCCCCCCGTCGCCGGCGTCCCGTGCGCGGGTGTCGCGGGCCCCGGCCGCACGTCGGGGCGCCGCTCCTGATGGTCCAGATTGAGCTGCACCGCGAGGTGCAGGGTGTCCGAGTCGAGTGTGCCGCGCAACGCCTGCCCGGGGCCCTGCCGCTTGCCCCCGGCGGTCACGTCCAAAGTGCCGAGGTCGGCCAGATCGCCGTCCGGGGCCGGTACGACGGGCGACGCGGCCGGGGGAGCGGTCCGCACGATGCGATACAGCTTCGGCGCGGCCAGCGCCACGATCACGGCCAGGCTGGAGATCTCGGCGACCCCCGCACCCGTCAGGCCCATCCGGGGCAGGAGCAGCAGCGTCAGACCGAGGACGAGGACGCACAACAGGCCCTGCAGCCAGGCGAGTCCGGCCGTCCGGCTCTGCGCGCGCAGCACCGCGAAGTACGTCTCCATGACCACGCGCAGTGCCGCGCCGACCGCGAACCAGCGCAGCAGCGGCGTCGCCGCGTGCGCGTAGTCGTCGCCGAAGACGTGCAGGACCAGCGGCGCCGCGAGGAACAGCAGCCCGCAGACCGGCAGCATGATCCGCGCCATCCGGCGCAGCGCGGCCCGGGTGTTCGCCGCGAGCTGCGCGGGGTCGTGCGAGCCCTCCACTGTGAGCGAGGCGCCCATGTTGATGGCGAGCAGGTTGACGGTGCCGCCGATGGTGGTGGTGATGTAGAAGTACGCGTTGTCGGCAGAGCTGACCTGCGAGGCGATCAGGACCGGGACGAGATAGACGACGGCGAGCGAGAACAGGGAGCCCGTGTAGTCGCCCGCCAGGAAGCGGCCCACCTCGCGCAGCGTCGGCGGGTCCGTGCGGTGCGCCGTGAGTTCGACGTGCCGCGGCACCAGACGCCGGAACACCATCCAGCCCAGCGGGATGACCGACGTCGCGATGGCCACGACCCACGAGACGAAGACCCCGGTCGTGGGGATCGCCACGGCGAACGCGATCAGCAGGCCCAGCTTCACCGTCGAGAAGACGGTGTTGCCGACCGGCACCCACAGCGCGCTGCGCAGTCCGGTCAGCACACCGTCCTGGAGCGTGAGCAGCGACCAGGCGACCACGGCGGCGATGAAACCGAGCCCGTTGAGCGGGCCGTGCAGGAACCGGTACGACGGCCCCCACACGTCCAGCGTCAGCAGGAAGACCACTGCCGCGCACGCGACGGCGAGTGAACTCCCCGCGTACGTACGGAAGATGAAGCTGCCGGTGCGCCGCCCCGCGATCGGGATGAAGCGGGCCAGCGCGCCCGTCAGCGTCACCGCAGTGAGCCCCGCGAGGAACTTCATCGCCGCGATGGCCGCCGAGCCCTGGCCCACCGAGTCCGCCGTGTAGTAGCGGGCCGCGGCGAGCCAGAAGCCGACGCCGAGCACCCCGGAGATGCCGGTGTTGAGCATCAGGGCATAGGCGTTGCGGAACAGCTGGTTCCCGCCGCCCGACCCCATGCCGTCGCCGTCCTTGTTGCCCTTGCCGCCCTTGCTCATGCCGGGCAGCCGCAGTCTGCGGCCGGCCGGCTGCTGGGGCTGGGGCTCGGTCGTCGGTGGGGTCGTGGCGGCCTGGGCGGTGGTCGTGTCAGACACGGGTTCGGATTGCCTTCCGGCGGACCTGTCGGGCTCTGCGGACCAGGGCGTACCCCTTGGTAAGGGCACGGTCCCCGGCGAAGTTACGGGCGATCGCGCGGCCCTCCACGAGCCGCGTGAACTCCTCGATACCGGTGGCGCGGCGCACGGTGACGCGCTGCAGGGCGTACGGGCCCTGCCGCCGCCGTGCCAGTCCGTTGCCGACGGCCAGGGACTGGGCGAACCCGGCCCCGCGCACCGCGGCGCGCACTCGCCGGCTGGAGTAGCCGTACGGGTACGCGAACGACACCGGCACCGCGCCGAGTTCGTCGGCGACGATCTCCTTGCAGCGCAGCAGCTCGAACCCGAGCGCGTCGTCGTCGAGCTGGTCGAGCTGCGGATGCGTGTGGCTGTGCCCGCCGATCTCCGTCCCGGCGTCGGCGAGCGCGCGCACCTCGTCCCAGCCGAGCATCGTGTCGAGCCCGCCCCCGGTGTCGTACGCCCCGCGCAGCCAGCCCGTCGACACGAACAGCGTCGACGGGAAGCCGTGCTTGGCGAGGACGGGGAGGGCGTGGCGGTGCACGCCCTCGTAGCCGTCGTCGAAGGTGATGAGGACGGGCCGCTCGGGCAGGGCGCGCCCCGGGGAGCGCCAGACCGCGGCGAGTTCGGCGGTCGTCAGGGGAGTGAGGCCGAGGTCGGCGACCGCCGCGAGCTGCTCGGCGAACGCCTCGGGCGTCACCGACAGCTCGCGCGTCGCGTCGTTCGGCTCACGCGCCACCGAGTGGTACATGAGGATGGGCACGGGCGTGCTCATGACGGCCCACCCCCCTCGGCGGCCCGCGCGTCCCCGATCTCCACGACCGAGAACGTCGCGCCCGTCCTGCGCGCCCGGAGACTGCCGAGCGCGTACCCGCCGGCCGTCGTGAGGACTCCGGCCACGATCGCCCCGGCCCGCCCCGCGCCCCCCGGCCGCGCCAGGACGAAGTCCCGCAGCCCGCGCGCCACTCCGGCCGGCAGGACCCGCGTGGCGTAGCGCCGCTCGGACTCCAGTCCCTTGTCCGCGCCCACGCTCTGCGCGACCAGCGCCTTGGAGAGGCCCTCGGCGTACGCCCTCGTGCGGAAGTAGGCGAAGCGCTCGCGGCCCGCGGGCACCCGGTGGTGGATCACGGCGCGGTCGTCGATCAGGAGCACCGCGTCCGGCCTGGCGCGGGTGAGCCGGATGCACAGCTCCGTCTCTTCGCAGCCGAGCGGCCGCTTGTCGCCGTCGCGGCCGATGCCGGTCGCGAAGCCGCCCGCAGCGTCGAACGCGGACCGCCGGAACGAGGCGTTCCCCCCGAGCACGTTGCGCACCCGCACCTTCCCGCGCGGCAGCCCCTTGTACGTACAGCCGACGACCCAGTCGAACTCCTCGGGGAACCACACGGGGCGGCGGCCCGAGGCCCAGACTGGCTCCGTACGCCCGCCCACCGCCATGACCAGGGGATCCTCGTACCCGGCGGCGAAGTGCCGCAGCCAGTCCCGCTCCGCGACCGCGTCGTCGTCGAGGAACGCGATGATCCCGCCGCGTGAGACGGCGATGCCCGTGTTGCGTCCGGCCGACAGGCCGCGCGGGCCCGCGTTGGCGAGCACGCGGACGCCGGCTGACTCCTTGTCGTCCTTGAACTCCTTGCCGAGACGCTCCAGGAGAGCCGGGTTGTGGTCGACCACCAGCAGCGTCTCGAGCGCCGGCAGCGACTGCGTCCGCACCGAGGACACCGCCGCGAGGATGTCCTCCCAGCGGTCCTCGGTGTAGACGCAGATCACCACGGACACGCCGCCGTGCGGGGCGTGAGCGCTCAAGACACCTCTCCCCGGCCCGTGTTGAGCATGGTCGCCTGCGCGCGGCGGAGCCGCTGCGCGCGCCGGGTCGAGCGCTCCTTGAGGATCACCTTGAGGACCCGGAGCCCGTCCCGCACGGCCCGCAGATTGCTCGCGCCGTGGATCCGCAGGTACTCGTGGCTCGGGATCTCCTGGACCTTGAGGCCGGCCTTGACGACCCGGATGTTCATCAGGGTCTCGACCTCGAAGCCGGTGCAGTCGAGGTCGATCTGGTCCAGGCAGTGCCTCCAGAACGCGTTGTAGCCGTAGCAGAGGTCGGTGTAGCGGGCGCCGAACTTCTTGTTGACGACCGCGCACAGTGCCCAGTTGCCGAGCTTGCGGATCGGCGTCATGTCGTCGGTGCCGCCGCCGTTGGCGAAGCGGGAGCCCTTGGCGAAGTCGGCGCCCGAGACCAGGGCGGAGACGTAGGAGACGATCTCCTGGCCGTCCGCGGAACCGTCCGCGTCGACCATCACGATGATGTCCCCCGTGCACGCCGCGAAGCCGGTGATCAGCGCGTCGCCCTTGCCCTTGCCGCGCTGCGGGACGACGACCACGTCGGGCCACAGTTCGCGGGCGACTTCCACCGTGTTGTCGGTGGAATTCCCGTCCACGAGAACCACTTCGTGGATCCAGTCGGGAAGTGTTTTGAAGACGTACGGAAGGTTTTCCGCCTCATTCATGGCGGGGATCACGACGCTCACCGGCGGCGTAATCGCGAGATGGGTCGAGATCGCCCTGTACTGGCTGGATATTGCAGGACGCACAAAAGAACTCATGAGTCTGGTCCCTCTCGTCCGGTGGACCGCCCGCCCCCGGGCGGTCCGATTGTTTATCCGGTTCGAAAGGGGGGTGCTCACTCGCGGCCATGACAAATAAAGCTCTGTACAGGCCGGGTGAGCTGGCAAAATAGACCGATCGACTAAATCGGCCACGCGGCACGCGACTCGGCTGGAACTCGGTCACCGAGCACGGCACCCCCCTACCGCGCCCCGCGCCGGACCATCGCGATCTTGAGCCCTCCCCTAGATCGCTATTGCGTTGATGGTCCGATGCGGGTGGATGTACGACGGTATTGATGATTGAGACTGTATGGCAAGACCTGCAACGAGGTCCCGCTTTTCTGTTGTTTTGACCTTTACCTGACTCTTGTCTTCAACTCCCCGAACGGATTTTCCCCATCCGTTTCAGGAGTTTGTCGGCCGGCTCGAAGAATTCAGGCCGGGACAGCACGGTGTTACGCAGCGCCCGGACCGGAGCGCGGCGCGCCCGGTGTCCGAGAGCGACCGGATGACGGCGCGTCACCCAACCCTCGTGCACGGTCAGTTCCCGTGTCTTGAGGGAGTCCTTGTATTCCTTCTGGCCGCGGCCGAGATCGAGATAGGCGATGCCGTCGGCGGCGGCCGCCTCGGCCATGCGCAGATGCAGGATCAGCCCCGGCGAGAACTTCGCGAACGCCGGGTCGTAGGCCGGGAACCAGCAGGCGAGCACGCGTTCCGAGCGGAGCCCGAAGTGTGCGGCGACCGGCTGCCCGCCCGCGTACAGGACCGACAGGATCCCGGCGAACGGCTCCGAAGAGGTGTGGAAGAGCTGCTGCGCAAGGCGGTTGATCCAGGCGTGCGCGAAGCGGTCGCTGCGGCCGGTCCTGCGGTACTGGGCCGACTTCCACTCCATCAGCGTCGCCAGGGCCCGTGGGTCGCGCTCGTCGTGCACGTAGCGCACCTCGCCGGCGTCCCGGCCCAGCTTGCGCTCCTTGGCCAGCGTCGTCCTGGTGAACTTGGGCGACCGCTCGCGCAGCAGGCGCAGATACGTCTCGTACCCCTGGTCGACGTCCATGACCGGGGAAGGGAAGCTGCCGGAGGCCTCGGCCTCGAACGGCTCCTGGCCTCCCGCCAGGTGGTCGAACTCCCATACCGAGAGCCCGCAGGCCCGCAGCAGGTCGCGGGCGTCCCACACGAAACCGGGTCTGTGCACCAGGCCCTGGCTGTCGGAGACGCCGAGGCCGACGGCTCTGCCGATGCCGGTGACGGATCTCTGGAACGGGAAGAACGCCGCAGGTTCGCCGTCCTCGCGCACGACGGCGATCCGCACGCCGCGCCGGCAGCGGCCCATCGCGAGGGTGAACTCGGGCGAGAGGAAAGGGTTCGCCAGCTCGGGCAGGCCGTGCAGATGCGCCTTGGACTGCATGGCCGTCCAGGCGGCCCGGTCGGCGGCGGTCAGCTCGCCGGGCCGGTGCAGGGTGACGTCCACGTCAGGAGTCCCGCCTTCCCGGTGCGCGGCCGAGGAGCCGCCGCGCGGGGACCATGGGCGCGACGAGGCCGACGACGCTGATCACCGCGATCGTGACGACCCCGCCGGTCACCGACCAGCGGTGCGTGGCGAGCATCGCCTCGGCCACGAGCAGGTCGAGCGCGACCGCTCCCGCGACGGCACAGATCCAGCGGCCCCAGGGATCGAGTCTGCGCAGCGCCGATCCGATCGCGGCGCCCGGCGCCGCGATCAGGAAGAAAAGTGTCAACGGGCCGCGCAGCGGCGACGAGATGTCCGCGAGCGCCAGTACCGCGCCGACCCCTGCGACGGCCGCGGCCACCCCTGCTGCCAGGGGTGATACGTCCCTGCTGCGTCCCCACTGCGCAGGTGACGGTGCTCTGTCTGATGACGGTGGCTTGATGCCGATGGTCTGCATTGGCGACTTTGCCCCCCGAAGCGCCGGATGCCGGGCTTCAATGTCGCGCAGTCCCGGGGCCCCAGTCAAGATGCGGAGGGAGTGTGCAGATGTCATACGCACGTTCCCCGGAGACCTGGTGCGCCTAGGGGGAACTCACGTTCACACCGGGTCAGTTGGGATCCGCCCGGGATCCCGGCTCGGATCCGGCCCGGACCCGGCTGGGATTCGCCGGGGATCCGGCGGTCTACGGGCGTAGCGCAAGGAAATTGAGGGTATGTCAAGTCTGACATGTACCTGCAATCGAACACCGGGCGAACTCTCGTGAGGCGCACGGGAAAAGGTTGACATGGACACTTCCCGTGAACTGTGGGGCGTGCTACCACAGTTGTGGCAGAGATCCTGCTAAAGGAGGTTTTCATGAGACGTTTCGGCATTACGGCGTACGTGACCTCAATCCTCTTCGCGGCCGGCGTCGCCCTCACCGGGGCGACGCCGGCCCAGGCATCCGAACAGGCCGCAGCCACGGGCTATGTGGCCCTCGGCGACTCGTACTCGTCCGGCGTGGGTGCCGGCAGCTACGACAGTTCCAGCGGCTCCTGCAAGCGCAGCACCAAGGCCTATCCCGCGCTCTGGGCGGCCTCCCACTCACCCTCGAGCTTCAACTTCACCGCCTGCTCGGGTGCTCGTACGGGTGACGTTCTCTCCGGACAGCTGGGCCCACTCGGCCCCGGCACCGGCCTCGTCTCGCTGTCGATCGGCGGCAACGACGCGGGCTTCGCGGACGTCATGACCACCTGCGTCCTGCAGTCCGAGTCGACCTGTGTCGCTCGCGTCAACGAGGCCAAGGCGTACGTCCAGAACACCCTGCCCGGCCAACTCAACTCGGTGTATTCGGCGATCAGCGCGAAGGCACCGGCCGCCCATGTCGTCGTCCTCGGTTACCCGCGCTTCTATCAACTGGGCGGTTCCTGCGTCGCGGGCCTGACCGAGACCGAGCGCGCCGCGATCAACGGCGCGGCCGACCTGATCAACTCCACCATCGCCAAGCGGGCCGCCGACCACGGCTTCGCGTTCGGCAACGTGACCTCGACCTTCACCGGTCACGAGATCTGCTCGGGCAGCGCCTGGCTGCACAGCGTCAACTGGCTGGACCCCAGCGAGTCCTACCACCCCACCGCGGCCGGCCAGTCCGGCGGCTACCTCCCTGTGTTCAGCGCGGCCGCCTAGTACCACCTGTACGTCTGCGCAGGTCTGCGTACGTCTGCGGACCTACTGCGACGGTGAAGGCGAGGGGGAGGTCCCGCCCGTAGGGGACTCCGTCTTGCACGTCACCGCGTACGCCACCGAGTTCGACGTGGCACGGACGGGGGCACGCACCTCCACGCTCACCTGGTTGTGGAGCGTGGCCCCGTCCGTGTAGCCCGTCTCGACATGGTCGACCGACCTGGTCCTCGGCCCGCCGGACGCGAAGCTGAGCGTCTTCCATCCCGGGTCGCTCGACTCGCCACTCGCCGTCACCCAGCGGTACTGGACGTCGACGGGCACGCGGCCCACCGTGAACGTCGCCCTGAAGGCCGGCGCCCCGTTCCCCGGCGGCGGACAGGTGCCGCTGTAGCTACCGCGCACCGCGGAGACACTGACGCGCACGGACTGCTGCGGCGGCGTCGAGTGCTCTGCGCCGCCCCCCTTGCCGGTGCTGTCGTCCCCGCTCGGCGAGCCTCCTCCGCCACCCTTCGAATCATCTTCCGAAGGGCTGTGCGACGGGCCGGAGGAAGTCCCGCCGGAACTCCCGCCGCCCCCATCCGAGTTGTCGCTCCCGTCACCGCGATTCATCAGCGCGTACGTGAGGCCGCCGAGCGCCAGGAGCAGTGCCACGACGCCGGCGAGCAGGACGGCGACGGACCTGCGGGGGCGCTCCTGTTGTGTGGTGGCCGGATCCGGGGAAGTCGTCGTCCCCTGTCCCGGGGGGAGCCGGGTGGGAACCGGAGCCGGCGGCGTCCCCTGCCGCGAGGTCTGCGTCGGCGTCGGCCCCGGGGACGCCAGGACCGTGCCCGCGCGGGGCGTGCCGCCCGCGCCCACCTGCCGCAGATCGCGCTCGGCGTCGGCCGCCGGAGTCCGCTCGGCCGGGTCCTTGCGCAGCAGCCCCTCGATGACGGGGGCCAGCGGGCCCGCGTGATGGGCGGGCGGCAGCTCCTCGTCCACGACCGCCCGCAGCGTGCTCAGCGGCGTCTGCTGCCGGAACGGCGACTGCCCCTCGACGGCCGCGTACAGCAGGACCCCGAGCGACCACAGGTCGGACTCGGGACCGGGCGTGCGCCCCAACGCCCGCTCCGGAGCGAGAAATTCGGGCGAGCCGACCATCTCACCCGTCATCGTGAGCGCCGAAGTGCCCTCGACCGTCGCGATGCCGAAGTCGGTCAGGACGATGCGTCCGTCGTTCGAGATCAGTACGTTGCCCGGCTTCACGTCCCGGTGCAGGACGCCCGCCTCGTGCGCGGCGCGCAGTGCGGAGACCACCTCGGCCCCGATGTGCGCCGCGCGCCGTGGGGGCAGCGGGCCTTCGGCGTCGAGGAGGTCGGAGAGGGAGAGCCCGCGCACCAGTTCCATCACGATCCAGGGGCGGCCGTCCTCGGTCGCCACGTCGTACACGGTGACCACGTTCCGGTGCGAGATGCGGGCCGCGGCCCAGGCCTCCCGCTCCAGGCGCGCGTACATCCGGTCGACCTCGCTCGTCGGGAGCCCGGCCGGGGCGCGCACCTCCTTGACGGCGACCTCACGGCCGAGGACCTCGTCGCGGGCGCGCCAGACGGTGCCCATGCCGCCCTCGCCCAGGGGGCTCAGCAGCCGGTACCGCCCGGCGATGACACGCGCCTCGCCGGCCCCTCGACTGCCCGGATACTCGCTCACGGGCGACCCCCATCCGTAGCGGTGCGATTCTTCACAAAGCTAGCCCAGTGTCCGTGAGATCGCCCACGTTCCGGACGTGACCGTTCCTGCCCGCCATGTCCAACTCGCCCTGGAATCCATCGGATTCGGTGAGTAATCGTCAACCTCCTTATAGGGGAGGTGAATCCTGCGACCGGGATACACGAGTGTCACGGCGGGGCGATAGGGTTAACCTGCCCGGGCCGGGTGCCCTCGTACGGGTGGGGAGTGACATGGAACAGATAACAGTGCGCAGCAGGCCACGTGTGCCTGCGATCACCTGCGGGAGCAGCGCGACCAGCTCGCGTCTCGACCGCCATCTCTCGGTGCTGGGCGGTCCCGCCGTCCCGCAGCGTGAGGCGGCGGAGGCGACGTTGCTGATGCGTGAGCTCACCTCGCGTGACGCCGCGCACGAGCGCAGCAGCAGGGGCGCGCGAGTGAGCCGGGTCTCGCTCTTCGCACCACTGCGGCGACTGCGCCGTTCGCTGTTCGGCGGCCGCCGCTGACAGGCGGTCATCACCGGCACAGCCCGATTCCGCGCTCAGGCGACCATGCCGTACCGGCACGGCGCCGCGATCTCCGCGACCGTCATCCCCACGGCACGCGGCGTCGCCCAGGTGTGCTCGCCTGACGCGGGACAGGGATCTCCTGCCACCCGGTATCACTCTCCCCGTTACGGCACGTGAGCCGCACCCTCCCCGCTCCCGGTGCGCGCCGTTCACTTTCGTCGCCCTGCGCCGCCGCGCGTCTCCTATATTCCGCGCGCAACCTCCGCACGGTCGGTCTCCCGCCATTCCAGGGCCTGTTGACGACCACCGTTGGCGTCGCCGCACGCAGTCATCCATGTCCGGTGCGTAACAGCTTTGTCATGCACGGATGTTGACGGGGCAATCTTCCGGGGCCAATGTTGCGCCTGATCCTGATCGTTTGGCCTGTACACGGAAACACCCTCACCTCACCCCCGGAGGTACGCGCGTGTGTGACCTGCACGACCAGCACGAGCACGAACATGAGCACGGGACGACGCAGACCGCCGCCGGTCCGCAGCTCAGCAGGCGCCGCATCATGCAACTGCTCGGCGCGGCCGGAGTGACCGCCGCGGCGATGACCGCCGAGGCCGACCCGGCGATGGCCGCGGCCGCCGACTCCATAGCCGAGGAGGCCGGTGCCTACAAGGCGCCCGAGGGTCTCGCCGAGGACTGCTCGGCCAAGTCCTCCGCCCTGGGCTGGATCGCCTCCAACTCCTCCCGCATCACGGGCCTGAACGAGGAGATCTGGGAGCACGCCGAGCTGTCACTGCGCGAGTGGAACTCCTCGCTCGCCGAAGCCGGATTCCTCGAAAAGGCGGGATTCGACGTCAAGTTCGGTACGGCCGGCTTCCCGACGGCGTTCACGGCGACCTTCTCGTACGGCAGCGGCGGCCCGGTCCTCGGCTTCAGCGGCGAGTACGACGCGCTCCCCGGACTCTCCCAGAACAAGGGCGTCGGCCACCACGATCCGCGCGAGTACATCCACGACCCCTTCTCCCCGAGCTACGGGCCTGGCCACGGCTGCGGCCACAGCGCCCTCGGTACCGCGGCGGCGGCAGCGGCGGCCGCGGTCGTGCAGGCCGCGAAGAAGCACAAGCTGCCGGTCACGGTGAAGTTCTTCGGCTCCACGGCCGAGGAGGCGCTGATCGGTAAGACCTACGCCGTCAGCAGGGGCGTGTACGACGGGCTCGACGCGTTCCTCGACTGGCACCCCTCCACTGCCAACGCCACCGGCTGGGGCACCAGCAACGCCATGACCGCGGTCACCTTCACCTTCCTCGGTGTCGCGGGCCACGGCGGCACCCCGCTCGGCAACAAGTCGGCCCTGGACGCCGCCGTGATGATGGCGACGATGTCGGAGTTCCTGCGCGAGGAGAACATGGCGCCGGCCGCGCGCCTGCACTGGGTCATCAACAACGGCGGCGACATCCCGAACGTGACCCCGGAGATCGCCGAGATCTCCTACTACGTGCGCGAGGGCAGCACGGCCCGTGTCCAGGTGCTGCTCGACAAGGTGATCGCGATCTCCGAGGCCGCCGCCAAGGCCTCGCAGACGAAGGTGCAGCACCGCATCACCTCCGCCTGCTGGAACCAGCTGCCCAACAAGGCCGCCGCGGAACTGCTGTACGACAACATGCGGCAGATCGGCCCGCCCGCGTTCACCGCCGAGGCGCACCAGCTGGCGAAGGACCTGCAGAAGTCCCTGGGGCTTCCCGAGGTCGGCATGCATGACAAGGTCGCCGAGCTGACCCCGCCCAACCCCGTTTTCCTGGGCGGCGGTTCGACGGACGTGGCCGACATCAGCTGGAACGTGCCGACCGTGTCGATGGGCGCCGCGCTCGCCCCGATCGGCGGAAAGTTCCACACCTGGTCCACCGCGGCGTGCGCCGCGGCGGCGCCCGGCCAGGCCGCGGTGATCGCCGCCGCGAAGTACCTGGCGGCGACTGCGGTCGACCTGATCACGCAGCCCGAGCGGCTCAAGGCCCTCAAGGACGAGTTCAAGGAGCGCACCAAGGGCGTCGAGTGGAAGACGGCCCTGCCGGACGGCTATGAGCCGCCCATGTACGAGCCGCCGACCTGGTTCCTGAAGAAGACCGGGCAGAAGTGGCCGCCGAACAACATCACCTGGCCGCCCCGACGTGTCGTCTCGAACGAGAAGTTCTCCTCCCTCGGACCCGAGCTGCCCCCGCAGAAGTAGACCGGGCCCGCGGTTCGCTCAGCGTCCGCCGGTGGTGTACCGGCGGACGGCGAGCGGCACGCACACCGCGAGCAGCACCGCGCACCAGGCGAGCGAGCCGGCCACCGGGTGCGCCACCGGCCACGAGGAGCCTCCCGGCACAGGGGCGTTGCCGAACAGGTCGCGTACGGCCGTGGCGACGGCGCTGATCGGGTTCCACTCGGCGAGCACGCGCACCCAGCCGGGGAAGCCCGCCGTCGGGATGTAGGCGTTCGACAGGAGCGGGAGCATGAACGTCGCGCCACCGAGCTGGCCCGCCGCCTCCTCGCTGCGTGAGACAAGTCCGAGCAGGATGCCGACCCACGTCGTGGCGAAGCGGAACAGCAGCAACAGGCCGAAGGCGCCCGCCGCTTCGAGCGCGCCGCCCTCGATCCGCCAGCCCATCGCGAGCCCGACGAGGAGCAGCGGCACGAGACCGGCCGCCGTCGTCACGATGTCGGCCGCCGCCTGCCCCAGCGGGACGGCCGCGCGGGTCATCGGCAGGGTGCGGAAGCGGTCCATGACGCCCCGGTGCGCGTCCTGGGCGGCGGTGAACATCCCGGTCATGATCCCGTTCGCGGCGGTCGCGACGAGCATGCCCGGCACCAGGAAGGCGCGGTAGTCCGCGCCGGGCATCGCCATGGCGCTGCCGAAGACGTATCCGAAGAAGAGCAGGAAGACGATCGGCATCGTCTGTGTCATCACGAGGATCGCGGGCGCGTGCCGGATCCGCTGCAGGTGCCGGCCGAGCATCGCCGTGCCGTCGTACAGGAGCGCCGTGGTCATCAGGTCGCCTCCGAAGGGGAGTTGGGGCCGGTGGGCGGTGTGGTCATGCGACGAGCTCCCGGCCGCCGGTGAGGCGCAGGAACGCCTCGTCCAGGGTCGGCGGGCGCAGGGTCGCGTCGACGATCGGGACGCCGGACGCGTCCAGTTCGCGGACGATGCGGGGGAGGGTGAGGGACTGGTCGAGGGTGACGACGCCGACCGTCCTGCGGTCCGGGTCGAGGGCCGGCTCGGCTCCGGTGAGCTGGTCGAGGACGACGGCGGCGGCGTGCAGGGCCGCGCCCTCGGCGACCACCACCTCCGCGTAACTGCCGGTCTGCGCCTTGAGTTCGGCGGGGGTGCCCCGGTGGGCGGCGCGGCCTCCGTCGATCAGCACCACGGAGTCGGCGAGCCGGTCGGCCTCCTCCAGGTACTGCGTGGTGAGCAGCACGGTCGTGCCCTGGCCGGTCAGCTCGCGCACCGCGTCCCAGATGCCGTTCCTGCTGTGCGGGTCGAGGCCGGTCGTCGGCTCGTCGAGGAAGAGCACGGCGGGCCGGGTGAGCAGGCTCGCCGCGAGGTCGAGGCGGCGGCGCATGCCGCCGGAGTACGTACGGGCCGTGCGGTCGGCCGCCGCGGCGAGGCCGAAGCGGTCGAGCAGTTCGTCGGCGCGGGTCCGCGGCAGCCGCAGGAGGCGGGCGAACAGGCGCAGGTTCTCGCGCCCGGTGAGGTCGCCGTCGACGGAGGCGTACTGCCCGGTGACCCCGATCCGGCGGCGCACGGCCCGGGACTCGGTCAGGACATCGTGGCCCGCGACACGCGCGGACCCGGCGTCGGGCCGCAGCAGGGTGGTGAGCACCCGGACGGCCGTCGTCTTGCCGGCGCCGTTCGGCCCGAGCAGCCCGCAGACCGTGCCTTCCGCGACGGCGAGATCGAGGCCCCGCAGGGCGTGGACCACCTGGTCCCCTGAACCGTAACGCTTCTCCAGACCTTCACTAAGTACAGCGTACGTAGAAGTCATGCGGCCACCGTAGCGCACTACGTACGGTGTACGTAACTACGATGGTGGGCGAGGTGATGACCGATGACGGGCCGACCGGCCGAACCCGAAGTGATCTGGGCGCGCCCCGAGCGCGCGGGACGTGGCCCGAAACCCGCCTACGGCAGGGGCGACATCGCGGCCGCCGCCGTGCGCGTCGCGGACGCGGACGGGATCGACGCCGTGTCGATGCGGCGGGTCGCGGGGGAGGTCGGCCTCGGCACGATGTCGCTCTACAACTACGTGCCGAGGAAGGACGACCTCTACGAGCTGATGATCGACGCGGTCAGCGCCGAGTACGACCTGTCCGGGCCGACCGGCGACTGGCGCGCCGACCTGCTGGACATCGCCCGGCAGGCGCGCGCCCTGATGATCCGGCACCCGTGGATGCCCCGGCTCATGTCACCCGTCTACGGCTTCAGCCCCAACGCCCTGCGGTACCTGGAGCACTGCATGGCCTGCCTCGAACCGGTCGACCTGCCGGCCGGCACCAAGATGGAACTCGTCGCGTCCCTCACCGGCGTCGTGACCTTCTACGTCGCCACCGAGATCGCCTCCGCCGAGCGGACCCGCTCCCTGCCCTGGTCGGAGGAGCAGGAGTACGCCGCGCGGACCGCCTATCTGGTCAGCCGGATCTCGACGGGTGAGTATCCGCACCTGGCCGCCGCGTTCGCCCAGAGCACCGGGCCCGTCGACATGGAGGAGGCCTTCGAGCGGGCCCTCGGGCGCACGCTCGACGGGTTCGTCCCCTCCTGAGCCTCGGGGGAGTGCTGGGTCGTGCAGGAGTGCCGAGCCTTGCAGGAGCGCTGGGCCCTAGAGAAGCGCGAACTGGCCGCCCGGGCCCTCCTCGTGATGGTCGAGGACCGAGGCCGGCCTGCGGGTGGCCGGGGCCGGCGGCAGGATGCGCGCCTCGCGCAGGACCGTCGCGGTAATGAAAGCGGTGGGTTCCGCCGTCAACTCCTCCTGCTGCGTGCGTAGTTCGGCCAGCAGCGCCAGTACCGTGACGATCTCCAGGAGCTCCGACGTCCAGGGCTGCGGCCAGCTGCGGGGGCGGATCCCGGCCAGCGTGCCCGGCTCGGCGGCCGTGGTCCTGCGGGCGAACCACTGCTCGATCACCCGTACCCCGCTCACCCGGAAGTCCCAGGCCTCGGCGGGGACCGGGGAGATGCGGCCGTCGCCGATGAGCAGGGCCTGCTCCTCGCGGTCGTAGAGCAGCTCGGCGAACGGGGTCTCCCCTGCTCGAACGGAGTTGAGAACTTGGGGATGGTCCGGGAGCGGGGCGCGCACGTACGGGCGGCGGCCGCCGGGGAGTTTGGGGCGGTCGCCGTCGGCGCCGCGGCGCAGCAGCCACAGGATCCGCTCGCCGAGGGCCGTGCCGGAGGCCCAGAGTCCGGCGTCGTCCGGGAGCGGGACCCGCGGCCCCTGCGGGGAGGGCCGCGCCGCGGCGAGGGTCCAGGCGAGCAGGTCCCGCGCCCCGACCTCGTGCCCGAACCGGCCGGACAGCTCGGTGAGCAGACCGGGCGTGACGTTCGGTTCAAGGCCCCCAGGGCGCCGGTACAGCGGGCGGATGCGGCCGGGACGTCCCGCGGGGGAGCGGCCCTCGGGAAGGATGGCGCAGGCGAGCACCGCGGGTCCGCCCGCCCCGGGCACGAACCCCTGCTCGACGACGAACAGCTGGTCCTCGTCGGCCACCCGCCACAGCTCGGGCCGGGCCGCGTCGATCAGCCGGTGGTCCGGTATCAGCCACTGCTCGTCGAAGGGGGCGTGCAGCACCCGGACGGGTTCCGGGCAGGGGCCCTCGGCGTGGGTCAGGTCGTCCGTCGCGGTGCGCCGGCCGGGGAGCTGGGCGACGGCCGTACGCAGGGTGCGCGCCCGGCTCGGTTCGAGCAGCGTCTCGCGCTCCGCCTGCGCGGCCTTCACGAACGCGGCCCAACGGGCCTTCAGGGAAGCCGGGTCCGGCGCCAGCGGCCAGGCGCGGCCGAGGCGCAGGGGCGCGACGGACCACGGCATGAGGTCCGCGAGCAGCGGCGCGTCAACAAGGCTTTCGAGGCTGTCGGGCGTCACGCCCGGCATCGTACGACGCGGTCAGTGCGCGTCGAGAGTGACCGTGAACGAGAACCGGTCGCCGCGATAGTGGATGACGGCGACATCCAGCGGCCGGCCGTCCTCGTCGTAGGTGACGCCCGTGTAGTGCAGGATCGGGCTGAGCAGCGGAACTTGGAGGAGCCGGGCCGTCTCCGGGTCCGCGAGCCGGGCCTCGACGGTGTCGGTGATCCGGCTGATGCGCACGCCGACGACGTCGCGCAGCACCTTCGTCATCGGCCAGCGCACCAGGTCGTCCAGGTCGACGCGGTCGGCGAGGTCGGCCCTGATGTAGTTGCGTGCGTGGTTCGTCGGCTCGCCGGTCTTCTCGTCGCAGCGCAGCCGGTGGTACGTCGCCACGGTCTCGGCCCCCGGGAAGTGCTCGGCGAGCGCTCCGGGCACCGGCACCGGGCCGTGGCCCAGCAGTTCGGTCGTCATGCCGGACTGCTGGGCCACGATGGCGTCGACCGAACCGAGCAGGCGCACCGGCGCTCCCCGCAGTGCGGCCGGTTCGATGAAGGTGCCGCGCCTGCGGTGCCGGGTGATGAGTCCCTCGTCCTCCAGCTCCTTGAGCGCCTGCCGCATGGTCAGGACGCTCACCCCGTAGTGCCCCGCGAGCTGTTCCTCGGTGGGCAGGCGCAGCGGGTCGTCGGGGGAGCGCCCGAGTATCGAGGCGCGCAGGGACTGCGACACCTGATACCAGAGCGGCAGCTTGCGGTTCAGGACGATCGAGTCCGGGGCGAAAGAGGTCACGGGGCTATCCGTATCGGTCGGGCGCGTTCAGTGCAACGGCTCAGGGCGACGGCTCAGTCCGACGTCCTGAAGTGCCGTTCGAGGCCGCTCCACACGTCGTCGTAGCCGCGCTGGAGGTGATCGGCCTGCGCCGCCTGGGCGGTCGCGGTCACCGGCCACCGGGTCTCGAACATGAAGGCGAGCCCGTCGTCGACCTTCTGCGGCCTGAGCTCGGCGGCCGACGCCTTGTCGAACGTCTCACGGTCCGGTCCGTGCGCCGACATCATGTTGTGCAGCGAACCGCCGCCCGGAACGAAGCCTTCAGCCTTGGCGTCGTAGGCCCCCTCGATCAGACCCATGTACTCGCTCATCACGTTCCGGTGGAAGTACGGCGGCCGGAACGTGTCCTCGCCGACCAGCCAGCGCGGCGCGAACACGACGAAGTCCACGCCCGCGAGCCCCGGGGCGTCGCTCGGCGAGGTGAGGACCGTGAAGATCGACGGATCCGGGTGGTCGTAGCTGACCGACCCGATGACATTGAAACGGCGCAGGTCGTAGACGTACGGGACATGGTTGCCGTGCCAGGCGACGACATCGAGCGGCGAGTGGTCGTACGTGGCGCGCCAGAGGTTTCCGCAGAACTTGTTCACCACCTCCACCGGCCCTTCGGTGTCCTCGTACGCGGCGACGGGGACCATGAAGTCACGGGCGTTGGCCAGGCCGTTGGCGCCGATCGGGCCCAGGTCGGGCAGGCGGAAGGGGGAGCCGTAGTTCTCGCAGACGTAGCCGCGGGCCACGGCGTCGAGGAGCTCGACGCGGAAGCGGACTCCGCGCGGGATCAGCGCGACGTGGCCGGGCTCCACGTGCAGCAGGCCGAACTCGGTGCGCAGCAGCAGGCCACCGCGCTCCGGGACGATCAGGAGCTCGCCGTCCGCGTCGCTGAACACCCGGTCCGTCATGGAGGAGTTGGAGTGGTAGAGGTGCACGGCCATACCGGTGCGCTGGGTCGCGTCCCCGTTCCCGCCGAGGGTCCACAGGCCCGCCAGGAAGTCCGTGCCGGGGGCCGGCTCGGGCAGCGGGTTCCAGCGCAGCCGGTTGGGGTCGGGGACGGACTCGGTGAAGGGGGCGGTGCGCAGCGCGCCGTTGTCCGTCCGTACGAACTGCGGGTGCGCGGCCGACGGGCGGATCCGGTACAGCCACGAACGCCGGTTGTGCGCCCTCGGCTCGGTGAACGCGCTGCCGCTCAGCTGCTCGGCGTACAGACCGAGCGGGGCGCGCTGCGGCGAATTGCGTCCGTGGGGCAGAGCGCCGGGCACCGCCTCCGAGCTGTGCTCGTTGCCGAAGCCCGAGAGGTGGGCAAGTCCCTCGGCGGTCTTCCTCGCGTCACGCATGTCGCTCCCTCGTCCATGATTCCTATGCTCAACCGTAGGATTCCCTCTTTCCTCGCGCAAGAGCGCACTGCGAAGCTGAACAGTCCTCTACTCTCCGGTTCATGCCCTGGACGCCGCCCGTGGATCCCGTGACCAACTCCGCGTCCCTGCGCCGCGCCCCCGTCCAGCAGCGCAGCGCCGAACGCCTGAGCCGGATACTCGACTCCTGCGCGGAGCTGCTCGACGAAGGCGGCTACGACGAGCTCAGCACCCGGGCCGTGGCGATCCGCGCCGGGGTGCCCATCGGCTCCGTCTACCGCTTCTTCGGCAACAAGCGCGCCCTCGTCGACGCCCTCGCCGAGCGCAATCTGCAGCACTACGCCGAGCGGATCGCCGGGCGCCTCGCGGGGATCCCTGCGGCCGACTGGCGCGGCGCGATGGACGCCGTCCTGGACGAGTACCTCGGCATGAAGCGCACAGTTCCCGGCTTCTCCCTCGTGGACTTCGGCAACCAGATTCCCGTCGGCGCGCCCGATGCCGGCCCCAACCACCGCCTCACCGACCGCCTCACCGAGCTGCTCGCCGTCCACCTCGACCGCACGCCCGACGACACCCTGCGCCGCACGTTCCTGGTGGCCGTCGAGTCGGCGGACGCCCTGGTCCGCCTCGCGTTCCGGCTCGACCCGGCGGGCGACGAGAACGTCATCGCGGAGACGCGGGAGCTTTTGCGGGCGTATCTGGCGCGGGCGCTGGACTGATCCGGGGACCCGGCGGGGGCGGGTAGCGGAGCCCGGAACATCCCCACCGGCCGCCCTGATCGCCACCCAACCCCGTGATCTGGAGTTTTGCGCTTATTGCTCGCACGTCAACATCTTGTTAACGCCGTTGTGCGCGCCCTAACGTCTCGCTGACCGCAAGGCCCCGGTGGAAGTTCAAGGGCGAACGTTAGGTATCCACATGTTGACCATCCTCGGCTTCGGCATGATTGCCACCTTCCTGGTGCTGATCAT
The DNA here is from genome assembly GCF_056432625.1 of Streptomyces sp. NPDC045026. NCBI lineage: Bacteria > Bacillati > Actinomycetota > Actinomycetes > Kitasatosporales > Streptomycetaceae > Streptomyces > Streptomyces sp. NPDC045026. The sequence goes on from NZ_JBWKIS010000020.1 coordinate 103,384, forward strand.
GATGAAGAAGGTGTCGCCGATCGCGGCGCTCGTGCTCATTCCGGCTCTCTTCTGCGTCCTTGTGGGCAAGGGAGCCAAGCTCGGCGACTACGTCGTCGCGGGCATCGGTGATCTCGCGCCCACGGCGGCGATGCTGATGTTCGCGATCGTCTACTTCGGTCTGATGATCGACGTCGGCCTCTTCGACCCGATCGTGCGCGGCATCCTGAAGTTCGCGAAGGCCGACCCGGTCCGCATCGTCGTCGGCACCGCCGTCCTCGCGGCGATCGTCTCCCTCGACGGAGACGGCTCCACCACCTTCATGATCACCGTCTCGGCGATGTACCCGCTGTACAAGCGCCTCAAGATGAGCCTGATCGTGATGACCGGTGTCGCCGCGACCGCGAACGGCGTCATGAACACGCTGCCCTGGGGCGGCCCCACCGCCCGCGCCGCGACCGCGCTGAAGCTCGACGCCAGCGACATCTTCGTGCCGATGATCCCGGCGCTCGCCGTCGGTCTGCTCTTCGTCTTCGCCCTCGCCTACGTGCTCGGCCGCCGCGAGCGCAAGCGCCTCGGCTACCTGTCCCTCGACGAGGTCACCGAGACCGTCACGGAGACCTCCGACGAGAAGGTGCTCGTGGGCGCCGGGGCCTCCGGCGGTAAGGGTTCCGGCTCCGGTTCCGGTTCCGGCAAGAAGGCCTCCGGCGGCGCCGGTACGGGCTCCGGCCCGGCCGCGCCCTCGTACGAGAACGAGGACGGCGAGACCTTCGCGGCCCTCGACCCGAACCGCGCCACCCTGCGTCCCAAGCTCTACTGGTTCAACGCGCTCATGACGGTCACGCTGCTCACCGCGATGATCATGGAGTGGCTGCCGATCCCGGTCCTGTTCATCCTCGGCGCCGCGCTCGCCCTCACGGTGAACTTCCCGCACATGCCCGATCAGCGAGCCCGCATCGCCGCCCACGCCGAGAACGTCCTGAATGTCTCCGGCATGGTCTTCGCCGCCGCCGTCTTCACCGGCGTCCTCCAGGGCACCGGCATGGTCGACCACATGGCCAAGTGGGTCGTCGGCGGGATCCCCGACTGGATGGGCCCGCACATGGCCCTCGTCACCGGCGTCCTGTCCATCCCGTTCACGTACTTCATGTCGAACGACGGCTTCTACTTCGGCATCCTGCCCGTCCTCGCCGAGGCCGGTAACGCGCACGGCGTCTCCACCCTCGAGGTCGCCCGTGCCTCCCTCATCGGCCAGCCGCTGCACATGTCGAGCCCGCTCGTCCCCGCCGTCTTCGTCCTCGTCGGCATGGCCAAGGTCGAGTTCGGCGACCACACGAAGTTCACGGTCAAATGGGCCGCGCTCACCGCACTGGTGATGCTCGGCGCCGGATTCCTCTTCGGGATCCTCTGACCTCGATGAGTCTCACCACAGAGCCCGGCAGGAGAAGCTGGCTGCTCCGCCTCGTCATCGCCTTCAGCTTCGCGCAGGGGGCGGTGTCGATGGCGCGGCCCGCCGTCTCCTACCGGGCTCTGGCGCTCGGCGCGGACGAGCGCGCGATCGGTGTGATCGCGGGCGTGTACGCGCTCCTTCCGCTGTTCGCGGCCGTGCCGCTGGGCCGCCGCACCGACCACGGCCGGTGCGCGCCCCTGCTGCCCGTCGGTGTCGTCCTCATCGCCGGCGGCTGCGCGCTCAGCGGCACGGCCGGCTCGCTCGCCGCGATGGCCGCGTGGAGCGGGGTGATGGGTCTTGGCCATCTGTCGTTCGTGATCGGCGCGCAGTCGATCGTCGCCCGGCAGTCGGCTCCGGCCGATCAGGACCGAAACTTCGGTCACTTCACGATCGGCGCGTCCCTCGGCCAGCTCATCGGGCCGATCGCCGCGGGCGCGCTCATCGGTGGGCCGGACCTGGGAGCCACGAGTGCGCTCGCGCTGCTCGTCGCGGCCGCCGTCGCCGCGGTCTCCTTCACCTCGCTGTGGCGCATCGAGCACCCTCGTACGACGACGGGTGCGGCCGCGCCTGCCGGGCCACGTGTGCCGGTCGGCCGGATTCTGCGCACCCGGGGTGTGCCCGGCGGCATTTTCATCTCGCTCGCGGTGCTGTCCGCGACCGACATCCTCACGGCGTATCTGCCGGTCGTCGGCGAGCACCGGGAGATCGCGCCGTCCGTCGTCGGTCTGCTGCTGAGCCTGCGGGCCGCCGCCACGATCGCCTGCCGGCTTGTCATGACGCCGATGCTGCGGCGTCTCGGCCGGGCGGCACTTCTCGCCACGACCTGTCTGGCCGCCGGGGTCATGTGTGCGGGGATCGCGCTGCCCGTGCCGGTGTGGGCGCTCGCGCTGATGCTTGCCGTGCTCGGGTTCTGCCTGGGGGTCGGGCAGCCGCTTTCGATGACGACGGTGGTTCAGGCGGCGCCTGACGAGGCGCGGTCCACGGCGCTCGCGCTGCGGCTCACCGGCAATCGGCTGGGGCAGGTGGCGGCGCCGGCCGCCGCCGGTCTTGTGGCGGGTGTTGCCGGGGTTGCGGCGCCGTTCCTGATGCTGGGTGTGTTGCTGGTGGGGGCGGCGGGGGTTGGTCTGCGGGGTGGGGGTGGGGGGTCCTCCGGGCGGGGTCTCTTCCCCAAGCCCGCCCCTTCCCGAACCGCTGCTCCGCCCCGGACCCCGCTCCTCAAACGCCGGAGGGGCTAGCTACGCCCCAGTGCTGCTTGCGCGCGGCCGTGTATGGCCCTGGCCTCCGCCTCCGCCAGGCGTTCGCCTGCCTCGTGGGCGCGGGTGGCCTCGGCCTCGGCAATGGTTGCGGCTTGGGCCGGGCGGCCCGCCTCCAAGTGGGCCCAGGCCGTGAGATGTCCCGCGTCCGTCGCGCCGGCCAGCAGGGCCAGTGCCTCCTCGGGACGGCCCCGGCGCACGCCCAACTCGGCTCGGGCCAGCCGTACTTCCTGCTGGGCCTGCCGGTCGCCCTGCGCATCGGCGGTACGGCCCGCGCGGTCCAGGAGGGCGGCGCAGGACTCCGCGTCACCCGACCGCATCCGTACCCGCGCCAGCGCGGCCAGCGCATACGGCGCGCACCAGCCCGTGTGCGGCTCCGACTCGCGTACGGCGTCCTGCGCGAGGTCGAGCGCCGCGTCGTACTCCTCCAGGAGCAGATGGAGTTCGGCGAGATTGGCCCGCTCGAAGGCCGCCGCCGTCGGGTCGCCGGAGCGCTCGGCGAGCGCGAGGGCGCGCTCGCCCGTCGTGATGGCCTCCCGCAGTCGCCCCGACCGGCGCGCGTGCTCCCGCAGGACGGAGAGGACCGAGCCGAGCAACTGCGGATCCCCGTACGCCTCCGCGTGCGGCAGCGCACGGTCCGCGACCGGTCTGGCCTGCGTGAAGCGCCCGGCGAGTGCCAGCGATGTGGCCTGCGTGGCGAGCGAACGTCCGAGCAGGCCGCGCTGCTCGGGACCCGTCACCCGTAGCGCCGCCGCGTGCGCTGCTTCTCCCGCGGTGACGGCTTCCGGGTAGCGCCCGGTGACGAAGCACAGGATCGAGCGGGCGAGATGGTGCGCGGTGGCCGCCTCGGGCGCGGTGCCGGCGGCGGGCGGCGCCGCGTCGAGGAGGGCGAGCCCCTCCTCCGTGGACCGGGTCTTCGCGAGGACCTCGCCGAGCCGGGCCGAGGCGAGGACGCGCCCGTCCGCATCGCCGCGGCGCGTCACGTCGTCGAGCGCCTCGCGCAGCACCCGCGCCGCGTCCTCGTACCGAGCCATGCGGCGCAGTACGGCCGCCCGGTCGATCCTGGCCCGCGCCGACTCGGCGGCGAACTCGTCGAGACGGTCGGTGAGCTGGGCGTAGTAGTGGTCCGCGGTGTCGTTCGCGCACAGGGCGGCGGCCCGCTCGGCGGCCTGCCGGAGGTAGCCGGTGGCGCGCGGGTCGTCGGCGCGCGTCAGATGGGCGGCGAGCGTGTCCACGGCGTCGGGCCTGCGCCGTAGCACGGCCTCCGCGTACGCCGAGTGGAGGAGGCGGCGGCGGGCGGCGGAGAGGCGCTCGTAGCAGGTGAGGCGTACGAGGGGGTGGCGGAAGGTGAGGCCGGGCACGCCCCGCCCGTCGGCGACGACGTCCCGCTCGGAGAGCACCGACGCCGCGACGGCCGCGTCGGCACCGGAGGTCGCCTCGGCGACCGACAGCGACGGGTGCAGGCCGGCGCTCGCCACGTCGAGAACCTCGGCGAGCGCCGCGTCCCCGCCGGCCACCGCCACGGCCTCCACGACCCGCCGCGCGGCGGGCCCGAGCCGCGCGAGCCGGGCGGCCACCAACTGCCGTACGCCATAAGGAGTCTGAGGCTCGAAGCCGCCGGCCCTCGCTCCCGCGTCCGAGCCGAGCCCGCTGCCGCGCTCGTCTCCATCGGTGCCGAATCCGCTGCCGCGCCCGCCTCTGTCCGTGCCGAGCCCGCGCCGGTCCCCGTCCGTCCCGAGCCCGCCCTCGCGCCCATCCCCGAGCGCCCGCGCCAGTTCCAGGGCGAAGAGGGGGTTGCCCAGCGAGAGGTCCCAGACCCGCTCGGGCACGTCGGACCCGGTCGGTAGGCCCAGCACGTCCGCTGCCAGGGTCAGGCAGTCGTCGCGGCCCAGGCGGGCCAGGTCCACATGGCGCGCGAGCCGCTGCCGTACGAGCGAGTCGAGGCCGGAGCGGCGCGGGTCGGTCTCGGTGAGTTCCTCCGCCCGGTACGTCACCACGAAGCGCAGTGCCCCGCGGGCGGCCCTGGCGCGCCGGGCCAGATGCCCGAGCAGCTGGAACGAGCCCGCGTCGGCGGCGTGCAGATCGTCGAGGACGACCAGGACGGGCGCGGTCTCCGCGAGGTCGCCGAGGAACCCCGCCGCTGCCCGGAAGAGCCGCTCACGCTCCTCCTCGGGGCTGCGTTCCGCGCCGCCGCCCGCCTGTCCCAACGACGGGAGAAGTGAGGCGAGTTCGGGATACTCGGCGCCCGCCATGGCGCGCTCCGCGGGCGGCCGGTCGGCGAGCCATCCGTCGAGGGCCTCGACGAACGCCCCGAACGGCGTGTGCCCCTCCGCGTCGTGCCCCGCGCCCCACAGCACGGCCGCGCCCTCGCCCGCCGCGCGGAGCGCCGCCTCCGTCACGAGCCGCGTCTTACCGAGCCCCGCCTCACCCCCGACGAGCTGTACGGGCGGCGCGTCGGGCGCGAGCAGCAGCCCGAGCGCCGCCTCGCGCCCGCGCAGGGGTGCGGGGGCCGGGCCGCGCAGCACGGCGGGCGGTGCGAAGCCTCCGGTGGGCCGGGCCACCGGGGGCGCGGCGTTGCCGCCGTCGAGGGCGAGCAGATGGAGCCGCTCGGTCTCCGGGCCCGGCCGCACGCCGAGTTCGGCGTCCAGGGACTCCCGGCAGGCGTGGAACTGGCGCACGGCCTGCCGCCGGAGCCCTTGCCGCAGATAGGCGCCGATGAGGAGCTGATGGGCGCGCTCGTCGGCCGGGTTCTCGTCCAGGGCCCGCCGGGCGACCGCCGCTGCCTCCTCGGGTGCGCCCTCTTCGAGGAGTGCCTCGGCGAGCGCGATGCGCAGCCGCTCGGACACCACGGCCAGCTGTTCGCGCCGGGCCTCGGCCCAGGGGGCGTACCGGTCCTCGGGCAGCAGCTCACCGGTGAACGCCTCGAGCGCGGTGCCGAGCTGAGAGGAGGCGCCTGCTTCGAGCGCTTTGTGCGCCAGGTGTTCCGCGTGGTCCGCGTCGATCCACACCGCGCGCGGATCGAGCCGGAGCAGCGCCCCGTCGGCGGTGAGGTACGACGACGTGGCGCGCGGCGCGAGCTCCGGTTCCAGGGCGCGGCGCGCGGCGTGGAGGGCGACGCGCAGGCTGCCGAGCGCGGCGGACGCGTCGGCGTCGGGCCAGCAGATGTCCATGGCCTGCTCGCGGTGGAGGCTGTGGCCGGGGGAGACCGCGAGGAGTTTGACGAGGGCGCGGGCGCTGGGGCGCGGCCACCGCTCGGCGAGTTCGGGCCCGCCGTCGCGAGTCACCCGGAACCCGCCGAAAAGGTGCAGGCGCAGCAGTGGGGGAGCGGGCTGTGTGCCGTGGTTCGTGCCGTCCGCGCCCATAAGGGCGCACTTTAATCCCCGTCTTCGGGCAGACCGCAGTCCCCCCGAACGGATGTCCGGGGGGACTGCGGCGATGGCGACGGTCAGGAGAGTGTGTTCACCGTCAGCTGGGAGATCGCGGTGAACGGGTTGAGGTACCGGCCGCCGAGCAGCTCGGTCGTCCGGTCGAAGCCCGTCTCGTCGAAACCGAGGTTCACGAGTTCGTCGACGCCGTCACCGTTCAGGTCGCCGGAGAAGTACTCCCGGGCGCCTATGAGGGTGATGTCGCCGATGCCGTCGGGGTAGTTGTGCCCCGCCGTCAGCACGGCGGGGTCCCACAGGTAGGCGCCCGCCTGGGTGCCGCCGATCAGGAGGCGACGTTCGCCGGGCCCCGTGAGGAACCCACCGGTCTCCACGGTCGGCAGCGTGTAGATCGAGAAGTCCTGGCCGCCGGCGGCATAGGTGCGGAACGACGCGGTCCCCGCGAGGTTCAGCCCCTCCGGCCCGGTGAAGTAGTTCCCGAGCGACCATGCGCCGCCGGCCATGCCCTGGTGGAGGACCTCACCCGTGCGGCTGTCGCGGATCTCGACGATGTTGCTCAGGCCGGTCGCGTCCGGCGCGCCCGAAGCGGTCGTCGAGGTCGCTCCCATCCAGGTGTAGACGACCGCGTGCCCGTCGGCGTACGGGATCTTCGGCGAGGTGAAGACGCCCCGGCTCAGGACGGCGCCGTAGAGCTTGCCGTCGGCGCTGTCGGCCGGGGCCTTCGGCGAGGCGGTCCAGCGCACGGTGCCCTTCTTGGCGTCGAGTGCGACGCCGTCGACCACGGGCGAGTCCTTGTCGAGGGAGTCGCTGCTCGTGTACTGCGCGTACACCCGGCCCTCACCCACCGCGGGGTCGCCGAAGACGACACTGCCCGCGTCGGCGGGCGCCGCGTACGTCCACAGCTTCGAGCCGTTGCCGCGGTAGGCCCGCAGCGCGTCCGTGGGCACGAGGATGTCGGCGCGCCGGTCGCCGTCGAGGTCGGCGACCGTCACGGAGCGGACGAACTGCCCGTTCCCGTCGATGCGTTCGAGGACCTTGCCGGTGCGGCCGTCGATGACGGCGACGGCCGTGTCCGCGGCGACCACGAAGTCGGCGTGGCCGTCACCGTTGACGTCACCCTTCTCGATCCGGTGGACCTGGCCCGGGACGGTGGCTTTCCACAGGAGCTTCGGCTTGCCCGCGGTCAGCGACGGGCCCGAGTACGCCCACACGCCGTCGGACTTGCCGCCGACCACCAGGTCGTTCTTCTTGTCGCCGTCGAGGTCGGCCGAGGCCGAGGACCACAGGTCGCCCTGGAGCGGCAGCACGCCCTGCTGCCTGCCGTTGCCCAGCGCGTAGGTGTGGACGTTCTGGTTCTGGTCGACGGTGCGCACGTGCTGACCGCCGCCGTCGCGGTAGACCTGGGCGAACATCGGCGAGGCGCCGAGGCCCTTCTCCCGCCAGCGCACGTCGCCGCTGCCGGAGAACACGGTGAGCGAGGCGTACTGCCCGCCGCCGGGGTTCTCCGCCGAGTTCATGCCGGAGTCGTCCTGGGCTGTCGTCACGAGGCTGCCGTCGACGACGTCGAGGCTCCAAGCGCTCGGCCCGTCATGGCCGTTGTCGGCGGCGCGCTTGACGGTCGAGGACCACAGAAGGGTGGCCGGGTCGGTGCCGTCCACGACCCGGACGGTGTTGGAGTTGATCCACAGGTACGGGTCGAGCGTGGACTCGCTGACCACGTACTCGGGCTTCCGGTCGCCCCGCAGGTCACCGATCGTCATGTCGGTGGGCAGCGCGTTGATCCGGGTGTCGAGCGTGGTCCGCTTGCCGTCGGCCAGGGAGTAGGAGTCGATCTCGTACTTCATGCCGTCGTTCGGGTCGGACTGCTCCAGGGCCACGAGCCGTCCGCGCGCGGTGTCCAGGTGCAGCTGGCGCGAGTAGAGAGCGCTGTCCGACTGCCACTTGACCTTGCCGTCCGCGGTGTCGAGCACGAGGGTGTGCCCGCTGCCCGCCGCCGTGGCGGTCCTGCGCTGGTTGTACGAGGCGGCGAGCAGACCGCCGCCGAGGTCCTCCAGAGCGCCCCAGGCCGTGCCGGCGCGCACCGAAGTGTCGTGCGTCCACGTGTCGGCGGGGTTCAGCGCCCCGTCGGCGTACGAGAAGCGGATGCCGGAGACGGTGGCGGTGGCGTCGGACGGGGAGTTGAGGTTGTAGTAGGGCGCGTCCGCGACGACGAGCGTCTTGCCGACGAGCTTCACGTTGTAGGCGTACGCGTACAGCTTCGACCACAGCGTCTTGCCGGTCTTCCCGTCGAGGACCGTGACGAAGGTGCCGTTGGGGAGCGACGAGCCGGGCGAGGTGAACGGGCGGTACGGGCTCACACCGACACTCGCGGAGAACACCACGTCGTCCACGCCGTCACCGGTCAGGTCGCCGGTCACGTACCCCTGGTCGGAGGCGGGCGTGAACGGGCTGACCGCGTTGTAGCCCATCACGATGCGCGCCGGGTACGGCTCGGTCTGCCAGGGCCGGGAGTTCTTGACGCCCCAGTCCGCGTACAGGGAGGCGTTGTCGCGCCGCCACAGGGCGGTGCCGTCGGCCTTGCTGCGCTGGACGCTGCCGAGACTGTGCAGGGTGAAGTATTCGCCGCCCTTGCCTCCGGCGGGGACGGTGGCGGCCAGGCCGCGCACGCCCTCCAGCGTGGACTTGGTGGAGATGGTGACGGCGCCGGCGGTGTCGGTACCGGTGCCTTCGTCGAGGTGGGAGCCGGAACCCTGGTCGTCCGTACCGGAGGTGCCGGAGCCCTCGGTCGCGCCCTGCGGGTCGACCGTCGCGCGGTCGGCGTCCGCGTAGGCGTCGAGCTGGGCGTGGTCCGCCAGCTTCTCGGCCTGGCTGTCGGTCAGCGTGAGAAGGGAACTGCCGTCGTCGTCGGCCAGGGCGGGCGGCGCGGCGCTGAGCGCCAGGCCGGCCGCGACCAGCGCGGAGGCGAGCCGCAGCGCCCGCCGGGAGTTGATTCTCATCACTTGGTCCCCTGCGCGATACGGATGGCGGCCTGGTCCTTGAGGACCGGCTTGTTGAAGGAGAACTGGAGGGCGTCGGTGCCGGACTGGTTCTCGATGCCGACGGTGGCGCTCGCTCCGGCGCCCGGCACGGACCGGTACTGGAGGGTGACGGCGCCGGTGGCCTCGTCGAAGACGGCCTCGAAGGTGACGCGGCCGGAACGCCCGTCGGCGAAGGCGGCGTTGTTCCAGACGACGGCGAACTTCCGGCTGCCGGACGTCCCCGTGGTCGAGGTCTGCACGCTGGACTTCTTGTCCACGGTCAGGTCGTCCCAGAAGGCGGCGACGGTGCCGTTGGGCTTGTCCACCGACGGGAGCGCGACGTTGTCGTAGTCCCCGAGGCGCGGCTCGAGGAAGTTGACCAGGCCGTTCGTGGTGACGCTCGCGGTGGAGTAGGAGACGCCGTACAGCTTCACGGGGAAGGGCAGCGCGATCGTCTTCGCGTCCTCGTCACCGCTGAGCGCGACCTTGCCGCTGCCGGCGATCCAGGAGTACGTCCCCGGGGTGCAGCTGTTGCCCGCGGCGTCGGAGCGCGCGGGGAGGCGGGCGGTCAGTGTCTCGTCGCCGTCGACGGCGAGGGCGCCGCTGTAGACGCCGTTGCACAGGACGGGCGCGGTGGGTGTGGCGGTCAGGGTGTACGAACCCTCCGCCACCTTCGGCAGGGTGAAGCGGCCGGATGTGTCCGTGGTGACGGAGGCGACGGGCGTGCCCGCGACCTGGACGGTGGCCTTGGCGAGGGGCTTGCCGGTGACGTCGAGGACGGTGCCGGACACGGCGTGCGAGGCGACCGCGTTCAGGGTGAAGTCCTCGGTGGCCTGCTCGCCGGTGGTGACGGTGACGCCCGAGGCGGAGCCGTTCGCGTAGCCGTAGCCGCTGAGGGCGAAGTCGTACGTGCCTGCCGGGAGCGTGAGCCGGTAGGTGCCGTCGGCCGAGGTCGTGACCGTGCGGGTCGAGGCGGAGCCCGTGGCCTTCACGGTGACGCCGGAGAGCGCGGCTCCGGTCGCCTTGTCGGTGACCTTGCCGGTGACGACGGCCGCCGTGTGCGGGGCCTTGTCGACGGAGGCGAAGATGTCGAGCTTGCCCTCGCCCCACACGTTGTTGGCGCCGGCGGTGCCGCCGCAGTGCGTGTCGTCGACGTCGACGGCTCCCTCGTCGAGGAGCTTGCGCGTCGCGTCGATGTCGCCGATGAGGGAGGGGGCCGACGCCCACAGCAGGGCGACAGCGCCCGCGACGTGCGGTGTCGCCATCGACGTACCGGAGATCGACTTGTAGGTGTTGCCCGGCCAGGTGGAGCGGACGTTGACGCCGGGGGCCGAGATGTTCGGCTTCATCGAGCCGTCGAGGCGGGACGGTCCGAAGCCGGAGAAGTCGGCGATCTTCCCGTTCACGTCGTACGCGCCGACGCCGTACGCCGGTGCCTGCGAGCCCGGCGCGTGGCCGGTCGAGCAGGTCACGCCGTCACCGTCGTTGCCGGAGGCGAACGCCTCGAAGATCCCGGCCGCGTTCCACGCCTCGACGATGTCCTGGTAGAACGTCGTGTCGCCGCCGCCCCAGGAGTTGTTCACGATGTCGGGGGCGAGGTCGGGGCGCGGGTTCTGGCCGTTGTGGTCGGTCGGGGCGAGGATCCACTGGCCCGCCGCGAGCAGCGAGGCGTCCGAGCAGGAGCTGGACTCGCAGCCCTTGGCCGCGATCCACTTCGCGCCGGGCGCGACACCGACCCCGCCCGCGCCGACCATGGTGCCCATGGTGTGCGTGCCGTGGCCGTTGTTGTCACAGGGCGCCGAGGTGGGGCACTGTCCGGTCGGGTCGTACCAGTTGTAGTCGTGCGTGAAGGAGCCGTCGCCGTTGTTGCCGCGGTAGTTGGCCTTCAGCGCGGGGTGGTCGTACTGGACGCCCGAGTCGACGTTCGCGATGACGATGCCCTCGCCGCGGTCGTCGTACTGGTCCCAGACCTGGTCGGCCTTGATGTCCTTGACGCCCCACTCGGGGGCGACCGGGTCCGCGTCGGTGGCCGCGCCGGCCGTCGCGCGCTCCGTGGCGTCCAGCTTGTAGTGCTGCTCCTTGACGATCGAGGCGACGTCGGAGCGCTTCGCGAGCTGCGCCACGAGCTTCTTGTCGCCGGTTACCTGGACGGCGTTGACGATCCAGTAGTCCTGGTGCCCGACCCGCTCCTTGTCGAGGAACGACGTCAGCGAGCTCTGGCTCTCGGCGGCCTTGCCGCGCAGTGCGGAGAAGGCGGACTTGGCGCGCGAGGCGTGGGTGCGCTTGCCGCGCGCCGACGAGAGGTCTGCCTGGTCCTTGAGCACGACGAAGAACGAGGCGTCGCCGCCGTCGTCCACGGCGGCGCGCAGTGCGGAGTCCACCTTGGGCGACGGCGGCGCGGAATCGGCGGCGGCCGCCGCCGAGGGCAGCGGTCCGGTCAGCAGGGCGGCCGCGATCAGTGCGGCCGCCGCCCACGAATGGGGTCTCCCCTGTTCGAGCGAAGTCGAGAACTTGGGGAAGGGTCTGCGCCGGGGCGATCGTGACGGGTGCATCGGGGGTGATCCTCCGGGAACTCCGGGAACGGTACGGATGGCCCGGACGCTAGGGAGGCACCGTTACTGAGGAATTACTGGCAGGGTGACGGGGGTCTCTGGCGCCCAAAAACTAACGGCGCTAGTTTGGGGCGCGGATCGACTACGCCGTAGCCACGGAACCCTCGGGAGGAATGCGATGAAGGCCCACGACGGGATGTACATCGGCGGCGAGTGGCGGGCCGCCGCGGGCACGGACACGATCGCGGTGGTCAACCCCGCGGACGAGCAGGTCATCGCCCAGGTCCCGGCGGGCATCGCGGAGGACGTCGACGCCGCCGTGTTCGCCGCCCACGAGGCGTTCCCCGCCTGGGCCGCGACCCCGCCCGCCGAACGCGCCGCGCGGATCGCCGCCCTGCGCGACGTCCTCGTCGCCCGCAAGGACGAGATCGCCGAGACCGTCACCGCCGAACTCGGCGCGCCCCTGCAGTTCTCGCAGATGGTGCACGCCGGCGTGCCGATCCTGGTCGCCGGCTCGTACGCCGAACTCGCCGCCTCGTACGCCTTCGAGGAGAAGGTCGGCAACTCCACCGTCTATGTCGAGCCGATCGGCGTCGTCGGCGCGATCACGCCCTGGAACTACCCGCTCCACCAGATCGTCGCGAAGGTCGCCCCCGCGCTCGCGGCGGGCTGCACCGTCGTCCTCAAGCCCGCCGAGGACACCCCGCTGACGGCTCAGCTCTTCGCCGAGGCCGTCCACGAAGCGGGCATTCCCGCGGGCGTGTTCAACCTCGTCACCGGCCTCGGCACCGTCGCCGGCCAGGCGCTCGCCGAGCACCCGGGCGTCGACCTGGTCTCCTTCACCGGCTCCACCGCCGTCGGCAAGCAGATCGGCGCCACCGCGGGCGCGGCCGTCAAGCGCGTCGCCCTCGAACTCGGCGGCAAGTCCGCCAACGTCATCCTGCCGAGCGCCGACCTCGCCAAGGCCGTCGGCGTCGGCATCGCCAACGTCATGGGCAACTCCGGCCAGACCTGCAGCGCCTGGACCCGCATGCTCGTCCACACGTCCCAGTACGACGAGGCGGTCACGCTCGCGGCCGAGGCCGCCACCAAGTACGGCGACCGCATCGGCCCGCTCGTCAACGCCAAGCAGCACGCGCGCGTGCGCGGCTACATCGAGAAGGGTGTCGCCGAGGGCGCCCGCCTCGTCGCCGGCGGCCCCGAAGCCCCGCGCGAGCAGGGCTACTTCGTCAGCCCGACCGTCTTCGCCGACGTCACCCCCGAGATGACCATCGCCCAGGAGGAGATCTTCGGCCCGGTCGTCTCGATCATCCGTTACGAGGACGAGGGCGACGCCCTGCGCATCGCCAACGGCACGGTGTACGGCCTGGCGGGCGCCGTCTGGGCGGCCGACGACGCCGAGGCGGTCGCGTTCGCGCGCCGGATGGACACCGGCCAGGTCGACATCAACGGCGGCCGCTTCAACCCCCTTGCCCCGTTCGGCGGTTACAAGCAGTCCGGCGTCGGCCGCGAGCTGGGCGCCCACGGCCTGTCCGAGTACCTCCAGACCAAGTCCCTCCAGTTCTAGGAGCTCCGCGCCTCATGGTCCGTGCCGCTGTACTCCCCGCCGTCGGCTCTCCCCTGGAGATCACGGAGATCGACCTGCCCGAGCCCGGCGCCGGCCAGGTCCGGGTCAGGCTCACCGCCGCCGGGGTCTGCCACTCCGACCTGTCCCTGACCAACGGCACGATGCGCGTGCCCGTCCCCGCGGTGCTCGGCCACGAGGGCGCCGGCACGGTCGTCTCCGTCGGCGAGGGCGTCACCCACGTCGCGCCCGGCGACGGGGTCGTCCTCAACTGGGCGCCCGCGTGCGGAAAGTGCCACGCCTGCTCACTGGGCGAGGTGTGGCTGTGCGCCGACGCCCTCACCGGCGCGGGCGCCGTGTACGCCCACCGCTCCGACGACGGCAGCGACCTCCACCCCGGCCTGAACGTCGCCGCGTTCGCCGAGGAGACGGTGGTCGCCGCGAACTGCGTCCTGCGCGCCCCCGAAGGCGTTCCCCTCGCCGACGCGGCCCTCCTCGGCTGCGCCGTTCTGACCGGGTACGGCGCCGTGCACCACTCGGCGCGGGTCCGCGAGGGCGAGACGGTCGCCGTCTTCGGTGTCGGCGGGGTCGGCCTCGCGACGCTGCAGGCGGCCCGTATCGCCGGCGCCTCGAAGATCATCGCCGTGGACGTCTCCCCGGCGAAGGAGGAACTGGCCCGCAAGGCCGGTGCCACCGACTACGTCGTGGCCTCCGAGACCACCGCACGCGAGATCCGCGGCCTCACCGGCAAGCAGGGCGTGGACGTCGCGGTCGAGTGCGTGGGCCGCGCGGTGACCATCCGTACCGCGTGGGAGTCCACCCGGCGCGGCGGCCGCACCACGGTCGTCGGCATCGGCGGCAAGGACCAGCAGGTCACCTTCAACGCCCTGGAGATCTTCCACTTCGGCCGCACGCTCTCCGGCTGCGTCTACGGCAACTCCGACCCGGCGAAGGACCTCCCGGTCCTGGCCGAGCACATCCGCGCGGGCCGCCTCGACCTGAGCGCGCTCGTCACCGAACACATCGCCCTCGACGGGATCCCCGCCGCCTTCGACAACATGATCGCGGGCAAGGGCGGACGGGCGCTGGTGGTCTTCTAGACCCGGACCCGGACCCGGACCAGTACCCGGACCCGTGTCCCTGTGACCCCGGTCGCCCCGCGCGGCCGGGGTCACAGGCCTGCCCGCACACCGCCTTCGCTTTCCCATGTGCAGGCAAAAACTGCTGCTGCGCAACCCGTTGACCTACGTACCGTCCGGTCAGTACGTTCCCCGAACCGCGGCGCCGCGGACCGTCCCCTCCCCGCAGTCACCGGAGTGTGCACGCATGGACACGGCACCATCCGCTCGCCCCGCAGCCACCGCTTCCCCCGAAGCCGAGACCCGCGCCCGAAGGAAGGTCGCCACCGCCGCCGCGCTCGCCTCGGCCGTCGAGTGGTACGACTACTTCGTCTTCGGCATCGCGGCCGCCCTCGTGCTCGGCGACCTCTACTTCCCCTCCGGCAGCTCGTCGGCGGGCGTGCTCGCCGCCTTCGCGACCTTCGCCGTCGGCTTCCTGGCCCGCCCGCTCGGCGGCGTCATCGCCGGCCAGCTCGGCGACAAGCGCGGCCGCAAGCCCATGCTCGTCCTCGCCCTGACCCTGATGGGCCTCGCCACCACGGGCATCGGCCTGCTCCCCACGTACGACACGATCGGCGTGGCCGCGCCGGTCCTCCTCGTCACCCTGCGGGTCGTGCAGGGACTCGCCGTCGGCGCCCAGTGGGGCGGCGCGATGCTGATGGCCACCGAGTACGCCCCCGAGGGCAAGCGCGGCCTCTACGGCAGCCTCGTCCAACTCGGCGTCCCCATCGGCGTGGTGACCGCCAACACCGTGTTCCTCCTCGCCGGCGCCCTCACCAGCGACAGTGCCTTCACCGCGTGGGGCTGGCGGCTCCCGTTCCTGGTGGGCCTGCTCGTTCTCGTGCTCGCCTGGTACATCCACACGAAGGTCGAGGAGACCCCCGAGTTCAAGGCCGCGGAAGCGGAACTGGCGAAGGCGGAGGCGGACCGCTCCCGCTCGCCGCTGCGCAGGATCCTGCGCGAACACCTCGGCACGGTCTTCCTCGCGGGCGGCTCCTTCGCCGTGAACACCGCGACGTTCTACATCATCATCACGGGAGTCCTCGACTACACGACCCGTGAACTCGGCATGGAGCGCGAGGCCGTCCTGACCGTCTCGCTCTGCATCAGCCTCACCCAACTCGCCCTGATCCCCGCGTCGGCGGCCCTCTCCGACCGCATCGGACGGCTGCGGATCTACGCGCTCGGCGCCGCCGGCCTCGTCGTGTGGGCCGTGCCGATGTTCCTGCTCATCGACACCGGCTCACTGCTCTGGCTGGCCGTGGGCACGTTCGTCACCAGCTGCTTCCTGAGCATCATGTACGGACCGCAGGCCGCCCTGTTCGCGGAGCTGTTCACCGCCGAGATGCGCTACACGGGAGCCTCGCTCGGATACCAGATCGCGGCGGTGTTCGGCGGCGGACTCGCGCCGTTCGTGATGGTGCTGCTCCTGGAGGCGACCGGCACGTCGATGGCCGTCTCCGGCTACATCATCGGGCTCGGCGTGATCGCCCTGGTCTCCATCAAGGTGCTTGCGGGGCGGGCGGCTGCGCGCTGAGCACCCCCGCCGCCATCGGCTCCGGCACCGCGGGTGCCGGAGCCGACGTCCGCAGTTTGGGGAAGGACCGGGCCGCCGCCAGGAAGGCGAACGTCGTCAGGACGAACGGCCAGGTGAACGTGTGCCCGCCCGACGGTGCGAACACCGCGGCCATGGCCGACGTCGCGGCCGTCGCGGTGAACGCGCCCGCCACGGCGTACCCGAGAGTGCGCGGACCGGACTCCAGGAACACCCCGCACAGGGCCAGCGCCACAAGGATCGCGTTGTAGCCCATGGTCCCGTCCGCGATCTGCGCGGCCGGAGCGCCGAGCGCCCACCCGGAGAGGATCCCGACGAGGCTGCCCACCGCCGCCACGGCCGCGGCCCTGCGGCTCGCGACGAGGAGCGCGGCGAGGACGAGCGCGCCGACGTACCACTGCGGCATGAAGAAGATCTCGGCAAAGCCCGTGAAGAACCCGCGCCACAGATCGGAGAAGCTGAGCGAAGTCGGCCCGGTCGCCGCGCTCGTGAGGGCGGCGAGGCCGTCACCGTGGTGCCAGATCCGCTCGAACCCCGGGGCCGCGGTGGTCATCGCGCTCGCGAGGAGGCAGTAGGGGAGCGTCAGCGACGGCAGGTTCCAGACGCCGAGCAGATTGACGACGGCCGCGGTGACCACGGTGACGATCACGCAGCCGGCCGCCGCGAGCAGCGCGGTCGACAGATGGCCGGCGCCCAGGAAGACCGCGAAACACAGCGCCGTCAGACAGGCGTTGAACCCTTCGAGTCCGGCCGAGAGGCGCTCGCGGTCCGCGCCGAGCAGCCGCGAGGTGGCCGTGCCGAGCGCCGTTCCGGCGATCCCGTAGAGCCCGTACTCCCACCCCGCGGCGAACAGCGCCACGGCGAGGAGCAGTCCGGCCGGGACGCTGGACAGAAAGACGACCTGGGCCTGCCCGCGCAGGACCTGAACGCCGTACTGCCTACAACCCGCGCCCCGATTAAGGGGTGATATGCCAGGAGTTGGGCCGTCCTTGGCCTGCCGCATGCCGCACTCCCGTGTTACGTCCGTGTTTCACCGAGCAGAACGGATGCACTTTACGGCTATCCCCTGAAAGCCGGAAGAAGGGGTGGTTGCCGTACATGAGCTGTACATGGGCCGTGCATGGGCGGTACATGAGCCCTAACGCAGCGCCTGGGCCTCGATCCCCAAGGCGTCGCCCAACGCCCGCTCCCCGTCCGGCGTGACCTTCACGGCCCGCTCCGACCCGATCCGCACGACCCAGCCCGCGTCGAGCGCGTGGCCGCACAGTGCCGCGCCCGCCGTCCCCGCGAGATGCTGCCGCCGCTCGGTCCAGTCCAGGCATGCCCGCGCCATGGGCCGGCGCCCCGAGTGCTCCAGCGCGATCCCCAACGCGCCGAACAGGTCCACCCCTTGCGGGGTCAGCGCGAACCCCGTCTCCGTTTGCAGATCCCCGCGCCGGACCAGCGCGTCCGTGAGCGCGATGCCGAGGCGCCCCGCCAGGTGGTCGTAACAGGTGCGCCCGCGCGCCATCGCGTCCCTCGCGCTCACCGCCCGCAGCGTCGGTGGCCGCTCCCCGCCGTCCGGCGCCGCATACGCCGCGAGTTCCTCGACGAGCTGGGCCACGCGCGCGTCCGCGAGCCGCACGTAACGGTGGCGCCCCTGCCGCTCCTCGGCGAGCAGGCCGCCCGCGACGAGCTTGCCCAGATGCTCGCTCGCCGTCGACGCCGCGACCCCCGCGTGCCGCGCCAGCTCACCGGCGGTCCACGCCCGTCCGTCGAGCAGCGCGAGCAGGCAGGCCGCGCGGGTCTCGTCGGCCATCAGTGCGGCGAGCGCGGCGAGGCGCGGTGCGCCGGGTTCCCTGTACTTCATGGGTCCAGGATGCGCCCGGCACGGTTCGGTGGCCGCCGAAACGTCAGTGCAGCGCTGCGACCTGCTCGTACTGCAGCGTGAGCCCGTCGAGGAGCGCCCGCAGGCCCGTCTCGAAGGCCCGCTCGTCGATCAGTTCCTGGCGGTCGGCGAGCAGGTGCGCCTGACCGAGGTGGGGATAGTCGGCGGGGTCGTACGCCGTCTCGTCGTCGACGAAGCCCCCGGCGAAGGAGCCGAGCGCGGAGCCCGTCACGAAGTACCGCATGAGCGCGCCGATCGACGTGGCCTGCGCCGGGGGCCAGCCCGCGTCCACCATCGAGCCGAACACGGCGTCGGCGAGCCGGAGCCCCGCGGGCCTGCGCCCCGGCCCCTGGGCGAGGACGGGGACGATGTTCGGGTGATCGAGGAGGGCGGCCCGGTACGACACCGCCCAGTCGTGCAGTGCGGTGCGCCAGTCGCGCCGGTCCGCGGGGTCGAACATCGACAGGTCGACCTGCGCGCTCACCGAGTCGGCGACCGCCTCCAGGATCTGGTCCTTGGTGCGGAAGTGGTTGTAGAGCGAGGGGCCGCTCACGCCCAGCTCGGCGGCGAGCCGCCGCGTCGAGACGGCCGCGAGGCCCTCGGCGTCGACGAGAGAGCGCGCCGCCGTGACGATGCGGTCGGTGCTCAGGAGGGGCTTGCGCGGTCGGGCCATGCGGCACATAGTAGGGCTGTCAGCTAAAAACTAGCAGTGCTAATTTAGTGCTCATTCACTCATGCCTGGGGTGTGGTCCATGAATCTGGAACTCAGCGAGGAGCAGACGGCCGTAAGGCAGCTCGCCAAGGACTTCGTGGCGCGCGAGATCACCCCGAACGTCGTCGGCTGGGACCGCGCCGAAGAGGTCGACCGCGGCATCGTCAAGAAGCTCGGCGACGTCGGCTTCCTGGGCCTGACCATCGACGAGGAGTACGGCGGCTCGGGCGGCGACCACCTTGCGTACTGCCTGGTCACGGAGGAGCTGGGGCGCGGCGACTCGTCCGTGCGCGGCATCGTCTCCGTCTCGCTCGGCCTGGTCACCAAGACGATCCAGTCGTACGGGACCGAGGAGCAGAAGCGGGAGTGGCTGCCGCGGCTCACGGCCGGTGAGGCCCTCGGCTGCTTCGGACTCACCGAGCCCGGCACCGGCTCCGACGCCGGCAGCCTCACCACCCGCGCCGTCCGCGACGGCGACTCATACGTGATCAACGGCTCCAAGATGTTCATCACGAACGGCACGTGGGCCGATGTCGTCCTCCTCTTCGCCCGCTCCACCGACGCCCCCGGACACAAGGGCGTCACCGCCTTCCTCGTCCCCACGGACACCCCCGGCCTCACCCGCCGCACCATCCACGGCAAGCTCGGCCTGCGCGGCCAGGCCACCGCCGAGCTGGTCCTCGAGGACGTCAGGGTCCCCGCCTCCGCGATGCTGGGCCCGGAGGGCAAGGGCTTCTCCATCGCCATGTCGGCGCTCGCCAAGGGGCGCATGTCCGTGGCCGCGGGCTGCGTCGGCATCGCGCAGGCCGCGCTCGACGCCGCCGTGGGATACGCGGCGGAGCGCGAGCAGTTCGGCAAGTCCATCGCCTCGTACCAGCTGGTGCAGGAGCTGATCAGCGACATCTCCGTCGACGTGGACGCCGCGCGCCTGCTGACCTGGCGCGTCGCCGATCTCATCGACCGGGGCGAGGACTTCGCGACGGCCGCCTCCAAGGCCAAGCTCTTCGCCTCCGAGGCCGCGGTGCGCTGCGCGAACAACGCCCTCCAGGTCTTCGGCGGCTACGGCTACATCGACGAGTACCCGGTCGGCAAACTCCTGCGCGACGCCCGCGTCATGACCCTCTACGAGGGCACCAGCCAGATCCAGAAGCTCATCATCGGCCGCGCGCTCACGGGTGTATCGGCCTTCTGAGACCGGCCTTCTGAGACCGGCCTTCTGAGACGGGCCTTCTGAGACCGGCCTGCTGGGACCGGGCTGTCGCGTCCGGCGTCTGAGTACGTTTATGAGTACGTGAGCGGATGGGGGTGCGCCCCCGTTCGCTCCATGCTGTCGCCCATGAGTGACACACCGGTCAAGCACAGGACCACCAACGCCTTCTACGGACAGGCCGTCGCCTCCTTCGCGCTCGCGCTCGTGGCGACCGCCGTCGGGGTCTACCGCATCGACGCCAGCGGCTGGGTCCGCGGCTTCCTCGCCATCGCCGTCCTCTATCTGACGACCTCCGCGTTCACGCTCGCCAAGGTCATCCGGGACCGCCAGGAGGTCGATCAGGTCGTCAGCCGTATCGACCAGGCCCGTATCGACAAGATCCTCGCCGAGCACGACCCCTTCAAGCCCGCGGTCTGACCCACGGACAAGGCCGCAGTCCGACCTACGGAACTAAGCGCTCGCTCACCTCTAGGGGTATGGTGTTCGTCCTGTCCACGGGAGGATTGTGAGCGAGCGATGAGCGCGGAGCGGCACGGCCAGAACGAGGCTGCCACGGACGACATGTCCTGGGCCGAGGTCACCCCGGACGCGGCCAGGCGGCTGCTGATCGCCGCCGTCGAGGCGTTCGCGGAGCGCGGCTACCACGCGACCACCACCAGGGACATCGCGAGCCGCGCGGGCATGAGCCCGGCCGCGCTCTACATCCACTACCGGACCAAGGAGGACCTGCTCCTGCGGATCAGCCGCATCGGCCACGAGAAGGCCCTGGAGATCCTCAAGGAGGCGGCCGCCGAAGAGGGCACCGCCGCCGAACGGCTCTCCGCGGCCGTGCGGTCCTTCGTCCGCTGGCACGCGGCACGCCATCTGACGGCGCGCGTCGTGCAGTACGAGCTGGACTCGCTGGGCGAGGAGCACCGGCCCGAGATCGTGGCCCTGCGCCGCGAGAGCGACGCCACCGTGCGCGAGATCATCAACGACGGTGTGAAAGCGGGGGAGTTCGACGTCCCCGACGTCCCCGGCACCACGCTGGCCGTGCTGTCGCTCTGCATCGACGTGGCGCGCTGGTTCAACACGGAGGGCCGCCGGACGCCCGACGAGGTCGGCGCGCTGTACGCCGACCTCGTCCTGCGGATGGTGGGGGTCCAGGTCTCCTGAGCCCCCAAGGGCTCAGAGGTAGTAGCGGGACACCGACTCGGCGACGCACACCGGCTTGTCGCCGCCGTCGCGCTCCACGGTGAAGGCGACCGAGACCTGGACGCCGCCGGGCACGTCGTCGACGCCGGTGATCTTCGCCGTGGCGCGCAGCCGGGAGCCGACAGGCACGGGGGCGGGGAAGCGGACCTTGTTCGTCCCGTAGTTCACGCCCATCTTCATGCCGTCGACCTTGATCAGCTGCGGCCCGAAGAGGGGGAGCAGCGACAGGGTCAGATAACCGTGCGCGATCGTCGTGCCGAACGGCCCGTCCTTGGCGCGCTCGGGGTCGACGTGGATCCACTGGTGGTCACCCGTGGCGTCCGCGAACTGGTCGATCCGCTTCTGCTCGATCTCGACCCAGTCGCTGTACCCCAGCTGCTCGCCCACTGCCGCGCGCAGCTCGTCGACCGTCGCGAAAACCCTCGGCTCTGCCATGTCCTGGCCTCCCATGTATGCACCATGCGTGGATGTCTAAGGCGGGTGTCTAACGAATGTCTAAGCGCTTGCTCAGCATGCTAGGGCGGGCGACCTCTGTCAACGACGGCAGGGTCGGCCCAGTAGGCTCGGCACGGTGCCCCAGATTCCAGTGAAGATCCACGAACTCACCGTCGGTCAGCTGTCGGCGCGCAGCGGAGCCGCCGTCTCGGCCCTGCACTTCTACGAGGCCAAGGGCCTGATCAGCAGCCGCCGCACGACGGGCAACCAGCGCCGCTACCACCGCGACATCCTGCGCAGGGTCGCCTTCATCCGCGCCGCCCAGCGCGTCGGCATCCCGCTCGCCACGATCCGTGACGCGCTGTCCGAGCTGCCCGAGGGGCGCACCCCGACCCGCGAGGACTGGGCGCACCTCTCCGAGGCCTGGCGCTCCGAACTGGACCAGCGCATCACCCAGCTGGGACGGCTGCGTGACCATCTGACCGACTGCATCGGGTGCGGCTGTCTGTCCCTGGAGAACTGCGTGCTCTCGAACCCGGACGACGTGTTCGGCGAACGCCTCAGCGGATCCCGCCTGATGAAGGAGGACCGGGGCCGCGCTTGAGGGGCAACCGCTCAGCGGGGTGCGGAGACCAGCCCCGACTCGTAGGCGGTGATGACCAGTTGGACCCGGTCCCGCGCGCCCAGTTTGGTGAACAGGCGCGCCACGTGCGACTTGGTCGTGGCCACGGTGATGTAGAGCTCGTCGGCGATCTCGCTGTTCGACCGGCCCAGCCCCACCAGCGTCAGGACCTCACGCTCCCGCTCGGTGATGCCCCCGAGCGGGCGGGGCGCGCGGGCGGGCGACGGCTCGGGGCGGCCCACGAAGTCCGCGATGAGGCGGCGGGTGATCCCCGGCGCGATCAGCGCGTCCCCGGCCGCGACGACCCGGATCGCGGCGAGGATGTCGTCGAGCGCCATGTCCTTGACCGCGAAACCGCTCGCGCCGGCGCGCAGCGCGCCATAGACGTGGTCGTCCTCGTCGAAGGTGGTCAGGATGAGCACACGCGTCGCCCCCGGGCCCGACGTGACCAGGCTCGTGGCCTCGATCCCGTTCATGCCCGGCATCCGGATGTCCATCACGATCACGTCGGGGCTGACCTCCTTCGCCAGCCGGACCGCCTCCTCGCCGTTCGCGGCCTCCCCGACGACCTCCAGGTCGGGGGTGTCGGCGATGAGGACGCGCAGCCCGGAGCGTACGAGCGGCTGGTCGTCGGCAAGCACCACGCGCACGGTCATCGGACGTCCGCCCCGGCCGCGTCCGCCCCGGCCACGGCGGCGTCGTCCGCTGCCGCGGCCGTCGGCTCCGGCAGCGGCAGCAGCGCCGCCACCCGGAAACCGCCCCCGGGCAGCGGCCCCGCGCTGAACTCCCCGTGCAGCAGCGCCACCCGCTCCCGCATCCCCGTGATCCCGAACCCCACGCCAGGCTCCGTGCCCCGCATCCCGCGCCCCTCGTCGACGATCTCCACGGACAGTTCATCCTCCCCGAACCCGACGCTCACGTGGCACCGCCCGGCGCCCGAGTGCCGCACCATGTTCGTCAGCGCCTCCTGCACGATCCGGTACGCCGACAGGTCGATGTCGGGCGGCAGTTGACGCCGCTGCCCGCTCCATCGCAGGTCGACCGCGACACCCGCGTCAGCGGTCGTGGCCGCCAGGCGCTCCAGTTCGCCGAGGCCCGGCGCGGGGCCGTACGGCGCGGCTTCCGGCTCCGCCGAAGAGCCCGACCTGCGCAGCGCGACGAGCGTGCGCCGCAGCCCCGACAGGGTCTCCCTGCTGGTCGCCTCGATGGCGCGCAGGGCCGCCCGCGCCTCCAGCGGCTGCGTCTCGATGACCCGGCTGCCGACACCGGCCTGGATCGCGATGATGCCGATGCTGTGCGCGACCTGGTCGTGCAACTCCCGGGCGATCCGCAGCCGTTCGGCGGTGATCGCCTCGGCGACCTCGTGCGACCGCAGCTCCGTCGCGTACCGGCGGCGCTCGCGGCCGAGGAGACCCACGACGCAGGCGGTGACCAGCGCCAGGAGGGCGATCGTGCCGATCACGATGAGGTTGTCGGGGCCGTGCGTGAAGCCGAGGACCGTCAGGCACTGCGTGAGGAACGTGAGGCAGACGGCGACCACCGACGCCCGCAGGGTGCGCGTCGCGACGACGTACCCGAGCATGAGGTCGACCGCGGCGAACGGCACGAACCACACCGGGCCGTGGTACTTGGCCACCGCCGGCAGGAGGGCCGTGACGAGCAGCATCGTGACCAGGGCCGCCATGGGCCTGCGCCGGACCAGGCCGACGAGCAGGACCGTCGCGAGCGCCGAGCCGCAGGCCGGGAGGATGCCGGGCGCCCACGGGTCCGCGCTGACCGCGGGGAGCAGCGCCATGAACGGGTACAGGACGGACCCGGTCCAGGTCAGAACGGAGCGGAGCGTCGCGTACGTGTGCTGGGGCGGCGAGGGTGTCAAGGTGGCGTCCACACCGGGATCGTAGGTGCGCGGCCCGCCCCCGGCATGAGCCCACGGGCTTCATCCCACGGGTGCATACGCGCCCGCCGGGGGCCGCCGAGGGGCCGATGCGCAGCCCTCACCCGCAGCGGCACCGTTGCTCCCGTGATCGAAGTCAGCGAACTCACCAAGCGGTACGGCGACAAGACCGCCGTCGACCAACTCTCCTTCACCGTGCGGCCCGGGCAGGTGACCGGCTTCCTCGGCCCCAACGGGGCGGGCAAGTCGACCACCATGCGGATGCTCCTCGGCCTGGACACGCCCACCGCCGGGACCTCCACCATCGGCGGCGTCCCCTTCCGCACCCACCCGCGCGGCCTGCGCCACGTCGGCGCGCTGCTCGACGCGCAGCAGGTCCACGGCGGGCGCAGCGCCACCGCGCACCTGGGCGCCCTGGCCCGCAGCAACCGCATCCCGGCGAGCCGCGTCGCCGAGGTGCTCGCCGAGGTGGGCCTGACCGAGGCGGCCGGGCGCCGCATCGGCGGGTTCTCGCTCGGCATGAAGCAGCGGCTCGGCATCGCGGCGGCCCTGCTCGGCGACCCTCCCGTCCTGATGTTCGACGAGCCGATCAACGGCATGGACCCGGAGGGCGTGCTCTGGGTACGCGGGCTCTTCCGCCGCCTGGCCGCCGAGGGACGCACCGTCTTCCTCTCCAGTCACCTCATGACGGAGATGGAGAGCACCGCGGACCAGCTGGTCGTGATCGGACAGGGCCGTCTCATCGCCGCCGAGTCCGTACGGGACTTCGCGGCCCGCAGCACCCGCTTCAGCGTGCTGGTCGCCACGCCGCAGGCCGGCGAACTGACGGCCGCCCTCACGGCGGCGGGCGCGTCCGTCGCGCCGCACGGCCCGCCGGAAGCGGCCAGGCTCGCCGTGACCGGGCTGCCCGCCGAGCGGATCGGAGCGCTCGCGTTCGAGCACCGGATCATGCTGCACGAGCTGACCAACCGGACGGCCTCGCTGGAAGAGGCGTTCATGGAACTCACCGCCGGGAGCGTCGAGTACCTGTCGGGAGACGCAGGAAAGGCGGGTCAGCCCCGATGACGAGCACGACTTCCCGCACCATGCCCACCACGGTCACGGCCGTCGTGGACGAACCGCCGGCCCGCTTCATCGACCTCGTCGCCGCCGAGTGGATCAAGGTGCGGTCGCTGCGGTCCACGCCCTGGGTGATCGTCCTGGTCGCGCTGGTCGTGACCGGCATGGCCGCGGCCCGCGCCCTCGCCGACTACAACAACTTCCCGTCCTACAACGCCCCCGCGCAGCAGGAGCACCCGTTCTCGCTGGGCGATTCCTTTCCGGCGGAGGGGTATCTGACGCTGATGCTCGCCGCCGTGGCCGTCGGCTCGATCGCCGCGGTCAGCGAGTACGGCAGCGGCCTGATCCGCACCACCACGGTGGCCGTCCCCGCGCGCGGCGCGGTGGTCCTCGCCAAGGCCGTCGTGCAGGTCGTCCTGTGGACCGTGGTCGGGTTGCTCGCCGCCCTGGGCTCGTTCTTCGTCGCTCAGACCATCCTCGGCGGGCGGGACGCCGCGATCCCGCTCAGCGACCCCGACTCGCTGCGGGCACTGGTGGCGTCCGCCCTGCTCGCCCCGGTGTGCGCGCTCGTCGGCCTCGGCCTCGGCGTCCTGATCCGGCACAGCGCCACCACTGTGGTCGCGGGTTCCTTCGTCCTGCTCCTGCTGCCGGTGTTCTTCTCGTCCCGCAAGCCGCTGTCCGCCACTTTCGCCAATGCGATGGTGCGCAACGCGTGGCAGCGCCTGGCCACGATCTACGGAACGCCGTCCGAGGCCTCGGTGTACCACGGGGCCACGGTCGGCGGGAGCTGGACCGTGTACGTGCTCTGGCCGCTGGTCGCGCTCGCGCTGGCGCTGGTCGTCGTACGGCGCCGCGACGTGTGACCGTGCCGAGCCGCACCCGTATCCGGGCGTCCGGATGTCTTCACCCGCACGGGAGTTGGGGATGAATGACAGCAGGACGGCAGGACTGATCACGGGGACGGGGAGACGCGCATGGGACTCGCCATCTGCTCGCTGAAGTACGAGGCCGCACGCTCGGGCTCGCAGAAGATCACCTACGACCGCGACGGCTACCACCTCGTCCGCTTCCCCTACGCGGCGGGCGAGGAGTCGTACGACCCCTGGAAGATGCACGATCCGGTGAAGGGGTCGAAGTACCCCGACACCCACTCCGGTCTGGTCCGGCCGAGTCACGACGGCTGGGGCACCCTGTCCGCGCTGGTCTTCTGGGAGCCGGATGCCGGACCGCGCGAGTTCAGGGCACGCTTCGTACGCGACCCGCTGGCCGGTTCGACCGGCTACGACTCGACCGCCACGACGGACTCGGCGCCGACCGGCGGCGGTCAATACCGGTCGTACACCTGGCAGATGTTCGTGCACCCGGGAACCCCGGTCGGCCTGAAGGTCTCGGTGCGTGGCTCGGGCGACGCGCTGATCCGTACGCCGCTGATCCTCGCCGAGTTCAAACTGGCCATCCAGACGGACGTGATCACACCGGTGAGCTGAGGCGCGCGAGTGGACCGGGGGTGCGGCTCATGGGCGGCACCCCCGTCGTGCTCACGCGGCCGTGCTCGTGCAGTCGTGCTCGTGCCGGTGCGCTCACGCCGAGACAAGGACCCGTGCGCGCCAGGCTCCGGCCAGGGACTCGGGGGTGAGGACGGGGCGCGGCACCACGATGCCGCAGTCGGTGCAGACCGGTCCGGACGACGGCTCGTGCGCCAGGTCGTGCGTCCAGAGGAGTGCCGTGCCGGTGCAGACGGGACAGGCCGTGCCGGGCTCCCGCTCCAGGGCCGCGATCAGCCGGTTGAGGACTTCCGCGAGGGGTTCGCGGGGGTGGACCATCGGGTCGTCGCACCAGGCGACGCCGAAGCCTCCCCAGGTCAGCCGGTGCCAGTCGTCGACCGTGCCCGGCCTGCGCAGCCCGTCGTGCTTCTCCTTGCGGCGGCGCTCCGCGAACTGGGTCTCGTACGCGAGCCAGACCGCCCGTGCGTCCTCGAGCTCGTCGAGCGCGGCCGTCAGCCGCGCCGGCTCGGGGGAGCGGTCCTCGGGGTCGAACCCGGCCCGCGAACACAGATGGTCCCAGGTCGCCCGGTGCCCGTAAGGGGCAAACCGCTCCAGGCACTTGCGCAGCGAGTACCGCCGCAGTGCCAGATCATTGCGCGGGTCGCGCGCCTGTCTCGCCAGACTCCGGAATCCGGCCATCGCCCTGCACCTCCGTCACACGTACATGTACTTCGGCGTCGTCGTCGAACGGACGTCGCCGAATAGACGTATCGACACTCGATTCGGATCCATGCCCGTCCATCCGAATTCCGATGGACTCCATCAGCGGCACCGCCTGGGGTGGGTACGTCCCAGGGGGTCGCGTGTGGCGATTCCGAAAAGGTGACGCATGTTCATCTTCAGTCGGGCGCCTACCGCCGGTAACCTCCGGCGCACCATCGTCGGGAGGATCAGGCATGCGACGGCGCACCCCACGAACCACCCAGCACAGAAGCTTCCGCAGAACTCTCCAGCACACGGCCGCCACCGCGGTGTTCGTCCTCGCTGCGGGGCTGTTGTCCCCGGCCGGCGAGGCGTCCGCCGCGGAGCCGGCACCGGCGCCCGACTACTGCGCCGGCCGGTGCGCGGACATCCTGCCGCCCGGCGCGAACGGCAACGCCACGCTGGCCGAGATTCTCGGCCACCGTCTCTTCGGCACCCAGCCCGCCCACGCAGACGATCAACTCGGCCCCTACGACGCGCTCTCGGCCGGGTACCCGTCCCTGACGGACGACACCCTCACCCAGTTCTTCAACGACTCCTCCTTCGGGGTCCCCGATGGTCAGGTCGGTTCCGTCACGCGCCCCCGCGACGATGTGACGATCACCCGTGACAAGAAGAACGGTGTACCCCACGTCAAAGGTTCCACGCGTTACGGAACAGAGTTCGGCGCCGGCTACGCCGCAGGTCAGGACCGCCTCTGGCTGATCGACCTGTTCCGGCACATCGGCCGGGGCGAGCTCACGTCGTTCGCGGGCGGCGCCCTCGCCAATCAAGGACTCGAGCAGGAGTTCTGGCCGCAGGCCCCGTACACCGAGCAGGACCTGGAGCAGCAGGTCGAGTACATCAGGACCACGCAGGGCGCCCGCGGCAAGCAGGCCATGGACGACGCGCAGGCCTATATCGACGGGCTCAACGCCTATCGCGAGAAGTCGAAGAACGGCCGTTACTTCCCCGGCGAGTACGTCCTCACCGGCAAGATCGACGCGATCACGAACGTGGGCGAGATCCAGCCGTTCAAGGTGACCGACATGATCGCGCTCGCCTCGGTCGTCGGCGGCCTCTTCGGGGGCGGCGGCGGGGGAGAGGTCGGCCAGGCCCTCTCCCTCCTGTCGGCGCAGCAGAAGTACGGCGTCGAGCGGGGCACCGAGGTCTGGGAGTCCTTCCGGGGGCGCGACGACCCCGAGGCCGTGGCGACCATCCACGACGGCACGAGCTTCCCCTACGGGGCCAAGCCGAAGAACCCGCGCGGGGAGGCGCTGCCCGACAAGGGCACCGTCGAGAGCGAACCGCTCGTCTACGACCGGGAGGGCTCGGCCAAGCCGGCCGAGGCGGGGCGCAAGACCCCCGTCAAGGCACCGGCGAAGCTCAAGCCGCTCCAGGGCATGTATGACAAGGGCGTGCTGCCCGCGGACACGTTCCGCAACTCCGACTCGAAGAAGGGCATGTCCAACGCCCTCCTTGTCTCCGGGAAGCACACCGCGTCCGGCCACCCGGTCGCCGTCTTCGGCCCGCAGACCGGGTACTTCGCCCCGCAGCTGCTGATGATGCAGGAGCTCCAGGGTCCGGGCATCAGCGCGCGCGGCGTCTCGTTCGCGGGCGTCGGCATGTACATCCAGCTCGGCCGCGGCCAGGACTACGCCTGGTCGGCGACCTCGGCGGGCCAGGACATCACGGACACGTACGCCGTGCAGCTGTGCGAGCCGGGCGGTGGCACCCCCACCAAGGAGTCCACCAACTACCTGTACCGCGGCACCTGCACGCCCATGGAGAAGCTGGAGAAGAAGAACGCCTGGAAGCCGACGCTCGCCGACTCCACGGCGGCCGGCTCATACCGGATGCAGGTCTTCCGCACGAAGTACGGCATCGTCACGCACCGCGCGACGGTCGACGGCAAGCCCGTCGCGTACACCTCACTGCGCTCGACGTACCGGCACGAGGCCGACTCCATCATCGGCTTCCAGATGCTGAACGACCCGTCGTACGTCAAGGACGCCGCGACCTTCGAGAGGGCGGCGCAGCACATCAGCTACGCCTTCAACTGGTTCTACGCCGACTCGCGCGACATCGCGTACTACAACAGCGGCGCCAACCCGGTGCGGGCCGACGACGTCGACGCCTCCTTCCCGGTGAAGGCCGAGAAGGCTTACGAGTGGCGGGACTTCGACCCGGTGGACAACACGGCCGCGTACACCCCGCCGTCCCAGCACCCGAACTCCGTCGACCAGGACTACTACATCTCCTGGAACAACAAGCAGGCCAAGGGGTTCGGCGCCGCCAACTTCAGTCTCGGCGCCGTACACCGCGCGAATCTGCTCGACGACCGGGTGAAGAAGCTCACGGCCGAGGGCGGCGTCACCAGGGCCTCGCTCACCCAGGCCATGGAGGAAGCCGCGCTCACGGATCTGCGGGGTGAGCAGGTGCTGCCCGAGATCCTCAAGGTCGTGCGCAGCAAGCCCGTGGACGACCCGGCCCTGAACAAGGCCGTGCAGCAGCTGGAGGCCTGGCGCAAGGCGGGCGCCCAGCGCAACCAGACCTCGGCCGGCTCGCACACGTACGCGCACCCGGACGCCGTACGCATCATGGACGCCTGGTGGCCGCTGCTGGTGAAGGCCGAGTTCGAACCCGGTCTCGGAGGCGACCTGTACGGGGCGCTCACCGGCCAGCTGACCGTCGACGAGTCGCCGTCCGCGGGCCACGGCCCGACCGGGGCGCACGCGGGATCGGCCTTCCAGTACGGCTGGTGGGGCTACGTCGACAAGGACCTGCGCACGGTCCTCGGGCAGCCGGTGAAGGGCAAGCTCGGCGCCGCCTACTGCGGCGGCGGCAAGCTCGACGCCTGCCGCGACGCCCTGCTCGCCACGCTCGTGCAGGCGGTCGCCAAGCCCGCCGCCGAGGTCTACCCCGGCGACGACGCGTGCAAGGCCGGCGACCAGTGGTGCTCGGACACGATCATCCACCGGGCCCTCGGCGGCATCACGCACCGCGGGATCCAGTGGCAGAACCGTCCGACGTACCAGCAGGTCGTCGAATTCCCGGCGCACCGGCCGTAGCCGACCGCTTCCATGGGGCACGCGCGCGCGTGCCCCATGGAAGGTCAGCCGACGGTCAGCCGAGTTCGCGCTCCCGCGTCTCCGGCAGGGCGAGGACACAGAGCAGGGAGACGACGGCCATGGCGCTGACGTACCAGCCCACCGAGGCCGAGCCGAACTCGCCCTGGAGCCGCGTCGCCACGAGCGGAGCCACCGCGCCGCCGAGCACGCCGCCCAGGTTGTACGCGAACGACGCCCCGGAGTAGCGCACGCGCACCCCGAACAGCTCCGGCAGATACGCGCCCATCGGCCCGTACACGACACCCATGCAGAACAGCGCGCCGCCCAGGGCGAGCGCGATCAGCACGGGCTGCTCGGTGTCCATCAGCGGGAAGAGGACCAGACCCCAGACCACCGCGAGTCCGGCGCCGGCCAGCACCAGCTTGCGGCGCCCGCCCGCGTCGGAGCGGGTCGCGGCCAGCCAGGTGCCCGCCGCGAGGAAGAGGCAGGCGACGAGCGAGACCGCGAGCATCGTGTTGCGCGGGACGCCGAGGGTCGTCGTGCCGTAGGCGAGGCAGTACGTGGTCGCGGTGTAGAAGAGCCCGTACGCGACGACCATGCCGCCCGCGCCGAGCAGGATCTCGCGGGGGTGCCGCTTGAAGACCTCCAGCGCAGGCGCCTTGCTCGCCTCCTGCTCCTTCATCACCTTGGCGAACACCGGCGTCTCACTGATCTTCAGCCGCACGAAGAGGCCGACGGCGACCAGCAGGAAGGAGAGCAGGAACGGCACGCGCCAGCCCCAGGAGTGGAACGCCTCGTCGTCGAGCGTCGTCGACAGGATCCAGAAGATGCCGGTCGCCGCGAAGAAGCCCACGGACGGGCCGAGTTGGGGGAACGCCGCGAACAGCCCGCGCTTGCCGCGCGGCGCGTGTTCCACGGCGAGCAGCGCGGCCCCGCCCCACTCGCCGCCGAGGCCCACGCCCTGGAGGAAGCGCAGCAGGACGAGCAGCACCGGCGCCCACACGCCCAAGGTGCCGTACCCGGGCAGCAGGCCGACGCACGCCGTCGACAGGCCCATCAGGAGCAGCGAGGCGACGAGTACGGACTTGCGGCCGACGCGGTCGCCGAAGTGGCCGAACAGGAGCGAGCCGATGGGGCGGGCCGCGAAGGCCACGGCGTACGTCGAGAAGGACGCGAGGGTGGCGTTGAGGGAGGAGAGGTTCGGGAAGAACGCGTCGTTGAGGACGAGGGCGGCGGCCGTTCCGTAGACGTAGAAGTCGTAGAACTCGATCGCGGTCCCGATGAAACTGGCGACGGCCACGCGGCGCAGGCTCTCGGGGTTGTCCCCGTCAGAATCCGCGCCGGTGACCGTGTCCTGCCTGGTGGAGTCGTCTTTGAGCACGTACTGCACTGTGGTTGTGCGTGTACATGGCAGTCAATACGCGGAATGGGTCGTCCCGTATCGCGAGACGTCACGGGACGACAGTCCTATTTGTGCGCCCTTACTGGTACGCCTGTACGCCCTTACTTGTAGGCCAGGTAGCGGCTGCGGACCGCCCGGAACGCCGCCAGTTCGCCCTGCCAGGCCGCGACCACCTCGTCCGTGGACGCCCCGGCGTCGATCATCGTCCGCACCTGGGTGGACCCCGTGAGCTTGTCGATCCAGTTGTCCGAGCGCCACGCGAAGCCGCTCCAGGACTTCTTCGCCGTCACCAGGAGCGCGATGCCGGTACGAACGGGGTCGTACGCGGCCCGGTCCCTGACGTGGATCTGTACCCCGCCGATCGTCTTGCCCTGGAACTTGGAGAACGTCGGCGCGAAGTACGCCTCGCGGAAGTCCACGCCGGGCAGGCGGAGTTCATTGGCGGCGGCCGCCCAGCGCCCGTCGACGTCCTCGGCGCCGAGCAGTTCGAAGGGGCGGGTCGTACCGCGGCCCTCGGAGAGGTTCGTGCCCTCGAACAGGCAGGTCCCCGAGTAGACGAGCGCGGTGTCGGGCGTCGGCATGTTCGGGCTCGGCGGCACCCACGGCAGCCCCGACGCGTCGTAGAAGTCGCGCCGCTTCCACCCCGTCATCCGGACCGTCTCCAGCTCGACGGGCTTCGCCAGGTACTCGCCGTTGAACAGGCGCGCCAGTTCCGTGACCGTCATTCCGTGGGCCTGGGAGATCTCGCGGCGGCCGACGAACGTCGCGAACTCCTTGTGCAGGACGGGCCCGTAGGCGTTCCGGCCGGTCACCGGGTTCGGGCGGTCGAGCACCACGAACTTCTTGCCCGCGAGCTGCGCGGCCTCCATGCAGTCGTAGAGCGTCCAGATGTACGTGTAGAAGCGGGCGCCCGCGTCCTGGATGTCGAAGACGACCGTGTCGACACCGGACGCGGTGAAGATGTCCGCCAGCGCCTGCCCGCTCTTCAAGTAGGTGTCGTAGACCGGCAGTCCGGTCGCCGGGTCGTCGTAGCGCCCCTCCGAGCCGCCGGCCTGCGCCGTGCCGCGGAAGCCGTGCTCGGGCCCGAACACCGCGGTCAGCTTCACCCGTTCGTCGGCGTGCATCACGTCGACGATGTGCTTGACGTCGCGTGTGACGCCGGTCGGGTTCGTCACGAAGCCGACCTTCTGCCCGGCGAGGATCCGGTATCCGTCGGCCGCGAGCCGCTCGAAACCGGTGCGGAGCCGGCCGCCGTCCTTCTCCGCGGCGAGCGCGGGGGACGCCGCGCCCGTCGTCGCGGCCACCGCCGAGGCGGTGGTGGCGGCGAGCAGGCTCCGTCTGGACACGTTCATGTGGTGACCTCCGTGATCGCGGAAGCTGGCATGTGCACGCACGCTAGCGCGCGCCGTGCTCCCGCGGAACGAAGCCGGCCGCCGACACCCCTTCCGTTGAGCTGACCGACTGCTTAGTCTGTGACCGATGTCGAGTCAAGGGAGACCGATGGTGGACAGCCTGCACGGCACGGGGGTCGTCGTCACCGGCGCGGGAGGCGGCATCGGAGCCGCACTCGCCCGCCGCTTCGCCGCTTCGGGAGCGCGCGTCGTCGTGAACGACCTGGACGCGGGGAAGGCCAAGGCGGTCGCGGACGAGATCGGCGCCAGAGCGGTCCCGGGCGACGCCTCCGCGATCGTGCCCGAGGCGTTGGACGCCCTGGACGGCACCGTCGACGTCTACTGCGCCAACGCGGGGCTCGCCTCCGGCGGCACCGAGGACGCCGACGAGCAGATCTGGGCCGACGCCTGGGACGTCAACGTCATGGCCCACGTCCGTGCCGCGAAGGCCCTGCTGCCCGGCTGGCTGGAGCGCGGCAGCGGCCGCTTCGTCTCCACCGTCTCCGCGGCGGGACTGCTCACGATGGTCGGCGCCGCGCCCTACAGCGTCACCAAGCACGGCGCGTACGCCTTCGCCGAATGGCTCTCCCTCACCTACGGCCACCGCGGGCTCAAGGTCCACGCGATCTGCCCCCAGGGCGTGCGTACGGACATGCTCACCGCCGCCGGATCGGCCGGGGAACTCGTCCTCGCGCCGACCGCCATCGAGCCCGAGGACGTCGCCGACGCGCTCTTCGCCGGCATGGAGGAGGACCGCTTCCTGATCCTCCCGCACCCCGAGGTCGCCGGGTACTACGCGGCCAGGGCCGCGACGCCCGACCGTTGGCTGTCGAACATGAACCACATCCAGCAGAAGTGGGAGGCCGCACAGAAGTGAGCTCCTCGATCTACGCGGCCAAGCCCTGGCTCGGCCGGCTCTCCGAGGCACAGCGGGCCCCGGTCACCCCGGCCGACTCCGTGCTGCACGCCTTCCGCGCCGCGGCCCGCACCGCCCCCGACCGCACCGCCGTCGCCTACTTCGACGGCCGCCTCAGCTACCGGGAGCTCGACGAGCTCAGCGACTCCGTCGCCGGGCACCTCGCCGCGCGCGGTCTCGAGCGCGGCGACCGCGCCGCCCTCATGCTGCAGAACTCCCCGCACTTCGTGATCGGCCTGCTCGCCGCCTACAAGGCGGGCGCCACCGTCGTCCCGGTCAACCCGATGTACAAGTCGGGCGAGGTCACCCACGTCCTGCACGACGCCGACGTCACCGCCCTGATCTGCTCGGACCGGGCCTGGGACACGTATCTGCGGGAGACCGCCGCGGATTCTCCCGTACGGATCGTGCTCACCGCCTGCGAGCTGGACCTCCAGACGCGCGGCGACGAGCGCGTCCTGAAGTTCGAGCGCGTCGAGCCGCGGGCCGAGGACGCCGACGACCTCCTGACGGTCGCCCGGCAGGGCCACGCGGCGCCCGAAGGCCGCGCCCCGGGCCCGGACGACATCGCGCTCATCAGCTACACCTCCGGCACCAGCGGCACGCCCAAGGGCGCCACGAACCTGCACCGCAACATCACGTACAACGCCGAGCGCCAGCGCACCGGACTCGGCATCCCCGAGGGCGGCACGTACTTCGGGCTCGCGCCGCTCTTCCACATCACCGGCATGGTCTGCGAGCTGGTCTCCTCCTTCGCGAACACGGGCACCCTCGTCCTCGCGTACCGCTTCGAGGCCGGCGTCGTCCTGGACGCGTTCGCCGAGCACCGGCCCGCCTACACCGTGGGCCCCTCGACCGCGTTCATGGCGCTCGCCGCGCACCCGGCCGCGACCCGCGAGCACTTCGCGTCCTTCCAGTCGATCTCGTCCGGCGGCGCGCCGGTGCCGCCCGCCCTCGTGGAGAAGTTCCGGGCCGGCTTCGGCCCCTACATCCACAACGGCTACGGCCTCACCGAGTGCACCGCCCCCTGCGCCTCCGTGCCGCCCGGCATGGAAGCCCCCGTCGACCCCGTCTCCGGCACCCTCGCCGTCGGCGTCCCGGGGCCCGAGAGCGTCGTGCGGATCGTGGACGACCTCGGGCAGGAGGTGCCCTTCGGCGAGCAGGGCGAGATCGCCGTCCGCGGTCCCCAGGTCGTGCCCGGCTACTGGAAGCGCCCCGACGCCACCGCCGAGTCCTTCCCCGACGGCGAACTGCGCACCGGCGACATCGGCTTCATGGACGCGAACGGCTGGCTCTACGTTGTCGACCGCAAGAAGGACATGATCAACGCGTCCGGCTTCAAGGTCTGGCCCCGCGAGGTCGAGGATGTCCTGTACACCCACGAGGCCGTGCGCGAGGCAGCCGTCGTGGGTGTCCCCGACCCCTATCGCGGTGAGACGGTCAGGGCGTACGTGAGCCTGCGCCCGGGAGCCTCGGTGGGCCCGGACGAGCTGTCCGCCTACTGCAAGGAACGGCTCGCCGCGTACAAATACCCGCGCGAGGTGGAGATCCTGCCCGAGCTGCCGAAGACGACGAGTGGGAAGATCCTCCGGCGGGAACTGCGTTCCCGTACACAGAACAGCTGATCGCAGGAGAAAGGCAGGTGGCGGCAGTGCCCAGGACGTCGGACGGAGACGGTACGCCCGTCCCTCAGAGGCTGCTCGCCGCCGCCACCCGGCTCTTCGCCGAGCGCGGTTACGACCGCACCTCGGTCCAGGAGATCGTCGAGGCGGCCGGTGTCACCAAGGGCGCGCTCTACCACTACTTCGGCTCGAAGGACGACCTGCTGCACGAGGTGTACGCGCGCGTGCTCCGCGTGCAGCAGGAGCGCCTCGACGCGTTCGCGGACGCCGACGCGCCGGTGGAGCAGCGGCTGCGCGACGCCGCCGCGGACGTGGTCGTCACGACCATCGAGAACCTCGACGACGCGTCGATCTTCTTCCGCTCCCTGCAGCACCTCAGCCCGGAGAAGAACAAGCAGGTACGGGCCGAACGAAGGCGCTACCACGAGCGGTTCAGGGCCCTGATCGAGGAGGGCCAGCGGTCCGGCGTGTTCTCCACGGCCACGCCCGCCGACCTGGTGGTCGACTACCACTTCGGGTCCGTGCACCACCTCTCCACCTGGTACCGCCCGGGGGGTCCGCTCGGCCCGCAGGAGGTCGCGGACCACCTCGCGGACCTGCTGCTGCGCGCACTGCGTCCCTGACGCAGCGCACGCTCCGACACAGCCGGAGGGCCCCCGCACTCACACCGAGTGCGGGGGCCCTTCGCCGTCAGGCCGTCAGGCCGTCACGGTGTCACCGCGTCACAGGTACTTCTTCAGCTCGCGCCGGGCCAGCGAGCGCTGGTGGACCTCGTCGGGGCCGTCCGCGAGGCGCAGGGTGCGCGCGCCCGCCCACAGTTCGGCCAGTGGGAAGTCCTGGCTGACGCCGCCCGCTCCGTGCAGCTGCACGGCCTGGTCGATGATGTCGACGACGGTGCGCGGGGTGGCGATCTTGATGGACTGGATCTCCGTGTGGGCGCCCTTGTTGCCGACGGTGTCCATCAGCCAGGCGGTCTTGAGGACGAGCAGGCGCAGCTGCTCCACCGCGACCCGCGCGTCCGCGATCCACTGCTGTACGACGCCCTGCTGGGCCAGCGGCTTGCCGAAGGCCGTACGGGCCACGGCTCGCTTGCACATCAGCTCGATGGCCCGCTCGGCCATGCCGATCAGGCGCATGCAGTGGTGGATACGGCCCGGACCGAGCCGCGCCTGGGCGATGGCGAAGCCGCCGCCCTCCTCGCCGATCAGGTTGCCGACGGGGACGTGGACGTGGTCGAAGACGACCTCGGCGTGACCGCCGTGGTAGTGGTCCTCGTACCCGTACACCTGCATGGCGCGCCGGATCTCGAGGCCGGGGGTGTCGCGGGGGACGAGCACCATGGACTGCTGGCGGCGGATGTCGGCGCCCTCGGGGTCCGTCTTGCCCATCACGATGAAGATCTTGCAGTCCGGGTTCATCGCCCCGGAGATGTACCACTTGCGGCCGGTGATGACGTACTCGGAGCCGTCGGCGGAGCGCTCGATGAGCGTGGTGATGTTCGTGGCGTCCGAGGAGGCCACCTCGGGCTCGGTCATCGCGAACGCCGAACGGATCTCACCGGCGAGCAGCGGCTCCAGCCACTGCTTCTGCTGGTGCTCGTCGCCGAACTGGGACAGCACCTCCATGTTGCCGGTGTCGGGGGCCGCGCAGTTCAGGGCCGTGGGCGCCAACTGCGGGCTGCGGCCGGTGATCTCGGCCAGCGGCGCGTACTGGAGGTTGGTCAGCCCGGCGCCGTGCTCCGCGTCGGGCAGGAAGAGGTTCCACAGCCCCTGCCGCCTGGCCTCGGCCTTCAGCTCCTCGACGACGGCCGGGGTGTCCCACGGGGAGGCGAGCTGCGCGCGCTGCTCGTGCGCGACGGCCTCGGCCGGGTACACGTGCTCGTCCATGAAGGCGAGGAGTTTGGCCCGCAGTTCCTCGGTGCGTGCGTCGAATGCGAAGTCCATTGCGGGTCAGCCTTTCTGAAGGGTCGTCAGGCCGTGGTCGATGAAGACGGGCACGAGCTCACCGATGCGGTCGAAGCCGGCGCCGACGGTCTGGCCGAGGGTGTAGCGGTAGTGGATGCCTTCGAGGATCACGGCGAGCTTGAACCAGGCGAAGGCCGTGTACCAGGAGACGGCGGAGACGTCGCGCCCCGAGCGCGCGGCGTACCGCTCGACGATCTCGGCGGGGTCGGGGTGCCCGGCGGCCGCGGCGGTCGTGGAGACGGGGGAGTCGGGCAGGTCCAGCTTCGCGCTGTACATCACCAGCAGGCCCAGGTCGGTGAGCGGGTCACCGAGCGTGGACATCTCCCAGTCGAGGACCGCCTTGATCCGGTCGACGCCGTCGGCGTCCTCGTTGATCAGGACGTTGTCGAGGCGGTAGTCGCCGTGCACGAGCGTGGGCGTGGGCGAGGCGGGAAGCGAGCGGCCGAGCGCGGCGTGCAACTCGTCGACACCGGCCAGCTCGCGGTTCCTGGAGGCGTCGAGCTGCTTGCCCCAGCGCCGCAGCTGCCGGTCGAGGAACCCGTCGGGCCGCCCGAAGTCCGCGAGGCCCACCTCGGCGGGGTCCACGGCGTGCAGGTCGACGAGGGTGTCCACGAGGGCGAGCACGGCGGCGCGGGTGCGCTCGGGGCCCAGCTGTGCGAGCTGGTCGGCCGTGCGGTACGGCGTGCCCGTCACGTACTCCATCACGTAGAACGGCGCGCCGAGCACGCTGTCGTCCTCGCACAGCAGCAGCGCCTCGGGCACCGGCACGGAGGTCGGGTGCAGGGCGCTGATCACCCGGTGCTCGCGCTTCATGTCGTGCGCGGTGGCGAGTACGTGACCCAGTGGCGGGCGCCGGACCACCCAGGTCGACGAGCCGTCGCCGACGAGGTACGTGAGGTTCGACCGGCCGCCCTCGACGATCCGCCCGGACAGCGGACCGGCCACGAGCCCCGGGCGCTCCCGGTCGAGGTGGCCGCGCAGCTGGTCGAGATCGAGACCTGGGGGGTGGCCGGCATTCATCGAATGTCCTCCGGAGGCAGTGTGAAGCAGTGTCGCCTCACATGATGCCGACCGGTCGGTATGTCGTCTAGAGCAGGGGCCGAACGTGATCCATCTCGTACGTTACTGCCCGTGTGCGGGCGATGCGGGTGCGTCCGGCGAGAACGCCGGCCGCACCCCGCGCGGCCGCAGGTCCGTCAGTGGTCGTCCCAGTGACCGTCGTGCTCCGCGTGCCGGTGGCCGTCGTGGACGTAGTCGACGTGATCGCCGTGCGTGACGGCCTCGTGCCCGCACTGCCGGCCGTGCTGGTGCTCGTGGCCCTGGTGCGTGGTGTGGGCGCCGGGCTCGCACTCGTCCCAGTGGCCGTTGTGCTCCGCGTGGAGATGCCCCTCGTGCGCGTAGTCGACGTGGTCGCCGTGCGGGACCGCGGTGTGGCCGCAGCCCTCACCGTGGGCGTGCTCGTGGGCGGGGTGTTCCTGGTGGAGAGTGGTCATGGATTCAGGCTAGCCGGAAATGCCCGGATCACTCCGCTATGGAACGCTTGTGCCTGTTCCTGTGACCTTCGCGAGGAGTGCGTCGGATGAAGGCGATCAGCTACAGCGGCTACGGCGGTCCCGAGGTACTCGAGTACGGCGAGGTGCGTGACCCCAAGGTCGGGCCCGACTCCGTCCTGGTGAAGGTCAGGGCCGCGGCGGTGAACCCCGTCGACTGGAAGGCCCGCGAGGGCTACCTGGCCCCGGCGCTCGACGCCGTCTTCCCGGTGATCCCCGGCTGGGACGTGTCCGGCGTCGTGGTCCAACCCGGCGCCTCCGTCACGGAGTTCGCCACCGGCGACGAGGTGATCGGCTACGTACGCGAGGACTTCCTCTCCCGTGGGACCTTCGCCGAGTACGTCGCCGCGCCCGTGCGGACCCTGGCGCGCAAGCCGCGGAACCTCACCTACGAGGAGGCCGCCGGGCTGCCGCTCGCCGGGCTCACCGCCTACCAGGTCCTGACCGGCGCCCTGGCCGTGCAGGAGGGCGACGTGGTGCTCGTCCACGCGGCGGCCGGCGGCGTCGGGTCGATCGCGGTGCAGCTGAGCCGCCACCTCGGTGCCCGCGTCATCGGCACGGCGAGCGAACGCAACCACGACTTCCTGCGGGAGCTGGGCGCCGAACCGGTCACGTACGGGGAAGGGCTCGCCGAACGCGTGCGGGCCCTCGCGCCGGAGGGCGTGGACGCCGTGTTCGACACGGTGGGCGGAGAGGCCCTGAAGGTGTCCGCGGACCTGCTGGCGCCGGGCGGCCGGATCGCGTCCATCGCCGATGCGTCGGTCGTCGACCTGGGCGGGCGCTACGTCTTCGTGCGCCCCGACGCCGCCGACCTCACGCGCCTCGCGGACCTCGCGGAACAGGACGTCATCACGGTGCACGTCGACGAGACGTTCCCGCTGGAGCGGACCGCCGACGCTCAGCGGCTGAGCGCCGAGGGCCGCACCAGGGGCAAGATCGTGGTCACTGTGCCGTGGCCCGACTGACGGGCAGGCATCGGCGCGGGCCCCCGTCACACCACCAGCGCCGCGGCGAACGCGGCCAGCGCCACAGAGCAGGCCACCGCCACGACGGCCGCGGGCGGGGTCAGCGCGGGCGGCCGGGCCTCGTGCAGCGCCAGATCGCGGATACGGCGGTGCGCCACCGCCAAAAACCCCAGCCACGCCAGGAAGCACAGGGCCGCGCCCAGCACGCCGAGGGTGTCCGCGCCGCCGCTCAGTGTCGTCTTGGCGGCGAGGATCGCCGCCACGGTGCAGGACAGCGTCGTCCGCCGCCAGGCGAGCCGCGTCCGCGCGGGCTGGAGCCCGGGATCGCGCCGGGGCGCTCCTCCGTCGCCGGCCGGCGACGGCCCCGGGCCGCTCACCCCGCCCACCCGGCCAGCACGACCACCACCATCGCGACGGCCACCAGCGCCACGACCACGCTCAACAGCGCCGGGAACCGCGAGACGGGCAGATCCTCGCCCCGCCGCATCGCCCGCTCGCAGCGCACCCAGTGGCTGACGGCCCGCAGGGAGCACAGGGCGCCCGCCGCGAGCAGCGCGAGCGCGAGACCGGCCCGCCAGGCCCAGCGCAGGTCCGGCAGGAACTGGTCCACGGCGAACCCGCCGCCGATCAGCGCGAGCGCCGTGCGCAGCCAGGCCAGGAACGTGCGCTCGTTGGCCAGTGAGAAGCGGTAGTCGGGTGTCTCGCCGTCCTCCCGGACCCGCTCGGGCGCGAACCAGAGGCGGACACTGCGCACAAATTCGATCACGGGGCGACCCTATCCGGGCGGCGTCGGCAGTTCCGTGGCCCCTGCACGGTAGACCCGCAGCCGCTCGTACGCGTCGAGCCCGTCCGGCACCCACGGCCACTCTTGGAGCCGCCGCTCCAGTTCCTCGTCGGTGAGGAAAGCGTGCCAGGCGACCTCCTCGGCCTGCGGGTCCACAGGCAGCTCGCAGCGCACCTCGTACAGGTACGACCACCAGGTCCGGCCCGCTCCGCCGTCGTACAGGAACTTGAACAGCGGCTCGGGGCGGGGCAGCCCGCGGACGCCGAGCTCCTCCTCCGCCTCGCGCAGCGCCGCGTCGCCGTAGGACTCGCCGGCGCCTACGACGCCGCCGACGAACATGTCGTACAGCGACGGGAACACCAGCTTCGACGGGGTGCGGCGGTGCACGAAGATCCGGCCGTCGGCGTCCCTGGCCTGGATGAACACGCACCGGTGGCGCAGTCCCCGGGCGTAGGCCTCGCCGCGCGGGGCCTGGCCGACCACCCGGTCGTGCTCGTCGACGATGTCGAGGACCTCCGCCGCCGGGTCCGGGGCGTCAGCAGCGGCAGCGGCGTTCGTGGGATCGGTGGGAGGGGTCATGCGCCCATGACACCAGAACCCGGCAGGCCCCGGCGGCTCAGACCCCGGCCCCCGCCCGGTTCCCCTCCCGAGGACCCGTGGTCGGCATCGCCGGGTGCATCCCCAGCAGCACGATCCCCGACACGATCGCCGTGAGCCCGGTCGCCTGCCAGGCGAGCGCCCCGGCGTCCGTGCGCAGTTGGTCGCCCATGAAACCGACCCCGCACGCGATGCCCGCCAGCGGCTGCGCCGCCGTCAGTGCGGGCAGCGACATCCGCAGCGGCGCCATCTCGAAGGCGCTCTGCACGAGGATCAGGCCCGTGACACCGAGCACCAGGACTCCGTACGGCTGCCAGCTGGTGAGCAACCCGGACCAGCCGCCCGACGAGAACAGTTGCCCGCTCATCCGCGTCAGCGCGTCCTGCACCCCGTAGAGGAGCCCGGCCGCCACGCCGAGGAGGACCGGGGCCGAACTCATCCGTGACTTCTTCGCGTACGCCGTGAGCAGCAGTGCGCCGCCCACCATCACGCCGATGATCACCCAGCGCCGCAGCGGGTCGGTGATCGCGTCCCCGCTGCGTGGCTCGCCCGCCACGATGAAGGCCGTCACCCCGCCCGCGAGCAGGGCCAGGCCCGACCAGCCCTGTTTGCCGAGCGACTGGCGGGTCTGGTGGCGCGAGAGGGCGAGCGCGAACAGGAGATTGGTCGCGAGCAGTGGCTCGACGAGGGAGATCTCCCCGTTGCCCAGCGCGATCGCGCCGAGCACCATGCCGCACACCATGAAACCTATGCCGAACAGCCAGCGCGGCACCCGTACGAGGTCGAGGAGCAGGCGCGGCGACAGGAAGTCGCTCAGCGGGGCGTGCTGCGCCGCGTTCTGCTGGAGCACGAATCCGATGCCGAGACAGAAGGCCGCGGAGACGGCGAGGACGAATACGAGAACCGAC
The DNA here is from genome assembly GCF_056432625.1 of Streptomyces sp. NPDC045026. Classification (NCBI taxonomy): domain Bacteria; kingdom Bacillati; phylum Actinomycetota; class Actinomycetes; order Kitasatosporales; family Streptomycetaceae; genus Streptomyces; species Streptomyces sp. NPDC045026. The sequence continues at coordinate 145,643 of NZ_JBWKIS010000020.1, forward strand.
ACGCTGCGCACCTCGAGAATGCAGGTATCAAGATCAGCCATGGGCGGGGCGTTGCACGGGTATATCGCCGACGATAGCGCCCCGCGGCACGCACTGCCCCGCGAGTGACCCGGTCGGCGAGGTTGACGCCGTCCACCCCTGTACCCAAGATCTGACCCACCGGTAACTTTCGAGAGGGACGGATCCCAATGACGTCGTACGACGCGGACGTGATCGTGATCGGGGCGGGCCTCGCCGGGCTCGCGGCGGTGGCGGAACTCGTGGACGCGGGCCGCAAGGTGATCCTGCTGGACCAGGAGCCGGAGCAGTCCATCGGCGGCCAGGCGCACTGGTCCTTCGGCGGGCTCTTCTTCGTCGACTCGCCCGAGCAGCGCCGCCTGCGGATCAAGGACAGTCACGCGCTCGCACTCCAGGACTGGATGGGCACCGCCGGCTTCGACCGTGCCGAGGACCACTGGCCGCGCAAGTGGGCCGAGGCCTACGTCGACTTCGCCGCGGGCGAGAAGCGGTCCTGGCTGCACCAGCAGGGCGTCCGGTTCTTCCCCGTGGTCGGCTGGGCCGAGCGAGGCGGATACGACGCGAACGGGCACGGGAACTCGGTGCCCCGCTTCCACATCACCTGGGGGACCGGCCCCGGCCTCGTCGCCCCCTTCGAGCGCCGGGTCAGGGAAGGCGTGGCGCGCGGTCTGGTCCAGCTGAAGTTCCGGCACCGGGTCACCGGCCTGTCCCGCAGCGCCGGCGCCGTCGACACCGTCAGCGGCGAGATCCTCGAACCGTCGTCCATCGAGCGCGGCCAGGGCAGCAGCCGTACGGTCACGGGCTCCTTCGAGCTCAAGGCGCAGGCGGTGATCGTCACCTCCGGCGGCATCGGCGGAAACCACGACCTGGTCCGCGCCAACTGGCCCGAGCGCCTCGGCACCCCGCCCGAGAAGATGCTTTCCGGCGTGCCCGCGCACGTCGACGGCCTGATGCTCGGGATAACGGAGGACGCGGGCGCGCACCTCATCAACCGCGACCGCATGTGGCACTACACCGAGGGCATCGAGAACTGGAACCCCATCTGGGACAAGCACGGCATCCGCATCCTGCCGGGCCCGTCCTCGCTCTGGCTCGACGCGCGCGGCGAGCGCCTGCCGGTGCCGCTCTTCCCCGGATTCGACACCCTCGGCACGCTCGACCACATCATGAAGACCGGGTACGGCTACACGTGGTTCGTGCTCAACCAGCGCATCATCGGCAAGGAATTCACCCTCAGCGGCTCCGAGCAGAACCCCGACCTGACGGGTAAGTCGGTACGCGGTGTCATCGACCGGGCCCGCGCCGACGTGCCGGCGCCCGTCAAGGCCTTCATGGACAACGGCGCCGACTTCGTCGTCGAGAAGGACCTCCCCGCCCTGGTGCGCGGCATGAACGCCCTCGCCGAGAAGTCGGGGGGCCCGCTGATCGACGAGGCCGACCTGCGCAGCACCCTCGTCGCCCGCGACCGCGAGATCGCCAACCCCTTCACCAAGGACCTCCAGGTGACCGCCATCCGCGGCACCCGCAAGTTCCTCGGCGACCGCCTCATCCGCACCGCGGCGCCGCACCGCATCCTCGACCCGAAGGCGGGCCCGCTGGTCGCGGTGCGCCTCAACATCCTCACCCGCAAGTCACTCGGGGGACTTGAGACCGACCTGTCCTCGCGCGTCCTGACGGAGGGCGGCGAGCCGCTGCCGGGTGTGTACGCGGCGGGGGAGGCGGCCGGGTTCGGCGGCGGCGGAGTACACGGCTACCGCTCCCTCGAAGGGACCTTCCTCGGCGGCTGCCTCTTCTCGGGACGCACGGCCGGCCGCGCCGCGGCCGCCGCGACCGGCTGAATCTCGCCTTGACAGCACCCCGGACGCTTCTTTGCAGTCCGGGGTGCTGTCTCGTGTCACCAGCTCAACAGCCCAGGTGAGAAAGGGAATTGGTGGATCGCGAGGGCGAACTCGGAGGATTGTGAAACGAGTTGGTGAAGGTCGCCCCTTGGTCTGCCCTTGACTCGGAGCACCCGGTACCGCTTTGCTGTGCGTGATCACCTCAAGTAAGCCGCGTCGTAGAGGATTTCCTGCGGTGCCCCCACCCCCGCCACCACTCGGGCGTGCCCGCAAGCGGGCCGCTGCCCCGTTCGACTCCGCGCTCGACGACAGCGGCCTCGTGGCCGCCCGCGCGGCCCTCGCTCAGGGGCGCTGGACCGAGGTCAGGGAACTGATCTCGGCCACCGGCGACGACTGGGACCGCCGCGGCCACCGCATCGTCGTCCTCGCCGAGGAACCCACCACCACCGCCTGGGTCAGGGACTGGCGGCTCGCCGAACCCGAGTCGGCCGACGCCGCCGTCCTGCTCGCCCTTGCCGCCGTGCAGCGCGCCCGGACCGGCAGGACGCGACCCGAAAAGGCCCGCGACGCCTGCCGCGAGGCCGCGGCCCTCGCACCCGCCGACCCCACGCCCTGGCTCGGACTCCTGCTCCTGGAACGGGACATGGGCCGCGAGGAAGACGTCGTCCGCCTCTTCGACGAGATCCGCCACCGCCACCCCGAGCACCACCACGCCCACCACCTGATGGTCGCCCGGCTCGCCGAACGCCGCCCCGACGCGGGCCAGGACCCGCTCCACGAGGTCTACGACTTCGCGTCCTGGGCCGCCGAACAGGCCGGCCCCGGATCACCGCTGGCCGTCCTGCCCGTCGTCGCGCACGCCGAGCGCTACCGCGTCCTCGCCGCAGCCGGCAGCGAACCGCCCGACGCCAAGGCGTCCGGACACTGGACGGGCCGCCGCGCCCGACTCGTGATGAAGACCGCCTTCGACTGGTGGCTCGAGTGGGGCGGTCCCGAGCGCCCCGCCCATCCGCGCGGTCGCGTCGACCTGAACTTCCTCGCCCACGCCAAGTCCTGCGAGGGCAGGCCCGCGGAGGCCGCCGCCCTGTTCCACCGCATCGGCCGGCACGCCACCGCGGCCCCCTGGTCGTACCCGGACCGTGATCCGCACGAAGCGTTCAGCGCCGCGCGCCGCGCCGCGCTGGGCACGGCCTAGGACGCCCCCGGACATCCACAGACATCCGCGGACATCCCCAGCACCCGCACCAGCAGCGCTCATCCACAGCCACAGGGAAGGGACAACCCCGCCATGATGACGGGCAGTTCGAGCACGAGCGACACGGCACGACCCCCCGCGTCCGGCGCGGGGATCAGCACGTTCAAGGGACAGGAGAGCGCCCTGCGCGCCGGCCGTCTCGGCACGGCGGGCCTGCTGCTCTCCGTGCTGGCCGCGACGGGCCCGCTCATGGTGGTCGCCGGCGTCATGCCCACCACGTTCGCCGTGATGGGCGTTGTCGGGCAGCCGCTGCTCTTCCTCATCCTGGGCGTCGTCCTCGCCCTGTTCAGTGTCGGCTACGCCGAGATGAGCCGCCACGTCCACAACGCCGGCGCCTTCTACGCGTACATATCCCGCGGCCTCGGCCCGACGGCGGGCGCCGGCGCCGCCCTGGTCGCTCTCGTCGCCTACAGCGTTCTGCAGGTCGGCATCTACGGAATGTTCGGCTTCGAGGTGTCCAACCTCCTCGCCACCTACCTCGACCTCAGCATCGCCTGGTGGATCCCGGCGCTGGTCGCCGTGCTCGCCGTCGGCGCGCTCGCCCTGCTGAAGATCGACGTGAACGCGCGCGTGCTCGGCGTACTCCTGCTCGTCGAGGTCGCGCTCGTCGTCGTCTTCGACATCGCGGCGATCGGCGACCCGGCCAAGGAGGGCCTGTCGCTGCACGCCTTCAACCCGGACACCCTCACCGGCGCGGGCGTCGGCACCGCCCTGTGCTTCTGCATCGCCGCCTTCACCGGCTTCGAGCAGGCGCCCGTGTACGCGGAGGAGACCAGCCGCCCGCACGTCCTCGTACCGCGCGTGATGTTCATGGCGGTCGGCTTCGTCGCCGTCTTCTTCGCCATCAGCTCCTGGGCGCTCACCGTCGCCGCGGGACCCTCCGCGATCATCCCGACCGCGCAGAAGCAGAGCGCGGGCCTGATGTTCTTCCTGACGGAGAGCAGGCTCGGCGGCACGTTCACGGACATCGTCCATGTCCTGTTCGTCACCGGCATGTTCGCGGCGCTCCTCAGCTTCCACAACGTCGTCTCGCGCTACGCCTTCGCCATGGGCCGCGAGGGCCTGCTGCCCGCCACCTTCGGCCGCACCAACAGCTCCAGCGGCGCGCCCGGCACCGGCTCCCTGCTCCAGACCGCCCTCTCCCTGGTCATCGTCGTGGCGTTCGCCGTCACCGACGACGGCAAGGCGGGCGACCCCACGGCGCCCGTGCTCAAGCTCTTCACCTGGGGCGGCAACGTCGGCGCCCTCGGCATCATCCTGCTGATGGCCACCGCCTCGCTTGCCGTGATCGTCTTCTTCGTCCGGCGCGGCGCGGCGGGCGCCCAGATCTGGCGCCTGATCGCGTCGGGGATCGCCGGGATCGCGCTGCTCGTCATCGCGTTCTACACGGTCAAGGACTTCGACGTCCTCGTCGGCTCGGGCCCCGGCTCCTCCCTCAACTGGGTGCTGCCCGGCATCATCGCGCTGGCCGCGGTCATCGGCCTCGTCCACGGCGTCGTCCTGCGCGGCAGGAACCCCGAGACGCACGCCCGGATCGGTCTCGGCAACGAGGCGTTCCAGCTGGAGAAGGCGGCCGGCGTGCCCGCCGAGAAGTGACAGAACGCTGACGAACACCCGTGGCCCCTGGTCTCCGGAGGCCACGGGTGCTCGAATCAGTGTGTGAACCCGGAAGAACCCGTACCGCCCGAGCGGGACGAACAGCGCGGAGCGCCCGTCGGCCGCCGCCTCGTCCTCGGCATGCTCGGACTCGGTGCCCTCGGCGTCGCCGCCGCGCCCACCCTCCAGCGCGGCCTCGAATCCTTCCTCGGCAGCGCCGCGGACAAGGACCCCACCGGCCTGACGGACCTCCTGCCGAACGGCGGCGGCTTCCGCTACTACTCGGTGGCCTCGTCCGTCCCGCACAGGTCGGCCGCCGACTACCGCCTCACCGTCGACGGCCTGGTCGACCGGCCCGCCACCTATACGCTCCCCGCGCTGCGGGCCCTCCCGCAGACCCGCCTCGTGCGCGACGTCCAGTGCGTCACCGGGTGGCGCGTGCCGGAAACCCCCTTCGAGGGCGTACGCCTGTCCAGCATCCTCGACGCGGCCGGGGTCCGGCCCTCCGCCAAGGCACTGCGGCTGACCTGCTTCGACGGTACGTACAGCGAGAGCCTCACACTGCCGCAGGCCCGCCGCGCCGACGTACTCGTCGCCCTGCGGATGCAGGACAAGCCCCTCGGCCACACCCATGGCGGACCCGTCCGCCTCTACGTCGGCCCCATGTACTTCTACAAGTCGGCGAAATGGCTGTCCGGTATCACCGTCACCGACCGCGTCGAACCCGGCTACTGGGAAGAGCGCGGCTACGACGTGGACGCGTGGGTCGGCCGCTCGAACGGACGCGACGATGAACCCACCCACTGAACTCCCGGCGCGCGTAAGGCGCTTCACCCGCTCCGAGACCTGGGTCCACCGGTCCATGGCCGCCCTCATGGGCCTGTGCGTCCTGACGGCGGCCTGCCTGTACGTACCCCAGTTCGCGGAGCTCGTCGGCCGCCGCGAACTCGTGGTCAGGCTCCACGAGTGGTCCGGTCTCCTGCTGCCCGCGCCCTACCTCGCCGGCCTCGCGTCCCGCGCCTTCCGTGCCGACCTGCGCCGCCTGAACCGCTTCGTCCCGCACGACCGCACCTGGCTGCGCTCCGCCCTGCGTCGCTCCGGCCCACGGCCCGCGGGCAAGTTCAACGCCGGTCAGAAGCTGTACGCGGGCTGGCTCGGGGGAGCGGTCCTGGTGATGCTCGGCACCGGCCTGCTCATGTGGTTCACCCACCTCACGCCGCTGACCTGGCGCACCGGCAGCACCTTCGTGCACGATTGGCTGTCGCTCGCCCTCGGCATCGTGATCGCCGGGCACATCGCGAAGGCCTGGGCGGACCCCGAGGCGCGGCTCGGGATGCGGACCGGGTTCGTGGGGAGGGAGTGGGCCGAGCGCGAGCACGGCGAGTGGCTGCCTTAAAGGCGCCGCGTCACGCGCTCGCGCCGAAGTCCAGCAGGACCTTGCACGCCCGCGCGCGGTCCGCGGCCAGCACGAACGCCGACTCCGCTTCCGCCACCGGGACCACCGCGCTGATCAGCTCCGCGAGCCCCGGCCGCTCGGCGAGCAGGCGCAGCGCGTCGTCGAACTCCGTGTGGAAGCGGAACGCCCCGCGCAGCTCGATCTCCCGGCTGACCACGAGGTTCCCCGCGAACGGGCTCTGTCCCGGCGGCAGCATCCCGAGCTGTACGACCACACCGCCGCGCCGCACATGGCGCAGGCAGCTGTCGAGCCCGGCGGCCACCCCCGACGCCTCGACGGCCGCGTGGGCCTCGTCGGGCCAGCCCTTGTCGGCCGGGTCGTCCGCGTGTACGAGGGTGTCGGCACCGGCGAGTTGCGCGTACCGGAGAGCTTGGGGGAGGAGGTCGGTGGCGGTCACGTGCGCCGCTCCGGCGGCCTTGGCCGCGGCGACGACGAGGCAGCCGATGGGGCCCGCGCCGGTCACGAGCACGTGCTTGCCCGCGACCGGTCCGGCCCGGCGCACCGCGTGCAGCGCCACCGCGAGGGGCTCGGCGAGGGCGGCCCGGTCGAGCGGAAGCCCGGCGGGCACGGCCCTCAACTGGGCGGCGGGGACGGCGATCCGCGCGGCGAAACCGCCCTGGACGTGCGGGGTGCGGGCGGCGCTGCCGAGGTAGCGGGTGTCGCGGCACACATTGCGCCGCCGGTCCGCGCACTCGGGGCAGGTCCCGCAGGGGGTGGCGGGGTGCACGGCGACGGCCGTGCCCGGCGCGGGGCCGGTGGCTCCGTCGCCGTACGAGATGACCGTGCCCACGACCTCGTGGCCGAGCAGCATGGGTTCCTGGAGCCGGAAGTCGCCGACGCCGCCGTGGCGCCAGTAGTGCAGGTCAGAGCCGCACACCCCGCCGTAGCGGACGGCTACGAGCGCCTGGCCCGGACCCGGTTCGGGGGAGGGCAGTTCGTCGACGCGCAGATCTCCCGCGCCGTGGATCACGCAGCCCAGCATCAGGTCTCCTCCAGCTGTGCGGTCTTCTAGAGAACGCTCGTCATGCCGCCGTCGACGTACAGGATCTGCCCGCTGACGAAGTCGGACGCGGGCGAGGCCAGGAACAGCGTGCCGCCGACGAGGTCGTCGGTGCGGCCCCAGCGGCCGGCGGGGGTCCTGCGGCGGACCCAGGCGCTGAACTCCTCGTCGCGGACGAGCGGCGCGGTCAGCTCGGTCTCGATGTAGCCGGGGCCGAGCCCGTTGACCTGGACTCCGGACGGTCCCCAGTCGGCGCACATGCCCTTGGTGAGCATCTTCAGGGCGCCCTTGGTGGCGGCGTAGGGCGCGATGCCGGGCCGCACGACCTCGCTCTGCAGCGAGCAGATGTTGATGATCTTTCCGTGGCCGCGTTCGACCATGCCGCGGGCCGCCTCACGGCCCACCAGGAACGCGCTCGTCAGATTGGTGTCGATCACCCGGTGCCAGTCGGCGTCGGTGAACTCCAGGAGCGGGGCGCGCAGTTGCATGCCCGCGTTGTTGACGAGGATGTCGAGCGGACCCACCCTCTCCTCGATCCCGGCGACTCCGGCGGCCACGGAGGGTCCGTCCGTGACGTCGAACGCCGCGGTGTGGACCGGGCCGAGGCCCGAGAGTTCCGAGGCCGCTGCCTTGAGCGCGGCCTCGTCGCGTCCGTTGAGGACGACGGTCGCGCCGGCCTCCAGGAGGCCGCGGGCCAGGGCGAACCCGATCCCGCGGCTGGAACCGGTCACCAGGGCGGTCCGGCCGCTGATGTCGAAGAGGGGGTGGGTCATCACTCGGTTACTCCAGTCACTCCACAGAGGGAGCCAGTTCATTAGGCCTCCCGCCGGCCGACTGAGGCCGCCAGGTGGCTGAGGCCGCTAGATGACCAGTGACAGCAGCAGGACCAGGCCACCGGCGACGACCGAGATGATCGTCTCCATGACGGACCAGGTCTTGATGGTCTGCCCGACGTTCAGGCCGAAGTATTCCTTCACCAGCCAGAAGCCCGCGTCGTTCACATGGCTGAAGAAGAGCGAGCCGGCGCCGATCGCGAGGACCAGCAGGGCCGTGTGCGCGGTCGACATGTCGGCCGCGAGCGGCGCCACGAGGCCGGCCGCCGAGATGGTCGCGACGGTGGCGGAGCCCGTGGCGAGGCGGATGACGACCGCGATCAGCCAGGCGAGCAGCAGGGCCGGGATCGACCAGTCCTTGGAGATGTCGAGGATCATCTGGCCCACGCCGGAGTCGACGAGGGTCTGCTTGAAGCCGCCGCCCGCGCCGACGATGAGGAGGACGCCCGCGATCGGGGCGAGCGACTTCTCGACGGTGGAGGACAGCTGGTCCTTGGTGAAGCCGGCCGCGCGGCCCATGGTGAACATGGCCACGATCACGGCGGCGAGCAGGGCGATCAGCGGCGAGCCGATGACGTCGAAGACGCGCTGCACGGTGTGCTCGGGATTGTCCACGACGATGTCGACGAGCGCCTTGGCGAGCATCAGGACGACGGGGAGCAGGATCGTGGCGACAGCGGCGCGGAAGCTCGGACGCTTCTCCAGGTCGTCGGAGGCCCGTCCCGGGACCATCTTGTCCGGGGCCTGGACGTCCACCCAGCGGGCGGCGACCTTGGAGAACAGCGGACCCGCGATGATCACCGTCGGGATGGCGACGAGGACACCCAGGGCCAGCGTGACGCCGAGGTTGGCGCCGACCGCGTCGATCGCGACGAGCGGGCCGGGGTGCGGCGGGATCAGACCGTGCATGACCGACAGGCCGGCGAGGGCCGGGATGCCGATGCGCATCAGCGAGTAGTTGCCGCGCTTGGCGACCATCAGGACGACCGGGATCAGCAGCACGATGCCGACCTCGAAGAACAGCGGCAGACCGATCACCGAGGCGATCAGGACCATCGCCCACGGCATGGCGCGCCCGCCAGCCTTGGCGAGGATCGTGTCGACGATCTGGTCGGCGCCGCCGGAGTCGGCGAGCAGCCTGCCCAGGATCGCGCCGAGCGCGATCAGTACACCCACACCGGCCACCGTGGAACCCAGGCCCGCGGTGAAGCTGACGATGGTCTTGTCGAGCGGGGCGCCCGCGAAGGCTCCGAGGGCCAGAGAACCGATGGTCAGCGCCAGGAAGGCGTGGACCCGGAACTTCGTGATGAGCAGAACGATGACAGCGATGCCCGCGAGGACGGCGATCCCCAGCTGGGCGTGGCCCGCCGAGGTGATCGGTTCGACGGCATCCGCTGCCAGCGTCTCGACGCTGAGACTGGTCACGGTTTTTCCTTGGTGTGGGTGGAGACTTCTGGGACTACTTCAGCGCCTGGCGCTGAGGGGACGGAGGCTGTCCCTCGAGGTCGGCGAGGGCCGCGACGGCCCGCTCCGTGATCTCCTCGGGGCTGCCCGACACATCGACGTCGACGCCCGCCTCGTCCGCCGCGAGCGGCTGGAGCGTGGCGAACTGCGAGTCCAGCAGGGCCGTGGGCATGAAGTGGCCCTGGCGGTGCGACATCCGGTCCTCGATGAGGGTGCGGTCGCCCGTGAGGTGGACGAACACGACTCCGGGGGCCTCGGCCCTGAGCCGGTCGCGATAGCTCCGCTTGAGGGCGGAGCTGCTGACGACGCCGCCGAGTCCCGCCCGCCCGTGCGCCCAGGCGCCGATGGCGTCGAGCCACGGCCACCGGTCGTCGTCCGTCAGGGGGGTGCCGGCCGACATCTTGGCGATGTTCGCCGGCGGGTGGAAGTCGTCGCCCTCGGCGTACGGGACGCCGAGCCTGTCTGCGAGCAGGGGGCCGATCGTGGTCTTGCCGGTCCCTGCCACGCCCATGACTACGACGACGTGGGGGGTGCGTCGTGCGTTCATCGCGTCCTCGCTGTCTTCTTCGACATCGCTGTGTCACGCCACTGAAACTCAAATGGTCGGACAAATTCAAGAGACTGTGACATAAAAGTCTGACTTTTTATTCCCCTGGCCCGCCTCGTACGCTGACGTCATGACCACACAGGGCCGGGGGCTGCACGCCCACGTACTGGAGAACCTCGGCCCCGCCATCACCGCGGGGGAGTACCCACCGGGCAGCGTGCTGCGCACCGACGAACTGGCCCAGCGCTACGAGGTGTCGCGTTCGGTGATGCGGGAGGCCGTAAGGGTGCTCGAGTCGATGCACCTCGTGGAGTCCCGGCGCCGGGTCGGCGTGACCGTACGGCCCACGCAGGAGTGGAACGTCTACGACCCACAGGTCATCCGCTGGCGCCTGGCCGGCGCCGACCGGCCGCGCCAGCTGCGCTCCCTCACGGTGCTGCGTTCCGCGGTCGAGCCGGTCGCGGCCGGACTCGCGGCCACGCATGCCACGCCCGAGCAGTGCGCGGCGCTCACCGAGTGCGCGCTGGGCATGGTCGCCACGTCACGCGGCCATCAGCTGGAGGCGTACCTCGTCCACGACATCGAATTCCACCGGGTCGTCCTGAACGCGTCGGGCAACGAGATGTTCGCCCGCCTCGGTGACGTGGTCGCAGAGGTCCTCGCGGGCCGCACGCACCACCAGGTGATGTTCGAGGACCCGGACCCGGCGGCCGTGTCGCTCCATGTGCACGTCGCCGAGGCCGTCCGCGAGGGGGACGCGATCCGCGCGGAGGCACTCACGCGCGAGATCGCGGTGGGCGCGCTCCAGGAACTGGACATCCTCGCGCCCTGATCGCAGGGCCGGCTCCTACTCGATGAAGTCGCCGTCCACGTACACCCAGGCGCCGTCGAGCCTTATGAACCTGCTGCGCTCGTGCAGCGAGCCGGGCCGTCCGCCGTCGGTGTAGCCGGCCCGGAACGTCACGGTGCCGGTGCTGTGGAAGGCCGACCCCTCGCTCGTGCCCAGGATCTCCAGGCCGGTCCACTTCGTGCCCGGCTCGAAGGTGATGACCGTCGGCCGGGTGGCCGGGTGCCAGGTCCGCAGCAGATACGCGGCGTCCTTGACGGCGAAGGCGCAGTAGCGGGAGCGCATCAGGGCCTCGGCGGTGGGCGCGTTCGCCCCTCCGGAGTGGTAGCGGCCGCAGCAGGCGTCGTACGGGGAGGGGAGCCCGCAGGGGCAGGTGGGGGCGGGGCGTGACATGCGGACGATTCAATCAGCTCCGCCGTCGATCACCCGGCCCACCCCACCGGCGCGCTGGCTCACCGCAGTTCCAGGACGCGCACGCCGTACGGGTCCAGGGTGACGTCCGTGACGGGCTCGCCCGTTCCCGCGTCGTGCAGGGTCCCGGCCGCCTGCGGGCGCACCGTCACCTCCTGCCCGGACTGGCTCACCAGCCACACGAACCGCCGCCCGTCCTCGTGGACCAGCACATCGGCCGACACGTACGGGCTCCCGACCGTCACGGGCCGTGCCACCCCGGCGACCTCGGCGAGCGCCGCGTACAGCCGGTGCGTCTGCTCCGGGTTGACGTGCGCCGTGCGGGCGGCCATGTGCTCCAGCGGATACGTCGCCAGTACGGTGCGGCCGAGGCCGGTCGCCCGCGACAGGAGTGCCGGGCGGCCGTGCGCGTCCACGGCGACGACCTCCGCCTCGCGCGCCTCGACCGGCAGGTACGCCCGGCTGTCCTCGTTGCCCGCGACCGGGAAGCGCAGGGTCTCACCGGCCCTGATGCCCCCGAAGTCCTTCGTGAACGTCATCTCCAGGGCGTCGTCCTCGATCGGCTCCGCCACGCCGTACGACAGCTGCATCTCGACCCCGAACAGCCCGTCCAGGTCGTCGAACCACGGCCCGCGCGTGCCGGGGTGCTCGCCCGAGCAGAACGACAGGTAGACCGTCGCTCCCTCGGCGGCCCGCCGTTCCAGGGCGCGCCGGGTCCGCGTCGTCAACTGCCGTGTCGCGGGCAGGAGATAGAGCGACGCGTCCTCGCTGATCCCGTCCGCCTCCCGGGTGAGGCCCACGGCCAGGTCGGCGGCGCGCGCCGCGACGTACCCCTGGTGGAGCGAGGTGAAGATGAGCGGGCGGTCGGCGGGGCGGCTGTACGGGTAGCCGCGCTCCAGGAACGCGGGCACGACCAGCGCGGCCCCGGCGTCCGAGCGGCGGCAGCGCGCGAAGTCGACCCGCTCCAACACCTCGGCGAACGCGGCGAGTTCGACGAGCGGGGCCTTCGGGGTGCCCGTGCTGTCCGTGATGCCGAAGTGCATCTCGAAGGGGTGGTGGTCGTAGGGGGACCGGTCCCACAGGTCGTCGTAGTCCGTGTTGTTCCAGGCGACCCAGCCCGTCGCGCCGCCCAGCAGCGAGTTGTGCAGCGTCTGGCGGTAGTACACGCCCGCGTTCTCGGCGGAGACCGTGTCCGTCGACAGGCCGAACTCCTCCAGGACCACCGGCTGCCCGGTGACGGCCGCGAGCTCGCACTCGAAGGCGGCCCGGTAGTGCTGGCGCGGCCGGTCCGTGTCGGAGCGGTAGACGTGCGGGCCCACGAAGTCGACGTACTCGGCGGTGTCCCGCAGCGAGAAACCGTTGTCGCGGCCCGTCACCTCGATGCCCCACGCGCCGTCGCCCAGGGACACGGGCTGGGTGCCGCCGGCCGCGCGCACCGCGTTGCACATGGCCTGCGCCCACGCCGTGACGACGTCACTGGAGGGCGGGTCGACCTGGTAGATCCGCCCGTAGCCCGGCATCTCGTTGGTGATCAGCCAGCCCGTGACCGCCGGGTGGTCCTTGAAGCGGCGCGTCATCTGCGACGCGAACCACGCCTGGCGGCCGACCATCCACACGTCCTCGTACAGGTCGCGGCCGCCGCGCCAGGCCGGATCCCAGTTCTCACCGGACATGTGCCCGACGATGAACGTCGGCACCGTCCCCATGCCCGACTCGGTGTGCGCGTCGAGGAAGTCACGGAAGCGCTCGCACAACTCCTCGTCGATGCGGTGCGGTTCGGGGTGGAAGTCGGGCCAGTAGAAGAACGAGCGGGTCATGTTCAGGCCGTGCGCCCGCAGCACCTCCAGCTCCTCGCGCACCACCTTCGGGTCGTAGTCGCGCCACATCAGGGGCCCGCCGGTGCGGGACCAGAAGTTGGCGCCGAGCCAGGGCAGGACGGCGGAGTCGTGGGTGAGGTGGGCGCTGTGGCGTCGCATGGTGGTACCTAGCTCCGTTGGAATGCGGGATTTTTCAGGGGGTTGCGGGGCCGGTCGACTCGCGGACGACCAGGTGCGGGCGCCCTTCGAGCGGTGTCTCGGGGACGTCCTCGCCGCACCGGGCGAGCAGCACGCGCGCGGCGGCCGCGCCGACCCGCTGCACCTGCTGGTCGACGGTCGTCAGGCGCGGGTGCAGCCAGCTGCCGAGCGGCAGGTTGTCGTAGCCGACGACGGACAGGTCGTCCGGCACGCGCAGGCCGGCGCGCTGGGCGGTGCCGATGCCGCACACGGCCATCGAGTCGTTGGCGTACACGATCGCGGTGGGCCGCTCGGCGCGCCCGATGAGCTCCTCGGTCGCGGCGACGGCGGCGGCTTCCGAGAAGTCGGTGCTCAGGACGGCGAGGGGACGGAGCCCGGCGAGGTCGAGCGTCTCCTCGAAGACGGTGCGGCGCAGCCGGGTGTGCTGGAGCTCGGCGGGACCGCAGACGTACGCGATGCGCCGGTGGCCGAGTCCGAGCAGGTGGTCGACCGCCTCGTGGACGCCCGACCCCTGATTGCCGAGCCCGACGGTCGGCACGGTGGCCTCCGGGTCGGGCGCGCCGAGCAGCACCGACGGAAGCCTGAGGCGGCGCAGCAGGGCCGGGCGCGGGTCGTCGGCCCGCGCGTCGGTGAGGACGGCCCCGTCGACCCGGCCCTCCGCGGCGAGCCGCTCGTACAGGGCGCTCTCCTCGTCGACACCGGCGACGAGATGCAGGAGAAGTCCGTAGCCGCGCGGCGCCAACTCGCCCTCTATGCCGGTGATCAGCTCACTGAAGTGCGGGTCGGCCCCGAGCACGTCGGTGGGCCTGCGCACGACGAGCGCGAGCGTACGGGTACGGGCACTGCGCAGCGCCGCCGCCGACGCGCTCGGCGACCAGCCGAGCTCCGCCGCCGCGTCGAGGATCCGCCGCCGCGTCGGCTCGGCGAGGCGCCCCTTGTCGTTGAACGCCTGCGACACCGCCGCCGTCGACACACCTGCCGCGGCCGCCACCGCCTTGATGGTCGGCCGGTTTCCGGTTCGGGCCTTGCTCACATCTTCACCGCCCCACTGACGAGTGCCTGCTGCATCCGCTTCTGGAGCACCGTATAGACGACCCACACGGGTACGAGGGTGAGGACGGTCCCCGCGGTCAGGACGCCGTAGTCCGTGCCGGTGATGGACTTCAGGGTGGGCAGCGCCACCTGGACCGTGCGCTGCGCGGGGTCCGGTCCGATGATCACGAGCGAGTACAGGTACTCGTTCCAGAACGTCAGGAAGTTCAGGAGCAGCACCGTCGCGATGCCGGGCAGGCACATCGGCGTGTACACGTGCCGGAGCACCGCGAAGGTCGAGGCGCCGTCCATGCGGGCCGCCTCCTCCATCTCCCGGGGGATGGTCCGCATGAACTGGACCAGGATCACCACCGAGAGCGGCAGCGCCGTGGCCGGCAGGAACAGGATCATGAACGTGCGGGTGTGGAACAGGCCGGTGGCCGCGGCGAGCAGGAACGTCGGGAAGAGCGCCGCGAACGTCGGGATCAGGAACCCCAGCGAGAAGACGGCCTCGACCACCGAGGCGAGCCGGCCCGTCGAGCGTGCCAGCGCGAACGCCGCCGGTATCGCGAGCGCCAGCGTCAAGACGAGCGAGAACACCGTCACCAGAGCCGAGTTGACGACGGCGAGCCCGAGGTCGGCGCTGTGGAAGGCGGTGCTGAAGTTGCCGAGGCCGAACGACGACGGCAGCGCGAACGGGTCGGCGAAGATCTCCTCGTTCGTCTTGAACGCCGAGGCGACGAAGTAGTACAGCGGCACGACGAGCAGCACCGCGTAGAGCCAGACGAGTATGTGGGCGGGCAGCCAGGACCTGCCGAGGCGGCTGTGCTTGACGGACTTCATGGCGACGGCTCCGATCAGTGGTTCTGGCGGAACGCGCGCCGGATGGCGAGCAGTCCGACGAGCCCGGCGAGGAAGAGGACGACCCCGACGGTCTGGCTGTAGCCGAGGTCGGCCGCGATGAACGCCTTCTGGTAGACGAGGAAGGACAGCGTCGTCGACGAGCTGCCCGGACCTCCCTGCGTCAGCAGCAGCACATGCTGCGCCGAGCCGAACAGCGTCCACAGGAACTGGAGCATCGTCACGACGCCCACATAGTCCTTGATCACCGGGAAGTGGATGCGCCACATGGTCCGCCAGTGCCCGGCCCCGTCGAGCTGTGCCGCCTCGCCCAGCTCGTCCGGCACACTGCCGAGCCGCGCCGCGAACAGCACCGCGGTGAAGCCGATCCCCGCCCAGATGTCCAGCGCGATCAGACAGGCGAGGGCGGTGGACGGCGAGGCGAGCCACGCGTCGGCGACAGAACCGAGACCGACCGCCTTCAGGCCGCCGTTGACCAGGCCGTCGGGGGAGAGGGCTGCGTAGAAGACCATGGCCTTCGCCGGGGTCGAGATCAGCCCGGGGATGAACAGGAGATAGCGGATGACCTTGTGGCCGGGCGGCTTCTGCGCGACGTAGTAGCCCAGCATGTACGCGCACACCACCATCACCGGGATGGCGACGACGAGTTGGATCGCCGTGTTGCTCACCGCGTCCCAGAACACCGGGTCGTCGAAGACCGTGCGTACGTTGTCGAACCCGGCGAACGACACCGGCTGCAGCATGCCCGGCCAGTGCAGGGCCGCCACCACGAAGATGGCGACCAGCGGGCCGACCATGAACACGAGGTACCAGACGAGCGCGGGCAGCGCGAGGATCGTGCCGCCCTGGCGGCGCGGGCGCCGGGCGGTGTCCGGGGAGGACGGGGTGGGGCGGCGGACCGCGGTCTCGCCCGCTGTCGACGTCATCGTCGTCATGAGCAACTCCCTTACCGGTGAGGAGAGATGGGGGCGGGCGGTCAGACGCCGCGGTACGCGGCCTCGAGCACCGAGCGGACCTGGGCCGCGCTCGTGCCGCGCGTGAAGGACGTACTCGTCGCCGTGATCAGCGGCTGCGTCGCGGCCGGCGGGACGAAGAGGTCGGGCAGCAGCACCTGGCCCACCTCGCCGCCGAGCCGCTGCGCGGCCGCGACCAGCGGAAAGTCCGAGCTGACCGTGTCGGACCGCAGCGCCATGTCGCGCCCGGCCTCCTTGATGAACCGCGAGACGGTGTCCGGGCGGTACATGAACCGAAGGAACTTCTCGACGGCGTCGATCTTCTTCGTGCCGTTCGGGCTGACCCAGAAGCCGATCAGCGTGTACGTGCGCAGGATCGTCGGCTTGTCGTGCGCCGCGCCCGGCGCAAGCGGCCAGCCGCCCACGTCCGTGTGGCGCGCCACCGGCTCCGGCACCTTCGCGAGCGCCGACGACATCGCCGACTGCATCGCCGCGGCCTGCGTGTTGAACTGCGTCGTCATCGAGTCCGAGGTGAGGCCCTGCGCCTTGTCGGCGAACACCCCCGCGTCGCGCAGCTCCACGAAGTAGTCGATGCCCTGCCGTGCGCCCCGGCCGCCGAAGTCCCCGGTCGCGTAGACGTGCCGGGCCTCGTCCTCGGTCAGGAACGTCTGGATGATCTGCGCGAGCAGCTTCTGCCCGGTCCAGTCATTGCCGCCGACCGTGACGGGCGCGAGGCCCTTCCTGCGCAACTTCCGTGCGGCCGCGACGAGTTGGTCCCCGGTGGCGGGGATCTCGCCGACCCCCGCCCTGTCGAGGAGCGCCCGGTTGTAGGCGACCGGCCAGTTGGTGGCGAAGTAGGGGAACGCCCGCAGCCGTCCCTTGCTGTCGGTCCAGGCGTCGAGGGCCACCGGCAGCACCCGCTCGCGCAGCCCCCAGTCGTCCAGGTAGCCCTTCACGTCCACGGCGGCCCCGACCTCGGTCCAGGCCAGCGTCTTGTCGTAGAGGTTCACCATGACGACGTCCGGCTCCTTGCGGGCCAGTCGCGAGGTCTCGTAGACCTGCGCGAGGTCGTCGCCGTTGACGAGGTTGCGCACCTTGAGGCCGGTCTCCTCACGGAACCGGTCCAGGGCCGAGAGGTAGGTGGGGGAGCCGGGGGCCGTGGTGCCGAGCTGGCTGTGCACCACGAGCGTGTCGGGGTCGTCGTCGGCGGCGGCGAGGGCGGAGCAGCCGGACAGGGCGGAGGCGGCGGCGAGTGCGCCACCGGCGGCGAGGAATCCGCGCCGACTCATCGTCGAGGGCACAGGGGGCACAGCGGTATGTCTCCAACCGAGAGTGGTTAATCGATATACCTGCGGGAGGTGCGAGCAACGTAAGGGGCGGTGGGGGAACGGTCAACCCCCCGTTGCGCAGGGTGAAATGGGGCCGCCGCGGGCGCGTGTGTATCCGGGGAAACGTAGGCGCATCCCGTAAAAAAGGGACTTATCAGACCTGTTCGGCCCGGAATGCCGCCGGCGTCACGCCCGCGTGCTGCTGGAAGAACTTGGAGAAGTTCGCCGAGTCCGCGATGCCGACCGCCACGCCGATCCGGCCCACCGGCAGGTCCGTGTGGGCGAGTAGGCGCTTGGCCTCCAGGATCACCCGGCGGTCGATGAACGCCTTGGGGGTCTGGCCGGTCGCCGCCCGCACCGCGCGGACGAGGGTGCGCCGGGAGTAGCCGAGCTCGTCGGCGTACGCGCTCACGCTGTGGTTCGTGGTGAAGCCCTGCTCGACCGCCATGCGGAAGCGGCTGAACGTCGTGTCCGGCTGCGGTCTGCACTCGTCCGCCGCCGCCTGCGCCGACACGTGGGCCACCCGCAGCATGAACGCCGTCAGGGAGTGCCGCAGTACCGACGTGTGCAGGCTGAGCGGGAGCGTCGCCGTGTCCAGGTACTCGCGCTTCAACTGCTCCAACGAGGCGTCCAGTGCGGCGATTTGGGCCTCGTCGGGGTGGAGCAGGGGCGGCCGGTCGTAGCGGTACAGGCCCGTCGCCTCGACGATCGCGCGCGGCAGGAAGCCGGGCTGCATGGTGAGTGCCGTGCCGACGTAGCGCTCGCTCGTCGAGAAGCCGTGCACCTGGCCGGGGCGGATCCACAGGATGTCGCCGGCGCCGACCTCGTACTCCGTGAAGTCGATCATGTGGTGGACCGGGCCCTCGCGGAAGAAGAGCAGGACGTGGAAGTCGATCCGGTGCACGCGGCGCGACAGGCCGATGCCACCCGCCCAGGGGCCCTCCGTGCCCATCGGGCCGATCTGTATCCCGACCCCGGACACGCTGGCGCTCGGGTCGAAGGGATACGTACGGATGTGCTCCGCGGCTCCCATATGTGCGCTCGGATGTGCGCCACCCTGCTCCGTCATCCACTTTCCTTGACTCAAACCGGCTCGGCCTCTTACGGGTGTCCCATTTTCACCGAACGCTGGCACGGGCGCACCTGCCGCGCCAAAAGTATGACCTTTAGATTCGTAGGTAGTTCGACCAGGGCTTTCGGTCCTGTCGGGCGGTGCCTTTCGGTACCTCGGATGCCACACGGATGCGAAGGAAGTCGTACAGATGAGCACGCAGACACCGGACGCCCTCGGCCCCTTCGAGTGGAGTGACCTCGACCGGCGTGCCGTCGACACCGCGCGCCTGCTCGCGGCCGACGCCGTGCAGCAGGTCGGCAACGGCCACCCGGGCACGGCGATGAGCCTGGCCCCCGCCGCGTACACCCTCTTCCAGAAGGTCATGCGCCACGACCCGGCCGACCCCGAGTGGACCGGACGCGACCGCTTCGTCCTCTCCCCGGGCCACACCAGCCTCACCCTCTACACCCAGCTCTTCCTGTCCGGCTACGAGCTGGAGCTCGACGACCTGAAGGCGTTCCGCACCCACGGCTCGAAGACCCCGGGCCACCCCGAGTACGGCCACACCGCCGGTGTCGAGACGACGACCGGCCCGCTCGGCCAGGGCGTCGCCAACGCCGTCGGCATGGCCATGGCGGCCCGCTACGAGCGCGGCCTCTTCGACCCCGAGGCCCCCGAGGGCGAGTCCCCCTTCGACCACACCATCTGGGCGATCGTCTCCGACGGCGACCTGGAGGAGGGCATCTCCGCCGAGGCCTCCTCCCTCGCCGGCCACCAGAAGCTCGGCAACCTCGTCTTCGTCTACGACGACAACCACATCTCCATCGAGGGCGACACCGCCACCGCCTTCTCCGAGGACGTCCTCAAGCGCTACGAGGCCTACGGCTGGCACGTCCAGCGCATCGAGCCCAAGGCCGACGGCGACACCGACGTGCACGCCCTGTACGAGGCCCTGGCCGCGGCCAAGGCCGAGACCGGCCGACCCTCCATCATCGCGATGCGCACGATCATCGCCTGGCCCGCCCCGAACGCGCAGAACACCGAGGCCTCCCACGGCTCCGCGCTCGGCGCCGAGGAGATCGCCGCCACCAAGCGCGTCCTCGGCTTCGACCCGGAGCAGACCTTCGAGGTCGCCGACGACGTCATCGCCCACACCCGCGGGGCCCTCGACCGCGGCGCCGACGCGCACGCCGAGTGGGACAAGCGCCTCGGCGAGTGGCGCACGGCCGAGCCCGAGCGCTCCGCCCTGCTCGACCGCATCGTCGCCGGCCGCCTCCCCGAGGGCTGGGAGCAGGCGCTCCCGACCTTCGACGAGGGCACGAAGGTCGCGACGCGTGCCGCGTCCGGCAAGGTCCTCCAGGCGCTCGGCCCGGTCATCCCGGAGCTGTGGGGCGGCTCGGCCGACCTCGCGGGCTCGAACAACACGACCATCGACAAGGGCAGTTCGTTCCTGCCCAAGGGCAACCCGCTGCCGGAGGCCGACCCGTACGGCCGCACGATCCACTTCGGCATCCGCGAGCACTCGATGGCCGCCGAGATGAACGGCATCGCGCTGCACGGCAACACCCGCATCTACGGCGGCACGTTCCTCGTCTTCTCGGACTACATGCGCAACGCCGTCCGCCTCTCCGCGCTGATGCAGCTCCCCGTGACGTACGTGTGGACCCACGACTCCATCGGCCTGGGCGAGGACGGCCCCACGCACCAGCCCGTCGAGCACCTCGCCTCCCTGCGCGCCATCCCGGGCCTGAACATCGTCCGCCCGGCCGACGCCAACGAGACCGCCGTCGCCTGGCGCGAGATCCTGCGCCGCGGCACCACCAAGCCCGCCCCGCACGGCCTCGCCCTGACCCGCCAGGGCGTGCCCACCTACGAGCTCAACGAGCAGGCGGCGAAGGGCGGTTACGTCCTGCGCGAGTCCTCCACCGCGACGCCCGACCTGATCCTGATCGCGACCGGCTCCGAGGTGCACCTCGCCGTGGCCGCCCGCGAGCAGCTGGAGGCCGAGGGGATCGGCACGCGCGTCGTGTCGATGCCGTCCGTCGAGTGGTTCGAGGAGCAGGCGCGGGACTACAAGGACAGCGTCCTGCCGTCGTCCGTCAAGGCGCGCGTCGCCGTCGAGGCCGGCATCGGCCTGACCTGGTACCGCTACGTCGGCGATGCCGGCCGCATCGTCTCCCTGGAGCACTTCGGCGCCTCCGCCGACGCCGGCACGCTCTTCGCCGAGTACGGCTTCACCGCCGACAACATCGCCGCCACGGCGCGCGAGTCCCTCACCGCCGCCCGCGCCTGACCCATAGGCACCCGTACGCACCCGTACACCCGAAGGAAGATGAAGAACATGAGCAACGCCGACTCCACCGTCAAGCCCCTCAAGTCCCTTGCCGGCGAAGGCGTTTCCATCTGGCTGGACGACCTGTCCCGCAAGCGCATCGAGTCCGGCAACCTCGCCGAACTCATCGAGAACAGCCACGTCGTGGGCGTCACGACGAACCCCTCGATCTTCCAGGCGGCCATCGGCTCCGGTGAGGGTTACGAGGAGCAGCTCGCCGACCTCGCCACGCGCGGCGTCACCGTCGACGAGGCGGTCCGCATGATGACCACCGCCGACGTCCGCGCCGCCGCCGACATCCTGCGCCCCGTGTACGACGCGACGCAGGGCCGCGACGGCCGCGTCTCCATCGAGGTCGACCCGCGCCTGGCCCACAACACCGAGGCCACGATCGCCGAGGCCAAGCAGCTCGCCTGGCTGGTCGACCGCCCGAACGTCATGATCAAGATCCCGGCGACGAAGGCGGGCCTCCCGGCCATCACCGAGGTCATCGGCCTCGGCATCAGTGTCAACGTCACCCTGATCTTCTCCCTCGACCGCTACAAGGCCGTCATGGACGCCTACCTCGCGGGCCTGGAGAAGGCGCAGGCCGCGGGCATCGACCTGGCGGGCATCCACTCCGTCGCCTCCTTCTTCGTCTCGCGCGTCGACGCCGAGATCGACAAGCGCCTCGACCAGATCGGCAGCGACGAAGCCAAGTCCCTCAAGGGCAAGGCCGCCCTCGCCAACGCCCGTCTCGCGTACGAGGCGTACGAAGAGGTCTTCGCCTCCGAGCGCGCGAGCAAGCTGGAGACCGCCGGCGCCAACAAGCAGCGCCCGCTGTGGGCCTCCACCGGCGTCAAGGACCCCGCGTACAAGGACACCCTGTACGTCGACGAGCTCGTCGCCCCGGGCACGGTCAACACCATGCCCGAGGCCACCCTGAAGGCCACCGCCGACCACGGCGAGATCACCGGCGACACGGTGACGGGCGGCTACGAGCAGGCCCGCGCCGACCTCAAGGCCGTCGACGCGCTCGGCATCTCCTACGACGAGGTCGTGCAGCAGCTGGAGGACGAGGGCGTCGCCAAGTTCGACGTGGCGTGGAACGACCTGCTCGGCACGGTCGCCGGCCGCCTCGCCGACAAGGAGGCGCAGGCCAAGTGAGCACCACTGCTTGGCAGAACCCGCTGAGGGACCCCCGCGACCGCCGCCTGCCGCGCATCGCGGGCCCCTCCGGCCTCGTCATCTTCGGCGTCACCGGCGACCTGTCCCGCAAGAAGCTGATGCCGGCGGTCTACGACCTCGCCAACCGCGGGCTGCTGCCGCCGGGCTTCTCGCTCGTCGGCTTCGCCCGCCGCGAGTGGGAGGACCAGGACTTCGCCCAGGTCGTCCACGACGCGGTGCGCGAGCACTCCCGCACCGAGTTCCGCGAGGAGGTCTGGCAGCAGCTCGTCGAAGGCATGCGCTTCATCCCCGGCGACTTCGACGACGACACGGCGTTCAAGCAGCTGCGCGAGGCCGTCGACGACCTCGACGAGAAGCGCGGCACCAGCGGCAACTACGCCTTCTACCTCTCCGTGCCGCCCAAGTTCTTCCCGCAGGTCGTGCAGCAGCTCAAGAAGCACGGCCTCGCCGACGGACCCGAGGGCTCCTGGCGCCGCGCCGTCATCGAGAAGCCGTTCGGCCACGACCTGGCCAGCGCCCGCGAACTCAACGCGATCGTGCACGACGTCTTCGACTCCGACCAGGTCTTCCGCATCGACCACTACCTCGGCAAGGAGACCGTCCAGAACATCCTGGCCCTCCGCTTCGCCAACCAGATGTACGAACCCATCTGGAACCGGAGTTACGTCGACCACGTGCAGATCACGATGGCCGAGGACATCGGCATCGGCGGCCGCGCCGGCTACTACGACGGCATCGGCGCCGCCCGTGACGTCATCCAGAACCACCTCCTCCAGCTCATGGCGCTGACCGCCATGGAGGAACCGGCCTCCTTCGACGCGGAATCGCTCCTCACCGAGAAGCTCAAGGTCCTCAAGTCGGTGCGGCTGCCCGAGAACCTCGGCGAGCACACCGTCCGCGCCCAGTACGCGGCCGGCTGGCAGGGCGGCGAGAAGGTCCCCGGCTACCTCCAGGAAGACGGCATCGACCCCAAGTCGAAGACCGACACCTACGCGGCCATCAAGCTGTCGGTCGACAACCGCCGCTGGGCGGGCGTCCCCTTCTACCTGCGCACCGGCAAGCGCCTCGGCCGCCGCGTCACCGAGATCGCCGTCGTCTTCCAGCGCGCCCCGCACTCCCCGTTCGACTCCACCGCCACGGAGGAACTCGGCCAGAACGCGATCGTCATCCGCGTCCAGCCCGACGAGGGCATGACCGTACGCTTCGGCTCGAAGGTCCCGGGTACGTCGATGGAGATCAGGGACGTGTCGATGGACTTCGCCTACGGCGAGTCCTTCACCGAGTCCAGCCCGGAGGCCTACGAACGGCTCATCCTGGACGTCCTGCTCGGCGACGCCAACCTCTTCCCCCGCACGGAGGAGGTGGAGGAGTCCTGGAAGATCCTCGACCCGATCGAGGGCCACTGGGACGCCCACGGCCGGCCCGCGCAGTACGCCTCGGGAAGCTGGGGCCCGAAGGAAGCGGACGAGATGCTCGCACGAGACGGACGGAGCTGGCGCAGGCCATGAAGATCGACCTCACCGACACGACGGCAAGCAAGGTCAACAAGGCCTTGGTGGAAGGCCGCAGGGCGATTGGCACCCCGGCCGTGGGCATGGTCCTCACGATGGTCATCGTGACCGACGAGGAGAACGCCTACGACTCCATCAAGGCCGCGGAGGAGGCCTCGCGCGAGCACCCCTCGCGCACCCTCGTCGTGATCAAGCGGCACGCCCGCTCGCCCCGCGACCGCCAGGGCAACCGCCTCGACGCCGAGGTCAGGGTCGGCGCGGACGCCGGTACCGGCGAGACCGTCCTGCTGCGCCTGTACGGCGAGGTCGGCCAGCACGCCGACTCCGTCGTCCTGCCACTGATGCTCCCGGACGCGCCCGTCGTCGTCTGGTGGCCCGTCGACGCCCCCGAGGTTCCCGCCAAGGACCCCCTGGGAGCGCTCGCCCAGCGCCGCATCACCGACACGTACGCCGTCGAGGACCCGCTGTCCGCGCTGGCCGCCCGCGCGGCCTCGTACGCCCCCGGCGACACCGATCTGGCCTGGACCCGCCTCACCCCGTGGCGCTCCATGCTCGCCGCCGCCCTCGACCAGGCCGGCGCCGAGATCACCTCGGCGGCCGTCGAGAGCGAGGCCGAGAACCCCAGCGCCGAGCTGCTAGCCCGCTGGCTGGGCGTCCGCCTCGGCGTGCCCGTCGAGCGCGTCACCACTGAGGGCCCGGTCGTCACCGCCGTCCGCCTCGGCACGGCGGGCGGCGAGATCCGCATCGACCGCCCCGACGGGCCCCTCGCGCAGCTCACCCTGCCCGGCCAGCCGCAGCGCACCCTGGCCCTCAAGGTCCGCACCACCTCCGAGCTGATCGCCGAAGAACTCCGCCGCCTCGACGCGGACGAGATGTACGCCATCGCCTTGCGCGGCGACGGCACCAAGGAGCGCGTTCAACATGCCTGACACCACCCCGCACCTCACGGTCCGCCCCCAGTGGACGGCCCTGTCGGACCACCGCGCGAAGCAGCGCCAGGTCCACCTGCGGGATCTGTTCGCCACCGACCCGGACCGCGCCGGGCGCTACACCGTCCAGGTCGGCGATCTGCACATCGACTACTCCAAGCACCTGATCACGGACGAGACGCTCGCCCTGCTCCAGGAACTGGCCACCGCCACCGACGTGTTCGGGCAGCGGGACGCCATGTTCCGTGGCGAGAAGATCAACACGACGGAGGACCGGGCTGTTCTGCACGCGGCGCTGCGGGCTCCGCGGGGTGCGGTGATCGAGGTCGACGGCGTCGATGTCGTCCCGCAGGTGCATGCGGTCCTGGACAAGATGGCCGTCTTCGCGGACAAGGTCCGTTCGGGCGA